>MKWN01000027.1 GCA_001899775.1 Thiobacillus sp. 65-29
GGCGGGGGCACGAGCGAAATCCTCAAACTGATCATTGCCAAGGAGGTGACTTCATGAATGCCGTTGCCGGGGGGCTGGCCGCGCCGGCCGGCCATGGCGCCGAACGGCGCATCAAGGTGCTTCTGGCCAAGCCGGGGCTGGACGGCCATGACCAGGGCGCCAAGGTGGTGGCGCGCGCATTGATGGACGCCGGCTTCGAGGTCATCTACACGGGGCTGCGCCAGACGCCCGAGGCGGTCGCGCGCATGGCGCTGGAGGAAGATGCCGACGTGATCGCGCTCTCCAGCCTGGCCGGCTCCCACCTGCCCTTCTGCCGCAAGCTCAAGGGGCTGCTGGAGACCAACGGATTGACCGACAAGCTATGGTTGATCGGAGGCAACCTGCCGGCGCAGGACCACGACGAACTGCGCGCACTGGGCTTTCGCGGGGTATTCCCCACCGGCTCCAAGCTCGACGACATCTGTGATTACATCCGGGAGAACGTGAAATGAACGACCGCCTCTCTCCCGAGCTCAGGCCGGTGATCAACGAGTCCGGCCTCGAGGTGCAGTCCCTGTACACGGCAGCTGACGTCGAGGAAAGCGGCGGGCTGGCGATGCTGGGCTCGCCCGGCGAGTACCCGTTCACCCGCGGCATCCACCGGTTGATGTACCGCAAGCAGCCCTGGACCATGCGCCAGTACGCCGGCTTCGGCAACCCGCACGAGACCAACCAGCGCTTCAAGTACCTGATCGCCAACGGCCAGACGGGGCTGAACGTGGCCTTCGACCTGCCCACGCAGATCGGGCTGGATTCCGATGACCCGCTGGCCGAGGGCGAGATCGGGCGCGTCGGCATGTCGATCGACACGCTGCGCGATGTCGAGATCGCCTTCGACGGCATCGACCTGGCCAAGATCACCGTGTCGATGACCATCAACGGCGCGGCCGCGATCCTGATCGCGATGTACCTGGCGATGGCCGAGA
>MKWN01000028.1:0-5785 GCA_001899775.1 Thiobacillus sp. 65-29
GTGCTCCTGCGAGTAGCCGTTCCACACCAGCACCGGCAGGTAGTTGGTGACGTCGGGATACGCGGTGGCGAAATGCTGGAACGCGCTCATGATGTAGGGCTCGCCCAGCCCGCCGTCGCCGATGGTCACCGGGAACAGCTTGTCGCGATGCAGGTAAGCACCCGCCAACGCGAAGTGCTGGCCCTGGCCGAGCGGACCGGCGGGCGCCAGCAGGCCGGGGACCGCACCCGAGAGGTGGCCGAGCAGGCCGTGGCGCTCGCGGAAGCGCGCGCGCATGTCGGCGACGCTGTGGATGCCCATGGCTTCCAGCGAGGTATCGAGGAACATCGCCGAATAGAAGCCGGGCGCGTGGTGGCCGACCTCGGTCACCATGTTGCGGTGGCCGAGCAGGTGCAGCGCGGCGACGGCATCGGCGCTGGAAGCGAAGCCACCGGGGTGGCCGGAGGACTTGGCTCCGGTGACCTGCAGCGTGAGATAGCGCAGCGCGTCAGCGGCGAGCAAGGTCTGGTAGATGGACGCGTCGCTGGTGGCGTCGGGCAGCGCGGGCCGGCCGGGTCCCAAGAGCGGCGCCGCGCCCAGACGGTCGATCTCGGGGAAACTGTCGGCGAAATACTGGATGCCTTCGCAGAAGGCGGGCATGGTCTCGGGGGCGGATTGCAGTTGCGCGCTCATGGCGGCTCCTTTCACAATATGAAAAGGTTTCACATCATGTGAAACAATGATTCGCATTGAAACAGAACTGCGCGATAATTTTCACATTGCGTGATAAATTTTCACTTTATGAAAACCGCCAGCTCTTCCATCCAGGTGCTCGATCGCGCCATGGCGCTGATCGGTGTCCTCGCGCGCGCGCCAGGCGCGGTCAGCCTCACCCGCCTTGCCAGCGAGGCCGGCTTGCACACCGCCAGCGCCCACCGCATCCTCGGCGCGCTGGCGGCGCACGGCCTCATCGAGAAAACCGGCGCCGGCGAATACGATCTGGGCGTGCGCTGGCTGGAAGTGGGCAATCGCTTACGCTCCCGCCTCAACATCCGCCAGGTGGCCATGCCGGACATGCAGCAGCTCGCCGAGCTGACCGGCGAAACGGTCAATCTGATCGTGCGGCGCGGCGACGAGGCGGTCTACGTCGAGCGCGTCAGCGGCGGACAGACGATGATCCAGGTGGTGCAGGTGGTCGGCGCGCATGCGCCGCTGCACGTCACCGCGGTCGGCAAGATCTTCCTCGCCGAGGACAGCGCCAGCGGCGTCATGGCTTATGCCGAGCGCACCGGCCTGCCCGCCTACACCGCCAACACCCTGGTGACGCTGGATGCGCTGCGCGGCGAACTCGACACCATCCGCCGCGAACGGCTCGCCTACGACCGCGAGGAGGCCGAACTCGGCGTCGCGTGCATCGGCGCGCCGATCCGCGACGCCGAGGGCAAGCTCGTCGCCGGCCTGTCGATCTCCGCACCAGCCGAGCGCCACAAGCCGGGCTGGGGCGACGCACTGCGCGCCGCGGCGGCCCGCATCGGCACCGCGCTGGGTTACCCCGGTGACAACTGAGCCTCGCACGAAAACCCCTTGCCGGACACCGGCTTTGTTGGCATCGTGGCGACCATGACCGCCATTCCTCCCGCGTCCGCCACACGCTACCAGATCGCCGCCTGGGTGTTGATGGGCACCGCGCTGGTGCTCACCATGGCGCTGCACCTGCTGCCCGCGCTGCTGGCGGGTCTGCTCATGGTGCAACTGGTGCACCTGCTGGCGCCGCGCTTCGTCATCGGCCGGCTCGACCACACCTGGGCCAAGGTGCTCGTGGTCTCCCTCGTCATCCTCATCGTGCTGGCGCTGCTGGGCGCCGCCACCACCGGCGCGGTCCTGTACCTGCGTGCCGAGGGCGGGCTCACCAGCCTGCTCGCCAAGATGGCGGAAATCATCGAGAACTCGCGCGAACTGCTGCCCCCGTGGGCCGCCGAATGGCTACCCCAGGGCGACGATTCGGTGATCCGCGCCGGCATGGTGGAGTGGCTGCGCACCCACGCGCTGGACCTGCGCCGCCTCGGCGGCAACGCCGGGCGCGTCCTGCTGCTGATCCTGCTCGGTCTCATCATCGGCAGCTTCGTCGCCTTGCGCGAGGCGCGCGCCCACGATGTCCTGCCGCCGTTCGCGCAGGCGCTTGCCGAGCGCGCCCACCGGCTCGGCGACGCCTTCCGTCGCGTGGTGTTCGCCCAGGTGCGCATCTCGGCCTTGAACGCCTTCCTCACCTGGCTCTATCTGGGTGTCGCCCTGCCCGCATTCGGCGTGCACCTGCCCTTCGTCAAGACCATGGTGCTGGTCACCTTCATCGTCGGTCTGTTGCCGGTGCTGGGCAATCTCATTTCCAACACCGTCATCGTCATCATCTCCCTGTCGCAGTCGCTCGCCGTGGCCGCCGGCTCGCTCGGCTTCCTGGTGGTGATCCACAAGCTCGAATATTTCGTGAATGCCCGTATCATTGGCGGGCAGATCAAGGCGCGCGCCTGGGAACTCCTGATCGCCATGCTGGCGATGGAGGCCGCCTTCGGCATCGCGGGCGTTATCGCCGCGCCGGTGTTCTACGCCTACCTCAAGAAAGAACTGTCTGACCAGGGACTCATCTGACATGTCGCACGAATCCGAATCGCTCGTCATCACCGCCAGCGGCGAAGACAAAATCGGCCTGGTGGAAGGCTTCACCCGCCGCCTCAACGAAGCCGGCTGCAACATCGAGGAATCGCGCATGGCCGCGCTCGGCGGCCGGTTCGCGCTGTTGATGCGTGTCACCGGCAGCTGGGACGCGCTGGCCAAGCTGGAATCGCGCCTGCCCGCGGTGGGCGAAGAACTCGGCCTGTCCATCATCCAGCAGCGCACGCGCGCGACGCGTCCGGAAAAACCCCTGATCCCCTACATGGTCGAAGTCAGTGCGCTCGACCAGCCCGGCATCGTCAACAGCCTCGCCAACTTCTTCGCGCGCCTGCACATCAACATCGAGACGCTCGACACCGAAACCTACGCCGCGCCCCACACCGGTGCCCCGATGTTCGCGGTGCGCATGACGCTCGGCATCCCCGCCGACGCACACATCGCCACCCTGCGCGGCGATTTCCTCGACTATTGCGACGACCAGAACCTCGACGCGACTTTCGAGCCGGTGCGCGGCTGATGCGCGCCGGTTCAAAACCCCTGCGCCAGGCTGGTCATGACGCACCAATTGCGGTAGCGTTCGCATCACAGCGCAACGTCGCCGTCAGGCACCGCCGCTGGCTGGCTTTTGACATACCTATCATCCGACAGGAGGAATCCATGCAAAAAACCGTTCCCGCCCTCGCCGTTCTCGCACTGCCCGTACTGCTCGCCGGCTGCGCCACCGGGCCCAGCGCCGAGGAACAGGCCGCCATGGTGGCCGACGCACGCAAGGCGTCCGGCGCGCTGATCCAGAAACTCGGTGGCGAACTGCAAGGCGCGATCAAGGAGAAAGGGCCGGACGGCGCCATCAGCGTCTGCAAGGAGCGCGCGCCGCAGATCGCCGCAGAAATGTCGAAGCAGTTCAATTTCGACGTCAAGCGGGTCAGCCCGAAGAATCGCAATCCCGCCGGCGTGCCCGATGCCTGGGAAGCCGGGGCGCAGGCCGGGCTGGAGAAGCGCCTGGCCGCCGGCGAGGATCCGAAGACGCTCGACACCTGGCAGATCGTCGACACGCCCTCCGGCAAGATGTTCCGCTTCGCCAAGGCACTGCCGGTGCAGCCCGTGTGCCTGACCTGCCACGGCGACCCCGCCACCATCCCCGAGCCGGTGAAGGCGCGTCTGGCCGCGGACTATCCGCAGGACAAGGCGACCGGCTACGCGGCCGGCATGGTGCGTGGCATCATCACCATCAAGCGCGCCCTGTAAGCGCTGAAAAAAATTCCTGCGGGACGCTCTTCAGTCCCGCGCGCCATGGCCGTTGATTGGATCGATAACCCCCCGATCGACTGCAAGGAGGCTGTGGCGTGCTGAATCGTCTCGTAGGAATGCTCTCTGGCAACCAGAAACCGGCGCCTGCCCAACCGGCGCCCGCTGCGCGCGCGCCCAGGACGGCGGACACCCCCGCCCCCGCCAAGGCATCCGCCAAACACCATTCGGTGATGCGCCGCGAGGCCATGCTCGGCCGCGACCAGCGCGTCGCGGCCTACACGTTCATGCTGCGGCGCGACAGCGGCGAACGCGACGAGACCCTGCCCGAAGTCCAGCAACTGATCGACGAGACCCTGCTCGACAACCTGCGCAGCATGGATATCGCGCGTCTGCTCGGCCAGCGCAAGGCTTTCGTCCCCATCCGGCCGGCCAGCCTGACGCATCCGCTGATCGACGGCTGGCCGGCAGCCGGCACCGTATGGACGCTGAAAATCACCGGTGCCGACGCGCCGGACGATGCGCTGCTTGCGCGCATGGCCGAGCTCAAGGCACGCGGCTTCCTTTTTGCCGTCGACGCCGAAACCGCGATGCGGCCGAATTCGCAGGGCCTGCTGCAGCACGCGGACTACGTGCTGGTCAGCGTCGCCCACGAGGACATGACCGCCGTGACGACGCAGATGGCCGCAGTCTCGCGCCTGGCGACCGGCAAGCAGTTCGTCGCCAGCGAAGTGCAGACGCTGGAAGCCTTCCACATGTGCCACAAGCTGCAATTCGCGCTTTTCATGGGGCCGTTCATCACCCGCCGCGAAAAGCTCGACCAGCCGACCGTCGGACCGTCGCGCGCCAAGGTGCTGAGCCTGATGAACCGCGTACGCACCGGTGCCGAGCTGCCGGCGCTGGCCGAACAGTTCCGCCACGATCCGACCCTCTCGGTGCGCCTGCTGCGCTACGTCAACTCGCCCGGCATGGGGCTCATGAACAAGATCGGCGGCATCGAGCAGGCGCTCATGGTGATGGGCCAGGACAAGCTGTATCGCTGGCTCACCATGATCCTGTTTACCGGCGGCAAGACCCAGGATCTCGACCACGCGGTGCTGGAAAACGCGCTGGCCCGCGGCCGGCTCGCCGAACAGCTCGCCGGCCGCGCCCTGTTCGCCAAGGCGCGCGACGAAATCTTCGTCGCCGGCCTGTTCTCCATGCTCGACGTGGTGATGCGCGTACCGATCGAACAGGCCCTGCAGCAGATCAGCCTGCCGGCCGAGATCAGCGAAGCCATCCTGCACCGGCGCGGTCCCTACGCGCCCTACCTCGCGCTGGCCATCGCCTGCGAAGAGGACGACCAGCAGAGCATCGAGACGCTGGCCAAGTCGATCGACCGCGAGGTCGCCGAAATCAACGCCGCGCACATGGACGCGCTCCTGTGGGCGCAGCAGATGGCCGAGGAATGACCGGCGCAGCCTGGTTCGTCTACATCCTGCGCTGCGCCGACGGCACCCTCTACACCGGCATCACCACCGACATCGCCCGCCGCCTCGCCGAACACAACGGCGAGGCGGGCGGCGGCGCACGCTACACGCGAGCCCGCCGCCCGGTCGTGCTCGCGTACCTGGAACCCACCGCCGACCGTGCCGCCGCCGCGCGCCGCGAAGCCGCCATCCGGCGCCTCGGCCGCGCGCGCAAGCTGGCGTTGTGCGCGGACACGCCGTGACACCAGCCCGCATACTCCAGGTGTATCCAATAGACCGCAGGTCGGGCTTCAGCCCGACATGAAAGTTTCATCCCGAAAAATTCACTGGAACAGCCGTGCGTGACAAATCAACGGCTTGTAGGTCGGGTTTCAACCCGACGCAACGGTCGGTTGAGGTCCAGTCGGGCTGAAGCCCGACCTACG
>MKWN01000028.1:5806-14202 GCA_001899775.1 Thiobacillus sp. 65-29
CCGACGGTCTATTGGACAATCCGGGTTCATTGCACGGGACTCGCCAACGCGTGAACCATGGAAAGAACGCAAGCACATGTTTTTGCTCTGTGTTCCCTGTGTCTCTGTAGTTCAACGACTTTTTCAGGATCACTCTGAGCAAGCCACCCACGCCGCGCTTTACGCCGACGGCGAGCAGTATTCGCGCTGCAACAATTTCCCTTGCGGCGGCTGGTTTCCCCTCCCATATTGATGGTATAGTTCGGCGCAATACCGCCCGGGCCGGGCTTCGGCCCGGGCGGTTTTCATTTTTGCGCCTTCCCGCAGGAGACCGCCATGGAAATCAAGACCCGCCCCGCCATCATCGTATCCGAGCGCGACCTGGAGCTGCTCGAAGCCATGCTGGCCGGCCTGCCGGACGAAGAGCCCAGTGTGGACGCGCTGCGCGAGGAGCTCGACCGGGCGCAGATCGTGCCGTCCGACGCGATGCCGCCGGACGTGGTGACGATGAATTCGCGCGTGCGTTTCGTCGTCGAACCCGCCGGGCGCGAGGTGGAGACGACGCTGGTGTATCCGCGCGATTTCACCGGGGCATCCGACCAGTTGTCGGTGACCACGCCGGCGGGCGTGGCGGTGCTCGGCCTCGCGGTCGGCCAGCAGATCGAATGGGTCGCCCCCAATGGCCAGACGGTGCGTGCCCGCATCGTCGGCGTGACCTACCAGCCGGAGCGCGAGGGCGACTACGAACGCTGAACCGGTTCGCGCGAGGTCGGTTCCGGCCGCCTATCTCGGCATCATCCTCATCTGGTCGACCACGCCGCTGGCAATCCAGTGGAGCGCACAGGGGGCGGGGTTCAGCTTCGCGGTGATGGCGCGCATGGTGATCGGGCTGGGATTCTGCCTCGCGCTTCTGGCGATCACGCGCACGGCGCTGCCATGGCACGCGGCGGCGCGGCGCCTGTATGCGGCGAGCGGGATCGCGCTGTGTGTATCGATGCTGTTCACCTACTGGGGCGCGCTCTACGTCCCGTCGGGGCTGATTTCGGTGATCTTCGGCCTGATGCCGCTCGCCACCGGGGTATTCGCCGCGCTGTGGCTCGCCGAGCGCACGCTGACGCCGTTGCGCCTTGCCGGGCTGGCACTCGCGCTGGCCGGACTGTGGCTGATCTTCGGCCGGCCGTGGCCGGGGGCGGAGCGCGCCACGCTCGGCGCGGCCGCGGTGGTGACAGGCATGCTGGTGCAGGCGCTGGGGCTGGTGTGGACCAAGCGCCTGGGCGTGGGGGTTTCCTCGCTGGCGCTGACCACCGGCTCGCTCGCGGTGGCGGTGCCGGGCTTCGCACTGGCGTGGCTGGCGTTCGACGGCGCGCATCTGCCGCCAGCGATGCCGCTGCGCACGGGCGCGGCGATCGTCTATCTGGGTGTGCTGGGTTCGGTGGTCGGCTTCACGCTGTACTATTTCGTCATCAAGCATCTGGACACCGGGCGCGTCGCGCTGATCGCGCTGCTGACGCCGGTGTCCGCGTTGCTCCTGGGGCAGACGCTCAACCGCGAGCATATTCCGGCGGCGGGCTGGGCGGGTATCGCACTGATCGGTGCGGGGCTCGTGCTGTACGAATGGCACGCCCTGCGCCCGTTGCGCCGGCGCGCTACTTCTTGAACAGGTCTTCCGGCAACGCCGGGGTTTCGGGCCTGGCCGGCGCGCCGCCGAACAGCGCGTCGAGCGCACTGCGGCTCGCCTGCGCCACCGCGACGCCGCCGCCCTTGTAGGCCTCGGGCCGCGGCACGAACCAGCCGCAATCGTTGGCGCGCGTCTTGTCGGCGACACGCTCGGCGGCGAGCTCGCGGCACTGCCCGGCGCGGTGCGCGTCATAGTGGCGGCACATCCGGCACACGTACAGGTCGGCACGACAGCTCGGGCAGACGTCGCGGCGGCCCAGCGGCAACGGCATGCCGGCCAGGCTCGCACCGCATTTCCAGCATTGCAGGCTCATGTGTTCACCTCGCTGCGAAATCCGGGTCAGGGTACCGCGGATGGCGCCGCTGCCCCCTGCGCGAGGCGTCCGGCGGCGCGAGTCTGCTCGACATGGGTGAGCACGCTCGGCGCGGGATACCCGTCAGCCGGCAGGCCGTATACCACCTGGTAGCGGCGAATGGCCGACTGCGTCAGGGGCCCCAGCAGACCATCGGGGTTGCCGCTATCGAAGCCCAGTTCGTTCAGCGACTGCTGCAGCGCGGCGAGCTGCACCGTGCTGAGCGCGCCGGCCTCGCCTGCCAACACGATCCTGGCGCCGCCGGCCAGACGCTCGCCGAGTTGCGCGACCGCCAGCGCGTAGTTCAGCGAGCGGTTCCACTGCATCACCACGTCGAAGTTGTCGAACACCATGAAGGCCGGCCCCTGCCAGCCTTGCGGCAGGACGATCGCGGCGCGTCCCGCCAGCACCGGCAACGGGCCGCCATCGGCGCCGGTGACGCCAGCCGCCGCCCACTCGGCGAGCGGCAGGCGGTTGGCGACGCGTGCACGACGGAAGTCGAAGTCCTGCGGCAGGCGCACGGCCAAGGCGATCGGTTCGCCGCTGCGCCAGCCGGCGTGTTGCAGATAGTTGGCGGCCGAATGCAGCGCATCCGGCAGCGAGCGCCACAGGTCGATGCGGCCATCGCCGTCACCGTCCTGCGCATAGGCAAGAAAGGTCGAAGGCATGAACTGCATGTGCCCCATCGCACCGGCCCACGAACCTTTCATGTCGGCCGCGGCGACGTGACCGGCGTCGACGATGCGCAGCGCATCGAGCAACTGGCTGCGGAAGAACGCACTGCGGCGGCCGTCGCAGGCCAGCGTGGCAAGGCTGGCGGGAATGTTGAAACCGCCCAGTTGCGCACCGTAGTGCGTCTCCAGCCCCCAGAACGCGGCGAGCACCGCCTTCGGCACGCCGTAGCGCGCTTCCACCGCGTCGAACAGCGTGCCGTTCGCCGCCAGCGCCGCCTGCCCGCGCACAACCTGCGTCGGCGTGATACGCCGCGCGAGATAGTCGGAAAAGGTTTGCAGGAATTCCGGCTGGCGGCGGTCCAGTTCGATCGCGCGCTCGACGGGTTTCAGATCGGTCAGTGCCGCGTCGAGCGTGGCGGTGGAAATGCCCTGCGCGGCGGCCTCCTCACGGAAGGCGGCGAGCCAGTCGTCGAAGGCGACCTGTGCGTGCGCGGGAAAAACTGTCCAGGCGGCGAGGAGCAGCGCGGCGCGCACGACCCTCTCCCCAACCCTCTCCCGCAAGCGGGAGAGGGAGCGAACGCTGGGCCCAAACCGATTAACCATGCTTCTGCAGCCAGAATTCGAGCAGCGCCAGGTGCCACAGCTTGCTGCCCTGGATGCGGGTGTGGTGCTGCTCGGGCGCGGCCAGCAGCTTGTCGACGTAGGCGCGGTTGTAGAGCCCGCGCGCGCGGCAGGCCTGTGAATCGAGGATGCCGCGCATGAAATCGAGAAATTCGCCGCGCACGTATTTCAGCGCCGGCATGGGGAAGTAGCCTTTCTTGCGGTCGATCACCGCGTCGGGGATCAGTCCGCGTGCAATCTGTTTCAGCACGTGCTTGCCCTCGGAAGCGAGTTTCAGTTCGGGCGGCAGCGCCGCGGCCAGCTCGACCAGGTGGTGGTCGAGGAAGGGCACGCGCGCTTCGAGCCCCCATGCCATGGTCATGTTGTCCACACGCTTGACCGGATCGTCGGTAATGAGCAGGGTGGTGTCCAGGCGCAATACCTGATCGATGAATTCGTCGGCGAAAGGTTCCGCGAGCCGCGCGGCGACGAGCTCGCCCGTGTGGTCGGGGCCGCGCCACGCGGGTTGCACCATTTCCAGGAATTCCTCGTGGTCGCGGTCGAAATAATGGCGCCGGAAGCGCTCCAGTGCGCTGCCCGCGGTTTCCGCCGCCATGCGCGGATACCAGAAATAGCCGGCGAACACCTCGTCGGCGCCCTGGCCGCTTTGCACCACTTTCACCGTCTTGCTGACCTGTTCGGCGAGCAGGTAGAACGCCACCGCATCCTGCGCGAACATCGGTTCGCTCATCGCATCGACCGCCTCGGGCAGGCGGCGCAGGACCTCGGCGTTGGGGATGAGGTACTTGTGATGGCGCGTGCCGTACATCGCCGCCACCGGGTCGGAATACTCGAACTCGCTGCCGCGCTCCTCCGGCTGGTCCTCGAAGCCGACCGAGAAGGTCATCAGGTCCGTCACGCCCTGCTCGGCCAGCAGCGCGACCAACAGGCTGGAGTCGAGGCCGCCGGAAAGCAGCACGCCGACCTTGACGTCGGCGATCTCGATGCGCTTTTTCACCGCCTGTCTGAGACTTTCGTGAATCGCCTCGGTCCACTCGGCCGCGCTCTTCGGCGTCGCGGGGCGCTGCGCCTTCAGCGACCAGTACCTGCGCTCGACCGTCGCACCACGCGCGTTCACCGTCAGGGTCGTGCCGGGCGCGAGCTTGCGCACACCCTGGTAGATCGTGCGCGGCGCCGGCACCACCGCATGCAGGGTGAACAGATGATGCAGGGCGACCGGGTCGATGCGCGTGTCGACGTTGCCTGCGGCGATGAGCGCCTGCGGCGTCGAGGCGAAGCGGAACGCCTGCGGGGTCGCGCTGAAATACAGCGGCTTGATGCCGAGGCGGTCGCGCGCGAGGAAGAGTGTGTCGCGGTTCCAGATGGCGAAGGCGAACATGCCGTGCAGACGCTCGACGCAGGCCGCGCCCCATTCGAGGAAGGCGCGCAGGATGACCTCGGTGTCGCCGTCGGAGTGGAAGGCGTGGCCACGCGCGATCAGCTCGGCGCGCAGCTCCGGGTAGTTGTAGAGCGCGCCGTTGAACACCAGCGCGGTGCCGGTGGCGGCATCGACCATCGGCTGCGCCGAGCGCGGCGACAGATCGATGATCGCCAGGCGCCGGTGTCCCAGACGCACCGCGCCGTCGGCGTGCTGCCCCTCGGCGTCCGGCCCGCGCCGCGCCAGCTTCGCCAGCATGCGCGCCATCGCCTGCGCGTCGGGCGCTTGGCCGTCGAAACGGAATTCACCTGCTATGCCGCACATTCCTTAACCCTTTTTATCCGCGAAGGACGCGAAGGGGCGCGAAGAAAACCCTCCTGAGCCGTGCTGGTCCACTCCGTCATCCACCGGCATTCTGAGCGGCTTCATGGCGCTGAATGGATGATTTTTGCGATCACCCCTTGATTTTCCTTCGCGTTTCTTCGCGTCCTTCGCGGACGGGAATTGCATTTCAAGCCCCCAGCGGCGGCTCGTCCATCAGCGCGATCTGCTCGCGCAGTTCGAGGATGCGCGCCTGCCAGTACTGCTGCGTATTGAACCACGGAAACGCGGCGGGGAAGGCGGGATCGTCCCAGCGCCGCGCGAGCCAGGCGGCGTAATGCAGCAGGCGCAGGGTGCGCAGCGCCTCGACGAGATGCAATTCGCGCGCATCGAAAGCCATGAAATCCTCATAGCCCGTGAGAATCTCGGCGAGTTGCGCCTGCTGCGCTTCGCGCTCGCCGGACAGCAGCATCCACAGGTCCTGTACCGCAGGCCCCATGCGGGCATCGTCGAAATCGACGAAGTGCGGCCCGTCCGCGGTCCACAGCACGTTGCCGGCGTGGCAGTCGCCGTGCAGGCGGATCGTGCGCACCTCGCCGGCGCGCGCGTAGCAGTGCGAGACGCTGGCGAGTGCGTGTTCGACCACGCTGTCCCAGGCAGCGGCAAGGTCGGCCGGCAGCCAGTTGCCGCGCTGGAGAAAATCGCGCGAGGCGACGCCGAAAGTTTCAGGATCGAGCATCGGGCGATGCACGAAGGGCGCGCTCGCCCCGACGGCATGGATGCGTCCGAGAAAACGCCCCATGCGTTCCAGCGTGCCGGCGCGGTCGAATTCGGGCATGCGCCCGCCCTGCTTCGGATACACGGCGAAGCGAAAGCCGGCGTGGGTGTGCAGCGTGACCTGGTGCAACACGCGCGGCGGCACCGCCGGGATCTCGCGCGCCGCCAGTTCAGTGACGAAGGCATGCTCCTCGAGGATCGCTGCGTCGGACCAGCGGCCAGGGCGATAGAACTTCACCACCACTGGCGCCGCATCCTCGACGCCCATCTGATACACGCGGTTCTCGTAGCTGTTCAGCGTCAGCAGGCGGCCGTCGGCCACAAGGCCGGTGCTGTCGAGCGCGTCGAGCGCGACCTCGGGCGTCAGGGCGGCATAGGGATGGGGCGAGGGGGTCGTCACGGGGCAGGCGCAGCGGCTATGCGCAAAAAAACAGGGGAAGCCGCATAATGCCTGAAACACCCCCGTCCTGGCCGCACATGACGACGAGCGACCCCTTCCGCATGGAGCTTTCCCGCCAGATCTGGGCGACGCGCTACCGTGCGCCCGGCGAGGCGGACATTCAGGCCAGCTGGCGACGCGTCGCGCACGCGGTCGCCGCCGCGGAAACCGCCGACCGCGACGTGTGGGCGGAACGCTTCGCCGCGCTGCTCGACGGCTTCCGCTTCCTTCCCGGCGGGCGCATCCTCGCCGGCGCCGGCACCGGGCGCCGCGTGACGCTGCTCAACTGCTTCGTCATGGGCGACATCGCCGACACCCTGGAAGCCATTTTCGAGGCGCTGAAGGAAGGCGCGCTCACCATGCAGCACGGCGGCGGCATCGGCTACGATTTTTCCACCCTGCGTCCCGCGGGAACGGTGGCGCACGCCTCCAGCACCATCGCCTCGGGGCCGGTGTCGTTCATGCACATCTGGGACGCGATGTGCGCGACCATGCTGTCCACCGGCGCACGTCGCGGCGCGATGATGGCGACGCTGCGCTGCGACCATCCGGACATCGAAACCTTCGTCGACGCCAAGCGCGATCCGGCGGCGCTGCGCCACTTCAATCTTTCGGTGCAGGTGAGCGATGCCTTCATGGCGGCGGTCGCCGCCGACGCCGACTGGCCGCTGGTGTTCCCGCTGCGCGGCGACGCGCCCACCGGCGGCGCGGTGGTCGAGCGGCGCTGGAGCGGTACCCGCGCGCCGGTGCCCTGCCGCGTGGTGCGCAGCGTCAAGGCGCGCGAACTGTGGCAGCGCATCCTGCGCGCCGCCTACGACACCGCCGAGCCGGGCGTGCTGTTCGTCGACACCATCAACCGCGACAACACTCTCGCGGCGCAGGAACATCTTTCCGCCACCAATCCCTGCGGCGAGATTCCCCTGCCGCCCTACGGCGCCTGCGATCTCGGTTCGCTCAATCTTGCCGCCTTCGTCATCGCGCCCTTCACGGTCGATGCGCGGCTCGACCTCGCCGCGCTCGCCGCCGCGGCGACGCAAGCGGTGCGCTTTCTCGACGACGTCATCGATGTGTCGCGCTATCCGCTGCCGGCGCAGGCCACCGAAGCACGCCGCAAGCGTCGCATCGGCCTGGGCATCACCGGGCTGGCCGACGCGCTCATCCTGCTCGGGCTCGCCTACGACAGCGACGCCGCACGCGCCCTCGCCGCAGAGGCGATGCGCAGCGTGCGCGACGCCGCGTACCGCGCCTCGGTCGCCCTGGCGCAGGAGAAGGGCGCATTTCCCGCGTTCGCGCGCGACGCCCATCTTGCCAGCGGTTTCGCCACGCGCCTGCCCGCGGACATCCGCAACGCCATCGCCACGCATGGCATCCGCAACAGCCATCTGCTGGCGATCGCGCCGGCCGGTACCATCAGCCTGCTCGCCAACAACCTGTCGAGCGGCATCGAGCCGGTGTTCGCGGCCGCGGCCGAACGTCGCGTGCTGCAGGCCGACGGCAGCTATCGCACGCATCGCGTCGTCGACTACGCCTGGCAATGCTGGCAGGCGCGCGGCGCCACGGATGCGCCACCCGCCTTCGTCGAAGCGCGTCGCCTCGATCCGCGCGCGCATCTCGCCATGCAGGCGGCCTTGCAGCCTTTCGTCGACAACGCGATCTCGAAGACCATCAACGTCGCCGCCGACATTCCGTTCGCGCGTTTCGCCGAGCTCTACCGCGAGGCGCACGCGCTGGGACTCAAGGGCTGCACGGTGTTCCGCCCCAACCCGGTGACCGGCGCCATCCTCAGCGCGCCGGACAGCACCGAGCGCGTACCGTGCTGCGGCATCGAGCGCGAGGCGGATTGATCCCAAAAAATCTATTCGCATATCGACACGTGACCCATCAGCCCGAACGGCCTGTCAAACTCCCATGCGGTCCTGGTAGACGCACCCGCAAGGGGCAGGCCGTGGTTGTAATGCCAATGAATTGGCAACAACCACGCACCGGCGCCTTCATGCCCTCCGGGTGCTCGCCGCGATCTTCGGGCGGTGGAACCTTTACGGCATCGGGCCGGGGGCGGCCCTCCTACAACACCCCACCCTGTGTAGGAGCGGCGCCCTCGCCGCGATCTTCGGGCGGTGGAACCTTCACGGCATCGG
>MKWN01000028.1:14262-89629 GCA_001899775.1 Thiobacillus sp. 65-29
TCGGGCCGAGGGCGGCCCTCCTACAACACCCTCGGGGCAATGGCATCGCGCGCGAGCCGGATTCGGCATGCAAGCGGGCCTTCTGCCGCCTGATGGACAATCCAGGTTGATCGCATGAGCACTGTGCCGCGACCGCGCATCGGCCTCGCCCTCGGCAGCGGCTCGGCGCGCGGCTGGGCGCACATCGGCGTGATCCGCGCGCTCGCCGACGCCGGCATCGAACCCGACCTGGTGTGCGGCACCTCGATCGGCGCGCTGGTCGGCGCCGCCTACGTCGCTGGCGAACTCGACCGGCTGGAAGCCTGGGTGCGCGGCCTGCGCCCGCAGACCGTGGTGGGCTTCCTCGACGTGTCGCTCAACGGCGGGCTCATCAAGGGCGAGAAACTCATCACCTTCTTCCGCGAACACTTCGTCGATCGCGACATTCAGGATCTGGCGCGCCCCTTCGCCGCGGTGGCCACCGACCTCGCGCACGGCCGCGAAGTGTGGCTACGCGAGGGCGGCGTGTCCGACGCGGTGCGCGCGTCGATCGCACTGCCGGGCCTGTTCACCCCGGTACGGCGCGACGGCGCGTGGCTGGTCGACGGCGGGCTGGTCAATCCGGTGCCGGTGTCGCTGGCGCGCGCGATGGGGGCGGACGTGGTGATCGCGGTCGACCTGAACTCCGATCTCCTCGGACGCCATCTCAAGGCGCAGCCCGCGGCGCGCGCGAAAAAAAGCCGTCCATCGCCTGCCGACACGGTGTTCGCCCGCATTCAGGCGGGCATCTCGCAGTTCGGCCGCAACGGCGGCGAAGCGACGGATGCGCCACCCGCCATGCTCGACGTGATGGCGAGCAGCATCAACATCATGCAGGTGTTCATCACGCGCAGCCGGCTTGCCGGCGAGCCGGCCGACGCGCTGGTGACGCCGCGGCTCGCCGCGTTCGGGCTGATGGAATTCCACCGCGCGGCCAGCGCGATCGACGCGGGGCGGCGCGCCACCGAGGCCGTGCTGGCGGACCTGCGGGCGCGTATCGACGACAGCGGAACGGCTACGGAGCGCTATTGAGGCGGCGCGAAGAAGTTTGAAACCGTATCGCTTTGCAAGCGCTTCAGGGGTGGACAGATTCCTTGGGCCGCCTCAATAGAACGCTGTTTTAATTGATTATTGCTTCGGCCTATTCACCTTCCCGACCTTGCAATGCCGAATCGGACTAGCCTGCCACTTCAAGCTTCAGATGGCCGAATCAATAAGTGCCTGCAGGCTCTCTGTCGCGATCTCGCGCACGTCGGCGTCGTCGTCCTGCAGGCGTGCTTCGAGCCACGGTTTCGCTGCCGCATCGCCGGTCAGACCCAGGTAATGGGTGGCATCGGCGCGGACGCGTGCGTCCGCGTGCTGCGACAGCTCGCCCAGGCGCGGCAGCAGCGCGCGCAGCGCAGGGCTGCCGGCGAAATCCTCCAGCAGCACGCCGGCGCCCAGCCGCACATTGAGGCTCGCCTCGACGTTGCCGACGATTGGCAGCACCGCCGCGAGCAGCGCGGGATCGCCCTCGATCGCTGCGCGCGCGTGCTCCAGCCGGCCTTCCTTCAACAGCAGATGGAACCAGTCGGCGAGCCCCGCCTCGCTGTCGGCCTTCGCCGCCCACGCCGCGAGTTCGGCCTTGCCGTGCGCGCCGGCCAGTTCGATACGGCCGATGCGGATCCACGGTACCGAACGCACGCCGAGCGCCTGTCCGACCTCCGGACGCTGTTCAAGATTGACCGCTTCCAGCCGGCCGATCACGCCCTGCTTCACCAGATCGGCGAGTGCGGCGAGCACGGCGGGACAGTGGGGACAATGCGTGGACAGCAGCAGCAGGGCGTCGGGTGCGGACATGAGGCGAATGAGTAGATAATGAATCGATGGACTTTATCATTCTCCCCGTCACCCCGTACCAGCAGAACTGCTCGCTGGTATGGGACGCCGCCGGCCGCGCCGCGCTGATCGATCCCGGTGGCGAGCCCGAGCGCCTGCGCGATGAAGTCGCGCGGCGCGGGCTCACCGTGGAAAAGTTGCTGCTCACCCACGGCCATCTCGACCACGTCGGCGCCGCGGCGGTGCTGCGCGACGCGCTCGGCGTGCCCATTGTCGGCCCGCAGCGCGAGGAGGCGTTCTGGCTCGACAGCCTGCCGCAGCAGGCCGAGCTGTTCGGTTTTCCGCCAACGCCGCCGCTCGTTCCCGATCAGTGGCTGGCCGATGGCGATACGGTCGATGTCGGTGCGATCCGCTTCGAGGTGCTGCACTGCCCCGGCCACACCCCCGGGCACGTGGTGTTCTACCAGCGCACGGCGCGCCTCGCCTTCGTCGGCGACGTGCTGTTCAAGGGCTCGATCGGCCGCACCGACTTTCCACGTGGCGACCACGCGGCGCTGCTACGTGCCATCCGGGAAAAACTCTTCCCGCTGGGTGACGAAGTGCGTTTCGTGCCGGGCCACGGCGCCATGTCGACCTTCGGCCACGAGCGGCGCGACAATCCCTTCGTCGGCCCTGGCGCCGATTGAGCTTCACGCCGGCGGCGCGATGGCGTCGACCAGCGCGCTCACCACGTCTGCGGTGCGGTGATCGCGGTCACGGTGCGGGTCGTATTCGACGATCTCCATCGCCACGAAAGCGGGATCGTCGCGCAGGCGGGTCAGCGCCGTCGCCAGCTCCACGCGCCCGAGTCCGCCGGGTACCGGCAAACCCGTGCCGGGCGCCTCGGCAGGATCGAGTGCGTCGAGGTCGATGCTGACGCCGAACCCGGCGGTGCCGTGGCGCACGATCGCCAGCGCCTCGTCGAACACCGCCGCGAGCCCGCGCCGGCGCACTTCCGCCATGGCGAACACGCGCACACCGAGCCGGTGCAGCAGCGCCGCCTCGCCCGCTTCGAAGCTGCGCACGCCGATGAGGCAGACATGCTGCGGATACAGCGTCGGCGCCGGGCCGGTGAGCGCGGCGTCGCCCTCGCCGAGCAGCGCGGCCAGCGGCATGCCGTGAATCTGTCCGCTCGGCGTGGTGGCAAAGGTATGGCTGTCCATGTGCGCGTCGATCCACACGAGGCCGAGCGGCCCGCGCGCCGCCAGCGCGCGGCGCACGCCGTTCCAGGTACCGATCGCGCAGGAGTGGTCACCGCCCACCACCAGCGGAAACTTCCCCGCGCGCAGCACGCGCTCGACTTCCCGCGCCAGGCGCACGCCCAGCGCCGCAACCGTATCCAGCGGGCCGTCGCGGCGCGGCGCGCGCAGGATGGCGTTCCATTCGACCCGTTGCAGCGGGGTGGCGTGCAAGGCGCGGTGGCGGCGCAGCGCCGCCGGGCCCGCCGCGGTACCCGCATCGGGTGCCCCCGCTCCGCTGGCCGCACCGATGACGACGAGGGTGCGCGCAGTACTCAGCGCACCTCGCCGGTCAGCCGTTCCAGCGCCCGCATGATCGCCGACGAATCGAGTTCGCTGTCGCCCGCCCCCATCAGCGCGTTCATCTGCTGTGCGATCAGCGCCGCGCCCGGCAGCGGCGTGGCGGTCTCCTGCGCGTTGTCCATAACGATCGCCATATCCTTGTGGTGCAGTTTCACCTTGAAGCCGGGCTTGTAGTTGGCGTCGAGCATGCGCTGGCCGTGCACGTCGAGGATGCGGCTGCCGGCGAAGCCGCCCATCAGCGCCTCGCGCATCTTCAGCGGATCGACGCCGTTGCGCCGCGCCAGCAGGATGGCCTCGGCGACACCCTCGAAGGTCAGGCCGACGACGATCTGGTTGCAGCATTTCACCACCTGGCCCGCGCCATGCCCGCCGACGTGAACGACGCTCTTGCCAAGAATCTCGAACAGCGGACGCACCTTCTCGAAGATCGGTACCTCGCCGCCCACCATGATCGACAGCGTGCCTTCACGCGCCCCCGTCTCGCCGCCCGACACCGGCGCGTCGAGCATGTGCACGCCGCGTTCGGCGAGTGCCGCGGCGATGCGCCGCGTGGCCGCCGGCGACACCGTGCTCATGTCGACGATGGTGTGGCCGGGGCGCGCGCCGTGGATGAGACCGCGGCTGCCGAGAATGATCTCCTCGACGTCGGTGGTGTCGGAAACGACGGTGAAGGTGACGTCCGTTTCGGCGGCGACCTCCATCGGCGTGCCCTTGCCGAGCGCGCCCATCACCAGGATGGGCTCGATGCGGTCGAAGCGCCGGCCGTACACGGTCAATTGGTGCCCGGCACGTAGCAGGTTCTCCGCCATGGGGCGGCCCATGATGCCGCTGCCGATGAATCCGATCTTCATGTCGTGAATCCTTTCAACGCCCATAGCCAGAATGGCAGCGTAAACAATCCGGCAAGCGTTGACCAGCCCATGATGAGGCCGGCCAGGCGCACGTCGAGACCGAAGCGGTCGGCCAGCGCGATCACCATCACCATGGTCGGCATGGCGGCTTCGAGGATCGCCGCCTCAGCGGGTTCGGACAGCGGACCGGGCCATGCCAGTGCGAGACCGAGGGCGAACAGCGGCATCAGCGCGAGCTTGATCGCCAGCGCCACCATCACCGCCCTTTGCGGGCGCAGGTCGTGCCAGGGGATCGTCAAGCCCAGCACGAACAGCATCAACGGGATGGTCGGACTGCCCGCCCAGCGCGCCGCCTCGACCAGCGGTTCGAGCCCGCTGCCGGACAGATTCACCGCGATGCCGGCCGCGAAGCCCCATACCGGCGGCAGGCGCAGCCACATCGAAAGGAAGGACGCATGCTCGCTGTGGTTGCCGTAGCGGAACGCGATCCACACCCCGAGCGACCACACCAGCGGCGTGGTCGCGAGCATATCGGCAAAGAAGGGATAGCGCGCGCCGGCCTCGCCGAACACCGTGGTGAGGAAAGGATAGCCGAAGAACAGCACGTTGCCGAAGCCTGCCGTCAGCAGCACCGCACCGCGCGCGGGCGCCGCAAGATCGCGTCCCAGCGGGGTTGCGAACAACGCCAGCGCGGCGAGTCCGAGACCGAACAGGGTGGCCGCACCGAGGATCAGCGGCAGCTTCAGCAGATTCAGATCCACCGTGGCGGTTGCGCCGGCGGCGAAGAACAGCATGGGCGCGAAGAAATTCAGCACCAGGCGGTTGATCTCACCGCGCAGGCCGATGATCGAAATGCCGCTCTGCCAGCGCGGCCAGATGCCGCCGGCGGCGATCAGCAGCGACAGCGGCAGCAGGGTTTTCAGCAGCAGTTGCTGCGCGAGTTCGGGCGACATGCCGGGATACGCGTGGACGACGGGACGTCCATCATACCGTCGCGCTACCCGCTGATTCAGCGCCGCTGGGTGGCGTGCGCCCCGCAAACGCTTTGACGCGGAACTCGCCGGGACCCCACACATCGTATTTGTTGCATTGGGGCGACCGCGTGTCGTCGAGTACGTGCGTGGCGCTGCACGCAAAGCGCAGCCGGGGCGCTCGGTTGGCAAAAAGCAACACCGCGGGCCGCACGTCATCGCGAGACCCCCAGGCGGCATTGCCGTGTAGGTCACGCTGCAATAGAATGGCTCCCCCTTTTTTTCCAATTCTTGTGCGACCTGCCCGACGGACCGGCCGCTCTTGCCCGAGCACAACGGAACCATGGAACGACAACGCTGGCTGGACGGAACCCTGTATTCGCCCGATTTCGAACAGGACAGCTGCGGTTTCGGCCTCATCGCACAAATCGACAACCAGCCCAGCCACACGCTGGTGCAGCACGCGATCGGCTCGCTCGCCTGCATGACGCATCGCGGCGCCATCGCCGCGGACGGCCTGTCGGGCGACGGCTGCGGCCTGCTGTTCAAGAAGCCGGATGCGTTCCTGCGCGCGGTGGCGAGCGAATCCGGCTTGGCACTCGGCGACGTCTACGCCGCCGGCCTGGTATTCCTGTCGCGCGACGCCACCCCGCAGGCGCACGCGCGCGCCACCCTGCAGGCGTGCCTGGAAGCCCAGGCGCTCGTCGTCGCCGGCTTTCGCGCGGTGCCGACCGATCCGTCGGTGTGCGGCGAATCGGCGCTGGAATCGCTGCCCCACATCGAGATGGTGTTCGTCAACGCGCCCGCCGATATCTCCGAGGACGACTTCGAACGCCGGCTGTATGTCGCGCGGCGTCTGGCGGAAAAGGCGCTGGAGCCGGCCGATCCGGTGTTCTACGTGCCCACCCTGTCGTGCCGCGTCATCAGCTACAAGGGCCTGGTGATGCCGGACAAGCTGCCGGTGTTCTATCCGGATCTCAACGATGCGCGCTTCGCCACCAGCCTGGTGGTGTTCCACCAGCGCTTCTCGACCAACACCTGGCCGCAGTGGCGCCTGGCGCAGCCCTTCCGCTACCTCGCGCACAACGGCGAAATCAACACGGTACAGGGCAACCGCAACTGGAGCCACGCGCGCGAGCAGAAATTTTCCAGCCCGCTGATTCCCGACATGGACGCGGTGCGCCCGATCGTCGGCACGCGCGGCTCCGACTCGATGAGCCTGGACAACATGGTCGAGGGCCTGGTGATGGGCGGCGCGGGCCTGTTCCGCGCCCTGCGTCTGGTGATTCCGCCGGCCTGGCAGAACGTCGAGGCCATGGACCCCGACATCCGCGCCTTCTACCAGTACAACTCGATGCACATGGAGCCGTGGGACGGCCCCGCGGGCGTGGTGCTGACCGATGGCCGTTACGCCGTGTGCACGCTGGACCGCAACGGTCTGCGGCCCGCGCGCTGGGTGCTGACCAAGGACCGCATCCTCACCATCGCCTCCGAAGTCGGCGTGTGGCCGATCGACCCCGCCAACGTCGAGCAGAAGGGCCGCGTCAAGCCCGGCCAGATGGTCGCCGCCGATCTCGAGACCGGCCGCCTGCTGATGTCGGAGGATATCGACAATGAGCTGAAGGGGCGCAACCCCTATCGCGAGTGGCTGAAGTCCAGCGCACTGCGGCTGGATCTCCCGCCCGGCCAGGACGCCGACCTTGCGCTGATGGACAGCGCAAGCCTGTTGATCCACCAGAAGCTTTTCAACGTCAGTTTCGAGGAGCGCGACCAGATCCTCCGCGTGCTCGCCGAGGACGGCGCCGAAGCGATCGGCTCGATGGGCGACGACACGCCGATGGCGGTGCTCTCGCAGAAAGTCCGTTCGCCGTTCGACTACCTGCGCCAGCAGTTCGCGCAGGTGACCAACCCGCCGATCGACCCGATCCGCGAAGCGATCGTCATGTCGCTCAACACCTCCTTCGGCCCCGAGCGCAACCTGTTCGAGGAAACGCCCGCGCACGCGCACCGGGTGGAGGTGCACAGCCCGCTGTTGTCGAAGAACGCCTTCGACAGGCTGACGAACCTGGACGATCCGGCTTTCGCCACCTGCACGCTGGACCTCCACTACGACCCGGTGGCGACCGTGCTGGAAGGCGCACTGCGCGCACTGACGGCGCGCGCGGTCGACGCGGTGAAGGCGGGCAAGGTGATCCTGGTGCTGAGCGACCGCAACGTCGCGCGCGACCGCATGCCGATCCACGCGCTGTTCGCCACCGGGGCGGTGCACCACGCGCTGATCGCCGCGGGGCTGCGCTGCAGCGCGAACATCGTCGTCGAAACCGGCACCGTACGCGATCCGCACCACTACGCCTGCCTAATCGGCTACGGCGCGACCGCGGTGTACCCGTATCTCGCCTACCAGGTGATCGGCGAATTCGTGCGCAGCGGCGAGATCAGCCCCAGCCTCGACAAGGCGCTGGCCAACTTCCGCAAGGGCATGGACAAGGGCCTGTACAAGGTGCTCTCCAAGATGGGCATCTCGCTGGTCGCGAGCTACCGCGGCGCGCAGCTCTTCGAGGCGGTCGGGCTGCATGAAGATGTGGTCGACTTGTGCCTGAAGGGCACGGTATCGCGGCTTTCCGGCGCCAATTTCGGTGATCTGGAAATCGACCAGATGGCCCTGCATCGCGCCGCGTTCAACCCGCTGAAGCCGCTGTCGGCCGGCGGCCTCCTGAAGTTCATGTTCGGCGAGGAGTTCCACGCCTACAACCCGGACGTGGTGCAGCAGCTGCAGAAGGCGGTGAAGACCGGCGACTACGCGGAGTACAAGAAATATTCCGCGCTGGTCAACAACCGCCCGGTGGCGATGATCCGCGACCTGATGAAGCTGAAGCCCGCCACGCCCATTCCGCTCGACGAGGTCGAGCCGCTGGAGGTCATTCTCAAGCGCTTCGACTCCGCCGGGATGTCGCTCGGCGCGCTGTCGCCGGAAGCGCACGAGGCGCTCGCCGAGGGCATGAACCGCATTGGCGGCCGCTCCAACTCGGGCGAGGGGGGCGAGGACCCGAAGCGCTACGGCACCGTCAGGATGTCGAAGATCAAGCAGGTCGCCTCCGGCCGTTTCGGCGTCACCGCGACCTATCTGGTCAACGCCGAGGTGCTGCAGATCAAGATGGCGCAGGGCGCCAAGCCCGGCGAGGGCGGCCAGCTGCCGGGCGACAAGTGCTCGCCGCTGATCGCGTCCTTGCGCCACTGCAAGCCCGGCACGCCGCTCATCTCGCCGCCGCCGCACCACGACATCTATTCCATCGAGGACCTGGCGCAGCTCATCTTCGACCTGAAGCAGGTCAACCCCGACGCGCTGGTGTCGGTGAAGCTGGTCGCCGAACCCGGTGTCGGCACCATCGCCGCGGGCGTCGCCAAGGCCTACGCCGACCTCATCACCATCTCCGGCTACGACGGCGGCACCGGCGCGAGCCCACTCTCATCGGTCAAATACGCGGGCACGCCGTGGGAGCTGGGCCTCTCGGAGGCGCAGCAGGTGTTGCGCGCCAACGGCCTGCGCGGACGGGTGCGGGTGCAGACCGACGGTGGCCTGAAAACCGGCCTCGACGTGGTGAAGGCGGCGATCCTCGGTGCCGAGTCGTTCGGCTTTGGCACCGGCCCGATGATCGCGCTGGGCTGCAAGTTCCTGCGCATCTGCCATCTCAACAACTGCGCCACCGGCGTGGCCACGCAGAACGAGACCCTGCGCCGCGACCACTTCGTCGGCCTGCCCGACATGGTGGTGAACTATTTCAGGTTCGTCGCCGAGGAAACGCGCGAGCTGATGGCCAGCCTCGGTATCCGCAGGCTCACCGACCTCATCGGCCGCACCGATCTGCTGGAACTCGCGGCCGGCGATACGCCGCGCCAGGGACGCCTGAAGCTCGACGCGCTGCTCGGCCAGGGCGACATTCCGGCGGATGCTCCCCGCTTCGCCCAGCAGGAGCGCAATCCCTCGTTCGACAAGGGCGAACTGGCGGAACGCATGGTCGCCGACGCCCGCGACGCGATCAGGGCCGGCACCGCGGTCGAGCTGCGCTATGAGGTACGCAACGTCAACCGCTCGATCGGTGCACGCCTGTCGGGTGAGATCGCCCGGATGCATGGCAGCGCGGGTCTGCCGGACGACACCCTCCGCATCCGTCTCAGCGGTTCGGCTGGCCAGAGCTTCGGTGTGTGGAACCACAAGGGGCTCACCCTCATACTCGAAGGCGACGCCAATGACTACGTCGGCAAGGGCATGGGCGGCGGCCGCCTGGTGATCCACCCCCCACGGGCCGCCACCTTCGAGGCGCATCGCAACACGCTGATCGGCAACACCTGCCTGTACGGCGCCACCGGCGGCGAGCTCTACGCCGCGGGCATGGCCGGCGAGCGCTTTGGCGTGCGCAACTCCGGCGCGCTGGCGGTGGTGGAAGGCGTCGGCGACCATGGCTGCGAATACATGACCGGCGGCACGGTGATCGTGCTGGGCGAGACCGGGCTGAACTTCGGCGCCGGCATGTCGGGCGGCATGGCCTTCGTGGTCGACGAGACAGGCGATTTCGTCTCCCGGCTCAACAAGGAAATGGTCGACTCCATCCGCATCACCGGCGACGACACCGAGCCCTACCGCGCTTACCTCAGGGCGCAGATCGCACGCCACCAGGAGTTCACCGGCAGCGCGCGCGCCAGGGCCCTGCTCGCCGATTTCGACGCCACCCTGGCGAAGGTCTGGCTAGTCAAGCCAAAGCGGATTTCGCTCGAAGACCTGGTCGAGGACATCCTCGGGCCGGCGCGTGTTGTGGTGGGAGCATGACGATGGGTGACGTATTCCATTTCCTGAAGCAGGCGCGCCGCGACGGCGCCAAGACGCCGGCCGAGGTCCGCAAGAACGAATTCCGCGAGATCTACGCGCTGATGGCCCCGGCGCACGCGCAGGAACAGGCCGACCGCTGCCTCGGTTGCGGCAACCCCTACTGCGAGTGGAAGTGCCCGGTGCACAACTACATTCCGAACTGGCTGAAGCTCATCACCGAAGGCCGCCTGTTCGAGGCCGCCGAGCTCTCCCACCGCACCAACTCGCTGCCCGAGGTGTGTGGACGCGTCTGCCCGCAGGACCGGCTGTGCGAAGGCGCGTGCACCCTCAACACCGACGGCTTCGGCGAAGCTGTCGGCGGCGGGCCGAACGTCGGCGGTTTCGGCGCGGTGACCATCGGCCAGATCGAGCGCTATATCTCCGAGGAAGCGTTCAAGGCCGGCTGGCGCCCCGACATGTCGAACGTCGTGGCGACCGGCAGGCGCGTCGCAGTGATCGGCGCCGGCCCCGCCGGTCTCGCCTGCGCCGACGTGCTGGCGAGGAACGGCGTGCAGGCGGTGGTGTACGACCGCCACGAGGAAATCGGCGGCCTGCTCACCTTCGGCATCCCCGAATTCAAGATGGAAAAGACCGTCATGACCCGCCGCCGCGAGGTGTTCGAGGGCATGGGCATCGAGTTCCGCCTCAATACCGAGATCGGCCGCGACGTGCCGATGCAGGCGCTGCTCGACGAATACGATGCCGTATTCATGGGCATGGGCACCTACCGCTACATGAAGGGCGGCTTCCCCGGCGAGGACCTGCCGGGCGTACTCGAAGCGCTGCCTTTCCTGATTTCCAATGTCAGGAACTGCCTCGGACTCACCCGACCCGGCGAAGTCTTCCACGACATGAAGGGCAAGCGCGTGGTGGTGCTGGGCGGCGGCGACACCGCGATGGACTGCAACCGCACCAGCATCCGACAGGGCGCCGCCAGCGTCACCTGCGCCTACCGCCGCGACGAAAAGAACATGCCCGGCTCCAGGCGCGAGGTCGCCAATGCCCGGGAAGAAGGCGTCGCTTTCCTGTGGAACCGGCAGCCCGTCGAGATCGTCGGCGGCGACCACGTCGAAGGGGTGAAGCTCGTCACCACCGAACTTGGCCCCGCGGACGCACGCGGCCGCCGCACGCCAGTGGTGGTGCCGGGTTCGGAGGAGATCGTGCCCGCCGACCACGTCATCGTCGCCTTCGGCTTCCGCCCGAATCCGCAGCCGTGGTTCGCCGAGCACGGCATCGCCACCGACGACGGCGGCCGCGTCATCGCGCGCGGTGGTCGCCACCCCTACCAGACCGCCAACCCGCAGGTGTTCGCCGGCGGCGACATGGTGCGTGGCTCCGACCTGGTGGTCACCGCGGTATGGGAAGGCCGCGAGGCGGCCAAAGGCATCCTCGCCCATCTCGGTCTCGCCTGAAGCCGGCGCGGGCGCCGGCGGGCCCGCCGAATCGCGGTATGCTGTGCGGTTTCCGTTCCGCACTGTGCGCATGGCTGCCGGCCCCTACTATCCGCGCTCGTTCACCATCCTGGTCATCGTCGCCATGGGCGTGCTGATCGTGCCGCTCGCCAGTGGCCTCATCAACGTCGTACACGTGCTGCAGGGCGTGGTCGACACGCAGCGCCAGTTCGCCCGCGACAGCCTTGCGGTGACGCGTGACGTGCGCCAGGTGGGGGAATCGGTGAGCCAGTTGCAGCGCGCTGCGGGTCAGTATCACCTGCTGCGCGACGCCGAATTCGGCGAGGTCCTGGAGCGCGCCCATGCCACCCTGCACAGCCGCCTGGCGCAACTCGACACACCGCTCGGCGACGCCGCCGCGCGCGCGACACTGGCGCGCCTCGACCGCGCCAGCGCCGCGCTGTACCACACGGTGCGCCCCGGCGCCTTTCTCGACAGCGCGCGCTTTCATGCGCTGGAACCCGAATTCGCCACGCTGCATGGCGACGCACGCACGTTGCAGGAACAGGCCGACGCCGCCGTACAGCGCGACCAGCAGGCACTGGAAGCGACGGTGCAGTCCACCCGCCAGCGCCTGATCGGACTCGGCCTCGCGCTGGTGCCGCTGACGCTCCTGCTGGCGGCGGTGTTCTCCTGGCTCATCAACCGCCCCATCCGCCAGCTCAAGGCGGCGATCCAGCAGCTCGGCCAGGCCAATCTCGCACCGCTGCCGGCGATCAGCGGACCGCAGGACATGGTCGAACTGGGGCGCGAAATCGACTGGCTGCGCCAGCGTCTGCAGGCGCTGGAAGCACAGAAAACACGCTTCCTGCGTCACGTCTCGCACGAACTGAAAACGCCGCTCGCCTCGCTGCGCGAAGGCGTCGCGCTTCTCAACGACGAGCTCGCCGGTCGCCTCAACGCGCGCCAGCGCGACATCGTCGCCATCATGGACCAGGGCAGCCGCGACCTGCAGCGACGCATCGAGGAACTCATCCGCTACGGCAGCATGGTGCGCGAACCGGTCCGTCCGGCGACCGCCGAGCAGCCCTTGGCGGACGTGGTGGACGGCGTGCTGGCGCGCCACCGGCTCGCCCTCGACGCGCGCCGCCTCACCGTCGACACGCAGCTCGACGCCGCCGCCGTGCGCGCGGATCGCGCGCAACTGGAAACCGCGCTGGACAATCTGTTGTCCAACGCGGTCCGCTTCAGCCCCGAGGGCGGGCGCATCCTGGTGAAGAGCGCGCCACAGGCGGGCACGGTCGCACTGTGGGTGTGCGACATGGGCCCGGGCATTCTTGTCGCCGAGCGCCATCGCGTGTTCGAGCCGTTTTTCCAGGGAAGCCACCAGCCTGCCAGCGCCGTCGAAGGCAGCGGCCTGGGGCTGTCGATCGTACGCGAAGCACAGCTCGCGGCCGGTGGCAGCGCCGAAGTCGTCGACTGCGCGCCGTGGTCGACCTGTTTTTGTTTAACCTGGCCCGTATAGCCGTTGTCCCGATGAACCTGAAACCCGTCCTGCTTGCCGCCTGGCTGTCGATACTGGGCGCTTGCGCCCTGCCGCCGGACAAGCCGGTGCTGCCCGCGCTGGAGAGCGGGCTGGGGGTCTCTGCGGTATCCGCCGAGCTGGCGCGCGTCGCGGCGCTCACCCCCGAGCAGCGTCGGCGCGAACTCGCCGCGCTGGACGCCGAACGCCGTCTCGACGACGCCCGACGCTTCCAGCAGGCCGCCCTGCTCGAGCGCGAGGACGGCAGCGAGGCCCACGAACGCGCGCTGAAGAGCCTGGCCGCCATCGACGACGCAACCCCTCGCGCACGCGCGGTGATCGAGCTGATGAAGCGCACGCTGCGCGCGCGTATCGAGCTGCGCCAGCAGAGCGCGCAGGCACAGGTCTTGCAGGAGAAGCTCGATCAGATCAAGGCACTGGAAAAATCCCTGCAACAGCACAGCACACCGCCCCGTACACCATGATCTCCCACCCACCTGCCGCATGAAGAAACCGTCCATCCTGGTCGTCGACGACGACGCGGCGCTGCGCGCGCTCATCACCCTGCGCCTGGAGGCGAACGGCTTTCGCGTCGACGCCGTCGACAGTGGCGAGGCGGCGCTCACGCAGCTCGCGCTCGCCCGTCCTGACGCGGTGCTGACCGACATGCAGATGCAGGGCATGGACGGCATGGCGCTGTTCCGCGCCATCCATGCGCGCGATCCGGCGCTGCCGGTGATCGTGCTGACCGCGCACGGCACCATTCCCGACGCGGTCGCAGCCACGCAGCAGGGCCTGTTCGGCTACCTCACCAAGCCCTACGACGCGCCCACCCTCGTCGACCTGCTGCGGCGCGCCACGCGCCTCGCCGGCAGCGCCCCCGACGCGGTCGACGACCAATGGCGCAGCGAGATCGTCACCGCCAGTCCGGCGATGGAGACGCTGCTCGCCGAGGCGCGCCTGGCCGCGCAAAGCGGCGCTGCGCTCCTCATCCAGGGCGAGTCGGGTACCGGCAAGGAGCTGCTCGCGCGCGCCATCCACCGCGCCAGTCCGCGCTACGCGCACCCCTTCGTCGCGATCAACTGCGGCGCGATTCCGGCCGAGCTGCTCGAGTCCGAGCTGTTCGGCCACGTCAAGGGCGCCTTCACCGGCGCCGGACGCGACCACCCGGGCCTGTTCCAGAGCGCCGACGGCGGCACCGTGTTTCTCGACGAGGTCGGCGACATGCCGCTGCCGCTCCAGGTCAAGCTGCTGCGCGTGCTGCAGGAAGGCGAGGTGCGTCCGGTCGGCGCTACCGAGGCGCGCAGGGTGGACGTGCGCATCCTCTCCGCCACCCACCGCGACCTCGACGAGGCGATCGCCGAAGGCCGCTTCCGCGAAGACCTGTATTACCGTCTCAACGTCGTCAACCTCACGCTGCCGCCGCTGCGCGCGCGACGCGAGGATATCCCGCTGCTGGCGCAACACTTCCTCGCCACGCTCGCCGCCCGCTACCAGCGGCGCATCCACGGTTTCGCCCCCGACGCCCTCGACATGCTCGCCGCGGCGGACTGGCCGGGCAACATCCGTCAACTGCACAACGTGCTGGAGCAATGCGTCGCGCTGTGCCCGACCTCGACCATCCCCGCCGCGCTGGTGGCGCGCGCGCTGCGCGACAAGCCGGCGGAAATCCAGCCACTCGCCGAAGCGCGCGCCGCCTTCGAGCGCGACTATCTCGTCAGCCTGCTCAAGCTCACCCGCGGCCAGGCCAGTGAAGTCGCCCGCCTCGCCGGGCGCAACCGCACCGAGGTCTATCGCCTGCTGCAGCGCCACGGGCTCGACCCCGCGCTGTTCCGCAGCCGCGACGACGCCGGCTGAGCGACACCGGCCGGGGTGGCTGTCGCCGACGGGCGACAATTTGTTTGCGATAAACCAATGACTTGCACGACGCCGGCGTATCTGTCGCCGGCGCGCGACAGAAATCCCCTACAGCCGGCCCCCACACCTGTCACCGCAACGACGGGGCCGCCGTAACTTGTTGTTTGAATTAAACAATACAAAGCTGGCACGGTTGTCGCTCCATGCACTCCGGATGCCCACGCATCCGACTTCACTTGTCACAGGAGATACACCGAGATGAAACCCGTTTCCCATCACATCCGCAATCTGGCCCTGTTGTACGCGCTGGGCGCGTTTGCCGCCCCGGCAGCGCTTGCCGGTTCGCCCATGGCCGACTTCAAGGCCACCGACGTCAACGGTGACGGCCGCATCAGCCTCGAGGAATTCCGGGCCGCCGGCGGGGCCGAGGCGGCCTTCGCGGAAGGCGACGCCAACGGCGACAAGGTGTTGAGCCGCGAGGAATTCATCCGCGCCGCCCTCGGCAGCGATCGCATGCAGGCCGGCGGCCCGAAGAAAGGTGAATGAGATGCGCGAAAGGAATGATGCCGATGCGTTCACCGCATCGCGGCGCGCCACCCTGGGCACGCTCGCGGTGCTCGCCGGCCTGCTGACGCTTTACGGCTGCGACAACGCCGGGCCCGTCGACCAGGCGGCGGAACAGGCCGCGCAGCAGGTACAGGACAACGCCGTCGAGCGGGTCGACGGCACGGCAGCCGGGCCGGATCCGGCGGCAAACCAGCCGGAATCGGCTCCAGTCGGGACGGAGAAGGAGGATCCGCAAAAGCCGTAACCGGACGCAGGAGGCCGGGCCCCCATCCTCCCCCGGTCTTTTGCGTGCCGTCCGCTCAGAAGCGGTGGCTGACCATCAACTGCCAGTTGAGCTGGCTGTGGTCGATGACCATGCCGCCATTCATCGCTCCCGTCCCCGTCACCGAGTTCTCCGGCGCGTAGCTGAGCGCGAAGTTGACTTGCGAGCGCCCGCCGAAGGTGTAGCCAAAACCCGCCGTATAGTGATGTTCGACCGTTGCCGGCCACAGATAATTGACGAATTCGTCCGGAATCGGATTCTTGCCGTAGTTGTAGCCGATGCGCCCGGTAAGCGCGCCAGTGAATTTCCACGCAAGGCCGGCGGACACGACGACCTGGTTGTCCCAGTCCTGCTGGAATGGCGCCAGCGTCATGCCGTTCTGCAGAATGGTCACGGTGTTCATGCTGTCGCCCCACAGCACATCCTTCAGATCGGCGGCGACCAGCAAGCGCTCGCTCGCCTGCCAGGCGAAGCCGAGTCCGACCATGGCGGGCATGTCGAAGCCGGTCACCTTGTAGCCGGCGCCCTTGAGATCGGGCAGGTTGCCGGCGCTCTGGTAGACGCCGCCGAGGGTGAGCGCGTCGTTGAGCCGGTAGGTGAAGCCGAGCTTGGCGGCAAGGCTGTAGCCCTTGGCACGGCCGGTGAAATCGCTGTCGTCCTTGAAGTCGATGTCCTTGCTGCCATTGCCATCGAGATCGGCGACCAGGTCCATGCCCGCCCACACGAGGTCGACGCTGCCGCCGATCGTGAGGCGCGCATTGGCGCGCCAGGCGAGCGGGAAGATGACGCGGCCGACGCCGACCTGGGCCATGTCGCCGCTGGCGTACTCGGTGCCCATGCCGCCCTGGCCGTAGATGCCGGCGCCCCAGGCGAAGTCACCCTGTTTCGCCACGTAGCCGAACGCCGGCATGTAGAACGCGTCCGCGCTGGAGTCGCCGAAGGTGCCGGGCGCCGACACGTCGGGCCCGACGTAGCCCAGCATCACGTCGACGCGGTGGCCGTCGGCCATCAGCCCGAGCGTGGCGGGGTTGTTCGCCAGCGCGGCACTGCCGTTGTCGTACGCCAGCGCCGCGCCGCCCATGCCGGTGGCAATGGGGCCGTAGCCTTCCATGATCATGCCGTTGGTGGCGGCGGCAAGGCCGGGCAGACAGGCGCCCACCGCAATCAGGGCGGCGGCGAGTTTCATGGTGCGCATCGGGTTCTCCGGGGGGACGGCAAAAAGAAAAGGCCGCCGATTCTAGCCGAAGTCGGGTTCGAATCGCGGCGCGGCGGCATGAATGATCGGCGATTTTCGGCGAAACCTTGGGCCTGCCCGGCAGGCCCCTGTTACACACTGTTACACGCTGTTGCACAGGCTACACATCCCGCTCACACGGCGTCGCTACATTACAACCGTCGCCAGCGCACCACGTGTCCGACCCTCCGGCAAGAAAAGGAACAACCCATGCAAGCCAGATCGATCAAGCAGACCCTGATCCACATCGCCGCCGCCGTCGGCCTCGCCGCGACCGGCGCGCAGGCCGACTGGTACCGTGGCGACGGCAACGCCTTCGCGCCGGCGCAGGCGCTGAAGCAGAGCCAGCAATTCAGCCAGCAGATCGACGCCCGCCAGGCTTGGCAGCAGGCCCGCATCGAAGCGGGCCTGCGCAGCGGCGAACTCACCCTGCAAGAATTCCATGCCCTCGCGCGCCAGCAGCACGGCATCGCCGCGATGAAACGCCAATTCCTTGCCGACGGCCGCCTCGACGTCCACGAATTCCGCCACCTCGACGCAACGCTGGATGCGGCCAGCCGCGCCATCCGCGCCGAAAAGTATGACGCGCAGGCACGCGGGTACCGCGACTACCATCCGCGCTACAACTGAACTGCGCGAAACGCTACAGTTGCGGCGGGTGCAGCCGTTACTTGATTGATTATTCAATTGGTTATTCACCCGGGAACTCTACGACATGAAACACGCCCTCGCCCTTGCCCTCGCCGCAGGCCTCGCCGCGCCGGTCTTCGCCGACCCGCCGCAGCATGCACCGGCGCACGGGTATTACAAGGAAAAGAACAAGGCGAAGCACCGCCACCACGGCCGCAGCGGCGCGGTGTACGTGGCCGACTACGGCGTTTCGTCCGGGCGCTGCAACCGCGACGAAATCGGCGCGGTGATCGGCGGTGTCACGGGCGCAGTGATCGGCGGACAGGTGGCCGGACGCGAGGACCGCGTGGTCGGCATGGTGGTCGGCGGCGTGCTCGGCGCAGTGCTCGGTCACGCCGTCGGCGACAGCATGGACGACCGCGACCGTGCCTGCATGGGCCATGCGCTCGAACTCGGCCGGCCCGGCGTGCCGGTGGTGTGGAACGGCGGTGGCCACCGCTACGACTTCACCCCGCGCGGCGACGCCCGCGACGGCTGCCGCTATGCCACGCTGGCGGTCGACGGCCGCAAGCCCAGGGAGGTGCTGGCCTGCCCGAGCGGGCGCGGCGAATGGAGTTTCCGCCGCATGTGAATCCGGGACGGCACGGGGCGGGCAGGCGCCAGGCCTGCTAGAATCGGGGCTTTGCATCCGCGCCCCGCAAGGGCTCCGTGCCATGTCCACCCTGAAAAACGACACCTTCCTGCGCGCCCTGCTGCGCCAGCCGACCGATTACACGCCGCTGTGGCTGATGCGCCAGGCGGGACGCTACCTGCCGGAGTACAACGCCACGCGTGCGCGCGCCGGCGACTTTCTCACCCTGTGCAAGACCCCCGACCTCGCCACCGAGGTCACGCTGCAACCGCTCGCCCGCTATCCGCTCGACGCCGCGATCCTGTTTTCCGACATTCTCACCGTGCCCGACGCGATGGGTCTGGGGCTGTATTTCTCGCAGGGCGAGGGGCCGCGCTTCGAGCGCCCGCTGCGCGACGAATGGGAAATCCGCGACCTCACGGCGCCCGATCCCACCGACAAGCTCGGCTACGTGATGGACGCGGTGCGCTCGATCCGCCGCGCGCTCGACGGCGCGGTGCCGCTCATCGGCTTCGCCGGCAGCCCCTACACCCTGGCGTGCTACATGATCGAAGGCGGCAGCTCGGACGATTACCGCCATATCAAGACCATGCTGTACGGTCGCCCCGATCTGCTGCACCGCATCCTCGACGTCACCGCGCACGCGGTGACCGATTACCTCAACGCGCAGATCGAGGCGGGCGCGCAGGCGGTGATGATTTTCGACTCCTGGGGCGGCAGCCTCACGCCCCACGCCTACCGCGAGTTCTCGCTCGCCTACATGGAAAGAATCGTCGCCGGCCTCATCCGCGAGCGCGAAGGCCGCGTCGTGCCGAGCATCATCTTCACCAAGGGCGGCGGCAACTGGCTGGAGGCCATGGCGGGTATCGGCGCGGACGCCGTCGGTCTGGACTGGACCGTCGACATCGGTGAGGCGCGCCGTCGCGTCGGCGACCGCGTCGCCCTGCAGGGCAACCTCGATCCCTGCACCCTGCACGGCACGCCGGAGATCATCCGCGCCGAGGCCGAGCGCATCATCGACAGCTATGGCAACCACCCCGGCCACGTCTTCAATCTCGGCCACGGCATTTCGCAGTTCACCGACCCCGACAAGGTCACCGTGCTGGTGGACACCGTTCACCGTCACAGCCGGGCGCTGCGCGCCTGACGGGCAGAGCCGGACTATTGAGGCGGCACGAAGAAGTTTGAAACCGTATCGGTTTGCAAGCGCTTCAGGGGTGGACAGATTCGTTGAGCCGCCTCAATAGAGCGCTGTTTTAATTGATTATTGCTTCGGCCCATTCACCTTCCCGACCTTGCAATATCGAATCGGATTACCCCGCCACTTCAAACTTCAGATGGCCGAATCAATAACATCGAAAATTTCGAGTGTTTCACGTATAAAAATCGACTTTTCACGAGGTGGGGCAAGGCCCCACCATGTCCGTGCCTGCCGCAGCGATGCCCGGCAGACCATCCCGCATGAACCCGAACCAAGGAGTCCCCCTGTGAAAACCTTCCTCATCAGCCTCTTCGCCGTTTTCCTCGGTTTCGGCCTCGTCGCGCACGATGCCGAAGCCAAGCGCCTCGGCGGCGGCAAGTCCTTCGGCATGCAGCGCAGCGCACCCGCGAAGAAAGAGGCTGCCCCCGCGCCGCAGCGCCAGCAGACCGCCGGCGCTCCCGCGCAGGCCGCGCCGCAGAAGCGCAGCTGGATGGGGCCGATCGCCGGTCTGGCGGCCGGTCTGGGCCTCGCCGCCCTGGCGTCTCACCTCGGCCTCGGCGAAGAAATGGCCAACGTCCTCATGCTGGCGCTGCTGGCCATGGGCGCCTTCCTGTTGTTCCGCCTGGCCATGCGCCGCAACGCGCCGCAACCGGCGATGCAATATGCCGGCCTGCCGCCGCAGGCGCCGGCAGCCTTCGACGCCACACCGGCCGCAGGCGGCAGTCCCCACGCCACGCGCAGCTTCCCGCCCGGCTTCGACGCCGCCGCCTTCGCACGCGAGGCACAGGTCAACTTCATCCGCCTGCAGGCCGCCTTCGACGCCGGCAACCTGGACGACCTGCGCGCGTTCACCTCGCCCGAGGTGTTCGCCGAGCTGTCGATGCAGATCGCCGAGCGCGGCACGGACGCGCAGACCACCGACGTGCTGAACGTCAGCGCCGAGGTGCTGGAAGCGCTCGACGAGGACCAGCGCCATGTGGTGAGCGTTCGCTTCACCGGCAGCGCCCGCGAGGCCGCCAACCAGCCCGCCGAACCCTTCGACGAAGTGTGGCACCTCAGCAAGCCGGCCGACGGCCCCGGCGGCTGGGTCATCACCGGCATCCAGCAGGTTTAAGTCTTTGTTTCAATTGGCTTTCGCGCCCCATTCCGGGGGTGCGGGCGGCCTCGTACCGGTCATAGAAGCATCGACTTATACACAGTCTGAATTGAACCGGAACTTTTTTTGTGTCAAGGGCTTGACAGCGGCAGTGTCTTTATAAGTCCATGATTTATATCGAAAAGTCATTTTGCCCGGTTTTTGGTCGTTGACGGACCGTCACGCAACGACGGGCTTTGCCGCATCTTGCGCCCAATAACCCACAAAATTATCCACAGATTTCGTGGACAAGCGGCGATTTCGCTTGTCGAACAGTAGTTTGTACCATGTTCCGCGACAAGCCTTGAGCACTCGGCACTAAACGGCCCTGTCCGGGAACCCGGACGGATTGGGCATAATGCCCGGTCACGCCTCGCCAGGTCCGATCCCGCCACATGTCCGTCATTCTCCAGGTCGCCCTCGACACGCCGCTTCACCGGCTGTTCGACTATCGCCTGGCGACAGACACTCCGCTGGCAGCGGGCACGCTGGTCGAAGTGCCCTTCGGACGCACCCGCCAGGTCGGGGTCGTGCTCGGCGAAACCACCGCCAGCCCGCACGCCACCAAACTGCGCGACGTGCTGCGCGTGCTCGACGACCGGCCCGCGCTGCCGGCGGAACTGCTGCGCCTGGCACAGTTCTGCGCCGGGTATTACCACCACCCGCTCGGCGCCGTGCTGCTCGCCGCGCTGCCGCCGCGCCTGAAGAACGCCACCCCCTTCGCGGCGGATACGCCCTGGCTCGTGCTGACCGAAGCCGGGCGCGACGCCGAAGCGCCGGCGCGCGCACGCACCCGGCGCGCCCTGCTCGACGCCTTGCGCGCCGCGCCAGTCGCGCGCGCGACGCTGCGCGCGCAGGGGCAGATGCGCCACGCCGCCGCGCTGGTGGCAGCCGGCTGGGCCGCCTGGACCGCCGACGCACCTGCGGTGGCCCCGCAACCCGACGCACCGGCGCCCGTCCCCACCGCCGAGCAGCAGGCCGCGCTGGAGTGCCTGCTGCCCGCGCTCGGTGGCTTCGGCGTGCACCTGGTCCACGGCGTCACTGGCTGCGGCAAGAGCGAGCTCTACCTGCGGCTGATCGCCGCCGCGCTGCAACAGGGGCGGCAGGCGCTGGTGCTGGTGCCGGAGATCGCGCTCACCCCGCAACTGGAACAGCATTTCCGCACGCGCTTTCCGGGCCGGCGCATCGTCGCCTTGCACAGCGGTCTGGCTGACAAGGTCCGCGCCGAAAACTGGCTCGCCGCGCCGGCGGCCGACGTGCTGCTCGGCACGCGGCTGGCGGTGTTCACGCCGCTGCCACGGCTCGGCGTCGTCGTCGTCGACGAGGAGCATGACGTTTCCTTCAAGCAGCAGGACGGCCTGCGCTATTCGGCGCGCGACGTCGCCATCGCGCGCGCCAAGCAGCGCGCGGTGCCGGTGGTGCTCGGCTCGGCCACGCCTTCGCTGGAGAGTTACGCACAGGCGCTGTCCGGCCGCTACCAGTTGATCGAGTTGAAAACACGCGCGGTCGCGCACGCACGCCTGCCCGAGATCGAACTGCTCGACCTGCGTCACCTGCCGCAGGAGGACGGCCTCACCCGCCCCGCCCGCGACGCGCTCGCCGCCACCCTGGCGCGCGGCGAGCAAAGCCTGGTGTTCCTCAACCGCCGCGGTTATGCGCCCGCACTGTACTGTCCGGGTTGCGGCTGGGTCGCGCCGTGCCCGCACTGCTCGGCGCGGCTGGTGCTGCACCGCGCCGCGCACCGCCTCAAATGCCACCATTGCGGATTCGACGCACGCATCCCCGTGGCCTGTCCCGACTGCGGCAACCCGGACCTGAAGCCCCTCGGGCAGGGCACGCAGCGGCTGGAGGAAACACTCGCGGCACTGCTGCCCGCTGCGCGCATCCGCCGCATCGATCGGGATTCCATGCAGCCGCGCGCCTGGGCGGAACTGGGCGAGGCGATGCGCGCGCGCGAGGTCGACGTGCTGGTCGGCACGCAGATGCTGGCCAAGGGCCACGACTTTCCCGACATGACGCTGGCGCTCATCCTCGACACCGACGGCGCGCTGTACAGCCCGGATTTTCGCGCCACCGAACGCCTGTTCGCGCAACTGATGCAGGTGGCCGGGCGTGCCGGCCGCGCGGAGAAACCCGGCCGCGTGCTGATCCAGACCGCATTCCCCGACCATCCGCTGTTCCGCTTTCTGCAACAACACGACTACGCCGGCTACGCGCGCACCCTGCTCGCCGAGCGCCGCCGCCTCGACCTGCCGCCTTTCACGCGCCAGGTGCTGCTGCGCGCCGAAGCACCGGCGATGGACGCCGCGCTCGCCTTCCTGCGCCGTGCTGCCGCCGACGCGCCCGATGCGGCACGCATCCGCGTGTTCACCCCCACCCCGGCGCCGATGGCGCGGGTCGCCAATCTCGAGCGCGCGCAACTGCTGGTGCAATCGGCCTCGCGCACCGCGCTGCAGGCCTTCGTGCGCGACTGGCGCGCGCGCCTGGACACGATCCGCCCGCGCGTGGCGCGCTGGTCGCTCGATGTCGATCCGCTGGTATTTTGATGCCCCACGCGCGGCGCTTATAATCGCCTGCTTCCGTTCGACACCGGAGACGGCGACGTCTTCCTGTCCCCCATGTCCAGTATTCATCCGCTCAAGGAACAGCTCGCCCTGCTGGTCGGCGCCGCACTCGAAGCCATCGCGCCCGACGCGCCGGTGAGCCTGGAAATCGAGCGTCCGAAGAATCCGACGCACGGCGATTTTTCCAGCAACGCCGCCATGCAACTGGCGCGCCCGCTGAAGAAGAATCCGCGCGAGCTGGCGCAGGCGCTGCTCCTCGAACTGCCGAAATCACCGCTCGTCGCGAAGGCGGAGATCGCCGGCGCCGGCTTCATCAATTTCCACCTCACGCCGGCCGCATGGCATGGCATCGTGCAGCGCGTGCGCAGCGAGGGCGCAGCCTTCGGGCGCGGCAACGCCGGCGCAGGGCAACGCGTGCTGGTCGAATTCGTCTCCGCCAATCCGACCGGCCCGCTGCACGTCGGTCACGGCCGCCAGGCCGCGCTCGGCGACGCGATCTGCAATCTGTATGCGGCGCAGGGCTGGGAGGTCTACCGCGAGTTCTACTACAACGACGCCGGCGTGCAGATCGCCACACTCGCCGCCAGCGTGCAGGCGCGCGCGCGCGGCCTGCAACCGGGCGACGCCGGGTGGCCGGAAGCCGCCTACAACGGCGACTACATCGCCGACATCGCGGCCGATTTCCTGGCGCGAAAGACGGTGCAGGCGGACGACCGCGCGTTCTCCGCTTCGGGCGATGCGAACGATCTGGAGTCGATTCGCCAGTTCGCCGTCGCCTACCTGCGCCACGAGCAGGATCTCGACTTGCAGGCGTTCGCGGTGCGCTTCGACAACTACTACCTGGAGTCGAGCCTGTACACCGACGGTCGCGTCGAGGCGACGGTGGCGAAGCTCGTCGCCGCCGGCAAGACCTACACGCAGGACGGCGCACTGTGGCTGCGCACCACGGAGTACGGCGACGACAAGGACCGCGTGATGCGGAAGTCCGACGGCAGCTACACCTATTTCGTGCCGGACGTCGCCTACCACATCGCCAAATGGGAGCGCGGCTTCACACGGGCGATCAACATCCAGGGCACCGACCACCACGGCACCATTGCCCGGGTCAGGGCGGGCCTGCAGGCGGCGGGGCTGGGCATCGCGGACGGCTATCCCGACTATCTGCTGCATACCATGGTGCGCGTCATGCGCGGCGGCGAGGAGGTGAAGATCTCGAAGCGCGCCGGCAGCTACGTGACGCTGCGCGACCTCATCGAGTGGACCAGCAAGGACGCGGTGCGCTTCTTCCTCCTGTCGCGCAAGCCGGACACCGAATACATCTTCGACGTCGATCTCGCGCTGGCGAAGAACAACGACAACCCGGTGTATTACGTGCAATACGCGCACGCGCGCATCTGCCGCGTGTTCGAGGAATGGGGCGGCGACGCCGCCACGCTCGACGCCGCCGACCTCGCACCGCTCATCGCGCCGCACGAACTCGCGCTGATGCAGCGCATCGCCGAATATCCGGAAGTCGTCGCCACTGCGGCGAAGGACCTCGCGCCGCACGGCGTCGTGCATTATCTGCAAGGACTGGCCGGCGATTTCCACGCCTGGTACAACGCCGAGAAATTCCTGGTCGACGATGTGGCGACGCGGCTTGCGCGCCTCGCGCTGGCCGACGCCACGCGCATCACGATCGTCAATGGCCTCGCCTTGCTTGGCGTGTCGGCGCCGGAGAAAATGTAGGCGACATGGCGAAACCCGCATCCCGTTCCAGCAAGCGCAGCGGCAGCCCGGTTTTCACCGGCGTGCTGATCGGCCTGATCGTCGGCGCCCTGCTCGCCGTGGGCGTCGCGCTGTGGGCGACCGGCAACAACCCGTTCCAGTCGACGAAATCGGCCACACCCAGCGTTTCGGCACCCGTGACCGCGACCACCCCAGAACCGGCACCCAGCTTCGATTTCTACAAGGTGCTGCCCGGCGGCACGCCGGCCGAACCGCCCACGGGCCCCGCCGTGAAGCCCGCCCCGCGCCTCTACCTGCAGGCCGGCGCCTTCCTCAATCCGAACGACGCCGACAACCTCAAGGCGCAGCTCGCGATGCTGGGTATCGAAGCCGCCATCCAGACCGCCGAAGTGCCGGACAAGGGCGTGCTGCACCGCGTGCGCATCGGTCCGTTCGCGAGCGCGCACGACGTCGACAGCATCCGCGCGCGCCTCGCGCAGAACAATATCGCGGTCACGCTGGTCAGAGAAGAACCCATTTCACAGGAGACACCTTGATGCTCGCTCGCGCCTGGGCCTTTCTGGCCGCCGCCCTGCTTTCCCTGTCCGTGCTCGCCGCCCCGCCCGACGAGCCCTTCGAGGGTCATGACTACGTGCGTGTCGCCACGCCCAAGCCGGTGGCGACCGGCAACCGGATCGAGGTGCTGGAGTTCTTCTGGTACCGCTGTCCGCACTGCAACCAGCTCGAACCCGGCCTGCAGGCCTGGCTGAAGACCCTGCCGAAGGACGCGCAGATCCGCCGCCTGCCTGCGGTATTCCGCGACGACTGGATGGCCGGCGCCAAGCTCTATCACACCCTCGCCCAGATGGGCCTGATCGATCGCCTGCACGAAAAAGTGTTCAATGCCTACCATGTGCAGAACCTCAATCTCGACAACCCCGCGGTGCTCGGCGACTGGATCGCCAAGCAGGGCGTCGACCGCAAGAAATTCGAGAGCCTCTACAACTCATTCACCACCCAGTCGCTCGCGCGCCAGGGCGGGCAGCTCGCCACCGCCTACGAGCTGCGCGGCGTGCCCGCCTTCATCATCGACGGCAAGTATCACACCTCGGTATCGATGACCGGCAGCGAGGCGCGCCTGTTCACGGTGCTCGACCAGCTCATCGCCAAGGCGCGCGCCGAGCGCGCCGGCCGGAAACCGGCGAAATAAATCCTTGGCCGCGTTCCGGCGCGTCTTCATCACCGGCGCGAGTTCCGGGCTGGGCGCGGCGTTGGCGCGCCATTACGGCGCCAGCGGTGCCACGCTCGGCCTGCTCGGACGCCGCCGCGACGCCCTCGAAGCCACCGCCAACGGGCTCGACGCCCGCCTCTACCTCGCCGACGTGCGCAACGCCTCCGCCATGCAGGCGGCAGCGGCGGCCTTCGTCACCGAGTGCGGCCCGCCCGACTTGGTCATTGCCGCCGCCGGCATCAGCGTCGGCACGCTCACCGAAAATTCCGCAGACGCCGCGGTCTTCCGCGCCGTGATGGACGCCAACGTGCTCGGCCTGGTGCACACCTTCCAGCCCTTCATCCCTGTCCTCACTCGCGACAGCGTGCTGTGCGGCATTTCCAGCGTCGCAGGGGTGCGCGGCCTGCCCGGTGGCGGCGCGTATTCGGCGTCGAAGGCCGCCGCCACCGTCTACCTCGAAGCGCTGCGCCTGGAAATGAAGGCGCGCGGCATCGCCGTGGTCACCGTCGCCCCCGGCTACATCGACACGCCGATGACGCGCGTGAACCCCTATCCCATGCCGTTTCGCCTTGCCGCCGACGATGCCGCCCGGCGCGTCGCGCGCTGCATCGCCCGCCGCCGCAGCTACGCCGTTATCCCGTGGCAGATGGCCTGGGTGGCGCGTGCAATGAAATGGCTGCCAAATCCCGCGTTTGATTTATTATTCGAGAAGGCGCCGCGCAAACCGCGCGGTCTGCCGACGTGACGACGAAAACAAGACGACCGGAGGAGTCCCCATGCCTGCGCCCCTGAACATCATCCTGATCGACGATCACCCGCTGCTGCGCATGGGCGTCGCCGGCTACATCCAGCAGGAACCCGATCTGCGCCTCACCGCACAGCACGCCAACGCCGCCGAATTGCGCGCCTGGCTCGCCGCCGGCCACCGGGCGGACGCCGCCCTGCTCGACCGTTCGCTGCCCGACGCCGACGGCCTCGATCTCGTTTCCGAGCTGCGCGACCTCGGCATCAAGGTGATCATGCTCACCATCGCCGATTCCGACGAGGAAATCTCCGAAGCGATCTCCTCCGGCGTCGACGGCTACGTCATCAAGTCGAGCGACCCCGAGCAGGTGCTCGCCGCCATCCGCAGCGTGTGCGACGGCCAGAGCAGCTTTCCGCTCAACGTCATGCAGAAGATGGCGCGCGGCGAACTCGCCAACAGCGCGCTCGCCTCGCTCACCGCACGCGAGATGGAAATCGTCGACCACGTCAAGGAAGGCCTGTCCAACAAGGCCATCGCCTACAAGATGACGCTGTCGGAAAACACCGTGCGCAACCACCTGCGCAACATCATGGAGAAGCTTGGCCTCAGAAACCGCGTGCAGGTCGCCACGCTCGCGCTGAAGGAAGACCGCAAGCGGCACTGAGCCGCCGACATCGCCGTCAGGCGTCGAGCTTCACCTTGCACAGCGGCGTCTCGTGGGGATCGAGCGCATGGCGCGCCACCGTGGCGAACAGCGCGTGGATTTCCTCGAAGCTGAAGCAGGCCATCAGGCGCTGCGCGACGTCCGGCGCCACCGGTACCGTGGTGGACCGACCGTCCGGCAGGTCCAGGCGAAAACCCGCCACATGCTTCGCCGCCTCTCCGTCGGACGCATCCACCTGGCGCGCCTCCTCGTCCTGCAGCGCGTCGTAGCAGGCTTCCAGCTCGGCTTCCGTGTCCGCCGGCAGGTCCTCCGGCACCGCCGCCACCAGCCCCAGGCTGTCGTCGCTGAGCGCACAGGCAACACCCAGCTCGCGCGCCCGCGCAACGAAGCGCTCGCGCAGTGCGGCATCGAAAAACATGTATTCGAGCATGATCAGGATCCGTGGGTCGAGACAAAAGATCATTATGCGCGCATCACCTTGTAGAAGGAGCGCTTGAGGATTTCGGCCGCACCGATATAGCCCGCCACGATCAACCCCATCAGCGCCAGGAACAGCCACGGCAGCGGGGGAAAACCGAACACCGCGCCGAGCGGTGTGTAAGGCAGCACGACCGCGGCGATCACCACACCGAGCGTCGCCAGGGCCAGCGCCCGGGATGGCGGGCTTTGCCAGAAGGGGCTGCGCGTGCGGACGACCAGCACCACGAGGGCGGCGGAAACCACCGACTCGACGAACCAGCCGATGCGAAACAGCTCCGGTGACGCCTGCAGGACGCAGTACAGCAGCGCGAACGTCAGGTAGTCGAAGACGGAACTGAGCAGGCCGAAACGGATCATGAAACGGCGAATGAAGCGGAGGTCCCAGCGCAGCGGCCGTTCCACGGCCTGTGCGTCCACGCGGTCGGTGGCGATGGTCATTTCCGGCAGATCCGTCAGCAGGTTGGTGAGCAGGATCTGCTTGGGGAGCAGCGGCAGGAAGGGCAGGAGGAGCGACGCTCCGGCCATGCTGAACATGTTGCCGAAATTGGCGCTGGTGGCCATGAAGACGTATTTCTGCGTGTTGGCGAACGTCACACGGCCTTCCCGCACGCCGTCGGCCAGCACCGCCAGGTCCGGCTCCAGCAGGACGATGTCGGCGGCCTGTTTGGCAACATCGGCCGCGCCCTGCACCGAGAGGCCGACATCCGCGGCATGCAGGGCCGGCGCGTCGTTGATGCCGTCGCCCATGTAGCCCACGACCTGTCCCGCCTTGCGCAGGGCGCGGATGATGCGTTCCTTCTGGTTCGGTTCGACCTCGGCGAAGATATCGGTGTCGCGCGCCCGTTGCGGCAGCGCATCGTCGCTCACCTGGCGCAGGGCCTGGCCGCTGAGGATTTTCGCACCGGACAGGCCGACCTGGGCGGCGACCGCCTGCGCCACCAGCGGGTTGTCGCCGGTGATGATTTTCAACGCGACGCCGAGGCCGCGCAGTTCCTCGATGGTGTGTGCAATCCCGCTTTTCGGCGGATCGGCGAACAGCAGGAACCCCACGAAGCGCATGCCGGCCTCGTCCTCGCGCGCGATGGTGGTGCGGCCCGGCAGATTCCTGATCGCCAGGCCGAGCGTGCGCACCCCGCGGGCGCTGAACGCCGCGTACTGCGCAAGAAGCGCCTCGTGTCGCGGCGCGTCGATCGGGACGGCGTCACCGTTGGGCAGTTCCAGCGCGGTACACGCGGCCAACACCTGGGTCAGCGCACCCTTGGTGAGCATGACGGGCTGCGCCTCCATTTCCACCAGTACGCTCAGGCGCTTGCGGGTGAAGTCGTAAGGAATTTCATCCAGGCGGCGGATGTCCGTCGCAGGCTGCCCGGCCGCCGCCAGGATGGCCGCGTCGATGGGGCTGTTGAATCCCGTCTGGAAGGCCGCATTGAGTCCAGCAAGCCGCAGCACCCGCGCACTCGCCCCGCCTTCCGTGTCCAGCGCGGCATCCAGCCGCACCGTGCCTTCGGTGAGTGTGCCCGTCTTGTCCGAGCACAGCACGTTCATGCTGCCGAAATTCTCGATCGAGGCCAGCCGTTTGACGATCACCTTGCGCGCCGCCATGCGCTGGGCGCCACGCGCCAGATTCACGCTGATGATGGCCGGCAGGAGCTCGGGCGTGAGGCCAACCGCGAGCGCCAGCGCGAACAGGAAGGAATCGAGCACCGGACGATGCAGGTACACGTTGAACCCGAAGATGAGGATCACCATGATCAGCGTCACGCGGATCAGCAGCATGCCGAACCGGCGTACGCCGCGCTCGAAATCCGTCTCTTCCGGACGCAGCTGCAGCCGGTCGGCGATGGCGCCGAACTGGGTGTCGCGTCCGCTGCGCACCACCAGCATACGGCCGACGCCGCTGACCACATGCGTACCCTGAAACAGCGCATTCACGCGACGTGCCAGCGGCGTGTCCGCCGGCACCGCGCCGGGCATCTTCTCGACCGGAAACGTCTCGCCGGTGAGCGTCGCTTCGTTGACGAACAGATCGCGGGCTTCGAGCAGGCGGCCATCGGCGGGGACGCTGGATCCCGCCGACAGCATGACCACGTCGCCCGGCACCACCTCGGTGAGCGCAACCCGCGCGATCACGCCGTCACGCAGGACATCGGTCTGTACCGCCACCAGCTTCTTCAGGCTGGCCACGGCGGTCGCGGCACGGAACTCCTGCCAGAATCCCAGCAAGGCGCTGATCAGCACGATGATGAGGATGATGATGCCGTCGGTGGCGTCGCGCAGGGCGAAGGAAAGGCAGGCCGCGGCGATCAGGATCAGCACCACCGGCGAGCTGATCTGGCGCCACAGCAGCGGCACGACGTGTGCGGCGCCTTCTTCCCTGAGCGCGTTTCTGCCGTGGCGTCGCAGGCGCGCGGCGGCTTCCGCACCGGTCAGCCCGTCGCTGCCGGAGCCCGTTTCCCGCAGGAGTTCGCCAAGATCGGTCGCCCACCAGGAACCGTTGTCCGCCGGCCGCTCATTCATGCGCGAGGCATCTCCCGCAGTTGGCGCACCTTCCAGCCGGGGGGTCTTCATCGCGTGGCGTACTCCAGGATCGATCGCACGATCGCCGCGTAGTCCCCGCCGAAGTGATGGCCGCCGCCGAGGGGAACGGCACGCAAACGGGGGCGCGCGAGGGCCGCGCAGAGGGAATCGCGCTCCTCGGCACCATAAAGACAGAGCGTCGATGCATCCGTCATGCGCTCGACCTCGTGCCTGACGGCAGGACCGGCACCCTCGACGCCCGGAATCCAGCCGGTGACGTGAATCTCGAAGCTTGCCCGGCTGCCGGGTCCGAGCAGGTTCACGCTGCGTACCGCGGCGCGCGTCGCTTCCGGCAGCCGCGTGTAGAGAAACGGCAGCACGTCCGCGCCGAAGGAGTAACCGATGAGCAGCACGTGCGGGCGCCGCCACACCCGGCTGTAGTTGGCGATGACGCGTTCGAGATCGCGCGCCGCGCCTTCCGGCGTGCGCGGACGCCAGAAATACCGGAGCGAATTCAAGCCGACCACGGGAATGCCGCGCGCGGCCAGCGCCCCTGCCACGTCCTGATCCAGCCCCGCCCAGCCGCCGTCACCGGTCAGCAGCACGGCGAAGAGGTCCTGCAGATCGGCGGCCGGCCCGGCTGTCGCAGGCACCGTGACGAGGGGAAGGTCGTCGAGCGCCGGCAACGACGCCACCGGTGCGGGTGCAGCCAGTTCGGCATACGCCGACCTGAACTCAGGCAACCAGTTGCGCTCCACCGAGAAGCCGTGGCCGACCTTCGGCAGCGCCACGAGCCTGGCGTTTCCCGTGCGGGCGACGAAACTTCGCGTCGTGTTCGCGTCGCACACCTGATCGATGTCGCCCTGGAAGGCGACCCAGGGCGTCGCATTCCGCGGCGCAGGTGCGAACACCACGCCTTTGAGCGTCTGCGGTGCGCCGCGCGTCGCGGATTCGGTCGCGTAGTCGAGGCCGCTGCCCCGGCACGGCTTGCGCGTGAGGGGAAGGTCCGGACAGAAGCCGAGACTCAGCGCCCCGGCGAAGGTGCCTTTCGGCGCTTGTACCGCAGTCGCGTAGACCAGGGTCGCTCCGGAGGAATAGCCGATCAGGACCGGCGGCAGGTAGTCCCGCAGTTCGAGCCGTCGCTGCACGGCGTGCGCCAGGTTTTCGAAATCGACGGCGAAATCGTGGCAGGTCTCCGTCGCCGCGGCGATGTTCCGCAGATAGTCGCGGATGTCGATGCCCACGACGATGGCGTCCATGTCCAGCAGATGGCGTGCCATGTCGACCACGCCGAGATTCCAGCCGCCGTCACCGGAAACGAACAGCGCGACACGGGTGGCGCGGGTGGCGGGCTGGTAGACGGTGACTTCGCCGAACGGCGCATGGCGAAACCTGATTTCGCCGGCGAGGGCGGGCGCGGGGGTGGCGATCGGAGAAAACGCCAGCAGCACGACGGCCGCCGCGGCCATCAGCGCGCTCCGTGCAAGCGTCGATCCGCCCGACCTGCCCCTCATCGGAAGATCCTCCAGTAGCCGCCCGCCGAGAGTGCGGCGACGTCCGCCAGCACGAGAAGCAGGGAGGCTTTCCCAGGATAGGCGATATAGCGCGGCTCCCACACCGGGTGGAACTTTTCCTTGTACGCGCGCAGGCCCTCGAAGTTGTAGAACGCCTCCCCGTGCCGGTAGATGACCTTGCCCAGGCGCAGCCACGCGGAGGAGACCGGCGAGACTTCGAGGCCGGAAAGCGGCGCCATGCCCAGATTGAACCAGCGATAGCCGCGCTCGCGTCCCCACGCGAGCAGGTAGGCGAACAGGCCATCCATCGTGCCGTTCGGCGCGCTCGACGCGAAACGCATCAGATCGATCGAGAGTTCCTCGCGCGACGCCCCGCACAGCAGGTTGGCAAAGGCGACGATGCGGCCCGCATATTCGATCACCGCGACCGGCTGGCGCACCAGATAGTCGGCGTCGAAAAAGCCCAGCGAGAAACCCTTTTCGCTCGCCGATTTCCGCAGCAGCCAGTCATCCGAAACCGCCTTGAGCTGCGGCAGGATCGCCGCCACCTCGTTGGCTTCCACGACGCGAAAGCGCGCGCCTTCCCGTTCCAGGCGGTTCACGGTTGCGCGCAGCCCCTTGTGACGGCTGCCCGTGAGCGAGAAATCCTGCAGCGGCACACGCGCTTCCTCGCCGAGCTTGGCGAAACTCAGGCCGAAGTCGGCGTACAGGGACAACTGCGCCGGCCTGACCTGATAGAACACGGGTACGCCGCCGTGGTCATCGGCACGCTCGACGAAGGCGCGGACGAGCCCCGGCGCTGCCGCAGGCGGCCCCACCGGATCACCCACGGCCGCCCAGGTACGCCCGTGTACGCCGTACATAAGGAAAGCGGTGCGCGTGCTGTCGAAGAGAAGCGCCTTGTCGCGCAGCCAGACCAGTTGCGGCAGGGTGTGGGGCTGGGCGTCGATGACGCGCGCCGCTGCGGCGAGCGCGTCGGCGCCGGGGGGTGCCGTACCGGGGGCGAGGGGATGCAGCAGACGCCACAGCGCGAATCCCAGCAGGGCCACCGCCGCGCCCAGGCTCGCGCGCATGAAGCGCGGTGCATCGTGGTCCAGCGCCACCTGCCACCACAGCTCATGGGAATATTCGACGTGACGGAAGGCGAAAATGCCGAGCCACACGGCAGCCCCGAAGGCGGTGACGATGGCGACGATCCAGCCCGGCGAAAACCGCGTATCGAACAAGGCGGCGCGGCGATCGAAAAAGCTGCGGCTCGGCACAAAGGCGGCCAGCAGCACCGCCAGCACGAGCGCTTCCTCCCAGTCGCCGGCCTTCAGCAGGGACGCCGCAATACCGGCCGCCAGTGCCGCCAGCACCAGATCGTAGGCCAGGCGAATACGGCGCGAGACCGCCTGCGCCAGCACCAGCAGCGCGACGCCAACCAGGCTGCCCAGAAAGTGCGAGGCCTCGAACACGGCAAGCGGCAGCATCTCTGCCAGCACACGCAGGCGGGCGTGTTCTGCCGGAGTCGCCCCCGATATCAGCAGGAGCACACCCGCCATGAAGGTGAAGAGCGCCAGCACCCTGGGTGCGAGATGCTGCGACACCCGCGCGAACGCCTGCCCCAGCTCGAACAGGCGGGCCTGGCGGCTGCGCAGTTCGTCAGCGAGCAAGGCCAGCAGGGCCAGCGTCAGCGGGATGACATAGTAGATCAGGCGAAACAGCAGCAGAGCCGCGACGATGCGATCCGCCGGCAGGTACGGCGCCAGCAGCACCAGCATCGTGCCTTCGAACACGCCGAGGCCGCCCGGCACGTGACTGACGATCCCCAGCACCTGTGCCGCGAGAAAGGCGCCGAGCAGAACACCATAGGACGGCCCGCCTTGCGGCAGCAGGGTGTACAGCACCGCGGCCGCCAACGCCCAGTCCGCCATCGAGATGAGCAGTTGCGCGAGCGCAAGCGCCGGCCCCGGCACGTGCATCGCGAAGCCACGCACATGAAAAGGCGCACGCCGCAGCGTCGCCAGCAGGAAGTAGGTCGCGACCAGCGCCAGACATAGTCCACCGAGCCAAGCCAGGCCCGCGTGCGGGAAACCGCCATCGAGCGGGAGATGGGGCGCGAACGCGAGGCTCCCACCGGCCAGCGCCAGCAGGCCAAGCCAATAGGTGGTGGAATTGAACACCACGATCCGCGCGAGGTCGGCCACGGACACACCCCAGCGTGAATAGAAGCGGTGGCGCACCGCGGTGCCCGACAGCACCGCGAAGCCGATGCTGTTGCTCAGGGCGTAGCTGAGCGACGCGGTCAGCCCGATGCGCCAGGCCCCGACGCGCGACCCGACATGGCGAAATGCCAGCTGGTCGTACGCGCTCAGAACCAGATAGTTGGCCGCGGTGAAGACCAGCGCCCACAGGACGGCGTCGAGCGGCAGGGCCGCGAGCGCAGCGCGCACCTCGTGGTAATGAACCGCCTGGAGTTCGCGATGAAAAACGCCCACGGCGGCCGCAAACAGCAGCGCCGCGATCACCGGCGGCAGCCAGGCGCCGATGCGATCCTTGCCGAAGCCGGACGGTTGTACGCTCATCTCGATGGAGGGCGGTTCGTCAATCATAGACAACGCTGCGGGCAGTCCTGTCATTCTACAAACCAGGACCGGGGTTGGCAGGCAACCCGCCGACAAACCGGCGCCCCGCGCACCGTCAATTCCACGGTAGCAAATGCCTGGACTTCGCGCACCCTCCGGGGCTCTCCGGACGTGACGTTGCTCGGCGCACACTCCCGGCTGCGTACACCGAACGACGTACAAAGCTCAGGGAAAGCCTGGACAGACTTGAGACGAGGCTTGCGCGCGACGCCGCGGAGGCGCCCGCTCTCGGGATGAACCCACTTTCAGGACACTCCGATGTTAAAGTGGCAGAACCCGTGCAGCGCGGCTCCATTCGCTGAAGGGCAGGCCCCGAATTTCGACAGGACGGAGAGGAAAATTGAAGATGAAAATGAAAATTGCATTGTTTGCAGGTGCCATGGTGTGGGGCGTTTCGGCCGCAGCAGCCGACCCGGTGGGCGTGCGCGCGAAGGGCGGCTATCCCGAATATCTGTTTCTTGAAAAAGTCCCGCGTGCCGAGGCGAAGTCCACGGCCGAAAAGCTCGCCAAGGCCGTGATCGGCGGGCGCCTCATCATTTTTGCGTACAGCAAGAAATTGACCGATCCGGAGCTTGGCGACAAGGGTTTCACGGGTGAGTTCTTCGAGCAGCAGTGGCGCTCGGCACTGGAGGCCGACATGCTCGATGCCACCGCGAGCCAGAAACGGATCGTTGAAAAACTCATCTGGGCCGGACGCCAGGTCATCGACAACAACCAGGACCGCCTCAACGTCAAGGGCGTGGCCTGGAAGCATTTCCTGCCGGCGAAATGGGAACGCGAAATGGGGCAGGTGTTCACCGCACGCACCGGCATCATCATCAAACAGCCCGGCCGCAACTACCGCAGCCCGGTGAACGTGTCCGACGAGATGGAGCTCGCAACCCTGCGCCATTTCGTCGATGCGCCCGTCACCGACAACGCACCGAAGACGGCCTTCTCCACCCTGGGCAAACAGGCCGTGTACCGGCATATGGAGCCCATCCGGCTCGTGCCGCCCTGCCTCGCCTGCCACGGGAAACCAAAAGGCGAACCCGACATGCTGGGTTTCGAAAAAGACGGCCTTGAGGCCGGGGACGTCATCGGCCTCATGAGCGTGACCATCGCGGTCAGCGATTGAGCCGTCACCGTGTCGACCTTACCAGGCCCCTGCCCGGCCGGGTCGACACGAACCCCGTCGAAGCCGAACAGCATCTGTTCGGCGCTTCGCGAAGACTCACTCCACGGTAACCGACTTCGCCAGATTCCGCGGCTTGTCCACATCCGTGCCCTTCTGCAGCGCGGCGTGATACGACAGCAATTGCAGCGGCACGGTGTGGAGGATGGGCGACAGCGGACCGTTGTGGTCGCCGGGCAGGCGGATGACGTGGACGACGGCGGATTCCTCGATGTGGACGTCGCCGTCGGCGAAGACGTACAGCTCACCGCCGCGCGCGCGCACTTCCTGCAGGTTGGATTTCAGCTTTTCGATGAGCTGGTCGTTGGGGGCGATGGCGATGACGGGCATGCCCTCGTCGACCAGGGCGAGCGGGCCGTGCTTGAGTTCGCCGGCGGGATAGGCTTCGGCGTGGATGTAGGAGATTTCCTTGAGCTTGAGCGCGCCTTCCAGGGCGATGGGGTAGTGCACGCCGCGGCCGAGAAAAAGAGCATGCTGCTTGTTGGCGAAGCGTTGCGCCCAGGCTTCGACCGCGGGTTCCAGCGCGAGCACCTGCTGCACCTTGCCGGGCAGGCCGCGCAGGGCGGCAAGATGGGCGAATTCCTGTTCGGGGGTAAGGCGGCCGCGCAGTTTCGCCAGCACCAGGGTCAGCAGGAACAGGGCGGCGAGCTGGGTGGTAAAGGCCTTGGTCGAGGCAACTCCGATTTCCGGGCCGGCGCGGGTCATGAATTTGAGACGCGAGACGCGAGTGAGCGCCGACTCCGGGACGTTGCAGATGGTCAGCGTGCGTTCCTGGCCAAGCGCTCTCGCGTGGTTCAGCGCCGCCAGGGTGTCGGCGGTTTCGCCCGACTGCGAGATGGTGACGATGAGAGCGTCGGGATTGGGTACGCTGGTGCGATAGCGGTACTCGCTGGCGATTTCGGCGCGCGCGGGAATACCCGCGATCTCTTCCAGCCAGTAAGTGGCCACTTTCGCTGCGTGGTAGCTGGTACCGCACGCCAAAAATGTCACGGCGTTGACGCTGCCCAGCACTTCGGCCGCGTCGAAGCCAAACCACTCGGGCAGCACATGGTCCTGCCCCGCGGCCGTGAGCAGGGTGTCGGTCAGCGCGCGCGGCTGTTCGTGGATTTCCTTCTGCATGAAGTGGCGGTAGGTGCCGAGCTCGGCCATGTCGGCGGACAGCTCCGACATGTGCACGGCGCGCTCGACCTTGCTGCCCGCCGCATCGTAGACGTCGACGTGCAGCAGCCGGATATCGGCGACGTCGCCTTCTTCCAGGTAGATCACGCGCTGGGTCACCGGCAGCAGCGCGGAGACGTCGGAAGCGATGAAGTTTTCCTCGATGCCAAGGCCGATGAGCAGCGGGCTGCCCTTGCGCGCACACACGAGCTGATGTGCGGAGTGTGTGCTTACTACGCCGATCGCGTAGGCGCCTTCCAGCTGCGCGACGGCGGCACGCGTCGCGGCCAGCAAATCGCGCGCCTGACGGAAATGGCGCTCGATGAGGTGAGCGATCACTTCGGTGTCGGTCTCCGAGGTGAAGACGAAGCCCTCCTGCTGCAATTGCGCGCGCAAGGCCTCGTGGTTCTCGATGATGCCGTTGTGGACCACCGCGAGCCCCCCGCTGACGTGGGGATGGGCGTTGGCTTCCGAGGGCGCGCCGTGGGTCGCCCAGCGGGTGTGGGCGATGCCCAGATGGCCGGACACTTTTTCCGCCGCACAGGCTTCCGCGAGCGCGGCGACGCGCCCGGTGCTGCGCACCCGCTTGAGGCCATCGTCGACGATGACCAGGCCGGCGGAATCGTAGCCGCGGTACTCCAGGCGCCGCAAACCTTCGAGGAGGATGGGAACGACGTTGCGCTGCGCGACCGCGCCGACGATGCCGCACATGGTCAGCGCTCCGCAGCGGGTACGGCGCGCGACGCGAGGCGCGAGGCGTCGAATCCCGCGCCACCGTCGCGTTGTCTGGTCAGTCTGGTCATGATTGCGAATCCTCCCGTCACATTGCACAGGGCGCGGTGCGCCTCATTTCTTGCTCGGCCGCTTCCAGTCGCTGATCGTCACCTGCCTGGTCCGCGACAGCGTCAGTTCCCCGGGCGGTGCGTCGCGGGTGAGCGTGGTGCCGGCGCCCAGCGTCGCGCCGCGGCCGACGGTGACCGGCGCCACGAGTTGCGTGTCGGAGCCGACGAACACCTCGTCCTCGATCACCGTACGGTGCTTGTTCGCCCCGTCGTAGTTGCAGGTGATGGTGCCGGCGCCGATGTTGACCTTGCGGCCCATGGTCGTGTCGCCGATATACGAGAGGTGGTTGATCTTGGAGCCTTCGTCGATCTGGCTGTTCTTGATCTCGACGAAATTGCCGACGTGCACGTCGCGCGCCAGCCGCGTGCCCGGACGGATGCGCGAAAACGGCCCCAGCCGCCCCGCTGCGCCGATCTCCGCATCGTCGATGAGGGTGAAGGCATCGATTTTCGTGGCGGCGGCAATTTTCACGTTGCGCAACACGCAGTTAGCGCCCACTTGCACGGCATCGCCCAATTCCACGACACCTTCGAACACACAGTTGACATCGATGCTGACATCGCGGCCGCAGCGCAACACCCCGCGCACGTCGAGCCGCGCCGGGTCGGCGAGGGTGACGCCAGCCTCGAGCAGGGCACGCGCGACCTCGCCCTGGTGGATGCGTTCGAGCTGTGCCAGTTGCGCCTTGCTGTTGACCCCCAGCACTTCCCACTCGTGAGCCGGTTGGTGAGTCTCCACTTCCACGCCATCGCGTACTGCCATGGCGATAATATCCGTCAAATAGTATTCACCCTGGACATTGTCGTTGCCCAGCCCGGCGATCCAGCGCTTCAACGCCGCGCTCGGTGCGGCGAGGATGCCGGTGTTGACCTCGCGAATCGCGCGCTCGGCGGCGCTCGCGTCCTTGTCCTCGACGATGCGCACGACACGCCCGTTCTCGCGCACGATGCGGCCATAACCGGCCGGATCGGCGAGATTCACCGTCAGCAGACCCAGCCTGCCGGCCCGCGCCGCCACCACCAGTGGTTGCAGCGTCGCGGCGCGCGTGAGCGGCACATCGCCGTACAGCACCAGGGTCACGCCGCCGTCGGCGAGTTGCGGCAGCGCCTGCATCACCGCATGTCCGGTACCGTGCTGTTCGGCCTGCAACACAAACGTCAGGCGTTCGTCGGCCAGCGCCTGCGGCACCGCCTCGCCGCCGAAGCCGTAGACGACGCACACCTGTGCCGCGCCGAGCGTGTGCGCGGTGTCGACCACATGGCCCAGCAGCGGCCGGCCCGCCAGACGGTGCAACACTTTGGGCAGGTCGGAACGCATGCGGGTGCCCTTGCCCGCGGCAAGGATGACGATTTCGAGTGTGGAAGCCATGGCTGTTCGGATCAATGCGGCACTACCGCAGGCGAGCAATTCGCGCGCCAAGTATAACCCCGGCGCGCGTCAGCGCATCGGTGCGGCGGGCACGAAGCCGGGCGGCCCGGGCAGCCGCACGGCCACTTTCTGGTAGCCTGCGGGCAGGACGAACAGCTCGGGCTTGAGTGGTTCGGCGGAAAACTCGCGGAATTCCAGACTCACTTTCGAGGGCAGCTTGCGCGCGAGGTTCGCCATCGGCCCATTGCCGTCGTGGCGCCCGGCGACTTCGCCGCCGCACGGCAGCCCCTGCGGCGCGAGCTTGCGCAGGATCTCGCTCATCACCTGCGCATACGCCGGCGCGATGCGCGCGACGGCGGGTACCGCAAGGAAGAATCCCGGCCGCGCGGTTGCCTCGACCAGTTCGCGGACCGCCGCCTGCTCGGGCACCCCCTGCGCGAGCCAGATGCGGCCGCTCAGGTGAAACACCGTTTCCTCGTTGCCCAGGCGCGTCGGCACGCTGGCTTCGAGGACGTGCTCGCGGCAGGTCCATTTCTGCAGCGGCCGGGTCGCACCGGTCGGCTCGAAGCTCAACTTGAGGCGACCGGTCGGCGCGCTCGCCTCGGTGGCGGCGTCGAGTGCGGCGAGATCGTGAACTTCGGCGGTGCGCGTGAAATGGTCGACGATCATGGCCTGGCGCGTGGCGAGGTCGAACAGGTGGGTGATGGCGCGCCCGCGGTCGGTGAAGTCGCGCCGCACCGTGGTGCCGCGCACCCAGATGCGCTCCTGGCTGGACAGCGGGGTGCCGAAGGCGTCGATCACGCTATAGCCGGCGAGCGCGAGATCGGCGCGCGCCGGCACGGCAGCGAAAGTCAGGATGGCGGCAAGCGCGAGTCCGCGAACAGAGGTCATGTCTTGCCTTCGTGTCGTGTTTCGTCGAGGCCCAGGCGCTGGTAGACCCGCATCAGCGGCTTCGGCGCCCACCAGTTGAGCCAGCCCATCAGCCGCAGGGTGGAAGGCACCAGCAGCATGCGCACCAGTGTCGCATCGACCACCACCGAGAGCAACAGGCCTAGACCGATGGCCTTGATGAACACCACCTCACCGAGCGCGAAGGCGCCGAGCACCACACCGATCAGCAGCGCGGCGTTGGTGATGATCGGCCCACTGCGCTGCATGCCGGTGGACACCGACTTCAGGCTGTCGCCGCGCGTGGCGTCGCACATTTCCTTGACCCGCGACAACAGGAACACTTCGTAGTCGATGGACAGGCCGAAGGCGGCGGCGAAGATCAGCACCAGGATCGTGCCGTCGAGCGCGCCCTGCGGGGTGAACCCGAGCCAGGCGGACAGGTTGCCCTCCTGGATGATCCACACCAGCGCACCGAAGGTGGCCGACAGCGACAGCAGATTGGTGAGCACGACCTTCACCGGCACGAGGATGCTGCCCAGCATGAGGAACAGCAGCACGAAAATGACGACGATGATCGCCGTCATCACCTTGGGCACGCCGGCGCGCAGTGCGTCGAGATAGTCGAGATGGAAGGCCGGGAAGCCACCCACCACCACGTCGCGCAAGCCCGCGTCGACGGGCAGCGCACGAATGCGCTCGACCAGCGCGCGTGCCGCCGGTGACGCCGGATCGGCGCGGTACTGGACGTGGATCAGCGTGGTGTCGCCGCGGCTGTAGGCCTCCAGCGCGGCCTGCGCCGGCGGAAAGGCCTCGGGGTGCTGGTAGAGCATCTGGTAGTCGGCGAGCGCGAGCGTCGCATCCAGGCTCATCAGGCCGGTGACGCGCGTCACGCCGGGTAGCGCAGCGAGCGTCCCGTGCAGGCGGTGGAGCGCGGCCAGACTGGCGGGATCGGTGAGCGGGGCGCGCGTGGTGACGACGACGAGGATGGGGCTCAACTCGCTGACCGCGAAGTCGCTGGCGAGCAGGTCCTGCACCTGCCGGCTTTCCGCCGAGGGCGGCAGCGAGCGCGCGTCGGCCGGACCGATCTGCAGATTGCGCACCGGCCAGGCGAGCACCAGCAGGATGGCCAGCGAGGCGAGCAGCACCAGTCGTGCATGGCGCATGACGAAATGGCTGAAGCGGTACCAGCGGCCGCTCTCACCCGTATCCGGGGCGTGAGGCTTGAGGAACGGGGGTGCCCAGCGGTTGACACGGTGACCGAGCAGCGCCAGCAGCGCCGGCAGCAGGAGAATCGTGGCCATCATCGCCGTGGCGACGGAGATGCCGCCGGCAAGCCCCATGTTGTGGAAGAAGCGCTGCGGCAGCAGGAACAGACAGAACAGGCTGCTCGCCACCGTCAGCCCGCTGAACATGAGGGTGCGCCCCGCAGTGGCGAGCGTGATGCGCAGCGCGACGTCCACCGGCTTGCCGAGCGCGAGTTCCTCGCGGAAGCGCGACACCATGAAAAGGCTGTAGTCGACGGCAAGGCCCAACCCCAGCATCGACACCACGTTGGGCGCGTACACGCTGATCTCCGTGCCCCAGGTGGCCAGCTTCATCCAGGCCATACTGCTGGCGATGGTTGCCGCACCGACGACGAGTGGCAACAGCGCCGCCACCGCGGAACGGAACACCAGCACCAGCAACGCCGCCAGCAGCACGAAGCTCGCGCTCTCGGCGATGCGCAGGTCGCGGTCGAGCTGCTCGCGCACGTCGACGTAGACCGCCAGTTCGCCGCCCAGGCGCAGCGCGAGCGCCTCGCTCGCCAGCACGTCGCGCAGTTGCCGATAGGCGGCGACGCCCTCGTCGTGGCCGCGTGCGAGATGCACCAGCGCATAGGTGTGGCGCCCGTCGCGCGATTTCAGGCGCGCATCGCCCGTGGTGTAGTAGGTGTGCGCCGCGCGCACCGCGTCGAGGCCGACCAGCGGCGCCAGCGCCGCTTCCACCGCCGCGCGGTAGTCCGGACTGTCGACCCGCTGTGGCCCGCCGGCACCGCGCGGACTGAACATCACCACCACCGGCGCCTCGTCGTGGCCCAACTGCTCGCGCAGGATCGCATCGACCCGTGCGGAACCCGACGCCGGCGCGTGCCAGCCCGGATCGAGCGTCAGCCGCGCGGTGATGTCATGGCCGAAACCGACGGCAAAGACCGTCCATGCGACGGCCACCGCGACGAACACCCACGGCATGCGTACCACCCAGCGCGCCAGCGTCGTGAACATGCGCCGGCCCTCCTCAGCGGACCGCCATGCGGCGTTCTGCCTCACGCGCCACCGCGTCAAGGCGCAGGCGGACCTCGTCCTGCACATAGGCGTCGGTCAGCGCCGGCGGCGGCGGCAACAGCGGCACCACGTGCGCCCGGTAAACCAGACGCACCGGACGCCGGCTGCCCTCGATGCGCCACTCGCCGCGCATCGAGGCGACCCACCCCGACACCGAGCGGAAGCCGATCCACACGGGGGGACGCTCGTCCATCGCGAGCACCACATGATCCGGCAGCACCAGCGAAAGCAGGCCGCCCTCGCCCTTCTGCTCGACCAGGCGTGGCCGCACCTGGGGCGGCGACACCTGGCGCGACAGCGTCATCCCCGGCACGAAGCTCGCCAGGCGGTTGTAGTCGGTGAGCGTGGCCCACAGTACGTCCGCATCGGCATCGACCTGCGCCACCGCCTGGATACGCACCCCGGCAAGGCCGATATCGGTGACCACATTGGCGCGCGCCAGCACCATGGCTGGCAGGCACGCCAGAACACCCAGCAGGATTCTGTATCGGTTCACGCCACGCCTCCGCATCTCCGGCAGGTTTTTCTTTCAGTTTCCTCCATCCGGGGCAAAAGGCAACCCGCGCAGCGTGCGGCACGCGATCGGCGCTGCATCCCCGCTGCGCGAAAGTGCCAATGTCGCTATCCGCATCCCGAATTCCTAGAATGGGCTCACAACAATACCCAGGAGAGGACACGCATGGACATGAAACGCTTCGAAACCCAGCATGAAGCCATCCAGCGTGGCATCGACGACCTGCGCACGCTCTCCAGGCGGGGCGTAAGTGAGAACGCTGCCGAAATCGCACGGCTGGTGGTGAACATCAGTTCCACCATCAAGCTGCACCTGGCCGGTGAGGATCGCATGCTCTATCCTGCCGCGTTGCGCGCGGGCGATGCCGCGGTGGCACGGCTGGCGCAACGGTATCAGGACGACATGGGCCCGCTTGCCGCGGAATTCGAAGCATTCGTGCGCCGCTGGAACACTGCGCAGCCCCTGCGCGAACAGGCGGAGACCTTCCGCCGCGAAGCGAACACGGTGCTTCGCCTGCTGTGGGAGCGCATGCAGCGCGAAAACACCGAGTTCTATCCGCGCATGAAAGAACTGAAGGTCGACTGACCCCCGCGCGACAACGAGCCCAAGGTACCGGCCGACGGGGTTCGGCCCGCGAACACTAGCGCGGCACGCAGTACGAGGGATAAGCCAGGCGCGCCGCCTCGGGCCGCTCCAGCGCCCGGTACCGGCCCCCGGAGAACCGTGGACAGTCGCGCGCAAGGCCTGCCGCGATCACGGCCGCGCCGATGTCCTCGCCACCCGCCTCGCCAACGAAGCAGGTGCCGACCACGCGGTCCTTCGATCGCGTGCCATCCAGCTCGCATCTGACCTCGCGGCCCTGTGCCAGCCGCTCGACGAAGCGGGTGGCCTCGGCGCCGCCACGCTGGTCACGCTCCGGTGCGGCCACGCCCTGCAGGCGAACCTTGACGATTGTGCCGGCGCGTTTGAGATGGAGCGTGTCGCCATCGACCACGTGGGCGATGCCCGTGACGTGTCCACCGCCGCGGGCAAAAACCGGGGTGACAGCAAGGGCTGCAACGAGCAGCCCGGCGATCAGGCGCATGGGGTGGTTTCCTTTGTTGTTCAACCCTGATTTTCCATTAGCACCCTGCGATCCGCTTGCCGGCCGAAACGGGCATTTGGAGCCAGATTCGGCCCGCACGCCGGCCTCCTACCGGGGGGACGCCGATTCCCCCACGCGCAGGATGCGCATGGCGTTGGTGCCACCGTGCACGCCGGCGAGATCGCCCTCGGTGATGATGACCAGATCGCCCTCGCGCACCGCACCGTACCGCATGAGCCGGTCGAGCGCTTCGCGGTTCACCTCGGCATGGCCGGCGGCGGTCACGTCGAAGTCGACCGGGTAGACGCCGCGATAAAGCGTCACCTTCGCACGGGTGTCGGCATGGCGCGTCAGGGCGTAGATCGGGATGCCGGAACTGATGCGCGACATCCACAGTGGCGTTGCGCCCGACTCGGTGAGTGCCGCGATGGCCTTCACGTTCAGATGGTTGGCGGTGTACATCGCGGCCTTGGCGATGGCCTCGTCGATGCGGTGGAAACGCATCGTCTGGCGGCGCGCGGACAGGGTGGTCAGGCGCTGGCGCTCCGCGGCCTTGCAGATGCGATCCATCGCCTGCACCACGCGTGCCGGGTATTTGCCGATGGCGGTCTCGGCGGACAGCATGACGGCGTCGGTCCCGTCGAGCACGGCGTTGGCGACGTCGAACACCTCGGCGCGCGTCGGAATGGGATTCTCGACCATCGACTGCATCATCTGCGTGGCGGTGATGACGACGCGGTCGAGGCTGCGCGCCGCCTGGATGATGCGCTTCTGCACCGCGGGCAGTTCGGCGTCGCCGATCTCCACGCCGAGGTCGCCACGCGCGATCATCACCACATCGGCGGCCTGCATGATGTCCTCGAGGCTGGCGACCGCCTCGGCGCGCTCGATCTTGGCGACGATGCCGGCACGGCCACCGGCCGCATGCAGCAGCGCGCGCGCCTCGTGAATGTCGTCGGCCGAACGCGGGAAGGAGACGGCGAGATAATCGGCGCGCATCGCGGCGGCGACCGCGATGTCGGCGCGGTCCTTGTCGGTGAGGGCCTGGGCCGACAACCCGCCACCCTGGCGGTTGATACCCTTGTTGTCCGCGAGCGCGCCACCGACCACCACGCGGCATTCGATCTGCGTGCCCCGAACGTCCTCGACCTCGAGGACGATCGCGCCGTCGTCCAGCAGCAGGGTGTCGCCGCGAACAACGTCTGCGGGCAGCGCGGCGTAGCTGATGCCGACCCGCTCCCGCGTACCGTCCCCGGCCGGCAGCGCGGCATCCAGCACGAAGCGCGCACCGTCCGCGAGATGCACCGGCCCCTCGCGGAAACGCTGGATGCGGATTTTCGGCCCCTGCAGATCGGCCAGCACGCCGACTTCGCGCCCAAGGGTGCCGGCTCGCTCACGCACCCTGCGCGCACGCTCGATGTGCTCCGGCTGGCTGCCGTGGGAGAAATTCAGCCGCACGACGTCGACGCCGGCGTGGATGAGTTCGTCCAGGACGCGGGCATCGTCGGTCGCCGGGCCGAGGGTTGCAACGATCTTGGTTCTGCGTTTCATGGCGCGCCGCTCTCCTGCAGGGGATGACACACGGACGCGAGGCGCCCGGGGGCTCGGGGTCGACACCCGAAGTGGCCGGCCGGGTGAGGGGGCTGCGCCCGCGGCGATCAGATCTTCCGGCGCAGCTTCTCGATCGTCGCCAGCTGGGCGATGGCTTCGGCGAGTTCCGCCTGCGCCTTGGCGTAGTCGAGGCTGGCCTCGCGATTCTTCATCGCATCCTCGGCGGCGCGCTTGGCTTCGAGTGCTTTCGCCTCGTCGAGGTCATTGCCGCGGATCGCCGTGTCGGACAGAATGGTGACGACGTGCGGCTGCACTTCGAGGATGCCGCCCGACACGTAGATCATCACCTCCTCCGCCTGGTCCGGCAGCTTCATGCGCACCGTCCCCGGCTTGAGGGTGGTGAGCAGCGGCGTGTGGCGCGGGTGGATGCCGAGCTCGCCGCGCTGGCCGGGCGCAATCACCACTTCGGCCGAGCCGGAGTAGAGCGCCTTTTCTGCGCTGACGATATCGACGTGGATGGTCATGGCCATAGTTAAAACCTCGTGAGCGGTGAGCGGTGAGCGGTGAGCGGTGAGCGGTGAGCGGTGAGCGGTGAGCGGTGAGCGGTAAGCGGTGAGCGGTAAGCGGTGAGCGGTGAGCGGTGAGCGGTGAGCGGTGAGCGGTGAGCGGTGAGCGGTGAGCGGTGAGCGGTGAGCGGTAAGCGGTAAGCGGCAAGCGGCAAGCGGTGAGCGATGAGGCTACCTGCTCACCGCTTGCCGCTTACCGCTTACCCTTTACTGAATCGTCTTCGCCTTCTCGACCGCTTCCTCGATGCCGCCGACCATGTAGAAGGCCTGCTCGGGCAGGTGGTCGTATTCGCCCTCGACGATCGCCTTGAAGCCGGCGATGGTCTCCTTCAGCGTGACGTATTTGCCGGGTGCGCCGGTGAACACTTCGGCGACGAAGAAGGGCTGCGACAGGAAGCGCTGGATCTTGCGTGCGCGCGACACGGTGAGCTTGTCTTCGGGCGACAGTTCGTCCATGCCCAGAATCGCGATGATGTCGCGCAGTTCCTTGTATTTCTGCAGCGTACCCTGCACCGCGCGCGCGACGTTGTAGTGCTCGTCGCCGACGACCTGTGGATCGAGGATGCGCGAGGTCGAGTCGAGCGGGTCCACCGCGGGGTAGATGCCGAGTTCGGCGACCTGGCGGCTCAACACCAGGGTGGCGTCGAGGTGGGCGAAAGTGGTCGCCGGCGACGGGTCGGTGAGGTCGTCCGCCGGCACGTACACCGCCTGGAACGAGGTGATCGAGCCGGTGCGGGTGGAGGTGATGCGCTCCTGCAAACGGCCCATTTCGTCGGCGAGCGTCGGCTGGTAGCCCACCGCGGAGGGCATGCGGCCGAGCAGCGCCGAGACTTCGGTGCCGGCCAGGGTGTAGCGGTAGATGTTGTCGACGAACAGCAGCACGTCGCGCCCTTCGTCGCGGAAATACTCGGCCATGGTCAGCCCGGTCAGCGCGACGCGCAGGCGGTTGCCCGGCGGCTCGTTCATCTGGCCGTACACCAGCGCGACCTTGTCGAGCACGCCGCCTTCCTTCATCTCGTGATAGAAGTCGTTGCCCTCGCGGGTGCGCTCGCCGACGCCGGCGAACACCGAGAAGCCCGAGTGCTGCACGGCGATGTTGCGGATCAGCTCCATCAGCGTCACCGTCTTGCCCACGCCCGCGCCGCCGAACAGGCCGACCTTGCCGCCCTTGGCGATCGGCATGATGAGGTCGATGACCTTGATGCCGGTTTCCAGAATTTCCACCGAGGCGGCCTGGTCGGCATACGCCGGGGCCTTGCGGTGAATCGGCATTGTCGTTTCGGCGTTGACCGGGCCGGCCTCGTCGACGGGTTCGCCGAGCACGTTCATGATGCGGCCGAGCGTGGCCTGGCCGACCGGCACCATGATGGGGTTGCCGGTGGCAAGAACTTCCATGCCACGCTTGAGACCGTCGGTCGAACCCATGGCGATGGTGCGCACCACGCCATCGCCGAGCTGCTGCTGCACCTCGAAGGTCAGCTCGGGTGACTGCATCTTCAGCGCTTCCATCACGCGGGGCATGGCGCCACGCGGAAACTCCACGTCCACCACCGCGCCGATGATCTGAACGATTTTTCCGTTGCTCATGTTGCTTTCCTGATCAATTTTGAATTCTGTGCATCCACTTGTTGCGCCCGCGCCTCAGACCGCCGCCGCGCCGGCGACGATCTCCGAGAGCTCCTTGGTGATCGCGGCCTGGCGCGTCTTGTTGTAGATGAGCTTCAATTCGCCGATGACGTTCTTGGCGTTGTCGGACGCCGCCTTCATCGCCACCATGCGCGCCGACTGTTCGCACGCGATGTTCTCGGCGACGGCCTGGTACACCAGTGACTCGATGTAGCGCTTCAGCATGGCGTCGACCACCGGCTGCGCGTCGGGCTCGTAGATGTAGTCCCAGTGCGTCCTCAGGCTGGCCTCGTCCTCGCTTGCGAGCTTCGCCAGCGGCAGCAGCTGCGTCAGCGTCGGCTCCTGCTTCATGGTGTTCACGAAACGGTTGTAGACGATGAAGAGCGCGTCGATGCGGCCCTCCATGTAGGCGTCGAGCATGATCTTGACCGGGCCGATCAGCGTCTCGAGGCGCGGCGTGTCGCCAATGCCGGTGAGCTGCGACACCACGTTGGCGCCGAGTCGCTGCATGAAGCCCAGGCCCTTGTTGCCGATGGCCGTGACGTCCACTTCGACACCGGCGGCCTTCCACTGCTTCAACTGGGTCATCACCAGACGCAGCGCGTTGGTGTTGAGGCCGCCGCACAGGCCCTTGTCCGAGGTGACGATAATGAGGCCCACACGACGCACGTTCTCGCGTGCAATCACGAAGGGGTGTTTGTACTCCGTGTGCGCATACGCCAGGTGCGTCGCCACGTTGGCGATCTTCTCGGCATAGGGGCGTGCCGCCTTCATGCGCTCCTGCGCGCGGCGCATCTTGGACGCCGCGACCATTTCCATGGCCTTGGTGATCTTGCGCGTGTTTTCCACGCTCTTGATCTGGGTCCGTATCTCTTTTCCGGCTGCCATGCTGGCTCCTCGGGGCGCCTCAGTAGACGCCGGTCTTCTTGAACTCGTCGACCGCGGCGGTGAGCGCCTTCTCGGTCGCCTCGTCGAGGTTACCGGTGCTTTCGATGGTGTCCATGATGCTGGCGTGTTTCGACTTGATGAAGGCCTGCAGCGCACTTTCGAACGCGAGGATCTTGCCCACCTCGACGTCGTCCATGTAGCCCTTGTTGACGGCGAACAGGGTCAGCGCCATCTGCGACACCGACATCGGCGAGTACTGCGGCTGCTTCATCAGTTCGGTGACGCGGCGGCCGCGCTCGAGCTGCTTGCGCGTGGCTTCGTCGAGGTCCGATGCGAACTGGGCGAAGGCCGCGAGTTCGCGGTACTGCGCCAGCGCCAGACGCACGCCGCCGCCGAGCTTCTTGATCACCTTGGTCTGCGCGGCGCCGCCGACGCGCGACACCGACAGGCCGGCGTTGATCGCGGGGCGGATGCCGGCGTTGAAGAGGTCGGTTTCCAGGAAGATCTGGCCGTCGGTGATCGAGATGACGTTGGTCGGCACGAAGGCCGACACGTCGCCGGCCTGCGTTTCGATGATCGGCAGCGCGGTGAGCGAACCGGTCTTGCCCTTGACCGCGCCGTTGGTGAGCTTCTCGACGCAGTCGGCGTTGATGCGCGCGGCGCGCTCGAGCAGACGCGAGTGCAGGTAGAACACGTCGCCCGGATAGGCTTCGCGGCCCGGCGGACGGCGCAACAGCAGGGAGACCTGGCGGTAGGCCCAAGCCTGCTTGGTAAGGTCGTCGTAGACGATCAGCGCATCCTCGCCGATGTCGCGGAAGAACTCGCCCATGGTGCAGCCGGAATAAGGAGCGATGTACTGCATCGCGGCGGCGTCCGACGCGGTCGCGGCAACCACGATGGTGTGGTCCATGGCGCCGTGCGCTTCCAGCTTGCGCACCACGTTGGCGATCGAGGACGCCTTCTGGCCGACGGCGACGTAGATGCACTTCACGCCGGTGCCCTTCTGGTTGATGATGGCATCGATGGCGACGGCCGTCTTGCCGGTCTGGCGGTCGCCGATGATCAGCTCGCGCTGGCCGCGGCCGATCGGCACCATCGCGTCGATCGACTTCAGGCCGGTCTGCACCGGCTGGTCGACCGATTTGCGGTCGATCACGCCCGGTGCGATGCGCTCGATGGGCATGGTATTGTCCGCGGGCACCGGGCCCTTGCCGTCGATCGGCTGGCCCAGCGCGTTGACGACGCGGCCGAGCAGGCCGCGACCGACCGGCACCTCCAGGATGCGCCCGGTGCACTTCGCGACGTCGCCTTCCTTGATGTGCTCGTAGTCGCCCAGAATCACCGCGCCGACCGAGTCGCGTTCGAGGTTCAAGGCCACGCCGAAGGTGTTGCCCGGCAGTTCGATCATCTCGCCCGACATGACGTCGGACAAGCCATGGATGCGCACGATGCCGTCGGTAACCGAGACGATGGTGCCTTGGGTGCGCAACTCGCTGGAGGCGCCCAGATTCTCGATCCTGGCCTTGATCAGTTCGCTGATTTCACTTGGATTCAATTGCATGTCTGTTCTCCGAACCGTGAGGTTCCGATAAATATGGGTTGGGTGCGCCCGACGCCGTTCAGCCCTGCAGGGCGAAAGCCATGCGCTGCAGCCGCCCTTTCACCGAGCCGTCCATCACCTGGTCGCCGATGGCGATCACGACACCGCCGATCAGTTCGGCGTCGACCGCCACCCGGGCGTTGACCACGCGCTGAAATTTCGCCTTGAGCGCACCGACCAGCTCGTCGACCTGTTGCGGCGTGAGCGGCTGCGCGCTGGTGATCGTGGCTTCGAGCGTGCCTTCGGCCTCCGCCCGCAGCGCCTCGAAGCGGGCCGCGATTTCCGGCAGCAGCGCGAGGCGGTCGTTGTCCGCCAGCACCTGCACGAAGTTGGCGCCGCGCTCGCCGAGATCGCTGCCGGCCACCTCGACGATGAGCGCGGCAGCACGCGCCGCATCCACCGCCGGATCGGCGATCAGGCGCGCCATCTGCGGGTCGGCCGCGATGGCGGCAAGCGCCGCCAGCCGCTGCGACCAGCCTGCCAGGTCGCCGTCGCCCTGCGCCAGGCGGAACACCGCCTCGGCATAGGGGCGCGCGAGGGTAGACAGTTCGCTCATGGCTTACAGCTCGGCTTTCAGCTGACTCAGCAGGTCGGCATGGGTCTTCGCATCGACCTCGCGGCGCAGGATCTTTTCCGCGCCGGCCACCGCCAGTGCAGCCACCTGTTCGCGCAGCGCCTCGCGCGCGCGGTTGGTTTCCTGCACGATGTTGCCCTGGGCCGCCGCGAGTTGCCGGTCGCCTTCTTCCCTGGCAGCCTGCTTGGCTTCCTCGATGATCTGCGCAGCGCGTTTCTCGGCCTGCCCGATCACCTCGGCGGCCTGCGCCTTGGCGTCGCGCAGATGGTCGCCGGCCTTGCGCGAGGCCAGTTCCAGTTCGTTGCGGCCACGATCGGCCATCGCCAGGCCGTCGGCAATCTGTTTCCTGCGCGCTTCCAGCGCGTTCACGATCGGCGGCCACACGAACTTCATGCAGAACCACACGAAGATCACGAAGGTGATGGACTGGCCGATCAAAGTTGCGTTGAAGTTCATTTCCGCACCTTTACGTATCGGGGGTTAGAGGGCATTCCACAACAACCCGCGACTTAGCCGGCAACGGCGAACAGCACGTACATGGCCAGACCCACGGCGATCATCGGCACGGCGTCGACCAGACCCATGACGATGAAGAACTGGGTGCGCAGCATCGGGATCAGTTCGGGCTGGCGTGCCGCACCCTCGAGGAAGCGGCCGCCGAGGATGCCGATGCCGACGGCGGCGCCCAGCGCGCCCAGGCCCATCATCAATGCACCCGCGATATACAGCACGGCTTGAGTCATTTCCATTTGTAGCTCCTGAGAAGTTGAAAGATTGAAGGTCGAAAAGGGAACCGGGTTGCGCGGGCTCAATGATGCTCGGCGTGCGCCATGTCGAGGTAGACGATGGTGAGCGTCATGAAGATGAAGGCCTGCAGCGTGATGATGAGGATGTGGAACACCGCCCACGCCCACTGCAGCACGCCGCCGAACAGGCCGAGGATCCAGCTGCCGCCGAACATCAGCGCGATCAGGATGAAGATCATTTCACCCGCATACATGTTGCCGAACAGACGCAGCGCGAGCGAGATCGGCTTCGCGATGAGGCCGACGCCCTCGAGCAGGAGGTTGACCGGGAAGAGGAATTTGGGGAAGGGCTGGAACGCGAGTTCGGCGAAGAAGCCGCCCGCACCCTTCATCTTCACGCTGTAGTACAGCACCAGCGCGAACACCGACAGCGACAGGCCGAAGGTGACGTTGGGATCGGTCGACGGCACGATCTTGAGATAGGGCACCCCCGCCATGCCTGCCGCGTACGGCACCCAGTCGACCGGCAGCAGGTCCATGAGGTTCATGAGGAACACCCACATGAACACGGTCAGCGCGAGCGGCGCGACCATCGCGTTCCGGTGCGAGAACGAGCCGCGCACGGAGTTGTCGATGAATTCGATCACCCACTCGACGAAATTCTGCAGGCCGGAGGGCACGCCGGCGGTGGCCTTTTTCGCCGCGGCGTAGAAGAAGTAGAGGAACAGCGCGCCCAGCCCGATGGAGAACAGCATGCTGTCGACGTTGATCGACCAGAAGCCCATGGCCTGCACCTCCTCCGCGCCGTGCGCGATGGTCCAGGTGGGTGCGGCGAGCACTTCGCCGTCGTGACGTTCAAAGCCGGCAGGGAGCTGGCCGTAGGTGAGATTCTGCAGGTGATGCTTGATGTATTCGCCCGAAGACGCGTAGTCCGAAGCCATGGTGGAAACAATTCAGAAGTAGGTTTTGAATGGATACCCCGACACCCATTCAGAACCGACCTGTCATCATCCTGCACATCACCTGCGACCCATCGCCGTGAGCCAGCCGAACTGCGCCAGCACAAGACCCAGCAGCACCGGCAGCGGCGGCAAGGCCAGCAACGCGAGCCCTGCGTACAACAGCACGCCCAGCAGCAGCAGGCGCTCGACGCCTGCGCGAATGAAAAGCCGCAACAGGCGATGCTGATCCCATTCCGGGTGGCGCAACGACTGCCGTTCGCGCCACACCAGCACCAGCGTCACCGCCAGGGCTGCCAGGGCGCCATACAGCACGCCCGCGCCGACCCCCGCACCCGCGCTGACGCCGCCGATCGCCGCCGCGACAGGCGCAAGCGCCGCTTGCGCGCGCGCCACCCGACGCACAGCGGTGGGAGGGCCAAAAAACATTAGCCTTGGATTATATAAAAATTAGAACGATCTATGCAATCATCAAGTTGCTTGATGGTGAATTTCAGCATGTACTGATGTTGCGCGGCGCAGACGGTGCACCGACGCCGCCGTTCAAAGACGGATGTCGAGGCGCGACAACAGGCCTTCGAGTTCCTCCGCGCTGGCGAAGTTCAGGGTGAGACGGCCGCCGCCGGTACGCGTGGTCGTCAAGTGCGCAGTCATGCCGAGCGCGTCGGAGAGGGCTTCCTCCAGGCGCAGGATGTCGCGCGACACCGGCTTCTTCTTCGCCGCCGCCGCGGGGTCCTTCAGCCGCGCGACGCGGCGTTCGACCTCGCGCACCGACAGGCCACGCGTTTCGACCTCGTGCGCGAGTTCGCGCTGCTGCGCGGCCGCAAGCGGCAACAGCGCGCGCGCATGGCCCATTTCGATGAGGCCGGCGGTGAGCATGTCCTGCACCGGGCGCGACAGGTTCAGCAGGCGCAACAGGTTGGACACCGCCGCGCGCGACTTGCCGACCGCCTGCGCCACCGCATCGTGGGTCATGCCGAATTCGTGAATCAGGCGTTGCAGGCCGTGCGCCTCGTCGATGGCGTTCAAATCCTCGCGCTGGATGTTCTCGATGAGCGCCATCGCCGCCACCGCGTCGTCGGCGACTTCGCGCAGCAGCACCGGCACTTCGCCAAGCCCCGCCAGTTGCGCCGCGCGCCAGCGCCGTTCGCCGGCGATGATCTCGTAGCCGCCGGCGACCTCGCGTGCGAGAATCGGCTGCATCAGCCCCTGCGCGCGGATCGAGTCGGCGAGTTCCTGCAGCGATTCGCTGTCCATCTGGGTGCGCGGCTGGTACTTGCCGGGCGCCAGTTGCGACACCGCCATCATGCGCAGCTCGCCCTGCGGCGGCGCGGCGCTGTCCTCGCCGGACAGCAGCGCATCGAGCCCGCGTCCAAGTCCCTTAGGTTTGGCCATGTCGTGTCTCCCTTGCAGTGAGGCCGGCGCGTTTCAGCGTTTCCTCGGCCAGATCCAGATAGGCTTTCGCGCCCTTGCACTGGCGGTCGTAGGCCAGCACCGGCAGGCCGTGGCTGGGCGCCTCGGCGAGCCGCACGTTGCGCGGAATCACCGTGTCGTACACCTTGTCGCCGAAATGCGTCTTCAATTCGTCCGACACCTGCTGCGCCAGCGTGCTGCGCGGGTCGAACATCACGCGCAGCAGGCCCTCGATCTGGATATTGGGATTGAGCCGCTGCTTGACCTTCCTGATGGTGGCGACGAGGTCGGTTAGCCCTTCCAGCGCGTAATACTCGCACTGCATGGGGATCAGTACCGATTGCGCCGCGGCGAAGGCGTTGACGGTCAAAAGATTGAGCGTCGGCGGGCAGTCCATGAGAATGAAATCGTATTCGTCCGCCACCTGCGCGAGCGCCACCTTCAGGCGCAGGTCGCGCTGCTCCAGGTTGACGAGGTCGATTTCCGCACCGGCGAGCTCGCGGTTGGCGGGAATGACGTCGAAATGCCCCGGCGCCGAACGCATGCGCGCATCGCGCACGCTCACCTGGTTGAGCAGGATCTGGTACACCGTCGGCAGCGCGGTGCGCTTCTGGATGCCCGCGCCCATGGTCGCGTTGCCCTGCGGATCGAGATCGGCGAGCAGCACGCGCTGGCCCAGTTCGGCAAGCGAAGCAGCCAGGTTCACCGCGGTGGTCGTCTTGCCGACGCCGCCCTTTTGGTTGGCGATAGCGATGATTTTCGTCATGCAGCGGGCTCCAGAACGATCAGGTGACGGTGCGCTTCGAGCCCCGGCACGACGAGCGCGTGGTCAGCGCTCACTTTCACGCCGGGCGGCAGCAGAGCGACCTCTTCGTGCGGATACAGACCCTTCATTGCCAGCCATCGGCCGCCCGGCTTCAGCAGATGGCGGGTCAGCGTGACGAATTCCCTGAGGTCGGCAAACGCGCGCGAGGTGATGAGGTCGAACGGGGCTTCCGGCTTATGGTCCTCGACACGCCCTGTCACTACGCTCACATTGGCGAGCCCCAATTCCGCCTTGGCCTGAAGGAGAAAAGCGGTCTTCTTGGCGATGCTGTCGATCAGCGTCACCTGCAGGGCGGGGCGCGCGATGGCAAGGGGAATTCCCGGCAGGCCGCCGCCGCTGCCGACATCAAGCAGGGTTTCACCCTGAAGATAGGGCAGCACCGCCAGCGAATCGAGCAGATGATGGCTTACCATGCGCTCGACGTCGCGCACCGCGGTGAGGTTGTACACGCGGTTCCATTTGTCGAGCAGCACGAGATAGGCGAGGAGCTTCTCCTCGGCGCCCGCGGGCAAGGCGAGGTCCAGGGCGGCGATCCCCGCCGCGAGTTGCGGGTCGGGATTCATGCGCTGCGCTTTTCCTGTTCCGGGTTGAAGCCGCGTCGCGCGTAGATCGACAGCACCGCAATCGCCGCCGGGGTGATGCCCTGCATGCGCGCGGCCTGGCCGAGGGTTTCCGGGCGCGCTTTCTGCAGGCGCTGGCGCACTTCCATCGACAGTGCGCTCAACTGCATGTAGTCGAGATCGGGCGGCAGGCGCAGGGTTTCCTGTTCGCGCTGCCGCTCGATCTCCTCATTCTGGCGCTCGATATAGCCCTGATATTTCGCGGCGATTTCCACCTGTTCGGCGACCTGCGCATCGGCAACGCCAACCCCGCCTCCGGGCAGCGCGAGAATCCGTGCATAATCCAGATGCGGCCGGCGCAGCAGATCGAACAGGCTGTACTCGCGCTCGATCGGCTGGCCGATGAGACGCGTGGCCTCGGCAGCCGGCAGGATGGCCGGGTTGACCCAGGTCGACTTCAGGCGTTCGGTTTCACGTGAAACCGCGTCGCGCTTGCGGTTGAATGCCTCCCAGCGCGTGTCGTCGACCACACCGAGCGTGCGCCCGGCTTCGGTCAGGCGCATGTCGGCGTTGTCCTCGCGCAGTTGCAGGCGGTATTCGGCGCGGCTGGTGAACATGCGGTAGGGTTCCGACACGCCGCGCGTGACGAGGTCGTCGACCAGCACGCCGAGATACGCTTCATGGCGCCCGGGGCTCCAGGCGTCGCGCTCCTGTACCTGCAAGGCGGCGTTGATGCCGGCGAGCAGCCCTTGCGCGGCGGCCTCTTCGTAGCCGGTGGTGCCGTTGATCTGGCCGGCGAAGAACAATCCGGCGATCGACTTGGTTTCCAGCGAAGCCTTCAGGTTGCGCGGGTCGTAGTAGTCGTATTCGATGGCGTAGCCGGGGCGCAGGATGTAGGCGCGCTCCAGCCCCGGAATCGAGCGTACCACGGCGAGCTGCACGTCGAAGGGCAGCGAGGTCGAGATGCCGTTGGGGTAGATCTCGTGGGTATCCAGTCCCTCGGGTTCGAGGAAGATCTGATGCGAGGCCTTGTCGGCGAAGCGCACGACCTTGTCCTCGATCGACGGACAATAGCGCGGCCCGACGCCCTCGATGACTCCGGTGTACATGGGCGAGCGGTCCAGCCCCGCGCGGATGAGCGCATGCGTCTCGGCCGTGGTGTGGGTGATCCAGCACGGACGCTGCGCGGGGTGCAACGCCGCGTCACCCATGAAGGAAAACACCGGCGCGGGGTCGTCGCCCGGCTGCGCCTGGGTGCGCCCGTAGTCGATGCTGCGCCCGTCGATGCGCGGCGGGGTGCCGGTCTTCAGCCGCCCGACGGGCAGGTTCAGTTCGCGCAGGCGCGCGGCGAGCGACACCGCGGGCGGATCGCCCATGCGCCCGGCCTGGAAGTTTTCCAGCCCGACGTGCACCCGGCCGGCGAGGAAGGTGCCCGCGGTCAGCACCACCGCGCGCGCGGAAAACACGATGCCGAGTTGCGTCCTCACCCCGACGACGCGCTCGCCTTGCAGCAGCAGGTCGTCGACCGCCTGCTGGAAGATCGTGAGGTGTTGCTGGTTTTCCAGGCGGTGGCGGATCGCCGCCTTGTACAGCGCGCGGTCGGCCTGGGCGCGGGTGGCGCGCACCGCCGGACCCTTGGACGAATTGAGCGTGCGGAACTGGATGCCGGCTTCGTCCGTCACCAGCGCCATCGCCCCGCCCAGCGCATCGACCTCCTTCACCAGATGCCCCTTGCCGATGCCGCCGATCGACGGATTGCACGACATCGCGCCGAGCGTGTCGATGTTGTGCGTCAGCAGCAGCGTGCGCGCACCCATGCGCGCGGCGGCGAGCGCGGCTTCGGTGCCGGCGTGGCCGCCACCGACGACGATGACATCGAAGGACTCGGGGAAATTCATGGCGGCATTCTACCCGCTCGTGCGCGGTGTTTCACGTGAAACGGCTCAGGCCCCCGCCGCCTGCCGGGTTTCCAGCGTCTCCCAGCGCGCCAGCGCGTCGAGGAGTTCAGCCTCGATGGCTTCCGTGCGAGCGTGCAGCGCCGTCGCCGCCTGCGGGTCGCGCTGGTACAAGGCGGGGTCGGCGAGCTGTTCCGCGATCTGCGCCTGCTCGGCCTCCAGTGCCTCGATGCGTACCGGCAGCGCCTCCAGTTCGCGTGCCTCCTTGTAGCTCAGGCCCGCCTTCGGCGTCGACGCCCGCGCGGGCGCCGGCTTCCCCGCCGTTTTCGCCGCGGGCGTCGCCGCTTCCGCCTCCCGTTGCGCGCGCCACGCCAGCCAGTCGGCATAACCGCCGACGACCTCGGTCAGCCGCCCCTCCCCCTCGAACACGATCGACTGGGTGACGACGTTGTCGAGAAAGGCGCGGTCGTGCGATACGAGGATCACCGTGCCGGGGTAGTCCTGCAGCAACTGCTCCAGCAGTTCGAGCGTGTCGATGTCCAGATCGTTGGTCGGCTCGTCCAGCACCAGCAGGTTGGCGGGCCGCGCGAACAGGCGCGCGAGCAGCAGCCGGTTGCGCTCGCCCCCTGAGAGCGCCGCGACCTTGGCGCGCGCGCGTTCGGCGGGAAAAAGGAATTCTTCCAGATAGCTGATGACGTGCTTCTTCTGCCCGCCGATCTCGACGTAATCGGAGCCCGGCGCGATGGTGTCGATCAGCGTCGCGCTGTCGTCGAGCTGATTGCGGAGCTGGTCGAAATAGGCGACCTCGAGCCTGGTGCCCTGCTTGATCAAGCCCGCCCGCGGCTCGAGCTCGCCGAGGATGAGACGGATCAGCGTGGTCTTGCCGCAACCGTTGGGGCCCAGGAGGCCCAGCTTGTCGCCGCGCAGGATGGTGGTGGAAAAGTCGCGGATCAATACGCGATCGCCAAAACCGTAGCTGACATGATCCAGTTCGGCGACCACCTTGCCGGAACGCTCGCCGGCGTCGAGCTGGAAACCGACCTGCCCCTGATGCGCGATACGCGCCTCGCGGGTACGGCGCAAGGCCTCCAGCCGGCGCACCCGGCCCTCGTTGCGCGTGCGGCGCGCCTCGACCCCCTTGCGGATCCACGCTTCCTCCTGGCGCCAGAACTTGTCGAACTTGCGTGCGTGCACCGCCTCGACTTCGAGCTGCTCGGCCTTCTTGCTTTGATAGGCGCTGAAGTTGCCCTGATATTCGCGCAACACGCCGCGATCGAGCTCGATGATGCGATTGGCGACATTATCGAGGAAGCGCCGGTCGTGGGTGATGAACACCAGCGCGCCGCGGTAATCATTGAGCAGCGCTTCCAGCCATTCGATGGCGGAAAAATCGAGATGGTTGGTCGGCTCGTCGAGCAGCAGCAGTTCCGGCTCGGCGACGAGCGCGCGCGCCAGCGCGACCCGCTTCTTCAGTCCGCCCGACAGGGTGTCGACCGCCCGGTCGGCGTCCAGGTTCAGGCGTTGCAGCGTTTCCTCGACGCGGCTGTTGAGGCGCCAGGCGTCGGCCGCTTCCAGCTCGTGCGACAGACGCTCCAGCTCGGCAAGCGCCGCGGTATCGCCCTCCGCCACCGCATGCGCCGCGGCATGGTAGTCGGCCAGCAGGCGCTGCGCCGCCCCGACCCCCTCGGCGACCGCCGCGAACACGCTGTGGCCCGGCTGGAACTGCGGTTCCTGCGGCACGTAGGCGAGCCGCAGGCCGGGCGCGCGCCATACCTCGCCGGCGTCCGGCTGCGCCACGCCGGCGATGATCTTCAGCAGGCTCGACTTGCCGGTGCCGTTGCGGCCGATCAGCCCGATGCGCTCGCCCGGCTCGATCACCAGGGAAGCGCCGTCGAGCAGCGGATGGTGGCCGTAGGCGAGTTCGAGACGGTCGAGGTTGAGGATCGGCATGGCGAGGCTAGGGGCTGGAGGTTAGCGGTAAGCGGTGAGCGGTGAGCGGTTAAGGGTCAAGGTAAGCATGCGGAGTTCAGCGCGGCGTGGACGGCGCGGGCGATGTGCAGCGCGCCGGCCGTGTCGCCGTGCAGGCACAGGGTGTCGGCGGCGATGCTCACGCCACCGGCCGGCTGGGTGTCCACTGGCTGGCGCCTCGCGAGGCGCAGCGCCTGGGCCGCAGCCGCGGCGGGATCGGTGAGCACGGCACCCGGTGTTTCACGTGAAACCAGCCGGCCGTCGGGTCGATAGCGCCGGTCGGCGAAGCCCTCCTCGAGCACGGCGAGGCCGGCGGCGCGCCCGGCCGCCGGCAGCTGCGAGCCGGCAAGGCCGATCAGGATCAGGCTGGCATCGACTGCGGCGACCGCGTGCGCGATCGCCTGCGCCACCTCACCGTCTGTCGCTGCGACATTGTACAGCGCCCCGTGCGGCTTCACATGGGCCAGGCGCATTCCCAGCCGCGCCGCCGCCTCGGCGAGCGCTTCGGTCTGTTGCCTCACCCAGCCGGCAATTTCGTCGGCACTCGCCACCAGCGCGCGGCGGCCGAAATGCGCGCGGTCGGGATAAGCGGGGTGCGCGCCCGCCGCCACCCCATATTCGGCAGCCAGGCGCAGCGCTGCGGCCATGCTCGCGGCATCGCCGGTGTGACCCCCGCAGGCAATGGACACCCGCCCCAGATAGGGCATGAGCGCCGCATCGTCACAGCCTTCGCCGATGTCGGCGTTGAGTTCGATCATCCCAGCTCCCGAATGTCCCATTCTTCCAGTGCCAGCTCCCGCGCGCCCTCCACCCCGATGGTCGCGAAGCGCACGACATCTCCCGGCCGCAGTTGCGCCAACCTTGGCCAGTCGGCGCCGATCACCGTGGCGATCGCCGGATAGCCGCCGGTCACCGGACCGTCCCAGCCCAGAATGATCGGCTGGCCGTCGGGCGGCACCTGGATCGCACCAGGCAGCACGCCCTGCGACGGCAGCTCGCCCCGCACATGGCTCGCGGCCGGCCCGCCCAGGCGCACGCCCCGTCGGTCCGACGCCGCCTCGACGCGATAGGCGCCGCCAAAGAACGCCGCCAGCCCCGCGTCGTCGAATTGCCCGGCCTGGGGCCCCGCCACCACCCGCAAGGGCGCCGTCGCGTCCCGCAGCGGCGGGCGTCCACGGCGCAGCCGTACCTCCCGCGCCGCCACGTCGAGCACCAGGTGATCACCCGTCCGCAATGCCCGCCCTGCATACCCGCCGAACGCACCGGGCAAAAAAGTACTGCGGCTGCCCAGCACGAGCGCCACCGCGACGCCACCCCGCACGGCGAGCCAGCAGCGACAGCCGTGGCGTGCATGGTCGAGGTGCAGGGTTTCCCCCGCCGCCAATAGCAGCGTCTCGTTCCACGCCACCGGCGCGCCGCTGCTGCGCCGCGCGGCGAAGGACGCCCCGGTGAGCGCGACCACCGCACCGCGCGGAAAACGCAGAATGGGGCCGCGCTGCACGATTTCCAGCCCCGCCGCGCCGGCGTCGTTGCCGACGAGCAGGTTGGCGGCGGCGAGTGCCTCCGGGTCGGCCGCCCCGCCTGCGGGAACGCCGAGCGCGCCCTGCCCCGGACGCCCGCGATCCATCACCAGGTCGCACAATCCCGCTTGCAGGACTTCGATCATCTCGGGACGAAGCGCACGTGGTCGCCCGGACGCAGCAATGCGGGCGCGTCGCGCGCCGCGTCGAACAACACGCTGTCGGTGTGGCCGATCAACTGCCAGCCGCCCGGGCCTGGGGCGGGATAGATCCCGGCGTAGACGCCGCCGACCGCCACGCTGCCGGCGGGCACGCGAACCCGCGGCGAGGCGCGCCGGCGCGCGTGCAACGCGGACGGCAGGCCCCGCAGGTAGGGAAAGCCCGGCTGAAAGCCGAGGAAGGCGACCGTGTAGATCGCCGCCGCGTGGCTGTCTATATAGTCATCCACCGCGAGCCGGGCTTGCCGCGCCAGCGCCGGCAGATCCGGCCCCGCCGCCCCACCGTACGCGACCGCGATCTCGTGCAGCGTGTCACCACGCGCCGCAGCCCCCGGCAGCGGGGCTTGCAGCGCCGCGCACAACCCCGGCGAGAGCGCCGCACCGCGCCGCAAGATCAGCAACAGGCTGCCATCTGCGGGGATAATGTCCTCTATTTCCGCAAATTCGCACGCCAGCAACGCATCGAAGCGCGCCAGCGTCGCCGCCCCGGTCGGCACCCGCAGGCCGCGCTCGCCGACCCAGCGCCAGTCGGGTGCGGCGGACGGTTGACCGGTGCTGTCCTTTGCCATAGGGTGAAGCCCCTTTCCGGAGTTTTGCATGGTGCGCGTGTTCGTCGTTGCAGTGTGGTGGGCGGCAAGTGTCCTGGCAAGTCCGGCGCTGGCCGCCATGAGCGCCACCAACCCCGCCATGCAGCACAACCTCGACAGCCGCCCGAAAAAAGTCGTGCTGCTGCCGCCACAGGTGTTCGTGTTCGAGCTGTCGGCGGGCGGCGTGCCAACCCGCATGGCGGACTGGGAAGCGCTTGCCCGCGACAACCTCGGCGGCGCCGCCCGGCGCATCGCAGAGACCGACGGGCTGTTCGAGCTGGTGCCCGTGCCGCCGCTCGCTGCCGATGAAGCCGAACAGCTCGAGGCCCACATCGGCCTGTATGACCGCGTCGCGCAATCGGTGTTCGTCTACGGTCGTGGCGAGCAGTCCGCCTGGGCGCACAAGAAAAACGAGTTCGATTACACGCTGGGCCCCGGTCTCGCCTTCCTGCGCGAACGCACCGGCGCGGACGCCGCGCTCATCGTGCTCGGCTCCGATTTCATCTCCTCGGGCGGGCGCAAGGCGGCGTTCATCGCCGGTCTCGCGCTCGGTCTCATCATGCCGCTGGGGCAATCCTTCATCACCGCAGGCATCGTCGACCTGCACACAGGCGACGTGCAGTGGATGAGCTTCGATTCGAGCAGCCGCATCGACACGCGCGACGCCGCCGACGTCGACGACCTGATGCACGCACTGTACCAGACCTGGCCGGGCCCCCGATGAAACGCGCCACCATCCTGCTGCTGGCCGGTGTCCTCGCCTGTCCCGCGCACGCCGACGAGGTCGCGCCCTGGACCCACGTCGAGGACACCCGCGAGCTCGCCACCGCCGAGAAGAACCTGTGGCAGGAAGCCGACGAGTTCGACCGGGCGCTCGTGCGCGCCGGCAAGGTGAACACCGATCCGGCCCTCACGGCTTATTTTCAGGGCATCCTCGATCGCCTGTATCCGGAATTCCGTGGCCGCCTGACGGTGCGCCTCCTCAACGCCCCCCACATCAACGCCTTCGCCCTGCCCAACGGCAGCCTCTACGTCAACGCCGGCCTGGTGGCGCGGTTCGAGAACGAGGCCCAGCTCGCCACCGTGCTGGCGCACGAGGGCGCGCATTTCACCCACCGCCATTCGCTGCAGCAGGCGGAACGTGTGCGCAACGCCGCCGCCTTCGCCATGGTGGTCGGCATGCTCGGCGTGCCGATGGTCGGCGACCTGCTCGCGCTGTCGTCGATGTTCGGCTATTCGCGCGAGCACGAACGCGAGGCCGACGCCGTCGGCTACCAGCGTCTGGTCGCCGCCGGCTACTCGGCGCGCGAATCCATCCGCACCTTCGAGCACCTGCAGGCCGAAGTCAAGGCCGGCGAGATCAAGGAACCCTTCTTCTTCGCCAGCCACCCGCGGCTGCAGGAACGCATCGACAACTTCAGCGAACTCGCCCGCGACGCCGCCAACGGCGAGGTGGCCCACGAGCGCTTCGTCGAGACCACGGCCGCGCTACGCCTGGCGGTGCTCGACACCGATCTCGCCGCCTACCGCTACAGGCAGGTCATCCTCGTCCTCGGCGACCCCGCGCGCCGCCGCGAATACCCTCCGCAAGCCGCCTACCATCTCGGCGAAGCCTACCGTCTGCGCGGCGAGGGCGGCGACATCGAGCGTGCCGAGCGGGAATACCTCGCCTGTGTCGAAACCGCGCCGCAGTTCGCGCCGGCGCATCGCGCCCTCGGCCTTCTGCACTACAAGCGCAACGAAGCGGCACTCGCCGTGATGCGCCTGCGCCGTTACCTCGAACTCGCCCCCGCCGCGGCCGACCGCGCCCACATCGAAACCTACCTGACGGCGCTGGAGCATCCCGCCCCCGCCGCGCCATGACCCTGTCCCGCGTCCTTGTCGTCGCCTTCCTCGTCGCCGGCCTGGCTGCCTGCGCGCCGTGGCAGCGCATCGACCCTGCCGACCGCAGCGCGGCGAAGCGCGACGACTACACCCTCACGCTGCCCGCAGGCTGGGTCCGGCGCACCGCAGACAGCAACGATGTGTTCGTCACCCGCGACGGCCCCGCGCTCAATTACATCGTCGTCAACCGCCAGCCACACGACCGCAAGCTGCCGCGCACCCAGCGCACCACCACGCCCGACATGCTGCCGCACGAACTGGGTGAGCTCGCCCTCGCCGAATGGCGCCGCAACGAAGCCACCGCCGACCTCCAGGTGCTGGCCAATGCACCGGCGCTGCTGGACGGCAAGCCGGCGGTGCGCGTGCACGTGCGCTACAGGAACGAGCGCGGCCTGCCGATCGAGCGGCTCATGGTCGCCCGGGTCGACGCGCGCGGACGCCTGTCGCTGCTGTACGAGGCCCCCGCCATCGTGTATTTCCAGCGCGGGCTGGCGGACTTCGAGGCCATGCTCGCGAGCCTGCGCTTCAAGCCGTAGACGCACCAGCAAAAAGCCCCCATCGCTTGGGGGCCTGGCGCGAGGTTTCACGTGAAACATCAGGTGGGGTGATGGCGGATCAGCCCTTGAAGCGGCCGCGCACCCCGCCCCGCGCGCCAGCGGGGCGGCCCTCGTTGCCATAGCTGCGCGCCTGACCGGCACGGGGGGCGGCGTGACCGCGGGGAGCGGAGTTGCGTGCCGCCTTGGCCTTCGCCTCGCGCTCGCGCTTTTCCCAGTATTCCACGCTGTTGCCGTTGATTTCGGCACCTCCGCGAAAACCCTCCGGGCGGTCCTCGGTCATGCGCGGCACGTCGGACGGACCGCGCATCGCCTGCTCGAAGCGCTTGCCGCGGGGAGCGTCGCCACGCGCGGGGCGGGCGTCGGCGCGATAGCCGCGGTCGCGATTGTCGCGCCCCTCGCCACGTGCCGGGCGGTCGCCATAGCTGCGCGGCTCGTTGTTCCAGCTGCGTTTTTCGCCGGAGCCCCCACGCGGGCCGCCATGGCCGCGCGGCCGGTTCGACGCCGGACGCGCCGAGGCCGGTTTCTGCGTCGGCTCCAGGCCTGGTAGCGTATGCACCTCGATGCGGTTGCCGGTGTAGCGCTCGATGGCGCGCACCAGGCCGCCTTCGCGCATGCCGACCAGGCTCACCGCGATGCCGGTGCGCCCGGCCCGGCCGGTGCGGCCGATGCGGTGGACGTAGTCCTCGGCCTGGCGCGGCAGGTCGAAGTTGATGACGTGGCTGATGCCGGCGACGTCGATGCCGCGCGCGGCGACGTCGGTCGCCACCAGCACGCGGGTGCGGCCGTCACGCAAGCGCTGCAGCGCACGATTGCGCTGCCCTTGCTGCATGTCGCCATGCAGCGAGTCGGCGGCGAAACCGCTGTCGGCCAGCAGGTCGGAAATCTCCTCCGCGCTCTTCTTGGTGGCAGCGAAGACGATGGCCTGGGTCAGCTCGACATCGCGCAGCAGCGCATCGAGCAGGCGCGTCTTGTGGTCCATGTTGTCGGCGAACAGCAGGCGCTGTTCGATCTTGGCTTCCTGCTTCGGCGCGGCCTCGATTTCGATGCGCTCGGCGTCGCGCGTCAGTTCGCGCGCGAGATTGCCGACCACGCCATCGAGCGTGGCGGAGAACAGCAGGGTCTGGCGCTCGGCCGGGCAGCGCGCGGCAATGGCATGGATGTCGTCGACGAAGCCCATGTCGAGCATGCGGTCGGCCTCGTCCAGCACCAACACTTCCAGGCGCGAGAAGTCGATCTTGCCGCGCTCCAGATGGTCGATGAGGCGGCCCGGCGTCGCCACCACCACGTCGACCGGGGTCGACAGGCGCTTCAGCTGCAAGCCATAGGGCGCGCCGCCGACCAGGCAGGCGGTGCGGAAGCGGCGCAGCGCCTGGCCGTATTTCATGGCGGACTTTTCCACCTGCAGCGCCAGTTCGCGCGTCGGCGTCAGCACCAGCACGCGCGGGCCGATGCTTTTCGCCTTCGGTTCAGCGAGCAGGCGCTGGATCGAGGGCAACAGGAAGGCCGCGGTCTTGCCGCTGCCGGTGTGCGAGGACACCAGAAGGTCGCGGCCGGTCAGCGCGGCGGGAATCGCCTGCACCTGCACCGGCGTGGCGCTTGCGTAACCGGCTTCCAGCACGGATTGGAGCATGAGGGGATCGAGTCCCAGTTCGGAGAAATTCATGGCAAACCTTTTTCAGGGCGCGTGACAGCGCCGTCGACCTCGCCCCGTGGGCAAGCGGTCATTGCAAATACGATCGGAAGAGTCCGGCCGCGTCGAAAACATCGGCGCCAACCGCAGGACTTGTCGCCGCACATGCAACCGCGGCACAAAGAGGGGTCAGGGACGATGGGGCTGTGGAAACAGTCCCGAGGCTGAATGCGCCCTGCAAGGAGGGCCTGGCCTGCTGCTGCAAACACAACGCGCTGCACTATATCAGAAAATCCTGTTATGGCCCGATTTATTTTTCCCGCTCAGGCCTGGTGATAGAGCTTGTGGTACAGGCCGCCCTTCTCGATCAGCTCGCGGTGCCCGCCCTCCTCCACCACCCGGCCGTTCTCGAACACCAGGATGCGGTCGGCCTGGCGCACCGCGGACAGACGGTGCGCGATGATGAGCGTGGTGCGTCCGGCAAGGAAGGTACGCATCGCTTCGTGCAACTGGCGCTCGGTGGCGGTGTCGAGCGCGGAGGTCGCCTCGTCGAGGATGACGATCTGCGGCCGCGCGACGATCATGCGCGCCACCGCCAGGCGTTGCCGCTGCCCGCCCGACAGGCGCACCCCCTGCCGTCCCACCACCGTATCCAGGCCGTGCGGCAGTTCGGCGATGACCTCGCGCAACTGCGCGATGTCCAGCGCCTGCCACAGCGTGGCGTCATCGACATCGCGCCCGAGCGTGAGGTTGGCGCGCACGCTGTCGTTGAACAGCACCGGATGCTGCAGCACCACGCCGACGTGTTCGCGCACGACTTCCCAGCCGATCTCGTTCACCGGCACCTCGCCATAGCACACGCACCCCGCCTTCACCGGATACAGGCCCAGCAGCACCTGCACCAGGGTCGACTTGCCGCCGCCCGAGGCCCCCACCAGCGCCACCTTCTCGCCCGGCGCGATGTCGAGGCTGACATCGTCGAGCACCGTCTCGCCCTCGTCGTAGGCAAAGCTCACGTGTTCGAGCCGGATGCCGACCGTGGTGTCGCCGGCGAAAGGATCCTGCCGCGCCGCGTACTGCGGTTCGTCCTTCATGCCCAATAGCGCGTTGATGCGGCCCAGGGCACCCTGCGCGGCGAACCAGGCGTATTGCATGTTCACCAGTTCCTGCACCGGAGTCATCATGAACCACAGGTAGCCGAACACCGCGAACATCTGGCCGATCGTGAGATCGGAGAACACCACCATCAGCATCGCCACCGCGCGAAAGGCGTCGAAACCCGCCACGAAGACGAGAAACGACACGCGGTTCAGCGCATCCGACTTCCACGCGAAGGTCGCGGCGTGCGAACGGATGTCCGCCGCTCGGTCGGTGAGGCGCGCCAGATAATGCTTCTCGCGGTTCATCGCGCGGATCTGCGTCAGCGCATCGAGCGTCTCCCCCAGCGCATCCTGGAACACTTCGAACGCGCGGTTCTCGAATTTCTTCAGATCCTTGACGCGCTTGCCGAGCTTGGTCGAGAACAGGATGACCACCGGATTCAACAGCAGGATCAGCAGCGCCAGTTGCCAGTGCATCCAGAACAGCACCACCGCCACGCCGACGAGCGTCAGCACCGAGACGATGAAACCGGAAATCGACGCGCCAAGGAAGCCGTCGACGGCGTTGAGATCGGTGACGAAATGCGAGGTCACCCGCCCCGCACCCACCGTCTCGAACTGCGACAACGCGATCTTCGACAGGCGGTTCAGCATGCGCACCCGGATGCGATACACCACGTCCTTCGCCAGCAGCGAAAAGGTGCGGACCTGCCACACGTTGAGCACGATTGCGGCGAGGCGCAACGCCAGCGTCAGCACCAGCGCCACGCCGATGAACAGTACCGGTCCGTGCCAGCCTGCCGGAAACCACGGTCCGATCGTCGCCACCATGGTCCCCGGGCGGTCGAGCAGCACCTCGTCGACCATCAGCGGCAACAGCAGCGGCACCGGCACCGCCGCGACCACGGCGAGCAGCGCCAGCACGTTCGCCAGCACCAGCCGCGCGCGATACTGCCGCAGTTCCTTGAAGATGCCAGACCAAGTGAGCATTTACTTTCCTATGCAAAACGAACCGAAAATCTCGCCCAGAAGATCGTCGGCCGTGAATTCGCCCGTGATCCCGGACAGCGCCGTCTGTGCCAGGCGCAGCTCCTCGGCAAACAGTTCGAGTTGCCACGCTGCCTCACGCGCCGCGCCGAGGTGGCGCGCGGCGCGCGCCAGTGCGTCGAGGTGGCGCGCGCGCGCCATGAACGCGCCCTCACCCGCCGCCTGCCAGCCGGCCAGCGCGAGCAGGTGCTCGCGCAGCAGCTCGACGCCCGCCCCGGTGCGCGCGGAAAGCCAGATTTCGTCGCCCGCGACGCGCGGCGTCTCACCCGTCACGTCGATCTTGTTGTGCACCGTCAGGCGCGCGATTGCCGGCAGACGCGCGAGAATCGCCGCCTCGGCTGCGCCTATGCCGTGCGCGGCGTCGACCAGGAGCAGCGCGACATCGGCCTTTTCCAGCGCCGCCCAGGTGCGCGCGATGCCAAGCCGCTCGACCGCATCCTCCGTATCGCGCAGGCCCGCGGTGTCGATGACGTGCACGGGCACGCCGTGAATCTGGATCGCCTCGCGCACGGTGTCGCGCGTGGTGCCGGCGACCTCGGTGACGATCGCCGCCTCGAAGCCGGCGAGCTGGTTCAAAAGACTCGACTTGCCGACGTTGGGCTGGCCGATCAGCACCACCGTGAGGCCCTCGCGCAACAGCGCGCCCTGGCGCGCCTGCGCGCGCACCGCGGCAAGGCCGGCATCGAGCGTATCGAGCTGGCCGAAGGCGTCGGCCTGGCGCAGAAAATCGATTTCCTCCTCGGGAAAATCGAGCGTTGCCTCGACCAGCACGCGCAGCCGCGTCAGGCCCTCGACCAGCTCGTGGATGCGCGCGGAAAACGCACCCGACAGCGAACGCAGCGCCGAACGCGCGGCCTCGGCGGATGCGGCGTCGACGAGATCGGCCACCGCTTCGGCCTGCGCCAGATCGAGCTTGCCGTTGAGAAAGGCGCGCCGCGAGAATTCGCCCGGCCCGGCAAGACGCGCGCCAAGTTCCACGCAGCGCCGCAGCACCAGATCGAGCACCACCGGCCCGCCGTGGCCCTGCAATTCGAGCACCGCCTCGCCGGTGAACGAGTGTGGCGCGGGAAAATACAGCGCGATGCCCTCGTCGAGCGCACTGCCGTCCGCCGCGCGAAAGCGCGCATAAGTCGCGTGACGCGGCGCGAGCGGCCGGCCGAGCAGTCCGTCCACGAAGACCGTGACGTCGGCGGCGGAAATCCGCACCACGCCGACGCCGCCGCGCCCCGATGCGGTGGCGATGGCGGCGATGGGATCGTTGCGGGGCGGGGCGGTACGCGTCATGACGGCGGGAAAGCGGGCCGGCGCTACGGCCTGGTCAGGAAGCCCCCATTCTAGCGTGCCCGCACGCACACATCGCGCCGGGCTGCGCCGGTCCGTCCTGTGTCCCTTCCCGACAGGCCTCCGCAACCGCGGGCCGGTTTCAGTTTTCCGCGATTTGCTCCGATAATCCGGATTGATTCAAGGCCATTTCGTACCAATGTCCGATCCTGACGCGTCCGCCACCGAGCACGTCTCCTTCGCGCCCCGCTCGATCCAGCTGCCGGCGGTCCTCCAGTTCGCCGGGCAGGCGCCCAGTTTCGGCACCATCGCCTCACTCTCCGAACGCGGTCTCGCCTTCGATCTCCTGCGCGAGCCCGCGCACACCCCGGCCACCGGCAGCGCAGTGCGCCTGGATTTCGAGTGGGGCGGCCGGCATCACACCTGCCCCTGCCGGATCATTCACCAGCAGAACACACGCGTCCTGCTGTCGGTGCGCGAGGCGCCGCCGCCCGTCCTCGCGGCCCTGCACGCGGTCAACCGCGAGGATGCACCCCCGCTCGCCGCGCGCCTGGCAATCCTGCAAACGCAGCAGACCTGCCACGCGCGCTTCATGGAAGGCATGCGCGCCGTCGTCGACACCTTCTACCAGTCGCTCGAATCCACCCCGGGCACGCTGCCCGAGCGGCATCTGGATGCCGCAAAACACGCGCTCGGCCGGTTGCGCTCCGACCTGGTGCGTCAGTTCACCCGCGCCTATCCCATGTATCCGGAATTGCGCGACAGCTATTCGGACAGGCAGCACACTCCCCAGAGCGAGAGCCTCGAACTGGTCGACATGTCGCGGGTCGACGACTGGATCCGGCGCAGCGGCATCGCCCACGCCGTCACCGAGGCGCTGCAGCCACTGCCTGCCACGTTCAACCGGCAGTACGCCGCCCTGCAAAAGGCCGGCCAGCGGCCGGCGCTGCACCCCTACAGTGCCGAGGCCGTGCTCGATGTCCTGGCCGACCTCATCATGCCGCTCGGCCTCGATGCCGACACGCGCACGGTGTGCTACACGCACATGGCGCAGGCGTTCGCCGCGCATGCCGCCGCGCTGTACGATGCCATGCTGCAGCACCTCGCCCAGGTCATGCCGCACAACGCGCCGGCGGCCGCGACCAGCGGCAGTCTCACCGAATGGTTGCACGCCACCGCCGAGCAGGCGCCCACGCCCGGCGCCAGCGCGGCGCAGGTCGAAGCGCTGGCCGCCCTCGTCTCGCGTCTCACCGAAAATCTCGGCAACCTTGTCAGCCTGCCTGGCGACGCCAGCGCCCTTGCCTTCCCGGACTCCGCCGCGGCAAGTGCCCCGGTCCCCGGCCTGCTCGCACGCGACCGCATCCTCAGCCGCTTTCTGCCGGCGCAGGTCCTGGCGCCGCCCGCGGAGCACGAACCCGTCCAGCTTTCCCTGCTGCAGACGGCCCCCACGCTGCCCGGCCTCGACGTTGCGGCGGTCGAGGACCTGCTCGCGCAACTGCGCCAGCCGCCGCCCATCGACCCGGGCCCGGAAAAACTCGGTGCCGCCTCACAGGTACGCGCGCTCATGCTGCAGGCACAGGGACTGCTGCTCGAATACACGCTCAATGGTCTGACCTACCAGGCACAGCCCGCGCATCCCGTATGGGGGCTCGTCAACGCGCTCGATGCCCTCCATCTCGGCGCCGACGACCGCGGCCAGTTCCTCGATCCGGCCTATCACCAGGCCGCCAGCCTCGCGCTGCAATGGCTGCTCGGCCAGGAGCGTCCCGACGACGCCCTGCCGCAAGCCAACGTGCTCCTCGAGGAAATCGGCATGCGCTTCCGTCACGAGCGCGACACGCGCCGCAGTGCGCGGCTGCACGCGCTCGGCAGCAGCGACGACGTGCCGTCTCCCTTCGCTTCGGGCTGGTGCATCGTGCGCGGAGACAACCAGGCGATACCGCACGAGATTCTCGGGCGATTCGCCACGCGCTGGGCGCTGCTCAACCGCTCTGCCACGCAGCTTCTGGAACTGTCGGCCGACGAACTGCAGGACGCCCTCGACCAGGGTCGCATCGAAGGTACCGCCGACTTCGCCTTGCCTTTCCTCGAGCGCACCGCCAGCGCGGCCCTCACCGCCAGCCTCGATGCCATTCATGCGGCGACCTGGCAGGACACCAGCACCGGCTGCCTCAACCGCAGCGCGCTCATCGACGAACTGACGCGCATCCTCGCCCATCCGGCCAGCGAGCCGCCGCCCTATTGCGCCCTCATCGAGATGCCGTCCCTCAGGCTCGGTCACACCGAACTCGACGAGGACGGCCTCGCCGTCATGCGCCAGCGCACCGGCGAGACGCTGCACGCCGCACTCGAGACGGGCGAGCAGTGTGGCCGCCTCAACGACATCTCCTTCCTTGCCATTTTCCGTCCGCAGTGGCCGCAACGGCTCGGCGAACGCCTCGCCCGCCTGCAGGCCAACATGGAATCCCTGCATCCCGACTGGAAGATGCGTGGCACGGTGGTACCCATCATCGCCGGCGTCCACATGGCCCAGCCTGCGGATGTGCTGCGCCAGGTCAACCAGGCATGCATCAGCGCGCGCACATCGAACAATTTCGATACCACCCGCCTCGCCAGCGTCCCCACGCCGGCCCCCCGTACCGAACCGCTACCCTTCGACGCACTCTTCCTGCGCGCCCAGCAGATTCGCCCGTGCGCCGACGACGCGCTGCCCCACTACGAGATCCTTCTCGGCATCCGCGACGACCTCGAACCGCCGCACACGCCACAGAGCTTCGTGGTCATGGCCGAACACAGCGGCCAAATCCATCATCTCGACGCCTGGGTGCTGCGCTCGGCGCTCACGTGGATGGAAAGCCATGGCAGCGCGCTCGCCCGGCTCAGCGGTCTTTCGGTCAACCTCTCGGGGCAGAGCCTGGTCGACACCGCGCATGTCGACGCCATGCTGGAGGTGCTCGCGGAACATGCGCACCTTGCCGACCGGCTGATCTTCGAAGTGACGGAAACGGTCGCCATCGGCAACCTCGACACCGCCGTCGCCTCACTGCGCCGCCTGCGCCAGATGGGTTGCCGTACCGCGCTCGACGACTTTGGCAGCGGCTACAGTTCCTACGGCTATCTGCGCCGCCTGCCGCTGGACTATCTGAAGATCGACGGTATCTACATCCGCAACCTGCTCGACAATCCCACCGACCAGGCACTCACCGCGTCGATGGTCGACGTCGCGCACGCACTCGGCCTCAAGGTCATCGCCGAGTACGTCGACAACGAAGCGACCTGCGCGTGGCTCAAGGACATTGGCGTGGATTACGTGCAGGGCTACTGGGTGCACACCCCGCAGCCACTCGACACGCTGTTCGAGCTCACGCTCGTTTAGATCGCGTGATGTTTAACCTGTAGGTCGGGTTTCAACCCGACAAGTCGGACGGGGACGTCCGGCCTACCGGTCAACCATCACGCCGCTTTCGCCGCGCCGCCTTCGACCTGACGGTTGATCGCCCACTGCTGCACAATCGACAGGATGTTGTTGACCACCCAGTAGAGCACCAGGCCGGCCGGGAAGAACACGAACATCACGGTGAACGCCACCGGCATGATCATCATGATCTTCGCCTGCATCGGGTCCATCGGCTGCGGATTGAGCTTCACCTGCAGGATCGAGGTCACCCCCATGACGACGGGCAGAATGAACCAGGGATCCGGCGCTGTGAGGTCGGTGATCCAGCCGATCCACGGCGCGCCGCGCATTTCCACCGCCGCCAGCAGCACCCAGTACAGCGCGATGAACACCGGAATCTGCGCCACGATCGGCAGGCAGCCGCCGAGCGGATTGATCTTCTCGGTCTTGTACATCTCCGCCATCGCCTGGTGCAGCCTGGCGCGGTCATCGCCATAGGTCTCCTTCAACTGTTGCAGGCGCGGCGTGAGCTTCTTCATCTTCGCCATCGACTTGTAGCCCGCCGCCGACAGCGGATACAGCGCCAGCTTGATGAGGATGGTGAGGATGATGATCGCCCAGCCCCAGTTGCCGACCAGGCGTTCGATCTTTTCCAGCGCCCAGAAAATCGGATAGGCGACCGGCGTCAGCCAGCCATAGTCGCGCACCAGGTCGAGGCCGGGCGCCGTCTTTTCCAGCACCGCCTGGCTTTGCGGGCCGGCGTACAGCGACATGGTGAAGGATTTTTCCTGACCCGGCGCGAGCTGGCCTTCCGGCACGATCACGCCCGCGGCGTATTGGCCGTTGCCGAGCGCGCGCGTGTAGAACTCCCGTGCCTGTTTCGCCTCGGGCAGCCAGGCGGAGACGAAATGGTGCTGCACCATGCCCACCCAGCCATCCGTGGCGCTCTTCACGTGTTCGGTCTTGCCCCCTTCGATATCCTTGAACGCGACTTTCTGGAATTTCGTCGCCGCCGTGTACAGGGCCGGTCCCGTATAGGTGTGCAGAAAGAAGGACTCGCCGCGCGGCGCCTGGCTGTGGCGCGTGAACTGGTAATACGGCGTGAGATCGACGGGTTGCGTGCCGCCATTGATCACCCGCGTCTTCAGTTCCACGTCATAGCTGCCGCGGTGGAACACCCAGGTTTTCTCGACGCGCACGCCCGTGGCCGGGTCCTGCCAGACGAGCGGCACTTCCACCTGCGCCGCGTTGCCCGCCAGCCGATACGTGCCGGGACGCAGTTCGAACACGCTGCGATGCGTCGGCAGGTTCTCGCCCACCAGACCCGATTGCGCCACGTAAGGCCGTCCCGGCGCATCCTCGAACAGGCCCAGCACGTGCTGTTTGTTTTCCGTTTCACGGTACTTCAGCAACTGCAGCGCACGCAGGTCGCCGCCGTTGGCGTCGATCGTCGCGCGCAGCACGTCGGTCTCGACCTCCGCGCGTGCGCCGCGCGCCAGACCGCTCGCCGCCGCGGGTGCCGTGGCGGCGGGCGCCACACTCGGTGTGGGCACGGAAGTCTCGCCCGACGCGGTGACCGCCGGCACGGCCGGTGGCGGTGCATGCTTGCCCTGCCAGGCTTCCCACAAGAGCAGCAGCGAAAACGAGAAAACGATGAAGAGGATCAGCCGCTGGTTGTCCATGACACGAGCTTGAGTCTAGTTGGAGGGAGACGCCGCAACCGCCGGCCACTTCGCCAGTGCACGCTGCCCGGCACGCTCGAACGTGCGTCCCAGATCATGTGCTTCCTTGCCCGGCTGCGGACGCGCGATCAGCCGCACGACGAAATCGCACGCCGGCAAGTGTGGCAACAGCAGGCGGAAGGTTTCGCGCACGCAGCGCCGCACCCGGTTGCGGTCGACCGCCCGGGCCAGCAGACGCTTGCTGATGACCATACCCAGGCGTGCGTGCGCGAGCCCGTTGGGACGCGCCAGAACGATCAGGCTGTCGGTGCGGGCGCGCTGGTTTTCCGCGAACACCCGCGCGAATTCCGCGGGCCGCGTCAGGCGTGCGTCGCGCAGGCGCACACCTTCCGCCTGCCGGCGAGGCGCGCCGCTCAGACCGCGAGACGGGCGCGGCCTTTGGCGCGACGGGCGTTGATCACCGCGCGGCCAGCCTTGGTTTTCATGCGTGCACGAAAACCGTGCGTACGCTTGCGGCGGATGGTGGAAGGCTGATAAGTGCGTTTCATGATGGTCCTCTCGGGGCTGCGCCGGGTGACGCCAAGCGCCACGCCCGCCGCGAACAACAAAAAATCCGTTGAAAAACCGCTTATTAGACCCGCCCCGCCCCGCCAGTGTCAAGCGCGACCGGACGGCCTGTGGATAACCTGGCCGAAGCGGGGTAGTATTGGAGTTTGTCCTTCGAGCCGTTCGCCGCGTCTGCCGCCACATGATGAATGCCTTCTGGGATCTCTGCCAAGAGCGCTTTCGCGCCAGCCTGACCCAGCAGCAGTTCAGCACCTGGATCAAGCCGCTCGTGTTCGAGCACGCCGGCGAGGAAGTCCGCATTCTCGCGCCCAATCACTTCGTCATGGACTGGGTGCGGGAGAAATTCGCCGAGCACATCGACGGCTGGGCGCAGGAATTCTTCTCCCATCCTGTCGCCATCACCTACGCGCTGGGCAAGAAACCCGCACTGCCGCGCGCGCCTCACAAACCCGGCGCGCCCGCGCCGGCTCCGGCTGCCGCCGCGGTTGCACCCGCCCAGCCGAGCCTGCGCATCAACTCGGCGTTCACCTTCGACACCTTCGTCTCCGGCCGCGCCAACCAGCTGGCGCGCGCGGCGGCCCTGCAGATCGCCGAGAACCCCGGCCACGCCTACAATCCCCTGTTCATCTACGGCGGCGTCGGGCTCGGCAAGACCCACCTGCTGCAGGCCATCGGCAACAACGTGCTGAAGAACAACCCGGCCGCGCGCATCAATTACATCCACGCCAACGACTATGTCGACGACGTGGTCAAGGCCTACCTCAACAAGCAGTTCGACGACCTCAAGCGGC
>MKWN01000029.1:0-8244 GCA_001899775.1 Thiobacillus sp. 65-29
GGTCCGCTCGAATTTTTCCTTAGCCATTTCAAGTACCCCTCAAATTTGCACAAGTAAATGATGCGTCGATTCCGACAACCACACGCGAAAAACCGGTGCGCCAGCCCTGAATCGGCGGGCACCGAAAACATGGTGCGCCAACCCTGAATCGGTGGGCACCGAAAACATGGTGCCCATGGGCAGGATTGAACTGCCGACCTCTCCCTTACCAAGGGAGTGCTCTGCCACTGAGCTACATGGGCCCTGGACTCACTGAAAAGCCCATTCGAAACTCTGGAGCGGGTGAAGGGAATCGAACCCTCGTCTTAAGCTTGGAAGGCTTCAGCTCTACCATTGAGCTACACCCGCTTCGCCCTGCTCGACCTGCAAACAATCTGGTGGTGGGGGAAGGATTCGAACCTTCGAAGGCAGAGCCGGCAGATTTACAGTCTGCTCCCTTTGACCGCTCGGGAACCCCACCCAAACGAAGCGCGAGATTATAGGGGGCTTGACGAAGGGCTGTCAAACCCCTTGTCCACGAAAAACGGCCGCAGGCTCAGACGTTGAATGCGAAGTTCGGCCGATATGCCGCATCGCCACAGGGAATCTCGGACAGGCCGCTCATTTTGTACCCAGTTCCATACCCGGTTTTGGCGATGCCACCGTCCATCATTCTGCGTGCGCCGCTTGCCGGATCGCCTCGGCAGCCCACTGGTTGAGGCTCTGCCCATGCGCGGCGGCAGCGATGGCGGCGGCCTCGTGGAGTTCGGGATCGACGCGCAGGGAGAACTTGCCGGAAAAGTGTTTGCGCGGATCGACGCCATCCTCTGCGCAGGCTTCGAGGAATACGCGCAGCGAGATTTCACCTTCGCGCCGCAGGCCATCGACATCCTTCGCATAGAAGTCGGCACCGCCGTTCAGCCCGACGAACTCTCCCCGGAACATCTGGATATCCGGGTCGTACGCGATGACCGCCGGATAACCGTTGATCGTCATGGTGTTCATGGTTTCACTCCGTGGTCTTCCAGCCACTTGCGGATGGATTCGACTGCCCCTTTGTCCGTAACCGGTTCGGGGTGCGGCCGATGAAACACCCGCCTGTCGCCAAACAAGCGCACCAGCATCCGCGAACCTTCCCGCTCGGCGACCTGTCCGCCCAACTCGACGAACAGTGCCTCGATGTCGGCCCAGCGTACATTCGCCGACACTGGCCGGCCGAATATCTGCTCGAGGGTGCGCTGGTGCTTGCGCTTCATTGCGGAATGGTAGCAGATAGTGGTATCAACAGGCAAGGCTGCCCCCTCGGCCACGAAAAAACGGCCGCAGGCTCAGACGTTGAACAGAAAATTCATGACATCGCCGTCCCTGACGACGTAGTCCTTGCCCTCCGCGCGCATCTTGCCGGCTTCCTTGGCGCCCTGTTCCCCCTTGCAGGCGATGAAGTCGTCGAAGGCAATCGTCTGCGCGCGGATGAAGCCGCGCTCGAAGTCGGTGTGGATGACGCCCGCCGCCTGCGGCGCGGTGTCACCCTTGTGGATGGTCCAGGCGCGCACTTCCTTGACGCCGGCGGTGAAGTAGGTTTGCAGGCCCAGCAGATCGTAGGCGGCGCGGATCAGGCGGTTAAGGCCGGGCTCGTCCCAGCCCAGTTCCTTCAGGTATTCCAGGCGATCTTCCGGGGACAGTTCCTGCAACTCGGCCTCGAGCGCCGCGCACACCGGCACCACCGGCGCGCCTTCCTTGTCCGCGTAGGCGCGCAGCGCGTCGAGCATAGGGTTGTCGTGGAAGCCGTCCTCGCCGACGTTGGCGACATACAGCGTCGGCTTGACGGTCATCAGGCACAGCGGCTTGATCGTGGCCAGGCCCTCGGCGTCGAGTCCCGCGGCGCGCGCGGGGCGGCCTTCGTTCAGAGTGGCGACCACGGGCTTCAACGCCGCGACCATCTTCTGCGCCTCCTTGTCGCCGGCGCGTGCCGGCTTCTCGTAGCGCGCCAGCGCCTTTTCCGCACCGGCGAGATCGGCGAGTGCCAGTTCCGTGGCGATGGTTTCGACGTCGGAAATCGGATCGACCTTGCCCGCGACATGGATCACGTTGTCGTTGTGGAAGCAGCGCACCACATGGCAGATGGCGTCGGTCTCGCGGATGTTGGCGAGAAACTGGTTGCCCAGCCCTTCGCCCTTCGAGGCGCCGGCGACCAGACCGGCGATGTCGACGAATTCGACGATCGCCGGCACCACTTTCTGCGGCTGGATGATTTCCGCGAGCTGCGCGAGCCGCGGATCGGGCACTTCGACCACGCCGGTGTTGGGCTCGATGGTGCAGAAGGGATAGTTTTCCGCGGCGATGCCCGCCTGGGTCAGCGCATTGAAAAGCGTGGATTTACCGACGTTGGGCAGGCCAACGATGCCGCATTTGAGACTCATGGGGGTTCCTGGGGCTAGGGACTGGGGGCTGGGGGTTTCGTGTTGGCACGCTGGATGGCGGCGTTCCACTCGCCCTTCTCGATCAGCGGCATGAGGCCGAGTGCGCGCTCGATCGCGGCGTCGATTTCGGCCCGTTCCTCGCGGCGCGGCGACTTCAGCACAAAGTTCACCACCTCGTTGCGGTCACCGGGATGGCCGATGCCGATGCGCAGGCGCCAGTAGTCCTGGGTACCGAGATGGGAGGTGATGTCCTTCAGGCCATTGTGGCCGCCCAGGCCGCCGCCGAATTTCAGACGCAGTTGCCCTGGCGGGATGTCGAGCTCGTCGTGCACCACCAGGATTTCCGCAGGCACGATGCGGTGGAAACGCGCGAGCGCGCCCACCGCCTGGCCGGAACGGTTCATGAAGGTCTGCGGCAGCAGGACCCAGCGCGGGCCGTCGCGGCCGACCATGCCATGAAAGCGCGATTCGTGCGCGAGCGTAACGCCGCGCGCCTGCGCGAGGCGCGCGCAAAACCAAAACCCGGCATTGTGCCGGGTTTCTTCGTATTCGCGCCCCGGGTTGCCGAGGCCGACGATGAGGCGCGGTGCCGTCATGCCGCTTGCGCTGCGCGGCCCGCGAGGAGCCGCGCACGGGCATTACGCCGCGGGCGCCGCGGGCGCCTCTTCGGCGCCGCCGCCCTTGGGTGCGCTGATCGCCGCGACCGCAGGGTTTTCCGCCTTGAGGTGGGCGACCAGTTCGACACCGGCCGGCAGCTTGAGGTCGTTGGCATGGATCGAATGGCCGACTTCCAGCTTGCCCATGTCGACCTCGATGAACTCGGGCAGGCTGCCGGGGAAGCACTCGACGTCGAGCTCGTTCACGATGTGGTGCGGCTTGCCGCCACCCAGTTTCACACCCGGCGCGATCTCGGCGTTGAGGAAGTGCAGCGGCACCTTGACGTGGATCTTGTGGTCCTTGTCGACGCGCTGGAAGTCGACGTGCAGCACCTGCTGCTTGTAGGGATGCCACTGGGTGTCGCGCAGCAGCACCGATTCCCTGTTGCCGTCGACGCTGAGCGTCAGCACGGATGCGTGGAAGGCTTCCTTGCGCAGGGCGTGGTAGAGCGCGTTGTGATCCAGCTCGATCTGCATCGGCGCGGCGCTGCCGCCATAGACGATGCCGGGGACCTTGCCGGCGTGGCGCAGGCGGCGGCTCGCACTCGACCCTTGCGCATCACGCTTGAATGCAATGACTTCGATTTCCATGAAACTTCTCCTAGGTTGACAAAAAAGCCCCCGCGACCAGGGGCATTCGGGCAGCCCTACTCGATGAAGAGCGAGCTGACGGAATCCTCGTTGCTGATGCGGCGGATCGTTTCCGCCAGCAGTTCGGCGACCGACAATTGCCTGATCTTGCTGCACGCGCGCGCATCGTCGCGCAGCGGGATGGTGTCGGTCACCACCAGTTCGTCGAGCGCGGAATTCGTCACGCGCTCGGCAGCCGTACCGGACAGCACCGCGTGGGTGCAGTAGGCCATCACTTTCTCGGCACCGTGTTCCTTCAGTGCGTTGGCCGCCTCGCACAGGGTGTTGGCGGTGTCGACGATGTCGTCCATGATGATGCAGGTGCGTCCCTTGACGTCGCCGATGATGTGCATCACCTTCGCCACGTTGGGCTTGGGACGGCGCTTGTCGATGATGGCGAGGTCGCACTCCAGGCGCTTGGCGATCGCCCGCGCGCGCACCACGCCGCCGACGTCGGGCGACACCACCACCAGGTTCGGGTGATTGCGCTTCCAGATATCGCCCAGCAGGATCGGGCTGGAATAGATGTTGTCGACCGGGATGTCGAAGAAACCCTGGATCTGGTCCGAGTGCAGGTCCATCGTGAGCAGACGGTCGATGCCGGCACCCTGCAGCATGTTGGCCACCACCCTGGCGGTGATCGCCACCCGCGCCGAGCGGGTGCGGCGGTCCTGGCGTGCATAGCCGTAATAAGGGATGGCGGCGGTGATGCGCGCGGCCGAGGCGCGCTTCAACGCGTCGACCATCACCATCACCTCCATCAGCGTGTCGTTGGTCGGCTGGCAGGTCGACTGCAGCACGAACACGTCCTTGCCGCGCACGTTCTCGAGGATTTCGACCATCACCTCGCCGTCGGAGAAGCGCGACACGGTGGCACGGCCAAGATGGATATTGAGATGGCGCACCACGTCGCTGGCCAGACGGGGGTTGGCATTCCCCGTGAACACCATCAGGTTGTCAATGGACACGCGAGTCTCCGGCGACGCGGCGCTGGCGCCGACACACAAGAAAAACAGCCGCCACCGGCGGCTGTTCGCTCAATCTGGCTGGGGAGGTAGGGATCGAACCTACGAATGTCGGAATCAAAATCCGATGCCTTACCACTTGGCGACTCCCCAACGGGCACTGCTCAGGCGCAGCAGTCGTACAGCGGATGCCGGTCGAGCCCCTGCGCCACGAAACCCTGCATCGTTGCGGGCAGGCGGGCGAGCACCTCACGCGCCGCGGTTTCCGTCCCGAACGTTGCGAACACACAGGCACCGGAACCGGTCATGCGCGCTTCAGCGAACTGCGTCAGCCATTCGAGATGGCGCGCGACGTCCGGGTAGCGTTGCAGGACCACCGGCTGCAGGTCGTTTCGACCCATGCCTGCGGAAAAGGGCGCTATTTTGAGGCGTGGCGTGTCGCGTGTCAATTCCTGCGCGGCGAAAACCGCGGCGGTCGGCACCTCCACCGGCGGCGTCAGCACCACGTACCAGGCGGGCGGCGCGCTCACCGGATGGAGAATCTCGCCGACTCCCTCGGCGAACGCAGTCTGCCCGAACACGAACACCGGCACGTCGGCGCCAAGTTGCAGCGCCAGCGCCTGCAACGCCGGGCGCGACAGGTTCACCTGCCACAGCCGGTTGAGCGCGAGCAGCACGGTGGCCGCGTCCGAACTGCCGCCGCCGAGGCCGCCACCCATCGGCAGCAGCTTGTCCACGCGAATGCCCACCCCGGCGCCGGCGGACGCATGCGGCTGCAGGAGGCGCGCGGCGCGTACGGTGAGGTCGCGCTCTTCCGGCACGCCGGGCAGATCGCGCTCGCGCACCACCCGGCCATCGTCGCGCAGGGTGAGATGCACGGTATCGGCGCGGTCGATGAAGCGGAACACGCTTTGCAGCAGGTGATAGCCGTCAGCGCGACGGCCGGTCACATGGAGGAACAGGTTGAGCTTGGCGGGGGCGGGAAAGGCCTGGCTCATTCAGCCTCCCAGCTGTCGGCCACCAGGCGGATCTCGATATCCTCGCGGCTGACCCTGAGCTTGCGCGGGTAGCCGGGGGGATGCTCGGCGTACTGCTGGTATTCGATGGTCCAGCCGTCCTGCCTGAGTCTTGCGAGACGGCCGGCGTCGTCGCGGGTGGCGTCGAAACCGCGTGCCGGATCAGGGCGCGCCTGCACCCACCACGCGAGCCCCGCCACCGGCAGGGTGTAGCCGAGCGCCTCACGCGTCAGCGCATCGGCGTCCGGGGCACGCCGGAGCGGCTGCTTTGGCAGTTCCAGCACGGCGCCGTCGGCGTCGCGCGCAATGCGGGCCACCGCCTGCCCGAGCGGGGAGGTCAGCAGAAGTTCATCGCGGGCACCCCGATGCTCCCAGCGCAGCGAGCCGGAAACCCGTTCCTCGCCGCTTTCGACGCTGAAGCGGCCCTGCAGCGTCCAGCTTTCCGTCGACAGCGACGCGCCGCCCGGAGGCAGGGGGGGCGCACTCGCGCAACCCGCCAGCGCCAGCACGGACGCGGCGAGAAACCCGCGCCGTCGCATCAGGGTTTCAGCCGGCGCAGGGTTTCCAGCAGCACTTCGTTCTGCGGGTGGCTTTGCAGACTGGTCTGCCACAGTCTGCCGGCTTCGTCCTGACGTCCGCGCGCCCACAGCACCTCGCCGAGATGGGCGGCGATTTCCGGATCGGGCCGCGCCTGGTAGGCACGTTCGAGGAATTCCTGGGCACGCGCGAAGTTTCCGGCGCGGTATTGCGCCCAGCCGACGCTGTCGAGGATGAAGGCGTCGTCAGGAGCCAGTTTCAGCGCGTGTTCGAGCAGTTCGATCGCCTCGGCAAGGCGCGGGGTGCGATCCGCCAGCGTATAACCGAGCGCGTTGTAGGCGTGCGCGTCGTCCGGGCGCAGCGCGATCACGCGGCGCAGGTCGGCTTCCAGCACGTCGAGGCGGTCGAGCTTTTCCGCGGCCATCGCGCGGTCGTACAGCAGTTCAGGCGAGTCGGGATAGCGCTTCAGCCCTTCGGACAATGCGTCGAACGCCGCCTGCCGCTCCTTGCCGTCGCGCAGCAGTTCCGCCTGCGCCTGGACCAGGCGCACGTTCTGCGCGTCATTGGCGCCCTGTGTCGCCGCCAGCAGGGCTCGCGCCTCGTCGCGCCGCCCGGCCGCAGCCAGCAGCGCCGCCTGGCGCGCGCGTGCCGGCACCAGGTAATTGCCGGCCTCCACCTGCGCGTAATGCGTCGCGGCGACATCCGCCTCTTTCAACTGCTCGGCCGCCTGGCCGAGGTAGTAGTGGATGGTGTCGCGATCGCGCGGATCCGCGTCCAGCGCACGGTTGAGCCAGTCACGGGCCGCGATGGGTTCGCCCATCTGCAATGCGAGCAGCCCCGCGGCGAAGCTGACTTCGGCGTTGCGCGGCAATTCGCCGGCGAGCCGCTCGAATTGCGCGCGTCCCTCGGCGAACTGGTTGGCGTTGACCAGCGCACGCGCATAGGCGAGCCGCACGTCGCGCGCCTCCGGGTAGGCGGCAAGGAAATCGCGCATGAATGCCAGCGCGTCCGCCGGGGACGTCCTCGCAAGGATCTGTGCCCGCAGCAGCGCACCCGGCTCCCAGCCCGGCCGCAGCCGGTTCGCCTTTTCCAGCGCGGCCAGCGCCGCCGGCATATCTCCCGCATTCGCCGCGGCCTGCGCCACGGCATAGCGGCCCTCGGCCACCTGCGAATGAGCGGCCGCCAACCGCTCGACCAGCGCCCGTGCCGCCGAAGCATCGCGCACCTTGCCGAGCAGCGCGCTCAGATGCATGAAGCCCGCTGCCGGATCGCTCGCGAGCACCTCGCGCAGCACCGGTTCGGCTTCGTCGAGCCGGCCTTCGTTGAGCAGCATCGCCGCCAGTGTCTGACGCGCGCGCTCCGATGCCGGGTCGGCCACGGACCACAGCCGCGTCGCTTCGAGCGCCGCCGCACGATCGCGCGCGAACATCGCCACCTCGGCCGCCCGCCGCGCGATACGCGGGTCGCGGGTTTCCTGCGCCAGGTCGAGATAGGCTGCGCTGGCAATTCCGGTGGCCCCGCGCTGGCCGGCTACTTCGGCGACCAGGAACTTGAACAGGATGTCGGGCGTGAGCGCCTGCGCCGGCAGGTTCGGCGTAGGCTCCACACGCCTCTCGGCGTCGGGCTCGACGCTGGCGGATTCAGGCGCTTCGACACGCGGCGCCGGATTTTCTGCCACGGCCGGCTGCGGCGGGCGCACCGTTTGCTGGGCACACGCCGGCGTCAACGCCAGTGCGATGCAGAAAGGAAGATATTTGAGATTCGCCATGTGCCTTCAGAGTACCCAGGTGTGGGTCAACGATTCTATGCCTTCGATGCCCCAACGCAAGCAAGGTTCATTTTGGGTGAGGGGTCAAAATCTGAGGGATCAGGATTCAGGGGTCAGGGGATGTGCGGCTTTGCCGCGTTGCATGAATTCAAAATTTGTGCCCAATCCCGGCGAGCCCTCTCCCCCGGCCCCTCTCCCGCAAGCGGGAGAGGGGAGAACCGCCCTCCGTCCTCCGTCCTCTGTCCTCTGTCCTCTGTCCTCTGTCCTCTGTCC
>MKWN01000029.1:8290-60186 GCA_001899775.1 Thiobacillus sp. 65-29
TCTGTCCTCTGTCCTCTGTCCTCTGTCTTCCGAACTACAATCCCCCCATGCCCGAACTGCCCGAAGTCGAGACGACGCGTCTCGGCCTGCTTCCCCGTTTGCCTGGCCACGCGCTCACCACGGTGACGGTGCACAATCCGCGCCTGCGCTGGCCGGTGCCGGACGAGCTGGCGGCGCGGCTGGTGGGGCGCACGCTGGCAGGGATCGCACGGCGGGGCAAATATCTGTTGTTCGACTTCAGCGGCATCACCCAGATCGTGCATCTGGGCATGTCAGGCAGCCTGCGTCTGGCAGCGCCGGACGAGCCGCCGGCGGCGCACGATCACGTCGACTGGCGCTTCGACGACGGTATCTGCCTGCGCCTGCGCGACCCGCGCCGATTCGGCGCGGTGCTGCTCACCGACGATCCCGGGCGGCATCCGCTGCTGGCGCATCTCGGGCCCGAGCCGCTGGGACCGGACTTCGACGCCGCCTGGCTCCACGCACGCTGCCGCGGACGCAACACGGCGATCAAGCCGCTCATCATGGACGCTTCGGTGGTGGTGGGTGTAGGCAACATCTACGCTTCCGAATCGCTGTTCCATGCCGGCATTCGCCCCACCACGGCGGCGCGACGTCTCAGCGGACCCGCCTGCGCGCGGCTGGTCGCGGCGATCCGCAAGGTGCTGGCGGCGGCGATCGCCGCGGGCGGCAGTTCGCTGCGTGATTACGTGACCAGCGAGGGCGCGCCGGGCCATTTCCAGCTGCACACCCGGGTGTACGGGCGCGAAGGCCTGCCCTGCCGGACGTGCGGGACAGCGATCCGGCGCATCGTGCAGGGGCAGCGCGCGAGCTTCTATTGCCCGACCTGCCAGCGCTGACCGCCGGGGATCAAGTTTGCGAGTAACATGCCGTAATTGAACTATGGTCCGACTTGCGAATGTCTCATGACGCTCACCACGCTGGTTGACGAATTCGAGCAGTACAGTGCCTGGCGCGAGGCGGTGTACGTGCGCGTCGAGGCCTTGCGCGACTGGCTGGCGGCCCAGGAACTGGGGGATGCGGAATCCGACCGTCGCCTGGAGCAGGCACTTACCCGCCTGCAGGACGACACGCTCAACGTGGCCTTTGTCGCGGAGTTTTCGCGCGGCAAGTCGGAACTCATCAACGCGATCTTTTTTGGCGACTACCGCCAGCGCGTGCTGCCGTCCTCGGCCGGGCGCACCACCATGTGTCCCACCGAGCTGTATTTCGATCCGGTGCGGCCGCCTTCGCTGCGCCTGCTGCCGATCGCCACGCGCACCCGCGAGGGCAGCATCGCGGACTTCAAGCGCGATCCCGGCGCCTGGGAGGAATTTCCGCTCAATCTCGATTCGGCGGACGAGATGAGCGCGACGCTGATGCGGCTCGCCGATCTCATCGAAGTGGACGCCGCGACCGCCGACGCCTACGGATTGTTCGACCCGGAGGACACGGACACCGCACGCAGTCTCGCGCGTGAAGGCAAGATAGGCATTCCGCGCTGGCGTCACGCACTGATCAACTTTCCTCATCCGCTGCTGAAGCAGGGTCTGGTCATCCTGGATACGCCGGGCCTGAACGCGATCGGCACCGAACCCGAACTCACGCTCAGCATGCTCCCCGGCGCGCATGCGGTGCTGTTCCTGCTGGGCGCCGACACCGGCGTCACCAAGTCCGACATCGAGATCTGGCGCCAGCACATCGCACCCCTGCAGGGGGCGAGCCGCGCCCGCCTGGTGGTGCTGAACAAGATCGACGGCCTGTGGGACGAACTGAAGACCGAGGATGCCATCGCGGCAGAGATCGCGCGCCAGGCGGCGACCAGCGCGGTGCAGCTCGACCTGCCCGCGAGCCAGGTGTATCCGGTATCGGCGCAGAAGGCCCTGGTCGCCAAGGTGCGCGGCGACGCCGAGTTGCTGGCAAAGAGCCGCCTGCCGGAACTGGAAGCGGCGCTGTCGCAGGAGCTGATTCCGCACAAGCAGGCGCTGGTTGCCGAATCGACCCTGACGGTGGTGGAAGACGTGGTGCTGAAGACCACCGAGCTGCTGGAAACGCGCCTGGCCACCCTGCAGGACCAGATCGACGAGCTGGCCGGGCTGCGCGGCAAGAACCGCGACGTCATCCAGCACATGATGGTCAAGGCCAACGAGGACAAGCAGCAATTCAACCGCGGACTCGACCAGTTCAACGCGCTGCGCAACGTGTTCGCGGGACAGGTCGAGACGCTGCGCCAGCAGATCGGGATGCAGCGGGTGCGCCACGAGGTGCGGCGCACGCGGCTGGCGATGGAGAAAAGTCATTTTACCGCCGGCCTGCGCGACTCGATGAGCGAATTCTTCCGTCGCGTCGAGGGCACGCTGGCCGCAGCGTCGAGGACCATCGACGAAATCCGCGCGATGATGAGCGCGATGTACCGCAAATTCAGCGAGGAGTTCGGGCTGGCCGCGGTGAACATCCCGGATTACAGCCTCGGAAAATACCGCAGGCGGATCGACCAGCTTCAGCACGGATTCGACGAGCGCTTCAACACCCTGCGCACGATGCTGACCCTGGGACAGCATCAGATCACCACGCGTTTTTTCGAGACGGTGGCGAGCGAGGTGGTGCAGGTGTTCGAGCTGGCCAACAGCGAGACGGAAGCCTGGCTGAAGGCGTTGATCGCCCCGATGGAAACCCAGGTGCGCGAACACAAGGCGCAACTGGTGCGGCGTCTCGACAGCGTCAGCCGCATCCATACCGCCACCGAGACGCTCGACGAGCGCATTGCCGAACTGGAAACGACGAGCGGCACCACCTCGGATCAACTCGACAATCTGGCACGCATCAACAATCGCATCGCCAGCGCCCTATCGGGCGACTGGACGGCGCTGCGGCTGGCGAAGACTGCCTGATCCGGGGCGTCCCGCGGCGGGGTCCGCGCGATTGTCCCTGTCCGCCGGCGAAATCTGGCCCGATTGCAGGGCTTCAGCGAAGAACCGACGAATTCGGCCCGCAAGCGGGCCTCCTACCGCCGCATGGCAATCCGGGATTACTTGTCCGCGGTCAGGCGCAGGAACTTCGCCTGCAGTTCCTCGCGCGTTTCCACGTAGTCGGGGTTGAGCGGAATGCAGTCGACCGGGCACACCTCGACGCATTGCGGCGTGTCGAAGTGACCAACGCACTCGGTGCACTTGTTGGGGTCGATGACGTAGATCTCGTCACCCTGGGAAATGGCATCGTTGGGACACTCGGGCATGCAGACGTCGCAGTTGATGCACTCGTCGGTGATCATCATGGCCATGGCGCTCTCCGGGTTATATCAGCTTGTGCTTATTTTCTCACGCAAACGCCGCGCCACCAATGGGTGCACGAAGGGCGTGACGTCGCCACCCAGCTGGGCGATCTCGCGGATCATGCTGGCGGAGATGAACATGTACTGCTCCGAGGGCGTGAGGAACAGGGTCTCGATGTCGGGCTTCAGGTTGCGGTTCATCCCGGCGAGCTGGAATTCGTATTCGAAATCCGAGGCGGCGCGCAGGCCGCGCAGCACGGCGATGGCCCCCTGCGCGGCAACGAAGTCGATCAGCAGGCCGGAGAAGCCCTCGACGCGCACGTGCGGCATGTCGGCCAGCACCGCGCGCGTCATGTCCACGCGCTCGTCCATGCTGAAGAACGGCCGCTTGTTGCGCGATTCGGCGACCGCCACGATGACCCGGTCGAACAGGCGGCCGGCGCGCTGGATGAGGTCTTCGTGACCGCGCGTGATGGGATCGAAGGTGCCGGGATAGACGGCGGTGAGCATCGCTACTCCTTGACGAGCAGGGCAAAGTGCGAACGCCCCGCGCGTCCGCTGCGGTGGATGATAAACCCCGGCGGCGCCTCGACGGGTGTTGCCTGCTCGACGTAGAGCTGCCCCCCGGGCCGCAGGTGCGGCGCGAGGTCGGCGAGCGCAGGCGCGGCCGCGGTGGGGTCAAACGGCGGATCGACGAAGATCAGATCGAAGTTTTCGCGATTGCCCGCGAGCCAGGCGAGCGCATCGGCACGCACGATCTCGACCGCATCCGCGCCGAGCGTCGCGCGATTCCTTTGCAGCGCCTCGTATGCCGCACGGTCGCGTTCGATCATCACCACGCGCGCCGCGCCGCGCGAGGCGGCCTCGAAACCCAGCGCGCCGCTGCCGGCGAAGAGGTCGAGACAGCTCCAGCCGGGCAGATCCTGTCCCAGCCAGTTGAACAGCGTCTCACGCACGCGGTCGGCGGTCGGCCGCAGCCCGCCACTGTCGGGGAAATCCAGCAGCCGGCGGCGATACTGCCCGCCAATGATGCGTACCCGGTTGGGCGCGCCGTGCGCGCGCCCCGGTGCGGCCTGCTTAGCGCGCACCCTCGCCCCCGACGATGACCGTGACCATGCGCGCAGGATCGATACGGCGCGCGAACGCGGCCTTCACCGCGGCGACATCCACCGCGTTGACGCGGTCCACCCAGGTGTCGAGATAGTCCAGCGGCAGCCCGTAGAAGCCGATCATCGACAGGTATTCGAGAATCTTTTTGTTGCTGTCGATGCGCAGCGGGAAGCCGCCGGTGAGATTGGCCCTGGCCTGCGCCAGTTCGTCCGCGGACGGCCCCTCGGCGACGAAGCGGCGCAGCGTGTCGCGCGCCACAGCGAGCGCGTCGGCGGTCTGCGCGCCCTGGGTCTGCAACCCGATCTGGAACGGGCCGGCCACCGCCATCGGCAGGAAATAGCTGTACGCGCTGTAGGCGTAGCCACGCTTGTCGCGCACTTCCTTCAGCAGCCGCGAATCGAAGCCGCCGCCGCCGAGCACGTAGTTGCCGACGAACAGCGCGAAGAAGTCGGGATCGTCGCGCGTCGTGCCGAGCGCGCCGATGCGCACGTGACTCTGCGCGGAAGGATGCGCGATGCGCGTCTCGCCTGCGGCGGGCGCGACCGGCGCGGTCAGCGGCGCGAGCACGGGGCCGCGCGGCAATCCGGCCGCCAGGCGCGCGGCGATGGCTTCGGCTTCCGCGCGATCGACGTCGCCCATCAAGGCGATCACGGCGTTGGCCGCGGTGTAATGGGTGCGGTGGAACGCCTGCAAATCGGCGCGGGTGAGCCGCGCGATGGCGTCGGGTTCGCCCGCCTCGTCGCGCGCATAGGGATGTGCGCCGTACAGGGCGCGATAGAAGGCCTTGTCGACCACGGTGCCGGGGTCGGCTTCGGCCTCGCGGATCGCCGCGATGAGACGCTGTTTTTCACGCTTCACCACGCCGGCGGGAAACTCGGGGCGCTGCAGCACGCGCATCAGCAGATCGAGCGCCTGGGTTTTCTCGCGCGCCGACGACAGGGTGCGCAGGCTCACTGCCGCGCGATCGCGATCGAAACTACCGGAAAGCACCGCACCAACGTCGGCAAGCCCATGCGCGATCGCGGTCTCCGACAGGCCGCCCGCCCCCTGGTCGAGCACAGTATGGGTCAACTGCGCGAGACCGGATTTTGCGGCAGGATCGCGCGCGCTGCCGGCGGGAAAGCTCACCGCGACGTCGAGCATCGGCAGTTCGCGGCTTTCGACGAAATAGACGCGCGCGCCTTCGGGCGTGCGCCAGTGCTGGATGGTGACCGCGGCCTGAACAGTCAGCGGCAGCATGCACAGCAGAACGGCAAGAAATCGCTTAATTGACATGGCGCACTCCCGGCACAGCGGCACGGCGCGGTTGCGCGTCCAGCGGTTGGGGATCGAGCTCGGCCAGGCTCAGGCGGTCGTCGCGCAGCCATTCGCGCGCGGCCGCGCGTACCTGCTCCGCGGTGACGGCACGCAGCTTGTCAACGCGCCCGGCGAGCGCCTCCGGCGGCTGGCCGGCGGTGACGTAGTCGCCCAGTTGCATCGCCTGGTAGAACAACGAGTCGCGCTGGTAGACCTCGCCCGCGATGACCTGCGCCTTCACGCGCGCGAGTTCGTCCGCGTCGATGCCGTCCCGCTGGATGCGCGCGATCTCCTCGCGGATGGCCTTCTCCAGTGCCGCCACCGATTGCCCCTCTGCGGGCGTGGCGTCGATCATGAACATCCCCGGTCCGCGCGCCACAGCGTCGTAACCGGCGCTGGCGTTGACGGCGATCTGCCGCGTCTTCACCAGCGATTTCTGCAGGCGCGCCGAATCGTTGCCGGACAGCACGCCGGCGAGAATCTGCAACGCATAGGGCACGGTGTCCTGCTGCCAGTCCTTGAGCGTGGGCGCATGCCAGGCCATGAGCAGATACGGCAGCTTGGCGGGAGCCTTCACCACCATGCGCTTTTCGCCGACCTGCTCCGGCTCGGCCTGTGGCTTGCGCGCCGGCAGGGCGCGTGCAGGCAGCGCGCCGAAGTGTTTCTTCGCCAGTTCGACGACATCGCTCGCCTGTACGTCGCCCGCCACCACCAGCGTGGCGTTGTTCGGTGCGTACCAGCGCGCGTACCAATCGCGTGCATCCTGCGCGCTCATGTTCACGAGGTCGTCCATCCAGCCGATGATGGGCCGGCGGTAGGGATGCGCCTGGTACGCGGCCGCCATGAGGCGCTCGTACACCACCGATTGCGCCTGGTCGTCGGTGCGCAGCCGCCGCTCCTCCATCACCACCTGGAGTTCCTTGGCGAACAGCTCGTCGCTGATGACGAGATTGGCCATGCGGTCGGCCTCCAGTTCCAGCGCCAGCGGCAGGCGGTCCTTCTGCATCTGTTGGAAATACGCGGTGTGGTCGCGGCTGGTGAAGGCGTTCTCGCGCCCGCCCGCTGCGGCGATACGTTTCGAGAACTCCCCCGCCGGGACCTTGGGCGTACCCTTGAACATCATGTGTTCGAGCACGTGCGCGACACCCGTGGTGCCGTTGAATTCGTCCATGGCACCGGCGCGGTACCACACCTGCGACACCATCACCGGCGCGCGGTGATCCTCCTTGACGATGACGCGCAGGCCGTTGTCGAGCGTGACGTCGGTGAGGGTCGCGTGCGCGCTGCCGAGCGCGAGTGCCGATGCGAGCACGCCGGCGGTCATGGTGAGGCGTCGCGCCAGGACACGCAACGGCAATACCCGCCGGGGCTTTGCGCCGCGTGCGGGTGGCGGGGACTGAAAACGAATCGCTGCGCGGTGTTTCACGCGATGGCTCGACATGGCTTGCACCTCAAATGAAGACAGACTGAATGATAAGATATGCCGTTGCATCTCCTGCCACGCTGACCGTCCCGATCCGTGTTTAGTTTCTTCAAGTCGAAGCCCAAGCCGGCCCCTGAAACCCCTGCCGCCGATACGGCCACGTCCGCACCGCCCGCGGAGGACGTCGCGCCCGCCGCACCGGATACGCCGCCAGCGGAGGCTCCCGCGCCCGTCGCGGAAGCCGCGCCGGCGCCACGCCTGGGCTGGGCGCAGCGCCTCAAGGCCGGGCTCGCCAAGACGCGCGACCGCCTGGGCGGACAGCTTGCCGGGCTGTTCGGCGTTGGCCGCAAGATCGACGCCGAGCTGTACGAGGAACTCGAAACCATCCTCATCACCGCGGATATCGGCGTCGACGCCACCGAGCACCTGCTCGACATCCTGCAGAAAAAAGTACGCCGCGAGGGCCTCACCGACGCGTCGCAGTTGCAGGCCGCGCTGAAGGACGCGCTGGTCGAAGTGCTCATGCCGCTCGAAGCGCCGCTCGACGTCACGCCGCACAAACCTTTCATCCTCATGCTCGCGGGTGTGAACGGCGCAGGCAAGACCACCACCATCGGCAAGCTCGCCAAGCTCTACCAGTCGCAGGGCCTGTCGGTGCTGCTGGCGGCGGGCGACACCTTCCGCGCCGCCGCGCGCGAGCAGTTGCAGGTCTGGGGCGAGCGCAACAACGTCGTCGTGGTGAGCCAGGAAAAGGGCGACTCCGCGGCAGTGATTTTCGACGCGATCCAGGCTGCGCGCGCGCGCGGCATTGACGTCGTGCTCGCCGACACCGCCGGGCGCCTGCCCACCCAGTTGCACCTGATGGAAGAGATCAGGAAGGTGAAGCGCGTCATCGAGAAGGCCATTCCCGGCGCGCCGCACGAAGTGCTGCTGGTGCTCGACGCCAACACCGGACAGAACGCGGTCACCCAGGTCAAGGCTTTCGACGACGCGCTTGGCGTCACCGGACTGGTGCTCACCAAGCTCGACGGCACCGCCAAGGGCGGCGCCATCGCGGCGATCGCCCAGGCGCGGCCGATCCCGGTGCGCTACATCGGCGTCGGTGAAGGACTGGACGACCTGCGGCCGTTCGACGCACGCGACTTCGTCGAGGCCGTGTTCAGCGCATGATCAGCTTCAGCCAGGTCACCAAGCGCTATCCCGGTGGCCATGAAGCGCTCTCGGGCATCGACATCACCATCGCCCAGGGCGAGCTGGTGTTCCTCACTGGGCACTCCGGCGCGGGCAAGAGCACCTTTCTCAAGCTCATCGCCGCCATCGAGCGGCCCACGCGCGGCGTGGTCGCGGTGAGCGGGCAGAACGTCGGTCGCCTGTCGCGCCGCGCCGTGCCCTACCTGCGCCGCAACATCGGCCTCGTATTCCAGGATCACAAGCTGCTGTTCGACCGCAGCGCCATCGAGAACGTCGTCCTGCCGCTGGACATCGCCGGCGTCGAACGCCGCGAGTCGCTGAAGCGTGCGCGCGCAGTGCTCGACAAGGTCGGCCTGCTCGCCCGTGAAAAAGCCAATCCGGTCAGCCTCTCCGGCGGCGAGCAGCAGCGCCTGTGCATCGCCCGTGCGCTGGTGGCGCGTCCGGCGCTGCTGCTCGCCGACGAGCCCACCGGCAACCTCGACGCCGGCTACGCCGCCGACATCATGAGCATGTTCCGCGACTTCCATCAGGTCGGCACCACCCTCGTCATCGCCACCCACGACGAGCGCGCCATCGCCGCGCTGGGTGGGCGCATCCTGCACTTCGACCACGGCCGCGTCGCGGAGGGTAGCGCATGATCGGCTGGCTGCACCACCAGAAGCGTGCGCTCACTTCGGCACTACGCACGCTGCTCCGCCAGCCGCTGTCTTCGCTGCTGACCGCACTCGCCATGGGCGTCGCCCTGAGTCTGCCCGCCGGGCTCTATCTCATCCTCGACAACCTCGGGCGGCTTGCCGGCGAACTGCCCGCGCAACCCGAGATCAGCGTCTACCTCGCCGCCGACGCCACCGCCGCGCAGAAAGCCACCCTCGCCGAACGGCTGAAAAAACCCGACATCGAACGCGCGCGCTTCATCGCGCGCGACCAGGCGCTTGCTGCGCTCGCCACGGAGCAAGGACTCACCGACATCGCCGCCGGCCTGCCGGAAAACCCCCTGCCCGACGCCTGGGTCGTGCGCCCGCGCGACACCACGCGCGACGCCCTCAACCGTCTGCACGACGAACTCGCGCGCCTGCCCGGCGTTGCCGAAACCCAGCTCGACAGCGCCTGGGCCGAACGCCTGCAGGCCCTGCTCGCCCTCGGCCGCACCGGCGTATGGCTGCTCACCGCGCTGTTCGCCATCGCGCTCGCCGCCATCTCAGGCAATGCCATCCGCGCCCAGGTGCTGGCGCGGCGCGACGAAATCCTCGTCAGCCGCCTGATCGGCGCCACCGACCGCTACGTGCGCCGTCCCTTCCTCTACCTCGGCGCCGTCCAGGGCCTGCTCGGCGGCTGCGCCGCCGCCGCCGTGCTCGCGCTTGCCGGCCTCATCCTGCGCGATCCCGTCGAGCACCTCGCCACCCTGTACGGCTCCGCCTGGCGCCTGCATCCCCCGAGCGCGCCCGAACTCCTCGCCCTGTTCGCCTTCACCACTGTGTTCAGCTGGCTCGGCGCGTGGGTTTCGGTCACGCGGACGCTGCGGCGAGTGGAGGCGGGGGCGTAAACCTGACAGGCTGACCCACAGAACGGGCGCCATCAACCTGGAGTTCTAGGCTTCATCGCCAGACGCGTCCAGGACGGCCTTCTGGCATGCATATCCCAAGGCATGTCGTTGGCTCGCCCAGTACGACGGCGAATGGCTCGAGCCCAGATTGCCAATCGCAAAGGAGCACGCGCCGAAGCAATTGGTGCTTTTCTGATATCGAAGCCGACCGACGTCGTTCCACCGGGAGCAGGAATCCCGACAACTTCGGCCACGCACGGCGCGAATGCGATACGATTCAACGGATTGCGTCACAAAACGAATAAATCAGGGCACACACCAAAAGGATGGGGCAAAACGAAGCGTTCTCGCGTGTCGTCATCGACGCGCAACTGGCCGATCAGGGATGGAACACCCAGGACACCAACAGCGTACGCTATGAAGTCGTGTTGGAGGACGGCACGCGTGCGGACTATGTTCTCTGTGACCGCCACGGCCGCTCCCTTGCCGTTATCGAAGCCAAGCGCTTCTCAAACAACCCCCTAGAGGTTGCGTCCGAGCAGGCCAAGAACTACGCCCGCCAGCTCAATGTTCCCTACATCTTCCTCGCCAACGGCCAGGAGATACGCTTCTGGGAATGGCAGCGCGAAGCCTACCCGCACCCGGTCAAGACCTTCTTCAAACAGGACGACCTCGAACGCCGCGCCGCCACCGCCCAGGTCAAGCGCGAGTTGCTCGATATCCCCATCGACGGCCGCATCGCCGGGCGCGACTACCAGCAGGCCTGCATCGACACGCTATGCAAGGAGATGAGCCAGGGCCGCCGCAAGCTCCTGGTCGAGATGGCCACCGGCACCGGCAAGACCCGCACCGCCGCCGCGCTGATCAAGCGCCTGTTCGAGGCCAATGCCATCACGCGCGTGCTGTTCCTGGTGGACCGCATCCCGCTCGCCAAGCAGACCGAGGACGCCTTCGCCGAGCACCTGCCCGACTACCCCTCTTATGTGCTGCGCACGGGCCGCCGCTTTCAGGACGAGAAGCTCATCACCATCACCACGCTGCAAAGCATGGTGAACATCTACAGCGACTACTCCTCCGGTTACTTCGACCTCGTCATCTCCGACGAATGCCACCGCAGCATCTACGGCAAGTGGAGCGGCGTGCTCAAGCTCTTCGACGGCGTGCAGATCGGCCTCACCACCACACCCTGTGTCGCCAACCTCGACGACATGGCCCCCGACGAGGAAGACAAGCTCTTCGTGCGCGACACCCTGCGCTTCTTCGAGGTGGACCAACCCACCTTCTCCTACAAGCTCAAGGACGCCATCCACGACGGCCACCTGGTGCCCTACCAGATTTACAAGGCAAAGACCGTGAAGACCGCCGCCGATGGCGGCTTTGAGGTGAAGAAGGACGAGCTCGACTGGACGGCGATGGACGCTACGGCCCGCGCCGAGTTCGAGCAGCTGTTCAAGGACACGGATCGCATCACGGTCGATCCCAACGCGCTGGAGCGCCGCTTCACCATCCCCGAACGCAACCGGGCCATGGTGCGCGAATTCCGCCAGGTGATGGAGAACGGCTACCTCGACCACAAGGGCGTGCTCAGGAAGCCGCTGCTGGGCAAGACCATCGTCTTCGGCGTCACCAAGCGCCACGCCGCCACCCTCGCAGAGCTGCTCGACGCCGAATTCGCCGACAAGAAGCCATCACCCGATGTGCGCTACGCCGACTATGTCGTGTCCGGCATGGGGCCGGACGACACCGTGGACGGCATGACCAAGATCAAGCGCTTCAAGAAGGAGCCCTTCCCGCAGATTCTCGTGTCGGTGAACATGCTCGACACCGGCTTCGACTGCCCCGAGGTGGTCAACCTCGTCTTCGCGCGCTTCACCCGCTCCGCCATCCTCTACCAGCAGATGCGCGGACGCGGCACCCGCAAGGCCGACAAGAAGCCGATCTTCACCCTGTTCGACTTCGTCGGCGTGGCCGACTACCACGGCGACGACGAGGAATATGCCCAGGGCGGTGTCGTCATCGCCAAGCAGGCACTCAAGAAGAAATACGAGCCGCGCCGCCTGCTGGCGCTGGACATCAACGACCATATCGACCCGACGACGCGCGAATGGATCACGGTGGACGAGAACGGCAACCTCGTCTTCCCCGAAGCCAGCGAGCAGAAGGTCGCCGAGCTGGGCGCCCGATTCGAGGCGTGGCTGCTGACCCAGAACAAGCTCGACGCCGACCAGGAGCGATGGCTGCGCGTCATCGGCAACCAGCTACGCGCCAACGCCGACACCCTCGACGAGTTCACGGCCGGGCACTTCGCTTTCCACCCCTTCAGCCTGATGGGTGGCGTGCGCGAAGCGCAGCGCATCTTCGGCGGCGAAGCGCCGCTCGATCTACTGCTCCATTCGCTCAATACCGCCGTCTTCGGCGGTGATGGCTTCTCCAGCACTTCCGGCGAGCTTCGACCCGAAGCGCCTCACTGAAACAAGGACAATACGTTATGCCCCTGACCCCCGACATGCGGCGGTCGATTGACCAGATTCGCGACTACCTTTTCGGCGGCGGCTATCCCGACCCCGTCAGCAACGCCGAGCAGCTCTCGTTCCTGTTTTTCTTCTACCTGGTGGAAGGCATCGACGCCGAGAACGCCCTCAAGGCCAAGGTGCTCAAGCAGCCCTACGAGTCGATCTTCGCGGGCGAGTGGACGCTGAAGAACCCACTCAACGCCACCGTTCACCCTGAGCCCTTCGACATACCTTCCGTTCGTCCTGAGCGTAGCGCCGAAGGCGCGAAGTCGAAGGGCGGCGGCCTGACCATCCCGCGCGACCGGCTGCGCTGGTCGGTCTGGGCCAAGGGCCTGTCCGGCGAGGGGCTGGTGCGCTTCGTGCGCGACGAGGTGTTCGCCTTCTTCGCCGAGCTGGGCGAGAAGGCCGCCCATAACTTCATGAACGGCGCGCGTCTCACCATCGACGAGCCCACCGTGCTGACCCAGGTGGTCGCGCTGGTAGACGGCCTGCGGCTCGACCAGTCCGACGCCGACACCAAGGGCGACCTGTTCGAACATGTGCTGCGCCAGATCAAGCAGGCGGGCGAGCTGGGCCAGTTCCGCACCCCGCGCCATGTCATCCGCGCCATCGTCGAGCTGATCGACCCCAAGGTGGGCGAGACGATCTACGACCCCGCCGCAGGCACGGCAGGCTTCCTCGTCGCGGCCTACAACCACATCCGCCTCGCCAACTCCTCGCCCGCAGCGATCCAGGAAGTGGAACTGGACGGCAAGACGCAGAAGCGCGGCCTGGGCGACAAGCTCTCCGCCGCGCAAGTCTCCGCGCTCAACAACGCCACCTTCTACGGCAATGATGTCGATCCCAAGATGGTGCGGCTCGCCACCATGAACCTCACCCTGCGCGGCCTGCCCAATGTGCGCATCCTGCTGCGCAATGTGCTGACCACCACGCTGGACTTTGAGCGGAAGCGCGAGCTGGGCCTGCCCCAGGAGGGCTACCACGTGGTGCTCGCCAATCCGCCTTTCTCCGGCCGGGTGGACAAGGACCGCATCGTGGACGATGTGAAAGTGGGCACCACCACCGCCACCGAACTGCTGTTCCTCAAATACATGCTCGACAGCCTGCGCCCAGGCGGCCGCTGCGGCGTCATCGTGCCCGAGGGCGTGCTGTTCGGTTCCACCGGCGCGCACAAGGAACTGCGGCGCCAGCTCATCGAGAACAACCGGGTCGAGGCCGTGCTTTCGCTGCCGGGCGGCGTGTTCCAGCCCTACTCGGGCGTGAAGACCTCCGTGCTGATCTTCCGCAAACCCGTTCGCCCTGAGCGTAGCGACAGCGGAGTCGAAGGGCATTCAGCCACCACCGACAAGGTGCTCTTCCTCCACGCCGACAACGACGGCTACAAGCTGGACGCCAACCACGACACACCCATCGAGGACGACGACCTGCCCGGCCTGATCGCCGCCTACCGAAACAGGGAGTCGTGCTGGGAAACATGGTGTGCTTCGACTTCGGAGGCTTTGCCTCCTACGCTCAGCACGAACGGAAAGGATGCCGTTCGCCCTGAGCGTAGCGAAGCGGAGTCGAAGGGCCGTATCTGGCCCCACAACTGGTGGTTCGCCGATGCGGCCACGCTGCGCGCCAACGACTTCAACCTCTCGGCGGGCCGTTATCGGCCCATGAGCCAGACCGCCGTCGAGCATCAGGACCCGCGCGAGCTGCTGGATGAGCTGGCGGCTATCGAGGCGGAGATTGTGGAGGAAGTGGAAGCGTTGCGGATGGCATTGTCGGAGAGTGTGGAATGACGCGCCCGACCCATAAGCTCGGGGATATATGCCAAACATTCACGGGTGGGACACCACCCCGAACCAAGCGAGAATACTTCGGCGGGGGTATTCCTTGGGTCAAGATCACCGACATGCTACAAGGCGTGATCGTGGCAACTGATGAAACTCTCACCGAGGCGGGGATTAGCAACAGCAGCGCAAAATTACTGCCGCCAGGCACCGTACTGATCTCGATTTTTGCCACCATTGGACGGACAGCAGTTCTGGATATTGAGGCGGCAACAAATCAGGCGATCGCCGGCGTTGTCCCAAAGGACACAGACCAACTGGAACCGCGCTATCTGCGTTATTTCTTGGACTCAAAGTATGCGGAATTGAATCGTACGGCGCGCGGTGTGGCGCAACCGAACATCAACCAAAGTATTCTTAAAGCGCTCGATATCCCCCTGCCGCCCCTGCCGGAACAACGCCGCATCGTCGACCTCCTCTCCCGCGCCGAGGGCATCCTGAGGCTGCGCCGCGAGGCGGAGAAGAAAGCCACCGAACTGATCCCCGCCCTGTTCCTCGACATGTTCGGTGACCCGGCGACGAATCCGAAGGGGTGGGCGGTGGCCACGATTGGCGAACTCCTCACCGATGGCCCCCAAAACGGTCTTTACAAACATGGATCACTCTACGGAGAAGGAGCGCCGATCCTGCGGATTGACGCCTTCTACGATGGGCAGGTCCGGGACTTGAAGACATTGAAGCGCGTTACCTTGACCCCGGAGGAATGCGCAAGATTCCGACTGCGCCCGCGCGATCTCGTCATCAACCGAGTCAACAGTCCCGAATACCTCGGCAAAAGCACCATCATTCCGGCACTGAGTGAAGACACGGTCTTCGAGTCGAACATGATGCGCCTCACAATCGATGAAACCCGCGCCTTGCCTGAGTATGTGATCGAGTTGCTGCAAACCGCGCATGCAAAGTCGCACTTCCTGTCCAAGGCAAAGCATGCGATCAACCAGTCAAGCATCAACCAGCAGGATGTGAAATCGCTCGGGGTGCCCATCCCGCCAATGTCGATGCAGCGTGATTTCGTGGATAAAGTTGGACAGGTTCGGTCAATCCAATCCCAGCAATCCGCAGCCGCCGACAAGGCCCAAGCCGCCTTCGATGCGTTATTGGCGCGCACTTTCAACCCACACTGAACCGGAGGCAGGATGCCCGTATCTCTGGATGGCAAATTTGTAGTAGCGCTCTCTTCACGCGCGCTGTTTGATTTCGAGGAAGAGAACCGTGTGTTCGATGAACAAGGCGACACGGTGTATTCACAATACCAGTTGGAACGGCTGGATGCGCCGGCGGCGCATGGCGTCGCCTACCCGCTGGTCAAGAAACTGTTGGCGTTCAACGGCGATGGGGCGCATCGGGTCGAGGTGGTCATTCTGTCGCGTAATGACCCGGTTTCGGGGCTACGCGTGTTCCGTTCAGCGGAAGCGGCGCAGCTCAAGCTGGAACGCGGCGTGTTTACGCGCGGGCGCTCGCCCTATCGGTTTCTCAAACCGCTGGGGGCGCATCTGTTCCTGTCAGCCAACGACAGCGACGTGAAAGATGCGTTGGCGGCGGGTTATCCGGCTGCCCGCGTCTATTCAAAATCATTGGTGGATGCCGAACGCCATGCCGATGAACTGCGTATTGCATTCGACGGCGACGCGGTACTGTTTTCGGACGAGGCCGAGCGAGTTTTCCAGACACAAGGCTTGGACGAATTTCAGGCACACGAAAAGCGCAATGCTATGTGCCCATTGCCGCCCGGACCGTTCAAGCCGCTGTTGGCTGCGTTGCATAACCTGCAGGCCGCGTCACGTTCCTCCGCCGTGCCCATGCGTATCCGCACTGCGTTGGTTACAGCCCGTAGTTCTCCTGGCCATGAACGTGCCATTCGCACCTTGATGGACTGGAATATCGCTGTTGACGAAGCAATGTTCCTGGGAGGGTTGGAAAAAGGGCCGTTCTTGAAAGAATTCGAGCCGGATTTTTTCTTTGACGATCAAGTACGGCACTGCGACTCTGCCGCCGAGGCAGGCCCAACCGGCCATGTCATCAGCGGCGTGGCAAACGACGCCAAGGGATAGGCAAAATGAAAACCCAGAAATACGCCGTCAACCAATACCTGATCGAGAGCGTGCTCTCCAAGGTGCGTGAGGGCGAGATCGCCATCCCGGAAATCCAGCGTCCCTTCGTCTGGGATGCCTCGCAGGTGCGCGACCTGCTGGATTCGCTCTATCAGGGTTTCCCGGTCGGCTACCTGATCGCTTGGCGCAACCCGGATGTGAAGCTGAAGGACGGTAGCACGGCCTCGGGCAAGATGATCCTGATCGACGGGCAGCAGCGCATCACCGCGCTGACGGCGGCAGTGCTGGGCCAGCCGGTGGTCAACAAGGAATACCGCAAGGTGCGCGTCTCGATTGCCTTCCACCCCATCGAGGAGCGCTTCGAGGTGAGCAACCCGGCGATCACCAAGAATGCGGCCTGGATTCCGGACATCGCCCCCATGGTAGGCGGCGAGATCAAGCTGACCAAGGCGATCCGCCAATATCTGGATGCCAACCCGGAGGCCGACGAGGACAAGGTCGAGGAGTCGCTGGCCAACCTGACCGACATCGCCAAGAAGCAGATCGGCCTGATCGAGTTGTCCCACGACCTGGACATCGAGACGGTCACGGAAATCTTCATCCGCATCAACTCCAAGGGCACGGTGCTCTCACAGGCGGACTTCGTCATGTCCAAGATCGCCGCCGACCTGCGCTACGGCGGCCAGCAGCTCAGGAAGTGCATCGACTATTTCTGCCACCTGGCGGTGGCGCCGGAATTCTATGGCTTCATCAAGGACAACGATGCCGAGTTCGCGGCGTCGCCTTACTTCCAGAAGATGGCCTGGCTGCGCAACGAGAGCGACGACCTCTACGACCCGAGCTACAACGACCTGCTGCGCGTGGCGTTCACCAGTGAGTTCGGGCGCGGCAAGCTGGCCGATTTGGTGAGCCTGCTCTCGGGCCGGAACTTCGAGACGAAGAACTACGAGGCGGCCATCGCCGAGGCGTCGTTCGCCAGGCTGAACGAGGGCGTGCTCGACTTCATCAACGAGTCCCACTTCAAGCGCTTCGTGATGATCGTCAAGTCGGCGGGCTTCATCATCACCGAGATGATCCGCACCCAGGGTGCGCTGAACTTCGCCTATATCGTCTATCTGCGCCTGCGGGCTCAGGGTATCCACGACGGGCAGATCGAATCCTATGTGCGGCGCTGGTTCGTGATGTCGGTGCTGACGGGCCGCTATTCCGGTTCCGCCGAGACGCAGTTCGACCAGGACATCCGCCAGATCGCGGCGGGAGACTTTGACGACATCCTGGCCAAGGTCGAACAGGCCGAGCTGTCACCCGCGTTCTGGGAGGTGGGCCTGGTGCAGCAGTTGGAAACCTCCGGCACCAGCAGCCCTTACTTCTGGGTGTTCGTGGCCGCGCAGGTTCGCGCCAACGATACCGGCCTGCTCTCCAAGGACATCACGGTGCGCGAGCTGGTGAGCCACCTCGGCGACATCCACCACGTCTTCCCGCGCGACCTGCTCAAAAAGGCCGGACTCACGCGCAGCCAATACAACCAGATCGCCAACTACGCCTACACCCAGGAGGAGATCAACATCAAGATCGGCAACAAGCCGCCGCGCGCCTACTTCGCCGACATCCAGGCGCAATGCAGCGGCGGACCGATGAAGTATGGCGCGATTGCCGATGCGCAGACGCTCAAGGCCAACCTCGCCGCCAACTGCGTGCCTGAGGCTGTCATGGACATGGATGTGGCGCAGTTCGACGAGTTTCTCAAGCGGCGGCGGGAACTGATGGCCGCCAAAATCCGGCTTTACTACCAGTCGCTGTAGAGTGAGCACCCCCTAACTTCTTCTGCCCGGGGTGTTGGGCAAGTGTTTACGACTATATTCACCTGTTTACGACTCTATTAGTTGGGAACAAACCCTCCATGCCGGAACTCCGCGCTTCCTTAGCACTCAGAGGCCTAGAGTGCTAAAATAAAATTTGTTACGGAGGGAAATCCATACATGACGCAATCCATGGCCTTGCCGGTTCCCGCAGCCTACAGCCTCGACAGCTACATCCAGACGGTCAGCCGTTATCCGCTGTTGAGCCTGGAAGAGGAGCAACGCTACGCGAAGGCGTGGCGCGACCATGAGGATCTCGATGCGGCGCGCCAGCTCGTGCTGTCGCACTTGCGCGTGGTGGTGAGCGTGGCGCGGCACTATCTGGGCTACGGCCTGCCGCACGCGGACCTGATCCAGGAAGGCAATGTCGGCCTGATGAAGGCGGTGAAGCGTTTCGATCCCGATCGCGGTGTGCGGCTGGTGTCGTTCGCTGTGCACTGGATCCGCGCGGAGATCCATGAATACGTGTTGCGCAACTGGCGTCTGGTGCGGGTCGCCACGACCAAGGCGCAGCGCAAGCTGTTTTTCAATCTGCGCAGCCTGAAGCAGTCGCTCAACGCGCTGACGGTGAAGGAAGCGGACGCCGTGGCGCGCGAGCTCAACGTCAGCCGCAAGGACGTGCTGGAGATGGAAACCCGCCTGACGGGTCACGACATCTCGCTCGACCCGATGGTCGACGATGATGAGGACGGCTACCGCCCACTCGCCTACCTGGCGAGCCCGGACGAGAATCCGGCGCAGAAACTGGAACGCGAGCAGACCGAACGCCTGCGCCACACGGGTCTTGCCGCGGCGCTGGAAAACCTCGATGCGCGCAGCCGCCACATCATCCAGGCACGCTGGCTGACCGAGGACGAGGCGGCGACGCTGCATGAACTGGCCGCGGAATACGGCGTATCGGCCGAACGCATCCGCCAGATCGAGGCGCGTGCGCTGAAGAAAATGCGCGAGATGATCCCCGCCTGACCGGTACGACAGCCCGGGAAAGGCCCCGCCGTGTGCGGGGCCTGTTCGTTTCTGGCGGGTACCTCGCACGGGCGCGCCGCGCCCACCCGCTCAGAACAGCTTGGCGACGATCACCGAGAGGATGCTGAACCAGGACCACACGATCAAGGCGATGACGACGACCATGGGGAAGCCCTGGAAAGTGAGAAGGTGTTTCATTGCGTGTGCTCCGTCCGGGTTGGGGAAATGGTAGGCGAATCGGGGGCCGCGTTCAAGCGGTGGGTGGGAAGCCGCGGGTCGTCGTCGTCCATGAGGATGCGCGCGGCGGGCCCTTCGAGATCGTCGAACTGGCCGCTGCGGATCGACCACAGGACGCCGACGACGATGAGCAGGACGAACAGGCCGGACAGCAGCAGGAGGAAGACGAGGATGCCGCTCACTGGACGACGACCTCGCGGGTGTCACGATAGCGTTCGGTACCGTCGCGCTGCAGGCGCAGTTCGGCAAGCCAGCGGCCGGCGGCGGGGAGTTCGAGGACGGCGCGGTATTCACCGGGATTGATCGCGTTCAGCGCCAGTGTATGCGCGGGCTGGGTAGCACCGGGGCGCAACAGGCGCAGTTCGGCCTCGACGCGCTCGACGGGCAGGCCGGTGCGGTCGCGCACGCGCACCGTCAGGGTGCGCGAGGGGCCGTCGCTGTCGAGCCCTGCCAGTTCGACACGCCAGCCGAGAACGGATTCGCGGTGCGCCTGCGAGAGTTCGGCGGAGACACCCTTGGCGGCATCCTGGCCGTGGGCGACGACGCCGGAAAAGCCGCTGTAAACGCGTTCGCCGCCGAGCCACCAGCGCGCGAGCGGCGCGGGCAGGCCACGCGTGGAAACGTACAACAGCCCGGCGTTGACGACGACGACGACGCCGAGAAACACCACCAGCAGGACCGGCGCCCAGTGCACGCGGCCGCCGCGCCGGCGCGCGGCGGTCATGGCATTGAGCGCGTACGCGGCGGCGGCGAATACGGAGATGTGGATGGCGAGTACGTCGAGCCCCGGCCAGTGCGCCGCGGCGTGGACGAAATACGCGAGCAGAGGAATGAGCGCGGCGACGCCGGCGCGCAGGCGCGGCGACAGGCCGGGGACGAAACTGCCAAGGAAATACAGCAGCAGGACGCCGGCAAGCCCGCCGAACAGCGTGACCAGCGTGCTCACGGACGCCCGCCCGGCACGTCGAAATGGGCGCCGACGGTACGCGTCTCGTCGGGGTGCGCGTGCGGCGCGATGACGAACTCGACGCGCGGGGTGCGCGCGGCGAGCGCGGGGTCGAGCCGCACGCTGGCCTGCACCAATCCACTGTGGCCGGAACGGACGGCGATCTCGCGGAAGTTGCCCAGATCGACCGCGCTGTCCGGAATGCCGCGCACACCGATGGTGAAGGTTTCCGTGCCGTCGCCCTTGTGGGTGATGCGAATCTGATAGCGGTTGCGGATGTCGCCGTTGGAGAGCACGACGAACAGTGGCTGGCGCACCTGGCTGACGACGACGTCGAAGCTGCCGCGCGTGGCGATGCTCCACAGCAGGAAACCGGTCATGAGCACGAGCGCGGCGCCATAGCCGATCACGGAGAGGCGCTTCCAGTGCAGGTGTGGCCTGGCCGGCGTCGCGCTGGCGAGGTTGCCCTCGGAATCGTAGCGGATGAGTCCGCGCGGAAAACCGAACGAATCCATGATGCCGTTGCAGGCGTCGATGCACAGGCCGCACGAAATGCACTTGTATTGGAGGCCGTCGCGGATGTCGATGCCGGCCGGGCAGACCTGCACGCACAGGCTGCAATTAACGCAGTCGCCGATGCCCTGCGCGTGGCGTTCCGCGAGGGTGCGCTGGCCGGCACGCGCGGCAGCGCGCCCATGCGGACCTTCACCGCGGCGGGCGTCGTAGTGTACGGCAAGCGTCTGCGGCTCGTACATCACGCTCTGGAAGCGGCCATAGGGGCAGACGTAGGTGCAGATCTGCTCGCGCATGAGGCCGGCGGCAAGATAGGTGGAGGCGGTAAGGATGCCCACCGTGATGTACGCGGCGGGCGCAGCCTGCCCGGTGAAGAAATCGACGACCAGCTGTGGCGCGTAGGCGAAGTAGGCGGCGAAGGTCATTGCGGTCCAGAACGCCACCAGCACCCAAAGCGCGTGGGTGCCGCCGACCTTGAGGATCTTCTCGCGGTCCCACGCCTGGCGGTTGAGGCGTTGCCGCGCCGGCCGCTCGCCCTGCACGAAATGCTCGATCCAGATGAAGCAGTCGGTCCACAGCGTCTGGAAGCAGAAATATCCGCAGAAGGCGCGGCCGACCAGCGCGGTGGCAAGGAACAGGACGATCGCGGCAATGAACAGCAGCAGGGCGAGCCAGATGACGTCCTGCGGATAGACGGTGAGGCCGAAAATCAGGAAACGCCGGCCGGGCAGGTCGAACAGCACCGCCTGCGAGGGCGCATCCAGCCGCGCCCACGGCAGCCAGGGCAGCAGGAAATACACCGCGAAGGCGAACGCGAACACGGCGGTCTTGAAGCGCCGAAACGGTCCCTTCACCGAGCGCGTGAAGATCGGAATGCGCTTCTGGTAGAGGGCGGGCTGGCTTTCGGTGCCGTCTAGCATGGGTGGATCATCTAGGATCATACCTGCGTTGGGAAAAAAAACCCCCGCAGAACGGGGGCTTCGCGTTGGGCCGTCGGCGCGGCTCAGGTGCCGCCGCCGAGCTCGTGAACGTAGACCGTCAGCACCTTGATCTGTTCCGGGGTCAGGCGGCCGCCCCACGCGGGCATCACACCGCGGTTCAGTCCTTCGGCGACGACGCTGCGGATCGCCGCGACCTTGCCCTCCGGCGTCGGCGCCGCGGGGACCTTGGCCCACAGCCACACGGCGTCGGTAAGGTTGGGCGCACCGATCTCCTGGCGCCCCTTGGCGTTTTCGCCGTGGCAGATGTAGCAGCCGGCGGCATTGCCGTGGAACAGCTGGTCGCCCGCGGCGGCGAGCTTGGCGTCGTGCGCAATGCCGGAGACGCTGGCGACATAATTGGCGAGCTGGTCGATCTGCGCGTCGGCGAGCACTTCCTTGAACGCCGGCATGTAGCCGCGGCGGCCCTGCACGATGGTTTCGTGGATACGCTCATAGCCGCCGCCGTACAGCCAGTCGTCGTCGGTGAGGTTGGGGAAGAAGCTCGGCACGCCCTGGCCACCCGACTGGTGGCAGGGTGCGCAGTTGTCGGAGAACAGGGCGCGGCCGGCGGAGAGGATGAAGCCGCTCATCTCCGGGTCCTTGGCGATCTGATCGTAGGACATGGAGGCGACCTTGTCGAAGTAGGGCTTCTGTGCAGCAGCGGCCTTGTTGAGATCGGCCATCAGCAGCGCGCGCGTGTTCCAGCCGTGCGTCTTGGTCTCGCCCTCGCTGTTGACGTAGGTGACCGTCTTGATGCCTGGGGTCCAGGTGTTGCCGATCGGCCACGAGGGATAGATGATCCAGTAGACGATGGAGAACACCACCGTGGCGTAGAAGGTCCACACCCACCATGCGGGCAGCGGGTTGTTGTATTCCTGCAGGTCACCGTCCCAGGCGTGGCCGGTGGTCTGTACGGAGTGGGCAGACGGTTTGTGATCGCTCATTGCTTGTCCTTGTTGGCGTCCTGGTCGTCAAGGAAGGGGATATCGCGGTAGGACTCGAGTTTCTGCCCGCGCTTCCGGCTGCCGTAGACGTAGATCAGTATGCCGATGAAGGTGACGAAAAAGATGATCAGCGCCAGCGGCTTGGTGTTCTCCGGACGGGAAAACCACGAAAGCCATTCCATGTCAGCCCCTGGCGCGCGCGCTCAACGGACGTCGACGAAGGCGTCGTCGCTGTACTTGCTGAAGTCGACCATGGTGCCGAGCACCTGCAGGTAGGCGACCAGCGCGTCCATTTCGGAAATGCCCGAGTGGTCGCCGTCGTAGTTGCCGAAGTTGGCCTGCTCGACGAGATTCTTGCGGGCGTCCGGAATATGCAACTGGTGCGCGACGGTTTCGCCGAACTTGGCGACGTTGGCGTCGTACTCCGCCTGCGACAGCGAATACGGCACACCGACCTTGCGCAAGGCCTTCATGCGCAGCTCGATGTCGGAAATGTCGAGCCTGTTCGTCAAGAGCCAGGGATAGTTGGGCATCACCGACACCTCGACCATCGAGCGCGGCGCGACCAGGTGCTGCACGTGCCACTCGTTGGAGTACTTGCCGCCGACGCGCGCAAGATCCGGTCCGGTGCGCTTGGAGCCCCACTGGAAGGGATGGTCGTACTGCGACTCGGCGGCGAGCGAATAATGGCCGTAACGCAGCTTCTCGTCGCGGAACGGACGGATCATCTGCGAATGGCAGGTGTAGCAGCCCTCGCGCATGTAGATGTCGCGGCCGCGCTGCTCCAGCGGGGTATAGGGCCGCACGCCCTCGACCTTCTCCACCGTCTTGTCGATGAGGAACAGGGGCGCGATCTCGACCAGGCCGCCGACGCTGATCGCCAGCATGGTGAGGACGGCCATCAGGCCGACGTTGGTTTCAACCCATTCGTGCTTGAAATTGAAGTTCATGTTGCGGTTCCCTGTCCTGTCACGCGTGTGCGAGCTTGCCCGCCACGGCGGCGGCGTTTTCGCGCTGTCCCTGGCGGATGGTCATGAACATGTTCAAGGCCATCATCGCCGCACCGGTGAGGAAGAACATCCCGCCGATGGCACGCATGGCGTAGAAGGGCATCATCTTCGCGACGGATTCGGCGAACGAATATTGCAGGTTGCCGAACTCGTCGAAGGAGCGCCACATCAGACCCTGGGTGATGCCGGAAATCCACATGGCGACGATGTAGAGCACGATGCCGATAGTGGCGAGCCAGAAGTGCCACTCGACCATGCGCGGGCTCCACATGCGGGTGTTCCACAGGCGCGGCATCATGTGATAGAGCGAGCCGAAGGAGATCATCGCCACCCAGCCGAGCGCGCCGGAATGCACGTGGCCGACGGTCCAGTCGGTGTAGTGCGAGAGTGCGTTGACTTCCTTCAGCGACATCATCGGGCCTTCGAAGGTCGACATGCCGTAGAACGACAGCGCGACGATCATGAAGCGCATGATCGGGTCGGTGCGCAGCTTGTCCCAGGCGCCCGACAGGGTCATGATGCCGTTGATCATGCCGCCCCAGGAAGGCATCAGAAGCAGGATGGAGAACGCGGCGGCGAGCGACGAGGTCCAGTCCGGCAGCGCGGTCCAGTGCAAGTGATGGCCGCCCACCCACATGTACATGAAGCACAGCGCCCAGAAGTGGACGATCGACAGGCGGTAGGAATAGATCGGCCGTCCGGCGTGCTTGGGCACGAAGTAGTACATCATGCCGAGGAAGGCGGCGGTGAGGAAGAAGCCCACCGCGTTGTGGCCGTACCACCACTGCGTCATCGCGTCCTGGGTGCCGGCGAACAGGCTGTAGGACTTCATCGAGAACAGGTCGATGGGCATCGCCAGGTTGTTGAAGGTGTGCAGGAGCGCGGTGGCAAGGATGAAGCCCAGGTAGAACCAGTTGGCGACATAGATGTGCGGCTGCTTGCGGCGCATGATGGTGCCGACGAACACGATCAGGTAGCTCACCCACACGGCCTCAATGAGGATGTCGATCGGCCATTCCATCTCGGCGTATTCGCGGGCCTGCGTGTAGCCCAGCACATAGGAGACGGCGGCGAGCACGATGACCGTCTGCCAGCCCCAGAAGGTGAAGCTCGCCAGCCCGTCGGGAAACAGGCGCGCCTGGCAGGTGCGCTGCACGACGTAGTAGGAGGTGGCGAACAGCGCCGAACCACCGAAGCCGAAGATCACCGCGCTGGTGTGCACCGGGCGGAAGCGGCCGAAGGAGAAATACGGGCTGTCGAAGTTGAGGAAGGGCCAGGCAAGCTCGGAGGCGATCCACACGCCGACCGACATGCCGACCACCGCCCACACCAGGGACATGACGGCGAATTTCTTGACGATATCGAAGTTATACTGCTCTGCGGGTTCAGCGCCGGAATGTGTGTCAGTCGCCATGGACCTCTCCTGTTGTGCCCGTAAACGGGTTTACCGCCTAAAATACCATTAAAGATTATTCTTGGTATAAGTTAAAGACCGCGGATTATAGAGAAGCCGCGGCCCACCCGCAAGGCCGGTCACCGCGCCCGAATCAATGCGGGGCCGATGCGGCCAGCAGGGTTCGCAAGTCCTGGACGATGGCGCTCGGGCTGCTGCCGTAAGGCATCAGCAGGCGCAGACGGCCTTGCGGATCGAAGACATAAGTGCCTGCGCTGTGATCGATGAGATAATCGTCGGGACCCTTCACCGCTGTTTTTTGATAGACCACGCGGAAGGATTTCGCCAGGCGCGCGAGTTCGTCGCCGGGCGCATGGGCACCGAGAAAGCTGGGATCGAAGGCCGGCACGAACTGCGCCATCAGCTCGGGGGTGTCGCGCTGGGGATCGACGCTGACGAAGATCACCTGCACGCGCGCGGCGTCCGGCCCCAGCTGGCGCATGGCCTCGGCGAAATCGGACAGCGTGGTCGGACAGACGTCCGGACAATGGGTGTAGCCGAAGAACATCGCCACGGCCTTGCCGCGAAAATCCGCCAGCGTGACGGTGCGTCCGCTGTGATCGACGAGCGTGAAGCCCCCGCCCAACCCGGCGTCGGTGATGTCGGTGGCGACGAATTGTGCGGTCGGGGACTGCGGCTGACACGCCGCGAGGCCGAACAGGGCCACGCAAGCGAGAACCGCGATACCGGCCTTCACGCCTTCAGCTGCTCGAATAGCTGGCCGGGCATGTCGGCCAGGCGATACTTGCCCGATTCCACCGCCTTGGCGAGTTTGTCCAGGGTGGTGTCCTCCAGCAGATCGATGATCTTCGCCTTCACCGGTTTCCAGCGAAAGTGCAGCGGACAGGCCGTTTCGTCGCTGCATTTCTTCAGGCCCAAGAGACAGCTCTGGGTGAACGCCGGACCCTCGGTCAGAAGCAGGATCTGCATGAGGGTGATTTCCGCGCCCGACTCGCGCAGGCAGAACCCGCCCAGGCGTCCGCGGAAGGAAAACAGCAGGTTGCCCTTGGCGAGGTTCTGCAGGATCTTGGCGAGATAGGGCGCCGGCACGCCGAGCTTGGAGGCGATGTCCTTGTTCAACACGGGCGTCGCGTTCGGTTGCGTCGCCATGTAGATGAGCGCCTGGACGGCGTACTGGCTGGTTCGGGAGAGGATCATTCCAAGGCTCTGGGGCGGGCTTTGAAGCAATATAAAACAATGCCGTCCGAATATCCAGTTAATGACACACCGAACGAGGGGATATCCTGAAAATTCACCCTTTCACACGCCAAGTCGCCAATGCGACCTGGTCAGCGGCCCGGGTTCCCAGGGCGCGACACCGAGACACGGGCCGGGCAGGCGCCGATGCAGCGCTGCGAGATTGTCTTCCAGGCACGCCATCGCGGGATCGATGACGTTGCCGACCCAGCCCGCCCAGGGCAGGCCGCGCCGCACGATCGCGTCCGCCGTGAGCAGCGCGTGGTTGAGACAGCCCAGGCGCAAGCCGACGACCAGCAGCACCGGCAGCCCGAGACGCGCGGCAAGATCGTCCATGTCTTCGTCTTCGCCGAGCGGCACGCGCCAACCGCCCGCGCCTTCGACCACCACCGCATCGGCGCGCGCCGCCAGGCGCGTGTACGCGTCGCCGACGCGATCCAGTTCGATGCGCACGCCCATTTGCGCGGCGGCGATGTGCGGCGCGATCGCCGCCGCGAAGCGATAGGGGTTGACGTCATCGATATCGGCGGCGACATTGGCCGCCTCAATCAGCGCGCTCACGTCCTCGTTCGGCATCCCCGGCGCGCAGCCCGCGGCCACCGGCTTCATCACTGCGACGCGCAGGCCCTGCGCACGCAGCGCATGCACCAGCGCCACCGCGACGCGCGTCTTGCCGACGCCGGTGTCGGTGCCGGTGACGAAATAGCCGCGGGAAGCGGATGTTCCGCGGGTCATCCGCTCAATCCGCCCCGCTTGCGCGCGATTCTCATCTGGATCACCTGGCGGCCGTCCTCGAGGCGGGTCTTGTCGCCGGCCCAGGCGTGGCCATAGATCACTTCGAAGGTGGCGGGCAGGCGGCCGCCGGCACGATGCGCTTCGTAAGCCGCCTCCAGCCGCGTCCAGGTCGTCTTGCCGAACAGGCCGCGCCGGCGTGCAATCGCCGCGTTGTGCGCACCGAGGCCCTTGAGATCGCGCATCAGCGCGGCAAGATCCGTGTAGGTGAGGGTGAGCATTTCCATTTCCATTACCGGATGCGCGAAGCCGGCGTGCACCAGCATGTCGCCGATGTCGTGCAGGTCGACGAAACGGTTGACGTGCGGGGCATCGTCGATCGCGCCGAAAGCGGCGCGCAGTTCCTTCAGCGTATCGGGACCGAAGGTGGCGAACATCAGGAGGCCGCCCGGCGCGAGCACGCGATGAAAGCCCCTGAGCGCATCTTCGAGATCGCGCGCCCATTGCAGCGCCAGGCTCGACCAGACCAGCTGGACACTGTTCGCCGCCAGGGGCAGGCGACCGAGATCGGCGCACAGGAGCTGCGTGGGACGCGCACTTTGCGGCGTGAAACGTTGCAGCGTGCGCTGCGCCCAGCCCGGCTGCGGCACACGTGCACGCGCCGCGGCGAGCATGCGCGGCGCGATGTCGAGGCCGTACAGGCCGGCATCGGGATAGCGCGCGCGCAACTGTGCAAGGCCATGCCCCGTGCCGCAGCCGGCATCGAGCACGCGCTGGGGTTGCAGGTTCACGTAATCGAGGCGTGCGAGCAGGCGCTCGCCCACCTCGCGCTGCAGCACGGCGTGGGCGTCGTAATTCGGTGCGGCGCGGTCGAAGGCGCGGCGCACCTCGGCGAAATCGAGGGCGTTAATCGATGTGGGCATGGCGTTTGCCCCCTCTCTCGCTTGCGGGAGAGGGTTGGGGAGAGGGGCCGGTGTGGATGTGGCGCTCGCCCCCTCGCCCGCTTCTCTCTCCATGTCCACGCTCGCTCGCGGATCGGAAAGCACGCGATGATCCCGCTCATTCGCCACGCACGAATCCTCCCAGCGCCGCCGCCACCGCCTCGGGATGCGACAGGTGCGGCGCGTGCGCGGCGCGCGTGATGGCCACATGCTGCGCGTGCGGCAGCGCGGCCGCAAGCGACGCGCCGGCACCGGATGGCGTGAGGGTGTCGAGCGCGCCGTGCAGCACCAGGGTCGGCTGCGCGATGCGCGGCAGTTCGGCGCGCAGATCGGTGGTGCGCAGGATATCGAGTCCAGCGGCAAGCGCAGCCGGATCCGCGGGCTGCGCAGCAAAGAGCGTCTGCCGCAGTTGCTGGAGCAGCGCGCGCTGATCGTCCATGCCCCGCGTCTGCAAGCTGAGAAAGCGCAGCAAGGTGGCCTCGGGGTCGGTGAGCAGGGCCGCACCGAAGGCGTCGAGATCGGCCGCCGCGATGCCGTGCGCCCAGCCGGCGCCGGCAACGAAGCGCGGCGTCGTCGCCAGCAGCACCAGCCGCGCGATGCGCTGCGGGTGGTCGATCGCGGCGCGCAGTGCGACCTGCCCGCCGAGCGACCAGCCGACAAGCGTCGCGCCGTCGGGCACGGTGTGCGCGAAATCGTCGGCCCAGGCGGCGAGCGTGTTCGCCGCCAGCGGTGCGCGGCCGCCGTGCCCCGGCAGGTCGGCCGCGTGCACGTCGAAGTCCCCTGCGAGTCGCGCGGCGAGGGCATCGAACACACGCGCGTTCATGCCCCAGCCGTGCAGGAGCACGATGATCGGTCTAACGTTCATGGCGATTCACCGCTCCGGAACATGAAACGACGAGCGCCTTGAACGTTTCCCTCTCCCCGCCCTCTCCCGCAAGCGGGAGAGGGGGACAAAGTCTCGCAACGCGAGTTTCACGCTAAATGACGGCATGGAGCGCTTCCACCAGGCGGGTGATGTCGGCTTCACTGTGCAGCGCCGACAGGGTGATGCGCAGGCGCGCGCTGCCGGCCGGCACGGTGGGTGGACGGATCGCCGGCACCCACAGGCCGCGTGCGCGTAGCGCGTGCGCGACGCGCAGCACCTCGGCGTTGTCACCGATGACGAGAGGCTGGATCGCGGTCTGCGACGCCATGAGCGTGCCGCGCGGCAGCTCGGCGAGCCCGCTGCGCAACTGCGCGATGCGGGCAGCGAGATGAGCACGCCGCGCATCGCCCGCCGCGATCTGGCGCAGGCTCTCCACGAGACAGGCGGCGAGCAGCGGCGGCGTTGCGGTGGTATAGACGTAGGTGCGCGCCGTCTGCACCAGCCAGGCGATGACGTCGGCGTGCGCGGCGACCGCGGCGCCGGCGACGCCGGCCGCCTTGCCCAGGGTGGCGAGATAGATCACGCGGTCGCTGGCGCGCGCGCGTTCGGTGAGCCCGCCACGCCCGTCGCCGAGCACGCCAAAGCCGTGCGCGTCGTCGAGATAGAGCCAGGCGTCGTGGCGTTCGGCGAGATCGAGCAGCGCGTCGACCGGCGCGATGTCGCCGTCCATGCTGAACACCAGGTCGGAGACGATGAGCTTGTCCGCCGCCTTGCTCGCCGCGAGCTGGCCTTCCAGTTGCGCGAGATCGAGGTGGCGATAGCGGGTGAAGGCGGCGCCCGACAACTGCGCGCCGTCGACGAGCGAGGCGTGGTTGAGGCGGTCGGCGAACACTTCGCTGCGCCGCCCGGCGAGCGCGGGAATGACGCCCAGATTGGCCTGATAGCCGGACGAGAACAGCAATGCCGCGGGCTTGCCGACGAAGCGCGCGAACGCGGTCTCGAACTCGTGGTGGTAGCGGTGCTGCCCGCTGACGAGATGGGCGGCGCCGGCGCCCACGCCGCACACCTCGAGCGCGGCGTGCGCGGCGGCAACCAGCGCGGGATCGGCGGCCAGGCCCAGGTAGTCGTTGCTGCAAAAGGCGAGCAGCGTCTCCCCGTCGATTTCGAGCGCAGCACCCGATCTGCCGTCGCGCACCGTATGGGTACGCGCCAGATGTTCGGTGCGTGCCTTGGCCAGCCCCTGCTGCAGGCGGGCCAGCGCCGCGTGGGTCACAGCGGTTGCAGTCCCAGCGTATCGAACAGCCGCTGGTCGCGTTCCCACTCGGGGTTGCCGGTGGTCAAGAGCTTGTCGCCGTAGAAGATGGAATTGGCGCCGGCGAGGAAGCACAGCGCCTGCGTCGCGTCGCTCATCTGCTGGCGCCCGGCGGACAGGCGCACCAGGCTTCGCGGCAGCGCGATGCGCGCCACCGCCACGGTGCGCACGAACTCCAGGGGATCGAGCGCCGGCGCGTCGGCCAGCGGCGTGCCTTCGACACGCACCAGCATGTTGATCGGCACCGACTCAGGCTGGGGGTCGAGCGCGGCGAGTTGCGCGATGAGGCCGGCGCGCTGCACGCGGGACTCGCCCATGCCGACGATGCCGCCACAGCAGACGCGCAATCCCGCTCCGCGCACACGCGTCAGGGTGTCGAGGCGATCCTGGTAGGCCCGCGTGGAAATGATCTCACCGTAGAATTCGGGTGCGGTGTCGAGATTATGGTTGTAGTAGTCGAGGCCGGCCGCCTTCAGTTCCTCCGCCTGGCCGTCCTTCAGGAGACCGAGCGTGGCGCAGGTCTCCAGCCCCAGCGCCTTCACCCCGCGCACCATCTCCACCACGGAGCCGAGATCGTTCGGCTTCGGCCCGCGCCAGGCCGCCCCCATGCAGAACCGCGTGGCACCGGCGTCGCGTGCGGCACGCGCGGCGTCCAGCACGGTGTCGAGCGCGAGCATCGCCTGTTTTTCGACGCCGGTATCGTGGCGCGCCGACTGCGGGCAGTAGCTGCAATCCTCGGGGCAGCCGCCGGTCTTGATCGACACCAGCGTGGAACGCTGGATGCGGTTCGGATCGAAATGTGCGCGATGCACGGTCTGTGCGCGGAACATCAGGTCGGCGAACGGCAGTTCGAACAGCGCCTGGATGGCGTCGAGCGCATGCGGCGGCATCTCCGTAGTGGAAAGGGAAGCAGCGCCGATGCCCGGCGTCGTCATGTCGTTCATTCCTCGACCTCGATATCCATGTCCTGCCACGGCTCGCGCGCCGCCCGATAAATGTCGTACAGCGCCCAGGGCACGATGATCGCCACCGCGAGCCCCTGCACCAGAACCAGCCCCTGCCAGCCGTCGAACAGACCGTAGATGCCCGGTCCGAACACCATCAGGCTCCCCATCACGCCATAAAAGCGGTAGCCTGCCCACTTGTTGTAATGCACGGCACGCGCGTTGGGGTGGTGGGCGATGCTGGCGTAGACGAAAATCGACGCGCCCAGCCAGATCATGATCGGCGGCAGCGACATCACCAGGGGCAGAAACGTGACGTGCTGGTCAGCCAAAAGTTTGCCGATGAGGAGCGCGCTGAGCGAGACCAGCAGCGCGGCCACAGTGAAGATGTTGAACAGTTGCGCAGCGCGGCGGCAGGACGATGCGGAAATGAGGCGGTGCGCGGTCATGGCGCGCATTTTCGGGGGCGCGGCCGCGGCTGTCAAATACAGACCAGACAAGAATTGAACATTCGCTCACTATTCAGGCAACTCATGCCCCCGGCCTGCCTGCTGTGCGGGGCGGACGCTGGCGTATATCCCGTCTGCACCGCCTGTCTGGACGACCTGCCGTGGCACACCCAGCCGCACTGCCCGCGCTGCGCCAGCCCCACACCCGACGGCAGCGTTTGCGGCGCCTGCCTCCAGCGTGCGCCGGCGTTCGACCGCACCGTCGCCGCGCTGGCCTACGCCTTCCCCGCCGACCGCCTGGTGCCGCGCCTGAAATACGGCGGCCAGCTCGCCGCCGCGCCGCTCTTGGGCACCTGCCTCGCCGAAGCCGCCGCCGATGCACCCCGCCCCGACCGTCTCGTCGCCATGCCGCTGCATCCCGCGCGGCTGCGCCAGCGCGGCTTCAACCCCGCCGCCGAGCTCGCGCGCGTCGTCGCCGAACAGCTCGGCCTGCCGCTGGATGCCGATTGCTGCCGCCGCGTGCGCGACACCCCGCCGCAGGTCGCGCTGAAATACGACGCACGCCGCCGCAACGTGCGCGGCGCGTTCGCCTGCGGCGGCGACGTCGCCGGCCTGCACATCGCACTCGTCGACGACGTCATGACCACCGGCACCAGCCTCGACGAGCTCGCTGCCACCTTCAAGCGCGCCGGTGCGCGCGAAATCAGTTGCTGGGTGGCGGCACGCACGCTGCCGCCGGGGGAGAAGCGCTGAGCCTCAGATCACGCACGGCCCCTCGGGACCTGCCTTGCTCCAGCGGCCAATCATGCCCCCCTTCCCGGCAGACGAAACGCCGCCACCTGCTGCAACAGGTGGCGCGCAAAGCCGGCAAATACCAGCGTCCAGACGACGAGTGCGACCCAGACGAAAATCTCCGGCACGACACGAAGGAAGTCGAGCCCCAGCGCCTGGATCATCTGATGCGTGCTCGTTGCATACATGCCGAGGGGAAAGACCGCACCCCAGTAGAGCGGATCGTACTTCAGTGGAAAACGCCGATAGCCGTGGCGCCAGATGCCGAGGATCAGCAGCATGGGGATCCACCACGTACCGGTCGCCCAGTAGAAGACCGTGAACCCCCTGATGAAGGGCACCTGTGACAGCAGGAACGGGGCGTCGTGCGAGTTCAGGATGAGCAGCGCTCCGGTCAGGGCCGATATCGCCATGGCGCCCATGTTGATCCAGTAGGGTGGCGACAGGTCGCCGGGCGAGAACGAAAAGAAGGTGTAGCGGTAGAAGATCAGCGACATCATCCAGATGTAGAGCATGCCGCCCCATAGCCACATGGAAAGCGCGAGGAAATTCATCTCGATCCGGTGTGGCTGCTCGGTATGCGCTGCCAGCAATGCACTGAGCACCGCGATCGATTGCGTCGCCACCACAGCCAGCAGCCAGGCGCCGCTGATTCCCTTCTCCAGCGGGGGTTTGTGCTCCTTGACCGTAAAGCCGGTGAAGACGGCGTAGGTGAGACCGACCCACAGCACGGCGGCAAAGCCCCAGAGCACCATGGCGACGCGGTATTCCGCAACGAGCAGCACGAACTGGCTGCCGAGAATGCAGGTGGCCGCCACGGCCGTGAAGAAACCGGGACCGCGCAGATGATCGATCAGGTCCTCGAAGCAGCGGCGCGGGTAGCGTACGAGCCGCAGGATGGTGAGACACCAAAGTACGACATAGACGACGCAGTTGAGCAGGAACAATGCGCTGGCCACGAACGGCATCGCCAGCAGGTGTGCCGCGAGCGAAACGATGCCCGTCGCCATGACCATGCCGAAATACGCCGGCGACAACCCCGCCAATTCGGTGCGCACATGTCCTCCCTGCGAGCCGCTTCGCGCATTCCGATTCAGCCGAAGCGGTTTTCATCATAGGAGATGCCGAATCGTTCGTCACCCCGATGAACGCCGCGGTCCGGACCCTTGATCCGGCTGGCGCGCGCACCCGAACTGCACCGTGCAGGCTTCCGGCGACGCACCATCCCCGCTCAGATCCATGTCTCCTCCACCGCAAAGATCCGCCGGTGCTCGCGCATGGCGTAGCGGTCGGTCATGCCGGCGATGTAGTCGGCGACGGCGCGCGCGCCTTCGAGGGATTCGCGTTCCTGGTGCTCGGGCGGCAGCAGGCGGGCATCTCCGGTGAAGGCGGCATAGAGGTCGCTGATGATGCGGCTGGCCTTCGCGCTCATGCGCGCGACCCTGTAATGCCGGTACAGGTGGCGCAGCAGAAAGCGTTTGAGTTCGCGGTGCTCGTCGAGCAGGGCGGGGCTGAACGCGGCGAGAGGCGGGGCGGCGCGCACCTCGTCGATGCTCGTGACGCCGGCACGCTCGATGTTGGCGCGGGTGGTATCGACGAGGTCGAGGACCAGGGTGTTGATGATGCGGCGTACGGTTTCGGTGACGACGCGGCGACCCGTGAGCACCGGATATTTCGCGCGCACTTCGTCGAGGTGACGGGCGAAAATCTGTACCTCGCTCAATTGTTCCAGGGTGATGAGGCCGGAACGCAGGCCGTCGTCGACGTCGTGGTTGTTGTAGGCGATCTCGTCGGCGAGGTTGGCGATCTGCGCTTCGAGCGAGGGCTGCTGCTTGTCGATGAAGCGCCGCCCGACCTCGCCGAGCTTCTCCGCGTGAGCGAGCGAGCAGTGCTTGAGAATGCCTTCGCGCGCCTCGAAGCTGAGATTCAGCCCGTCGAATTCGGCATAGCGCTCTTCCAGCAGGTCGACCACGCGCAGCGATTGCAGGTTGTGTTCGAAGCCGCCGTGCTCGCGCATGCAGGCGTTCAACGCGTCCTGTCCAGCGTGGCCGAAGGGGGTGTGACCAAGGTCGTGCGCCAGCGCGACGGCCTCGACGAGATCCTCATTCACATGGAGCAGGCGGGCGATGGTGCGGCCGATCTGCGCGACTTCGAGACTGTGGGTGAGGCGCGTGCGAAAAAGATCGCCTTCGTGGTTGACGAACACCTGGGTCTTGTATTCCAGGCGGCGAAAGGCGGTGGAATGGATGATGCGGTCGCGGTCGCGCTGGAATTCCGAGCGTGGCGCGGCGGGGGGTTCGGTGTGCAGGCGGCCGCGGCTCGTGGCGGACTGAGCGGCGTAGGGAGCAAGTTCGATCATGGCGGGTTTTCCTGGGGGCAAGGCGCAAGTCTGCCGCAAACCGGGGGCCTTCCGCCAGCGGGGATCAGCGATGCGGGCCAGCGGGCGCCGCCGCCTGCAAAGGCACACGCTTCACTTCCTGCAAGCTGGCGCTGTCGTAGACGACGAGCGTGCCGCCCACGCTCACCAGCGCATGCCGGCCGCCGCGGCTGAAGGCGAGGCGTGCTGCCGCGCCGGGCTGCGGGCAAACACGGCCGGCGGCTACGAGCTTCGCCTTGTCGATGAAGACGAAACAGCCGCGCAGCGCGCCGTCGAAGCCGCCCAGCCAGACGTAAGGGCTGGCGTCGTGGCTGGTGAGACGGCACCCGGGTGCACCGACGGCGATGTGTCGCAACACCTGCCAGGTATCGCGATCCAGCACGCTGACCACACCCTCCGCGCAGTTCGGCAGCGCGAGCACGGGGCGCCCGGCATGCGCCCAGGCCGTGGCGCCGCCGGCGTGCGGACGGCCGGGCAGCGGCGTGCGCCGAATCGCGCGGCGCACGTCGAGATGCACGACGTGCGCGGTCGCGCCGTCGGGCGACACGCCGATCATGTGCTCGAAGGACGGCTCGAAGAAAAAGTCCGCGATGGGCGTGTCGAGACGGCTGCGGCGCGGCGCGAACGGGCCTTCGACGACGTGACCTTCGCGCAGCTTGAAGTCGTGCACCAGCCCCTCGTAGACCGGCTGGGGATTCACCTCATAGGACATCTCCCAGGCTTCGGGCAGGTCGCTGAAGACGGCGATGAAGCTGTGCCGCGGCGTGGCATCGACCACGCGGGCGACGCCCGAGCCGAGCCCGTCCTTGTTATGCACGGGAATGCGGCGGATGAGCGCGAGATCGTCCGCGTCCAGTGCCACCAGAGTGTGCGGGGCGGCGTTGCCGGCCATCAAGACGCGGCCGTCCGCGGACAGCGCCACGCTGCGCAATTCGCTGCCGACGCGAATTTCCGCCACGCTGCGCAGGGCGGGGAGATCAAGCTTGCGCACCCAGCCGTCACGCGTGGCGAGGAAGGCGAAGCGGCCGTCTGGCGAGACCGGCGGCGCGTCCGTGAGTGCGTGATCGAGGACGATGCGCCGCAGCGGAACAAAGCCGTCTCCGTCGAGCAGGGTGAGCTGGCGGTCGGTGGGGTCAGCCAGCAGCACGAGCGTGCGCAGGTCGGTAGCGTGGGCGGGCGCATCCTGCGGCGCCGCATGCACGGAGCGCGAGGCGCGGATGGCAGCCTCGTCGCCTGGCCATACCGGCGCGTCAGCGCCGCCACGCGCGAGCGCGACCCATACCATCAGGCTCAGCGCCAGCGCCGCCTGGCGAATACCGCCCTGCCCTGCCCACCCCATCGTCGTGACGCGGATCAGTGGCTGGTGCCGGCCGAACGGGTGATCTTGTTGTACACGTTGTACTTGCCGGAGGGCTTCTTCATCGGGATGCGCTTGACCTCCCGCAGGGTGTCTGCGTCGTAGATCACCAGCGCGCCATCGTTTTCCCAGATGCTCACCAGCGCGTATTTGCCGTCGCGGGTGAATTCGACGTGGGCCGCGGTCTTGCCGGGTTCGGGGCGCAGCACGTGCGCGACTTCGAGCGTGTCCTTGTCGATGAGGTGCATCACGTCGCGGCTCGCCGGATCGCCGGTGGCGAAACCGTCGGTCCAGGCGTAGCGCGTATTCTCGTGGCTGCGCATGAAGAAGCCGGGGCCGAGCGTCTTGATCTCCTTCACCGTCTGCCAGGTCTGCATGTCGATGACACTCACCACACCCGCCTTCATGTTGGGCGTGGCCATGACCGGGTGCCCCTGATAGTCCCAAGTGATGCCGGAGCCGAGGTGCGGCATGCCGGGAAGGGCCAGTTCCGCGATTTTCTGTCCGGAATCGAGGTCGACCACCTGCCCCTTGTGGCTGTCGCGCGCGCTGCCGATCAGCAGCTTGTAGGACTGGTCGAAGAAGAAGTCGTCGAGGTAGTCGTCGACCGCGATGCGGCGTACGGGAAAGTCCCGCTTCGTGTAGTCGATCTCCCACACTTCGCGGGTGTCCTTCAGCGCCGCGACGAAGCTGCCACGCGGCTCGGCCTGGTACACGGCGGACACGCGCGAGGAGACGCCGTCCTGCCCGACGGTGGGAATAACCTTGATGACGCGCAGGTCGGTGGCGTCGAGCAGCACCAGGCTGTGCGGCAGATAGTTGCCGACCAGGAGCGTCCGCCCGTCTCCGGACACGGCGAGGTTGCGCGTGTTGAGGCCGGCGCGCACCTCGGCTACGGTCTTCAGGCTGTAGAGGTCGAACTTGCTGATCCAGCCGTCGCGCGAGGCGAAGTAGACGAAGCGCCCGGTGGGCGAGAACTTGGGCCCGCCGTGCAGGGCGAAGCGCGTGGCGAAGCGGTGGATCGGCTCGAAACGGTCGCCGTCGAGGATGGTGGCGTGATGGTCGCCGAGCTCCACCACCACGAAGAGATTGTGCGGATCGGCCTCGAACACGGGGCGCGCCGGCAGTTTCGCCGATGGCACATGACGCACGCGGGTGGCGGCGATTTCCTTTGCGCCCCACACCGGCGTCTGCGCCAGCGGCGTGTAGATGAAATCGGCGAGTGCCTCGATCTCGGCCGCGGCGAGCTTGCCGGAGAACCCCGCCATCTGGCTCGCGGCGCGACCCTGGGTGATGACCTTGACCGCCTCGCCGCGGCGCAGGCGCGACAGGTTTTCCGGCAGGAGCGCCGGGCCGATGCCGCCCAGGCGTCCGGCGCCGTGACAACTGGCGCAGTGCTCCGCATAGCGTTTCGCCGCGTCGGGTGCGGGGTCGGCCAGCGCGGCGCCCGCCACGAAGAACGCGAAACCGAACAGGAGACTACGCATGCACTTCAACGCCGATCTCCTCGTCGGTGAGATAACAGGCCGGGTCTTCCGCCCACGGGTCGCCGCTCACCTGCCAGGCGCGCACCCGCGTGTTGCCACCGCAGATGGCGAAATGCGCGCAGGCACCACAGCGGCCGCCGACCGTGCGCGGGCGCGCCTTGAGGCCGGCCATGATGGGATCGGAAGTATCCATCCAGATCTCGGAGAATGGCCGCTCGCGCACGTTGCCCAGATTGTGGTTCCACCACATGGTGTCGGGATGGACGTTGCCCAGGTTGTCGATGTTGGCGACGTTGACGCCGCTGGAATTGCCGCCCCACTGTTCGAGCTTGGCGCGCATGTGCGCCTCGAGGTGGGGAAAATGCTTACGCACCCACAAAAGCAGATACACGCCGTCGGCGTCGTTGTTGCCGGTGACGAACTCCTTGGGCCGCCCGGCCTGCTGCGCGCGCCAGCAGGTGTCGAACAGCAGGTCCATCGCCTGCCGCGTGGTGCGGTGGTAGGCGTCGGTCTTGCGGTTGCGGTTGCCGCGCCCGGCGTAATTCAGATGCGACAGGTAGAACTTGTCGAGCGCCTCGTCCTCCAGCAGTTGCAGCAGCGCGGGCAGATCGTGGGCGTTGTCCTGTGTCAGGGTAAAGCGGATGCCGACCTTGATGTCGCGATCCTTGCACAGGCGGATGCCGTGCATGGACTTGTCGAATGCGCCGTCCATGCGGCGGAAGGTGTCGTGCGTCTGCGCGATGCCGTCGAGGCTCACGCCGACGTAGTCAAAACCGACCGCGGCGATGCGCTCGATGTTGCCCTCGTCGATCAGTGTGCCGTTGGACGACAGCCCGACATAGAAACCCATGGCCTTGGCGCGCGTGGCGATGTCGAAAATGTCGGCACGCAGCAGCGGTTCGCCGCCGGAGAGGATCAGCACCGGCACGCGAAAACGCTTGAGGTCATCCATCACGGTGAAGACTTCCGCAGTGGAAAGTTCACCGGGAAAGTCCTTGTCGGCGGATATCGAATAGCAGTGCTTGCAGGTGAGATTGCAGCGCCGGATCAGGTTCCAGATCACCACCGGGCCGGGCGGGTTGCGTGTCGGTCCCAGCGGCGTGGGTCGGGCGATTTCCTGCATGTACTGGGAGATTCTGAACATGGGGCTCTCGTCGATGCGGGCTCAGGCGAAGCGCAGGCCGGTTTTCTTCAGGATGCGCGTGCTGTAAAGGATCGCGCGCGCGCTGCACGCGGGGCCGAGGAGGTCGGCAATCTGCTGTGCTTTCTGTTCCACTTCGGCGCGGTCATGGCCGTGCACCATGGCAAATAGATTGTACGGCCACTCCGGCAGCTTGCGCGGACGCAGATAACAATGACTCACCGCTTCGAGCTGGCCCACCGCGCTGCCGAGCGCGAACACGCGGTCATCCGCCACGTCCCACACCGTCATGCCGTTGGCGGTATAGCCGAGCGCATAGTGGTTGGGTACCGCGCCGATGCGCCGGATGATGCCGGTGTCGAGCATGCGCTGCATGCGCGCCATCACCTCCTCCGCACTCACGCCGATCTGCTCGGCGACCGCGTGATAGGGTCGCGCGACCAGCGGCAACCCGCGCTGGGTGGCGAGGAGGATAAGACGGTCGAGCGCGTCCAGCGCAGCGGTTTCCATGCTCAGGCGCGCAGCTTCAGTTCGACGAAGAATTCGCGCAGTTTCGGCATGGCATAGGCCGGGTAGCCGGTGTCGTGTTCGATGCGTGCCAGCGCCTCGGTCAGTCCCTGCGGGGTTTCCGTGGCGAGCACGAACCACATGTTGAAGGCGTGCTCGCGCTCGTAGTTGTGGGCAACCTCCGGCAGGGCGTTGACGAGCGCGGCGACGCGCTCGAAATCGGGCGGCGGAATTTTCATCGCCACCAGGCACAGTCCGCCACCGAGACGCTCGGCGTGATACATGGGTCCGAAGCGGGTCAGGATGCGCGCATCCAGGAGATCGTCGAGGCGTGCCAGCAGTTCGTCCTCGCTGCAACCGATTTCCTCCGCTACCGCCGCATAGGGACGCTCGCAGAGCGGAAAACCGTCCTGCAGCCGGTTGACGATGGCGCGATCGAGCGCGTCCATGATGTCACGCCGCGGCGCGGGCGTAGCGCGCGCCGCACTGCTTGAAGCGGCGGGTGCTGAACAACACCTCGAAGGGAATGGCAGCAAGGCCGCAGCCCTGGCGCATCGCCTCGACGCGCGCCAGCACCTCGTCCCGATCGCGGCCATGGATCATGCAGAAGAGGTTGTAGCGCCACGCGGGCAGGCGGCGCGGCCGGCGGTAGCACAGCGTCACGTACTCGATGCCGCCCAGGCAGGTGCCGACTTCGCTCACCACGCCGTCAGGAATGTCCCACACCACCATGGCGTTGGCCCGGTAACCCAACTCATGGTGGCGCACCACCACGCCCATGCGGCGGATCACGTTGCGCTCCACGAGCTTTTGCAGCGTGGCGATCACCGCGTCCTCGCTCATTCCGGCCTGCGCGCCGACCGCGGCATAGGGATGCGCCACCAGCGGCAGCCCCGCCTGGATGGCTGCAATCAGGCGGGTTTCCTCAGTGCTCGGTACATACGGCGGACGCGCGCCACCGGCGTGGGCCTCGACATGTCGCGTGCGTTTGGCGCGAACGCCGGTGAGGTCGAAGCCGAGATCGATGTGATAGTCCTCGACCAGCGGCAGGAACAGCACACGGCAGCCGGAGCGTTCCTCGATCTCGTGCAGCACCCGCTGCAGTGCCAGTTCGTCCGGCGCGGTGACGACGAACCACAGGTTGTAGTGGTGCTCGCGCTGGTAGTTGTGGTTGACCTCCGGATAGGCACTCACCAGGTTCGCCACCCGCTCCAGGTCATGCTCCGGTACCGCCAGCGCGGCCAGGGTGCTCGCGCCGATGCTGCGCGGCCGGAACACCGCGCCGACACGGCTCACCGCACCCTGCGTCTGCAAGCGGGTGAGCGCCGTCAGCACTGCCACTTCGGACACGCCAAGGGCATCGGCGAGAACGGCGAACGGCGCCGGCGTCAGCGGAAAGTCGTGCTGAAAATCGTTGAGCAGGCGAAGTTCCAGATCGGCGGTCATAGTCCGGTCCTGTGCGCACGATGGGTGAAGAAGATGCCGCTCGGACTGTCGAGCGGAAGTTCGCCGACGAGCGCGAAGGTTTCGCTGTCGTAGATCAGCACCTTGTTGTCGTCGCGCGCCGACAGCCAGGCGTGTTCGCCGCGTGGCGTGAATTCGATGTGCAGCACGCCGCGCCCCGGCTTGAAGGTGTGCACGACACGGCGGCTCGGCACGTCGATGACCTGCACCGTGTCGTTGTGCGGAAAGGCGAAGTTCACCCACACCTGGCGATTGTCCGGGCGCGCCACGACGAAAACCGGCTGGCCATGCACCGCGATGCGGCCGGTCTCCTTCCAGTTGCCCTGATCCACCACCAGCACCTCATGGCGCCCGACCGCAGGCACCAGGAGCTCGGTGCCGGTGGCCGCCCAGCCTTCCAGATGCGGCATCTTGTAGACCGGCAGCTTCTCTTCCCCGCGGCCATAGCCATCGAGCACGCGCGTGACGCCGGCATCGAGGTTCCACAGGTCGAGCAGGGCAAGGCCGTCCTCGCCGAACAGGCCGGCGAGGTAATGCCTGCCGTCCGCGGTGATCATCGCATCGTAAGGTTCCTTGCCGATGTTGCGGAACTTGCGGATCTGCGGCTTGCGCGGATCGCGGAAATCGCCCACCCAGATTTCCCCGGCCTCGAACAGGCTCCACACGAAGCGATTGCCGGCGGCGTCGACCAGGCCGATGACCTTGGACGGCTTGCCCGCATCATCCGTCGCCGGTATGTCGGCGAGCAGTTCGAGCGTGGCGGCGTCGAACACCTTCACGCCGCCCGGTGCGTAGTTGGCGACCGCCAGCAGCCGCCCGTCCTGGGAGATCGCCCCGCCGATGCTGTTGCCCGCCTGCAGGGTGCGCCTGACGAGCTTCTGCTGCAGCAGATCGATCTGCGTGAGGCCGCCGTCGCGGCCGAACACGTAAGCGTAGCGGGCATCGCGCGAGAAATTCAGCGAGGCGTGCGACAGGTCGCCGAGTCCTTCGACACGGCCGAGCAAGGTGCGGCCGCTGGTCTCGACGATCCCCACGCTGCCGGCGGCGCGCTCGATCACCACGCCAAGATCGCCGGTACCGCGCAGCGGGGTTTGCGCGCAGCCCTGCAAGGCGAGCGCCAGCACGACAAGGAGAGGAAACCAGACACGCATCAGAATTTCCCCTTCAGCAGCATGTCGACCACCCATTCGGCCTCGGCCTCGCTGAGGAAAGGCGCCCACGGCGGCATGGCCGTGCCCGGACGGCCGTACAGGATGGTCGCGACCAGGCTTTCCCGCGGCTTGTCGCGCAGCGCCTCTGGACGCAGCGGCAGGCCCAGCCCGCCAGCCAGCGTCATCCCGTGACAGGATCCGCAATCCTGGCGCACCAGATGGGTAATCTCGCGTTGCCGCGCCGCATCCAGGTCCGCCGCCGGTGCGAGGCAGGGAATCACGAGTGCTATCGCAGGCCATGTGAGTCGCCATTGCTTCATTCGGTCACTTCAATCAGGCCGCGCATTTCCGGATGCGGGCCGCAGCGGTACGGGTAGGCACCGGGTCGTTCGAAGGTACGGCGCCAGGTCTCGCCGGGAAACAGGCGGTCGGATTCCAGCCCGTTTTCCTGTTCGAAGAGGACCGAGTGATTGGTGCGCTTCTCGTGGTTGACCCAGGTGACGGTGGTTCCCGCCTTGACCTTCACGCTCGGCGGATCGAAACGCATGTTCGCGATCGCCACCTCCACCTCGGCGGCTGCCGCAGCGCCGGTCAGGAAAACCATCGCGGCGCAGGCGAAACACCAGGCATGCGCCTGCCACCGCCGTCCCCGCACCACGTCGCGGATTCCCTCCGGACTCACCGCCGCACCCCTTCACTCGTCACTTCGCCGCGCTGATGTCGGCCTTGGTGTCGATGCCGAGGGTGTAGCCGAACGACACGTGATGGAAACGGCCCGCAGCGTGGTCGTTGTGGATGGCGAAGCCCAGGTTGTACGACTTGCCCGAAGCCAGCGCGATGTCGCCGTCGCCACCGGCAAGCTTGCGGGTGAAGGTCACCACCCAGGTGTCACCGTCCTTCTTGCCTTCGGCCTTCACCAGTGCCTTGCCGCCTTCCATCACGCGCTTGTCGGCGACGTAGCCGTCGACGCCCTTGCCGCCCTTGCCACTCTGCCACTGCATGAGGTCATAGTAGTTGCCGGAAGCGAGGGAGCCGCCAATGACGTACTTGGTCTTCTTGTCATTGCCGCCCGGCATGGTGCGAACATCGGCATGACAGGTGCCCCAGCAGCCGCCGGCGCGGCCGATCTGCACCGTGGCGCCGCGCGTGTCCTTGGCGGTTACCTTGTTGTCCTCGAGCATGACGGCGAGCTTGACCGGATTGTCCTTGTCCATTTTCTCGGCGCCGCCGCCTGCATCCTTCCAGCTGAAGCGCAGATAGAGGTTCGTGCCGTCGTTGGCGGCCTGCACCGTCACCGGGATGGTCGGCACGCGGCCCGTAACCGGCTTGGGCTCGAGCTTCTCGCCCTTGAGGATCTTGTCCGATGCGATGTCGACGTTGCGCGTCTTCTCGTCCTCGTGGCAGCCGATGCACGCCTCGCCCTTTTTCAGGCCCTTGGCACCGCCATGCTGGGTGCCGTTCATGATCCATTCGAGGTTGGCCGGTCCCGGATAGAACACGATCACCTTGCGTGAGGGCACCTTGCTCCAGTCGGGCGCCGCGAACGCGGTGCCGGCGCTCGCCGCGAGCGCGAGCCCCAGCGCCGAAATGCCGAGTACTGCCTTGTTCATGCTGAATCTCCTTGAGTCGATGGAAAGCGTGTCGAATGCTGTGGGGCGCCGGTCAGAGCTCGTCCTCTTCGGTCATGCCCTCGGGTTTCTTGTGCGCGATGCCCTTGTGGCAGTCGATGCAGGTCATCTTGTCCTCCACCGCCATTTCGTGCTGCTTCCTGGCGCGCGTCTTCTGCACTTCGGTATTCATGCCATCGAAGCTGTGGCAGTTGCGGCATTCACGCGAGTCGGCCGCCTTCATGCGCTTCCACTCGTTGCGCGCAAGCTCGAGACGCTTGGCCTCGAATTTTTCCTTGGTGGCAATGGTGCCCATCACCTTGCCGTACAGTTCCTTGCTGGCCTGCACCTTGCGGATGATCTTGTGTGTCCAGTCCCTGGGCACGTGGCAATCCGAGCACACGGCGCGCACGCCGGTGCGGTTCGAATAGTGGATGGTCTGCTTGTATTCCTGGTACACGTTGTCGCGCATCTCGTGGCACGACACGCAGAACTCCAGGGTGTTGGTGGCTTCCATGCCGGTGTTGAACCCGCCCCAGAACAGGATGCCGGCGATGAAACCGCCGCCCAGCAGGGTCAGGACAGAATATTTGGCGGTCGGCGAACGCAGCCGGGACCACCAGCCCTTCTTTGCACTCATTTCTTGTTACCCCCTCAGCCGATCGGCGGGCGGGATGCCCCCCGCCCGCCCGGCCCTCCTTACTCAGTAGATGTCATGCTGCGTGTTGAGGATGTTGAACTTGCCCGTCGGCGTGATGAGCCTGGGATCCTTGATCACATGCTTCAGCTTGCGGGTCTTGTCGTCCATCACCACGATGGCGGACGGATCGGTCTTGCCCGCCCAGATCGAGAACCACACCTCGTCGCCCGCGGCGTTGTACTCCGCATGCACCGTGCGCTTCACGGCCTTGGTGACCGGCAGATCCGCCAGCTTGGCGATGTTGATCACCTCGGGCGCTTTCGACAGGTCGCGCAGGTCATACACCGACACCGATTCCGCGACTTCCGGCTCCGGGTTCAGCGGCGCGTCCGCCCACAGGTTGTTCGACTTCGGGTGGGTCTTGACGAAGAGCGAACCCGAACCGTGGTTCTTCAGTTCGGCCACCACTTTCCACGCGTTCTTCGGATGCTTCACCGGATCGGTGCCGATCAGCGTGATCACGTCGGATCCCAGGTGCGAAGTCGCCCACACCGGCCCGTAGACCGGGTGCTTGAAGTTCGCGCCGCGGCCCGGGTGGGGCTTGGGCTTGGTGCTCACCAGGGCCGCCAGCTTGCCGGTCTTGGTGTCGACCACGGCCACCTTGTCGGAGGCGTTCGCCGCGACGAGGAAGTAGCGCTTGGTCGAATCCCAGCCGCCGTCATGCAGGAACTTGGCGGACTCGATGGTGGTTTCCTTCAGGTTCTTGATGTCGGAGTAGTCCACCAGCTTGATCATGCCGGTTTCCTTGACGTTGACCACAAACTCCGGCTTGCCTTCGGTCGCCACGATCGAGGCCACGCGCGGCTCGGGGTGGTATTCACCGTCCACCGTGACGCCACGGGTCGACATGAGCTTCAGCGGCTTCAGCGTATCGCCTTCGGTGATCACGTACTGCGGCGGCCAGTAGGAGCCGGCGATCGCGTATTTGTCCTCGTAGCCCTTGGCCTTGGACACCTCGACCGAGCGCGCCTCGATGCCGACCTTGAGCGTCGCGACGATGGTCGGCTTCTCGAACCACATGTCGATGAGGTCGACCTTGCCGTCACGGCCGATCACGTAGACGTAACGCCCCGACTTCGAGACGCGCGAGATATGCACCGCGTAGCCGGTCTTGACGATGCCCCAGATCTGCTTGGTGTCGCCGTCGATCAGCGCCACTTCGCCGGTGTCGCGCAGGGTTACCGAGAACACGTTCTTCAGGTTGATCTTGTTCATCGGCTTCTTCGGGCGGTCTTCGGGTTTGACGACCAGCTTCCAGCTGTCCATCATTTCCTTCATGCCCCACTCGGGCGGCGCATCCGGGGTTTCCTGGATGTATTTCGCCATCAGGCTGATTTCATCCTTGGTCAGGATGTCGTCGAAGTTGACCATGCCACCCTCGGTGCCGTAGCCGATGATCTTCTCCAGACGCCCCTGCCCGAGCTTGAGCGTATTGACCGGTTCCAGATTCTTGCCGGTGGCGCCCTTGCGCAGGATGCCGTGGCAACCGGCGCAGCGCTCGAAGTAGATCTTCGACGCCGTGGCCTTCTGTTCCGCGGTCAGGGCCGGCGCATCCGCAGCCACGACCGGGTTGAAAATGCCCGCAACGGCCAGGGCCAGCACCGACGACGCGGCTCGATACAGTTTCTTCATTTGCCTTTCCCCTCATTGAGTTGACCAGATGAACATCAGCAGGGCTCATCGCTCCACTTGGCATACATCATGCCCGCAAGCCGGAAACCGATCCTTGACATACATCAAGAAATCATGATTTTCTAACTTATGTACCAGTGGAGACAAAACATGGGCCGTCTGGGATGGGAGATCCACACGGTTCGCCGGGGTCGACCGGCTGTCTGGTGAGAGCGCGGCTGCACAAGGGAAACCCCGTGCAGCGGCCGAATCGGATCAGCGCGTCAGGATTTCGCGCAGCACGGCTTCCGACACGTCGCCGGTGATCACCGCCTCGCCGAGCTTCTTCAGCAGCACGAAGCGCAGCCTGCCGCCTTCGACCTTCTTGTCGTGCCCCATGTACTCGAGCCAGGTTTCGAAAGGCAGTTCGGGCGCGGCATCCGGCAGGCCGGCGGCGCGCACGATGGCACGCGTGCGCGCGACGTCGGCGGCGTCGAGCCAGCCCAGGCGCTGCGACGCCATGGCGGCGAGCACCATGCCCGCCGCCACCGCCTCGCCGTGCAGCCAGGTGCCATAGCCCATGCCGCTCTCGATGGCGTGGCCGAAGGTGTGACCAAGGTTGAGAATGGCGCGCAGGCCGCCTTCGCGCTCGTCCTCGGCCACCACCTGCGCCTTGATTTCGCAGGAGCGGTGGATCGCATGGGTGATCGCCGCGGGATCGAGCGCGCGCAGCTTCGTCATGTTGGCTTCCAACCAGGCGAGGAACGCGGCGTCCCGGATGAGGCCATACTTGATGACCTCGGCGAGTCCGGCGGAGAGCTCGCGCGCCGGCAGCGTCTTCAGCGTGTCGGTGTCGGCGAGCACCACTTTGGGCTGGTAGAACGCGCCGATCATGTTCTTGCCGAGCGGATGGTTGATGCCGGTTTTGCCGCCAACCGAGGAATCGACCTGCGACAGCAGCGTGGTGGGAATCTGCACGAAGGGCACGCCGCGCTGGTAGCAGGCGGCGGCAAATCCGGTCATATCGCCGATCACCCCGCCCCCCAGCGCGATGAGCGTGGTCTTGCGCTCGGCGCGTCCGGCGAGCAGGGCGTCGAATACGAGATTGAGCGTCTCCCAGTTCTTGTAGGCTTCACCGTCGGGCAGCACCACGTTCGCCACCGCGACGCCCGCCCCCTCCAGCGCCGCCGTGAGACGCGCCAGGTACAGCGGCGCAACGGTGGTGTTGGTCACCACCATGGCGCGCTTCTGCGCGAGGTGCGGTGCGACCAGTTCGGCGCGGTCGAGCAGGCCGGGGCCGATGTGGATGGGGTAGGAACGGTCGCCGAGATCGACGGTGAGGGTTTGCATGGGCGCTGCGCCGGAAACAAAACACGATTGTAACCAAAGGCGCGCGCGCAGGCCGTGCACGCGGCTCCGTCCTCTGGATTGGCGGCGGCTTGTGGCGCATACTGCTGCCACACCACGCCGTTACCACGCCCGCGTCAACCCGGCAAGCGCTTGAATTTCCACGCATATTAGAATACACTAATGGACGTTTCTGGAGGTGACCGCATGCGCAAGCCCGCCCGTCTGTTGTTCCTTGCCCTCTCGCTCGCCACGCCGGCGTGGGCGGCGCTGCCGTTCGCGGTCGCGCCGGTCGGGTACCAGATGATCGACACGGGATATTCGACCGAGGCCACGGTCGAGGCGGTGAAGCAGTCGACCGTTTCGGCGCAGGTGGCCGGACGGGTGGCCGCGGTGAACTTCGACGCCGGCGACCACGTCAAGGCCGGTTCGGTGATCGTGCGCCTGTCCGCGCAGGAACTCGGCGCCGCAGTGGCCGGCAGCCAGGCGCAGGTGGCGCAGGCAGACGCCAATCTGGCCAACGCGCGCGCCAACTACGAGCGCCAGCAGCAGTTGTTCCAGCAGAAATTCATCAGCCAGGCGGCACTCGACCGTGCCACCGCGGAATATCGCGCCGCCGAAGCCGCCGCGCGGGCCGCGCGGGCCGGCGTCGGCCAGACCGCCGCAGTGAGCAGTTACACCACGATTACCGCCCCGTTTTCCGGCGTGGTCGCGGTGCGCCATGTCGAACCGGGTGAATCGGTGACACCGGGCCAGCCACTGATGACCGGTTTCGACCCCAGGGACATGCGCGTGGTCGCCAGCATTCCGCAGTACAAGCTTGCCGAGATCAAGGCTGCGCCGCGCGTCGCGGTCGAGATTCCCTCGCTCAACAAGTGGATCGACGCCACCGGCGTCACCGTCCTGCCCTCGGCCGACATCGCCACCCACACGGTGAAGGTGCGCCTCGATCTGCCGGCCAGCGTCGAAGGCGTCATTCCCGGCATGTTCGCACGCGCTCACTTCGCCACCGGCAGCGCACGCAAGCTGGCCATCCCCGCCGACGCGGTGGTGCGCCGTTCCGAGGTCACCGCGGTGTACGTGGTGCAGGACGAGCGCGTCAGCCTGCGCCAGATCCGCCTGGGCACGCCCAACGCGCGCGGCGAGGTGGAAGTGCTGGCCGGTCTCAACCCCGGCGAAGTCATCGCGCTCGACCCGGTCAAGGCAGGCATCTACGCCAAACGTCCCGCCCCCGCCGGAAAATAAGCCGCCATGGGACTCTCGGGCCGCATCGCGCGCTTCTTCCTCACTTCGCAGCTCACCCCGCTGATCGCGCTGATCGCGGCGCTTTTGGGGCTGTTCGCCATCCTCATCACGCCGCGCGAGGAAGAGCCGCAGATCAACGTGACCATGGCCAACGTATTCATTCCCTTCCCCGGGGCGTCGGCGAAGGATGTGGAGGCGCTGGTGGCGACACCGGCCGAGCAGGTGCTGTCGCAGATCGCCGGCATCGAACACATCTATTCCGTGTCGAAACCGGGCATGGCGGTGCTGACGGTGCAATACCTGGTGGGACAGGACCGCACGCAGGCACTGGTGCGCCTGTACGACACCGTGCAGGCCAACCGCGACTGGGTGTCGCCCGAGCTCGGCGTCGGCGAGCCGATCATCAAGCCCTTGGGCATCGATGACGTGCCCATCGTCACCGCCACCCTGTGGACGCGCGACGCGGCGCGCGGCGCCTACGAACTGGAACAGGTCGCGCACGCGGCCGAGATCGAGCTGAAGCGCATCGCCGGCACGCGCGAGGTCACCACCACCGGCGGCCCTGGCCGCGCGGTGCGGGTGCTGATGGACCCCGACCGCATGGCGGCCTTCGGCGTGTCGGCCAAGGACATCCGCGACGCCCTGCAGGTGTCGAACGCGGCGCAGCCGTCGGGTACGCTGGTGTCGGACAACGAGGAGATCCTGGTCCAGACCGGCACCTTCCTCACCGGCGTCGAGGACGTGAAGCAACTCGTCGTCGGCGTGGCGGACGGCCGTCCGGTGTACATGAGCGACATCGCCACCGTGGTCGGCGGCCCCGACCAGCCACCGCGTTACGTCTGGCACGGCCCCGGCGCCGGCGGCCCCGACGCACCCGAGGCCGGGCAGAGCTTCCCCGCGGTGACGCTCGCGGTATCGAAGAAACCGGGCGAGAACGCCGTCGACGTCGCGGAAAAAGTCATCGCGCGCATCGCCAGTCTGCATGGCAGCGTGATTCCGGAAGGCGTGGAAGTCAGCGTCACCCGCAACTACGGCGCCACTGCCGACGACAAGGCGAAGAAACTGATCCAGAAGCTGATCTTCGCCACCGCCTCGGTGGTGCTGCTGGTGCTGTTCGCGCTGGGCAAACGTGAGGCGCTGATCGTCGGCGCGGCGGTGCTGCTGACGCTCGCCGCCACGCTGTTCGCATCGTGGGCGTGGGGCTTCACCCTCAACCGGGTGTCGCTGTTCGCCCTCATCTTCTCCATCGGCATCCTGGTCGACGACGCCATCGTCGTGGTGGAGAACATCCACCGCCGCATGGGGCTGGACCACGACGGCATGGAAGCGATCATCCCGCGTGCGGTGGACGAAGTCGGCGGCCCCACCATCCTCGCCACCTTCACCGTGATCGCCGCGCTGCTGCCGATGGCCTTCGTCACCGGCCTCATGGGCCCGTACATGAGCCCGATCCCGATCAACGCCTCGATCGGCATGCTGATCTCGCTCGCCATCGCCTTTGTGGTCACCCCCTGGCTCGCACTCAAGCTCATCCGCCCGGGTGCGCACGCGGCACATGGCGAAACCCGCCTGCTCGCATTGTTCCGCACGCGCATGACGCCCTTCCTGCGCGGTGCCGCCGGCCGTGGCGCGCGCAACAGGCTGTGGCTCGCCATCGGCGCCGCCATCCTGGTATCGGTCGCGTTGCCGGTGGTGAAACTAGTGATCCTGAAGATGCTGCCGTTCGACAACAAGTCGGAGTTCCAGGTCGTCGTCGACATGCCGGTCGGCACGCCACTGGAAAAGACCGCGCAGGTACTCGCGGAAATGGGCGCGGCGGTGGCCGTCGTGCCGGAAGTCACCGATTATCAGGCCTACGCCGGCACCGCCGCGCCGATCAACTTCAACGGCCTGGTGCGCCAGTACTACCTGCGCGCCGGCCCCGAGGTCGGCGACCTGCAGGTCAACCTGGTCGACAAGCACCAGCGCGACCGCAAGAGCCACGATATCGCCCAGGCCGTGCGCCCGCTGGTCGAGGCCGTGGCGAAGCGACACGGCGCCGACGTCAAGGTGGTCGAAGTGCCGCCCGGCCCGCCGGTGATCTCGCCCATCGTGGCCGAAATCTATGGCCCGGACTACGAGGCACAGATGCAGGTGGCGAAAACGGTACGCGGCGTGTTCGAGAAGACCGCGGGCATCGTCGCCATCGACGACACCGTCGAGGACGACGCCCAGCGCTTCGTGCTGCGCGTGCTGCAGAACAAGGCGGCGATGGCGGGCGTGGCGCAGAAGGACATCGTCGAGGCGATGAAAATGGGCCTGGCCGGCGAGAACGTCACCCCCATCCATGGCAGCGGCGCCAAGTACGAGATCCCGGTGCGCGTGGCGCTGCCCCCGGAGCGCCAGAACCGCATCGACGAGCTTCTCAAGCTGCCGGTACGCGGCGCGCAGGGCCAGCTGGTGCCGCTCTCGGAACTGGTCGAGGTCATGCCGAATGCGCGCGAGAAGACGATCTACCACAAGGACCTGCTGCCGGTGGTGTTCGTCCTGGGCGACACCGGCGGCACGATCGACTCGCCGCTGTACGGCCTGTTCGCCATGCGCGGCGAACTCAAGGACAAGGCGCTCGACCAGGGTGGCACGCTCGCCGAATATTTCATCCGCCAGCCCGCCGATCCCTACGCCGGCTTCAGCCTGAAATGGGACGGCGAATGGCAGGTGACTTACGAAACCTTCCGCGACATGGGCATCGCCTACGCGGTCGGGCTGATCCTCATCTACATCCTGGTGGTGGCGCAGTTCAAGAGCTATCTCACGCCACTCATCATCATGGCGCCGATTCCGCTCACCATCATCGGCGTGATGCCCGGCCATGCGCTGCTCGGTGCGCAGTTCACCGCGACCTCGATGATCGGTATGATCGCGCTGGCCGGCATCATCGTGCGCAACTCGATCCTGCTGGTCGACTTCGCCAACGAGCAGACCGCCGCCGGCATGGATTTCCAGGAAGCGGTGATCCAGGCCGGCGCCACGCGTGCCAAGCCCATCGTGCTCACCGGGCTTGCCGCCATGCTCGGCGCCTTTTTCATCCTCGACGATCCGATCTTCTCGGGTCTCGCCGTATCGCTGATCTTCGGCATCCTGGTGTCCACCGTGCTCACCCTGGTAGTGATTCCGGTGCTCTATTACGCGGCCAACTACCGCAAACATCCGTCCCCTACTGCATAAGGAGTGCTTTCATGACCGTCGAACGCATCGTGCGCATCGTCGCCGGATTCTTCATCCTGTTGTCCCTTCTGCTCGCCCACGTCAACGGCACGGCCGACATGACGCAGGCGTCCTGGCTGTGGTTCACCGCCTTTGTCGGCTTCAACCTGTTCCAGTCCGGCTTCACCCGTTTCTGCCCGATGGACTCGATGCTGAAGAAGGCCGGCTTCAAGCAGGGCTGCGGCCTGTAAGCGCCATGGACGTGCAATTCCTGCAGGACAACTGGATGCTGGTGGCGCTCGCGGCCGTGTCGGGCGGCATGCTCGCGTGGAACTTCATCGGC
>MKWN01000029.1:60225-78945 GCA_001899775.1 Thiobacillus sp. 65-29
TGTACAACGACGACGCCCTGGGACTCGACGTGCGCGAAGACAAGGAATATGCCGCTGGCCACATCCCGCGCGCCCGGCACATCCCGGTGGGCAAGCTCGCCGGGCGGCTGAATGAACTCGACAGGTTCAAGGACAAGCCCGTCCTCGTCACCTGCCGCAGCGGTCATCGCTCGGCGCACGCCTGCCGCATCCTGAAGAAGGCCGGCTTCACCACGGTCTACAACCAGGCGGGCGGCATCCTCGCGTGGGAACGCGCCAATCTCCCCGTCACCCAGAAATGAAAAGGAAGCTTCAATGGCCAAAGTCGTGATGTACTGCACCGCCGTGTGCCCCTATTGCGTCGCTGCCGAAAGACTGCTGAAAAGCCGCGGCGTCACCGAAATCGACAAGATCCGCGTCGACCTCGACCCGGCGAAGATGGACGAAATGGTCGAACGCTCCGGCGGCCGCCGCACCGTGCCCCAGGTATTCATCGGCGCCACCCACGTCGGCGGTTTCGACGACACCTCGGCGCTCGACGCCGCGGGCGAACTGGTGCCGCTGTTGAACGCCTGAGTTCCGGTGCATCCAGGGGTGGCGACTCTCCCTGGAGGGCCGCCCGCACCGCGATGCCGCAAAGATTCCAGCGCCCGAACATTGCGGCGGGGGCGCCGTTGTAGGAGGGCCGCCCCCGGCCCGATGCGGTGATGGTCGCGATGCCCGAAAATCGCGGCGGGGGCGCCGCTCCTACAGGGGGCGGGCGCCATTGTAGGAGGGTCGCCCCCGGCCCGATGCGGTGATGGTCGCGATGCCCGAAAATCGCGGCGGGGGCGCTGCTCCTACAAGGGGACCGTGGTGGGGCAGGAAGGCCATCCGCGGTCCGATGCAGCGCCGCACCCGGGAATCCTCCTGCTCCGGCGTCCGGCGCGCTTGATTTCCCGGCGCCCGGCACCACCTTGAGACGGCATCCATTCAAATCGAGGAAACCGCCATGGAACTCGCCTGTCCGCACTGCCTTGCCGTCAACCGCGTACCCGATGCGCGCCTCGCCGAGGGCCCGAAGTGCGGCCAGTGCGGCACGGCGCTCTTGCCGGGGCAGCCGGTGGAGCTGACGCAGGCGAGCTTCGATCGCTTCATCGCGAAAGCCGGGCTGCCGGTGCTGGTGGACTTCTGGGCCGACTGGTGCGGCCCGTGCAAGATGATGGCGCCGGTGTTCCGGCAGGTCGCGGGCGAGCTCGCCACCCAGGTGCGCTTCGCCAAGGTCGACACCGAGGCGCATCCGCAGGTGTCGATGCGCCACCACATCCGCGGCATTCCCACGCTGATCCTGTTCAGGAACGGCACCGAGGTCGCGCGCACGTCCGGTGCCCTGGACGCCTTCGCGCTCAAGCGCTGGCTGGCCGCGCACTGACTCGACACATCGCGTACCCGTCCGCCGTGTAGAATGTACGGTTGACCGGAGCCGCGGCTCCGTTTTGCCAATCCAGGGAGACACCATGAGCGACGCCCAGCAGCAACCCGTATTCAGTATCGAAAAACTCTACGTCAAGGATCTTTCCGTCGAGGTGCCCGGCGCCCCCGAGTGCTTCCTGGAGCGCGAAGCGCCGCAGATGGAAGTCAACATGTCGACCGCCAGCCGCGAACTCGGCGACGACGTCTACCAGAACAGCCTCACCGTCACCGTGACCGCGAAGCACGGCGACAAGACGTTGTTCCTGGTCGAGTGCACCCAGGCCGGCATTTTCCGCATTCAGAACATCCCCCAGGACCAGATGCCGATGGTGCTCAATATCGGCTGCCCCAACATCGTCTTCCCCTATCTGCGTGAGACCGTGTCGGACGTCATCATCCGTGCCGGCTTCCCGCCGCTGCTGCTGAACCCGGTCAACTTCGAGGCCCTGTTCATGCAGCAGCAACAGCAACAGACGGGCGCGCAGACGCACTGAGTCCGAAGACCGCGGTGGCCGCGTCCAATCGTCTTCTCGCCGCCAGCGGCCTGCTGCTTGCCGCCGGCGCGGCTCACGCACTCGACTATCGCACCACGGGCCGCCCCGCCGTGCTGTATGACGCGCCATCGACCGCCGCCACCCGGGTGGCCGTTGCCGGCAGCGGGCTGCCGCTCGAAGTCGTGATCGAGACCGAGGGCTGGACCAAGGTGCGCGACCACGGCGGCCGCCTCACCTGGATCGAGCAATCCGCTTTCGGCACCGCGCGCAACGTCATGGTCAAGGCCGAGGCCACCAGCGTACGCAAGCAGCCGCGCCCCGACGCCGAGGTGGTCTTCCTCGCCGCGCGCGGCGTGCTGCTGGAGAGCAACGGCGAGCCCGACGCGTTTGGCTGGCTGCCGGTGAAGCATGCCGACGGCCTGGCGGGATGGGTGCCGCTGTTCGAGGTCTGGGGACGATGAAACTCGCCGTGCTTGGCGCCGGCGCCTGGGGTACGGCGCTGGCGGCGGCATGGGCGCCGCAGCACACGGTCACGCTGTGGGCGCGCGATCCGGCCGCGGTCGCCGCGATGCACGCCACCCGTGTCAACGCACGCTACCTGCCGGATTGCCCGCTGCCCGCCGAACTGGCGTTCAGCACCGACCTTGACGCCGCGCTGGCGGGGGTCGAACTGATCGTCATCGCTGTCCCCAGCGGCGCGCTGCGCCCCACCCTCGGCGCGCTGGCCCGCCGTAGCACGCTGCCGCCACTCGTCTGGGTGAGCAAGGGCTTCGAGCCCGGCAGCCGCAAGCTGCCGCATCAGCTCGTTGCCGAACTGCTGCCCGGCCACGACGAAACCGGCGTGCTGTCCGGCCCCAGTTTCGCGCAGGAAGTCGCGCGCGGCTGTCCGACCGCGCTCACGCTGGCGTCACACGCCCCCACCCTCGCCCACCGACTCGCCGCGGCGTTGTCGAACCACCGCTTGCGTCTCTACGCCCACGACGACGTGATCGGCGTCGAACTCGGCGGTGCGCTGAAAAACGTCATGGCGATTGCCGCCGGCATCTGCGACGGACTCGCGCTTGGCCACAATGCCCGCGCCGCGCTCATCACCCGCGGCCTCGCCGAAATGACGCGTCTGGGCATTCGCCTCGGCGGCCGCTTCGAGACCTTCATGGGCCTGTCGGGGCTGGGCGACCTCATCCTCACCACCACCGGCGATCTGTCGCGCAACCGTCAAGTCGGGCTGCGCCTCGCACGCGGGCAATCGCTCGACACGATTCTCGGCGAGTTGGGCCACGTCGCCGAAGGCGTCACCACCGCGCCCGAAGTCGCCGCGCTGGCGGCCGAAATGGGTGTGGACATGCCCATCACCCGCGCCGTATGCCAGACCCTGTTCGATGGCGTGCCTCCCGCGCAGGCGGTGGACGCGCTGCTGAATCGCGAAATCAAGGCCGAGTTCTGAGGTGGCCCGGCGCCGCGTCACACGGCGCGTCCGTGCCGTTCACGGATTGCTCCGTACCTTGCGTGCTGCTATATTGAACATGTATTTTTGATACATCTTTAACCTGAAAACCGCAGTTGACCGCTTCATCCTCTTACGGACATTGCATGAACACTGAATTTTCTGGCTTCGTTCGCCTTCGCCTGTCAGATGAGTCCGCTACGCACCCGCTGGCACGCCTGCTCACGCGTCTGCCTTTGGCGCGCCTCCTTGCAGGGGCGCCCCGGAGCGTGGGACGAGGGGCCCCGCAAAGCGGGGATCGGCCAGCGCAGGGGTGCCAGCGACCGCGCCCTGGGGCGCCTGCATCCCGCTTCGCGGTCGCATCCCCAAAGGGGCCCCTGCTCCGCGCTACGCGGTCGCGCCTGCGGCGTCGTTGCTTCGCGGCAGCCACGCGATCAGACGTACCATCGGGCGCGTCCAACTGCGGTTTCCAGGTTTAAGGAAGCTGTAATGCCCGCTTCAGCCATCCTCACCGAAGACGCCGTGCGGGACGCGCTGCGCAGCGTCATCGACCCGGAAGTCGGCATGAACATCGTCGATCTCGGTCTGGTGTACGGCGTCACCGTGGCGTCGGACACCGTGCACGTCGATCTGACCATGACCACCCCGGCCTGCCCGATGGGGGAGATGATCTTCGACGACGCCGAGCGCGCCTTGCGCACACTCGCCCCACCCGGTGTCGCCATCGACCTCGGGCTGGTGTGGGATCCGCCATGGAGTCCGGAAAAAATGAGCGATCACGCGCGCCAGCATTTCGGCTGGCAGGGTTGACGCGCGCGACCCACCGCAAACCCGCATGACCCACGCCCCCCTCCCCCAGCGCAGCCGTTCAGCGATGCGTCCCGGTGACCTCGGCGTCCCCTTCCGCCTGCCCCTGCTGATTCTCGGCTTCGTCGCGCTGGCCAGCGGCGTGCTCGCCGGCCTTGCGCGTCTCGGCTGGGGCGTTCCACTGCCGGCCCCCGAGCTTCTCCTGCTGCACGGCCCGCTCATGGTGTCGGGCTTTCTCGGCACAGTGATCGGCCTGGAGCGGGCCGTGGCCATGGGCCGCCGCTGGGCCTACAGCGCGCCGCTGTGCAGCGGACTGGGCGGCCTTGCGCTCCTCACCGGGCTGCCGCCGGTTTTCGGCGCGGCGGCGATGGCGCTCGGCAGCGGCATTCTGCTTCTCGCCACCACGCGCCTCCTGCTGCGCCAGCGCACGCTGTTCATGCTCACCATGGCGCTGGGCGCGTTCAGCTGGCTGGCCGGCAACCTGCTCTGGCTCGCCGGGGCGCCGGTGGCGGACGTCGTCGCACTGTGGATCGATTTTCTCGTCCTCACCATCGCCGGCGAACGCCTGGAACTGTCGCGCTTCCTCCCGCCCTCGACCACCGCGCGCCGGCTGTTCGCGGTCATTCTCGCGGCACTCGTCGCCGGGGCCTTTCTCGCCACGACGCACACGGGCGTCACGCTGTACGGCGCCGGTCTCTTCGGCCTGGCGCTCTGGCTACTGCGCCAGGACATCGCCCGGCGCACGGTGCGCGAACAGGGCCTGACGCGCTTCATCGCCGTCTGTCTGCTCTCCGGCTACGCCTGGCTCGCCGTCGGCAGCCTCACCCTGCTCGCCGTCGGCCACCTCGCCGGAGCGGCCTACGACGCCGTGCTGCACGCCATCCTGCTCGGCTTCGTGTTCTCCATGGTGTTCGGTCACGCGCCGGTCATCTTCCCTTCGGTGGTGCGGGTGAAGATGCCGTATCACTGGACCTTCTACCTGCCGCTACTGGTGCTGCACGCCTCGCTGCTGCTGCGTCTGGCCGGCGACGCGCTCGCCGCACCCGCGCTGCGCAGCCAGGGCGGCATGCTCAATGCCGTGGCGCTGGTGCTGTTCATCCTCAGCACGGTCAGCAGCGTGCTGCGTGGCCGGCGCGCCAGCACGACCCCTTGACCGCATGAAACGCGCCCCCTTTCTGCTACCCCTGTCGCGCGAGCATCACACCGCGCTATCGCTCGCGCGGCGCTGCGAACGCGCGGCGCAGGCGGGCGACGCCGCGCTGATCGCGGCATCCTGCGAGGAAGCGGTGAATGCGCTCGCCGGACATCTGAAGTCGCATTTCGCAACCGAGGAAAACTCACTGCTGCCCCTGCTGCAGAATGCCGCCCAGCAACCGCTCGTCGAACGCACCCTTGCCGAGCATCGACAGTTGCAAGAGCTGCATGCCGGTCTGCTGCGTCACGATGCAACCAGTCTGGAAGCGTTTGGCAAGACGATGATCGCGCATGTGCGCTTCGAGGAGCGCGAGCTGTTTCCGGCCATCGAGGCCAGCCTATAGCGGGGTCGCGGGCGTGGAAACCGCCGCCACCTCCGCAATTTTCCCGATCGTTGCCACGAACCCCGGATCCTCGCCCTGCAGCAGGCGCGGCAGCGCGGCACGAAAATCCTCGCGCGCACACCAGTCCTGCATGTAATCGGCCCAGGTCTGCCACAGGCGTGCCTGCTGCGCACTCATCCGTTCCTCGTACACGAGCACGTAGGCGCGTTCGAACAGGCTGACGAGGATGGCGAACAGGGCGTGCCTGCGCTCCCGTTGTTCCTCGCCGAGTTCGCCGCGCGGCGTGGCGGAAAGCAGTTGCAAATCGGCGTTGTCGATGACCAGGCGCATGAAATCGGAATATTCGTCGGACAGGCGCAGGAAGATTTCCTCCTCGTCGCTCTGCCGCTCGCGCCGGCGATCATGGACGAACACCCAGATGGCGAGCGGCAGGCCGACGACGGTAACGAGGTAGCTGGCGGCCTCCAGCCCTTGCATGACGTCCATTCACACTCCTCCTGAAAAACCGTTCTGGCGCCAGGCCTCGAACACGGTGACGCTCACCGCGTTCGACAGGTTCATGCTGCGCGAACCGGGCAGCATCGGTAGGCGCAGGCGATGCGCCGCGTCGAAGCGCGCGAGCAGCGCGTCCGGCAGGCCGCGCGATTCCGGGCCGAACAGCAGGACGTCGCCGGGCGCGAACTCGACAGTCGCATAGTTGCGGCTGGCGCTGGTGGTGAGCGCATACCAGCGGTGTCCGGCCAGCGCGGCCGCCACCGCGTCCCAGTCGGCGTGCACGCGCACGCACGCCATGTCATGGTAGTCGAGCCCGGCGCGCGCGACCTGTCTGTCGGACAGGTCGAAGCCGAGCGGCTCGACCAGATGCAGGCGGCAGCCGGTGTTGGCGGCAAGCCGGATGAGGTTGCCGGTGTTGGGCGGGATTTCCGGATGATACAAAACGATGTCAAACATCGGGCTTGGCCTAAAATACATAGATAGATATTCGCGAACGCCTATTCTATGGTCCCCTACCTCACCACTGCACTCGCCGGCCCGCTTCTGGACCTGGAAAAACGCCTGCTCGACGCGCAACCGACCATCGAGCACTGGTTTCGCCAGCAATGGAAGGACCAGGCGGCGCCGTTCTATACCTCGGTGGACATCCGTAACGCCGGCTTCAAGCTGGCGCCGGTCGATACCAATCTTTTTCCCGGTGGCTTCAACAATCTCAATCCGGCGTTCATGTCGCTGTCGATCCACGCGGCGATGGGCGCGGTGGAGAAAATCTGCCCGGCTGCGCAGCGCCTGCTGCTGATCCCGGAGAATCACACGCGCAACACCTTCTATCTGCAAAACGTCGCGGTGCTGGCGCACATCCTGCGCCAGACCGGGCTGATCGTGCGCATCGGCACGCTGATTCCGGAGATCACCGCGCCCACCACGCTGGAATTGCCGGCCGGTGGCCGCCTCACCCTGGAGCCGCTGGTGCGCGAGGGTGAACGCATCGGTCTGGCGGATTTCGACCCCTGCGCGGTGTTGCTCAACAATGACCTGTCGGCCGGCGTGCCGGACATCCTCAAGGGGATCGAGCAGACCATCATGCCGCCGCTTTATGCCGGTTGGGCGACGCGGCGCAAGTCGCGGCATTTCCGCGCCTACGAGCAGGTGGCGGTGGAGTTCGCACGGCTCATCGGCATCGATCCCTGGCTGATCGACCCCTACTTCGACCAGTGCGGCAAGATCGATTTTCAGGCGCGCCAGGGCGAGGCGTGCCTGGTGGAGAAGGTGTCCGCGCTGCTCGCGCGCATCCAGGCGAAATACGACGCATATGGCATCGACCAGTCGCCCTTCGTCATCGTCAAGGCCGACGCCGGTACCTACGGCATGGGCATCATGACGGTGAAGTCGCCCGACGACGTGCGCGAACTCAACCGCAAGCAGCGCAACAAGATGGCGGTCGGCAAGGAAGGCATGGAAGTCCACGAAGTGCTGATCCAGGAGGGCGTGTACACCTTCGAGAGCATCAACGAGGCGGTCGCCGAACCGGTCGTCTACATGATCGACCACTTCGTCGTCGGCGGTTTCTACCGCGTGCACACCACGCGCGGCGTTGACGAGAACCTCAACAGTCCGGGCATGCATTTCGTGCCGCTCGCCTTCGACGAAACCTGCGTGATGCCCGACCGCAGCGCCAACCCCGACGCCAGTCCCAACCGCTTCTATGCCTATGGCGTGATCGCGCGACTGGCGATGCTGGCGGCGAGCGTCGAACTCGACGAAACCTTCAACGAGCTCGCCGACGCCGCACCATGAAACTGCTGTTCGTCGTCGACCCCCTGGCGAGTCTCAAGCCGCACAAGGACAGCTCGGTGGCGATGATGCGGAGTGCGGCGGCGCGCGGCCATGACGTGCTCGCCTGCGAGGCGCGCGATCTCTTCGTGCGCGACGGCATCGCGCAGGCACCCTGTGCCACGCTGGAAATCGGTGCCGGTGACGACTGGTTCCGTGTCGCCCATACCGAGGTGTTGCGGTTGAAGGACGTCAACGCCGTGGTCATGCGCACCGACCCGCCCGTCGACATCGATTATCTGCTCGCGACCCATCTGCTCGGCGTGGCCGAGACCAACGGCGCACACGTGCTGAACCGTCCCGCGGCGCTGCGTGATTTCAACGAAAAGCTCGCCATCCTCAACTTCCCGCAGTACCTCGCGCCCACGCTGGTGAGTGCGGATGCCGCCGGAATCGGTGCTTTCCTCGCCGAGCAGGAAGACGTCATCGTCAAGCCGCTTACCGAAATGGGCGGCACCGGCGTCTTCCGCCTCACCGCTACCGACCCCAACCGCAACGCCATCCTGGAAACGCTCACCCGCCACGGCACCCGCGCCATCATGGCGCAACGCTATCTGCCGGCAATCAGCGAGGGCGACAAGCGCATCCTTCTCATCGACGGCGAGGTCGTACCCTGGGCGCTCGCACGCATCCCGCGGACCGGCGAGACGCGCGGCAACCTCGCCGCCGGCGGCAGCGCACGCGTGCAGCCCTTGAGCGAGCGCGATCGCCGCATCGCCGAAACGGTCGCGCCGTGGGCACAGGCGCAGGGCATCTTTCTCGCGGGACTCGACGTCATCGGCGACTGTCTCACCGAAATCAACGTCACCAGTCCCACCGGCTTCCAGGAGATCGAGGCACAAGGCGGTCACGACGTCGCCGGCGACTTCATCGCCGCACTGGAGCGCAACTTCGCCCGCACGGTGCGGCCGTGAACGCCACCCGTTGGCGGGTGGCCGCGCGCCGCCTGATCGCGCTGCTGTTCGCCGTCGCGCTCGCCGCGTGCAGCCCACCGCCCCTGCACCAGCAGCAGTCCTACGTGTTCGGCACCCTGGTCGAGGTGAGCATCTATGGCGTGCCGGACACGCAGGCGCGCGCGGCGGCGGCCGCGGTGCTCGCGCGGTTCGATGCGCTGCATCGCGAACTGCACGCCTGGCAGCCGAGTGCGTTGTCACGGCTCAACACGGCGCTGGCGCGCGGCGAGCGCACGACGGTGTCGCCCGAGCTGGCGGCGATGCTGAAGGATGCGCAGGCGCTCGCAGCGCAGTCGGACGAACTGTTCAACCCGGCCATCGGCGGCCTGATCGCGCTGTGGGGTTTCCAGGCCGACGCGCCGCAGGGGCACGTTCCCGACGACGCCGCGATCGCCGCCTGGGTCGCGCGGCACCCGCGCATGGCCGATCTCGTCATCGACGACAACGCCGTCTGGAGCCGCAACCCGGCGGTGCAGCTCGATCTCGGCGGCTACGCCAAGGGGCGCGCGCTGGACGACGCGGTAGCGATCTTGAAGCAGCACGGCATCGCCAACGCGCTCGTCAACATCGGCGGCAACATCATCGCCCTCGGCAGCCATGGCGAGCGGCCATGGCGCGTGGGCATCCAGCATCCGCGCACGCCGGGCACGCTGGCGACACTCGAACTTCAGGACGGCGAGGCGGTGGGCACCTCGGGTGATTACCAGCGTTTTTTCGAGGTGAACGGCCACCGCTACTGCCACCTCATCGACCCGCGCAGTGGCCGGCCGGCCTCCGCGATGCAGTCCGTGACAGTGCTGGTACGCGGCGAACACGCCGGCACGCGTTCCGACGCGCTGTCCAAACCACTGTTCATCGACGGCCCGGCGCGGCTCGCCGCGCACGCGGCACAACTTGGCGTGGGCGAGTATCTCGCGGTGGATGCCGCCGGAAAAACGATCGTCTCGCCCGGCATGGCGGCCCGTATCGCGCCCGGTCCCCGATGATGCGCCTGATCTACAACCGCTCGCGCTAGAATAGGTATTTTCGGTCCGAAATCGAAGTCGTGATTGGCATACTCATCGTTGCTCATGGCTCGCTCGCCGACAGCCTGGTCGAGTGCGTCACCCATGTACTGGGCCAGCGTCCGCAAGGTCTCGCCACGCTGGATTTCATCGGCCATGCCGACCCCGACGAGCGACAGAAGGCGCTCCAGGCCCGGCTCGACGAGCTGGACCAAGGCGACGGCATTCTCGTCTTCACCGACATGTACGGCGCGACGCCCAGCAATACGCTGTGTCGCGTGCTGGAGCCCGCGCGCATCGAGGGCATCACCGGCGTCAACCTGCCGATGCTGCTGAAAGCGCTGAACTACCGGGAAACCCTGGCCCTGCCGCAACTCGTGGCGCGCATCGTCGAAGGCGGCCGCAACAGTATCAACCACATTTCCGAGACCATGTGCCATGCAGCAACGGGACGTTGAAGTGATCAACAAGCTCGGGCTGCACGCCCGTCCGTCGGCGCGCCTCACCCAGCTCGCCGCCCAGTTCAAGAGCCAGATCCACGTGTCACGCAACGGCCGCCGCGTCAACGCGAAGAGCATCATGGGCGTGATGATGCTGGCTGCCGCGCGCGGCAGCACCGTCACCCTGGAAACCGAAGGCGAGGACGAGGCCGCGGCCATCGACGCACTCGCCGGCCTCATTGCCAGCGGTTTCGGCGAAGAATGAGCGCATGAGCTTCTCCCTGCACGGCATCGGCGTCTCCGGCGGCATCGCCATCGGCTACGCGCACCTCGCGTCCAGCGCACGGGTCGAGGTGCCGCAGTACATGCTCGACCAGAAATACATCCAGGACGAGCTGGATCGCTTCGACGAAGCGATCCTCGCCACGCGCGCAGAACTCGAAGGCCTGCGCACCCACATTCCGCCCAATGCCCCGGCGGAACTGTCGGCCTTTCTCGACATGCACCTGATGTTCCTCGGCGATTCGATGATCGCCGAGGAACCCAAGCGGCTCATCCGCGACACGCAATGCAACGCCGAATGGGCGCTGGCCCAGCAGATGGAAGCACTGGTGGCGCGTTTCGATGAAATCGACGACGCCTATCTGCGCAGCCGCCAGGAGGACGTGGTGCAGGTCGTGCAGCGCGTGCTGAAGGCGCTGACCGGCCACCCCAGCCATCTGCCGCTCGACGTCGATTTCGACAGCGAACGCATCCTCGTCGCGCACGAACTGTCGCCGGCCGACATGGTGGTTTTCAAGAACGTGCATTTCGCCGCGTTCGTCACCGACCTCGGCGGCACCACGTCGCACACCGCGATTCTCGCGCGCAGCATGGGCATGCCATCGGTGATGGCGCTGCACAATGCGCGCAGCCTGATCCGCGACCACGACCTCCTCATCGTCGATGGCCGCGACGGCGTGGTGATCGTCAATCCCGACGAATCGGTGCTGGCCGAATACCGGCTGCGCCAGAACCAGTGGCGCATCGACACCGACAAGCTCAAGCGCCTGAAAACCAGCCGTTCGGCCACGCTCGACGGCACGCCGATCGAACTGATGGCGAACATCGAATTGCTGTCCGACATCGACGCGGTGAAGGCGGCGGGCGCACACGGCATCGGCCTGTTCCGCAGCGAGTTTCTCTTCCTCAACCGCTCCGACCTGCCGAGCGAGGACGAGCAGTACGCATCCTACAAGGCCGTGGCGGAAGCGCTCGACGGCAAGCCGGTGACCATCCGCACCCTCGACCTCGGTGCCGACAAGCAGGCGCCGTGGGGCCACAGCGTCGCCGACAATCCGGCACTCGGCCTGCGCGCGATCCGCCTGTGCCTCGCCGAGCCGGGACTGTTCCTCACCCAACTGCGCGCCATCCTGCGCGCCTCCGCGCACGGCCGCGTACGCATTCTCATCCCCATGCTCGCAAGCTTCACGGAGCTGCGCCAGACCCTGGAGCGTATCGACGAGGCCAAGGCATCGCTGCGCCGCGACGGCCTGGCGTTCGACGAAGGCATTCCGGTCGGCGGCATGATCGAAGTGCCGGCGGCAGCGCTGGCCGCCGGTTTTTTTTCCGAGCAGCTCGATTTCCTGTCGATCGGCACCAACGACCTGATCCAGTACACGCTGGCGATCGATCGCGCCGACGACAGCGTATCCCATCTGTACGACCCGTTGCACCCGGCGGTACTCGGCCTCATCCAGCAGACCATCCGCGCCGGTGCCAAGGCCGGCAAGCCGGTATCGGTGTGTGGGGAAATGGCCGGCGATCCGCTGCTCACGCGTCTGCTGCTCGGCCTGGGCCTGCGCAGCTTCTCCATGCATCCCGCGAGCCTGCTGCAGGTGAAACAGCAGGTGCTGAGATCGCACATCGAGGAGATCACGCCGGCGGCGCAAAAACTGCTGAAGAACGTCGATCCGGAGCGCACGACCGTGCTGCTCAACCGGCTGAACGGCTGAACCGGCCGCGCCAGCGGCCTTCCGGCGGATGCCGGCGCACCACTGAAACCACGCGCTGCCCGTCAGGCTACGCCGCGAAGGCCTCGCCGATGCGTGTCAGCTCGGTCTTGTCGCGGCGCAAGCGCTCGATCTGCTGCTTCAGTTGCGCCATGCGGTTGTGCAGCGTGCCCATGTTCTCGAGAATGCGTTGCAGACTCGACAGGCGGGTATCGAGGTAGTGCTTGTGCTCGCGGATGCGCGTCATGACAGGATCGAGCGCGATGCGCAGCCAGCGCTCGGCTTCGGTGCGCGCGAGCAGGAAAGTCTTGCGGGCTTCCTCCGCGAGGCCGGCGTAGAAGCGGCGGATCATGAAGCGCTTTTCCAGCATGAGGTTGGCGGGATCGCGGCAGAAAGCCTCGGTTTCCCCCGCGAGCGTTTCCAGGCGGTGGCGGTAGGCGCCGAGATCGAGCCGCGGCACCTGCATCTTCGGCAGCCGATGCTGGCGGTGAAAGCGCGCGTAGGCCTGTTCGAGCACGTCCAGCATCTGGTTGGCCTGCGCGCTGGCGTGATGGAAGCGTGCACCCATCTGCGCGCTCAGCTTGCGGATGCCCTGGGTGAGGCCGTGCGTGGTCCAGCTTCCCTCCATCGCCGCGCGCCCGTCCTTCAGGATGGCGTCGAGCGTTTCCTCGGAAAGCTCGTCCAGCAGTTCCTTGCCGCGCGCCTGCAGGCCCCTGCGCGTGGTGCGGAACTGGTCGGCGGTGGCATCGTACGCATCCTTCTCGCGCTGGAGTTCCGCGCGTGTCTGTTCGATCAGTTCGCGGTTCTTGCCGGACAGCTGGGTGAGCTGAATGAGTTCGTCGCTGGTGCGCTTGACGCGTACCGACAAGTCGATCCGGCTCTCCTCGATCATGGTGTTCACTTCGCGGCCGATGGAATGAAACAGCATGTCGCGCCGTGCCGGAACGATCTGGTGCGCGAGCAGGTATTCCAGGGCGTCGATTCCTGAGCGCAGGCGCAATGCCTCGTCACCGCGCACCTTGGCCGCCAGCGCTTTCTGCGCCGACACGGTGAACACGCTTGAGCGCGGCAGCTTGAGCACGCGCGCGGTCTCCTCGGCCTGGCGTTCGATGGTGGCGCGCACCTCGACGTCATTCCTCAGCTCGTCCCACAGCATGTCAATCTTGTTCAGCACCGCGACGTGATAGTTGGTGTGGCGATGCACGTGCTTCTGCCAGATTTCCAGATCCGAGCGGGTCACGCCGGTGTCGGTGCCGAGCAGGAAGAGGACGGCATGCGCGCCGGGAATCACCGACAGCGTCAGCTCGGGTTCGGTGCCCAGTGCGTTGAGGCCCGGGGTATCGAGGATGGTGAGCCCCGCCTGCAGCAATGGATGCGGATAGTTGACCATGGCATAGCGCCATACCGGCACCTCGACCGTACCATCGGCGCGCAGCGCATGGCGTTCGCTGTCGTCCTCGCCGTGCCACAGACCCAGCTCGATGGCCTCGACCGCCGGCATCGGCTGCGTCTCGGTGAGTTTCTTCAGGCTTTCCTGCAGCTGGCGCGGGTCGTCCGGATCGAGCGACACCCGACACCATTCGACGGGCATGCGCTTCAGGCGCGCCAGCGACGCATCGCGGCGCCGCGTCTCGATCGGCAGCAGGTGCAGGCTGGGTGCCTCGTCGGGGTTGTAGCCGAGTTCGGTCGGACACATGGTGGTGCGGCCGACATCGGACGGCAGCAGGCGCTGGCCATGATCGGCAAAGAAAAGTGCATTGATGAGTTCGGTCTTGCCGCGCGAGAACTCGGCGACGAAGGCCACCACCAGGCGGTCCTGGCGCAGGCTGGCAGCCGTATCGGCGAGACGCAGGGTGCGCTCGGCGTCGATACCATGCTGGTGGTCCAGCCAGTCGGCGTAGTCGGTGATCGCGGTCGCCAGTTTCAGGCGGCGCTCGCTGTAGTCGGCGACTTCCTTTTCCAGATGGATGCTCATGTCTTGCTGTTTTTCTTAACCTGAAATCAGGGTCCAGGGGGCGTCGATCCCTTTCACGGCCACCGTTTTCTGCCGCGAGGTCTCTCCCCGCACCAGATGCAGCGCGGATTTCGGTACCCCCAACGCGGCCGCGAGCCAGGCCAACAGCCGCTCGTTCGCCTTGTTATCGACCGGCGGCGCGGCAATCTTTAGCTTGAGGCGCCCGCCATGCACGCCCGCGACGCCGGTCGTCCGCGCGCCTGGCTGGACATGCAGGTCAAGCAGCCAGGCGTCGCCGTCGCGGCGCGCCCAGACCGGTGGCGCCGGCTCAGAGCGCACCAAGCAGCGCGCGCTCCAGGCCCAGCACTGGCACCATCAGCACCAACTGGCACAGGATGAACAGCACCAGCGGCGTGAGGTCGATGTTGGCGACCAGCGGCACAACGCGGCGCAGCGGCCGCAGAAAGGGTTCGGACAGCTCGTACACCACCGGCATCAGCGGCGAACTGGTGTTGACCCAGGACAGCACCGCGCGCACCAGGGTCAGGCCGATGATCAGGTACACCGCCAGGCTCACCAGGCGCACCGCCGCCAGCCCGAACAGCACCGGCCACACACGTGCCCCCGCCAGCGCGAAGGGGAAACCGTCCAGCCAGTAGCCGCTGGCGACCACGATGAACTCCACCGCGAGGGCCAGCACCAGGCAGGCCCAGTCGAGCCCGAGCACGCCGGGAATCACACGGCGCAAGGGCTTGACCGCGAAGTCGGTCAGCGCGACGATGAACTGCGCGAAGGGGTTGCGGAACGGCACGCGGAACAGCTGCATCATGAAGCGCAGCAGCACCGCGATGACGAACAGGTTGCCCAGCGTCTGGATGAGGAACTTGAGCGCCGCCCCGATCATGCGAGTCGCCCCAGTTCATCGCCGAGTTCGGCACTGCGCCGGCGCGCCGCTTCCACCGCCTGACCCACGACGGACTTGACCGCACCCGCTTCCAGTGCGGCGATGCCGCGCTCGGTGGTCCCGCCCCGGGAGGTGACACGCTGGCGCAGCACGGCGGGTTCCTCGCCCGACTCCAGCGCCAGCTTGGCGGCGCCGAAAAAAGTCTGCAACGCGAGCTGGCGTGCCGTGGCCGGCGCCAGGCCCTGCGCCAGCGCGGCGGCTTCCAGCGATTCGATGAAATAGAAGACGTAGGCCGGTCCGCTGCCCGACACTGCGGTCACCGCGTCGAGCTGCGTCTCGTCGTCGACCCACACCACACCGCCCACGGCACGCAGCACGGTTTCGGCCTGCGAGCGCGCATCGGCGGCAACGGCGGGTGCCGCATAGAGTCCGGCAACGCCCGCCTGCACCAGTGCCGGGGTATTGGGCATGCTGCGCACGATGCGTGCGTGCCCGCCCAGCCAGCGCGAAAGATCGGCCACGCGCACGCCGGCGGCGATCGATATCACCAGATGCCCCGCCAGGCGCGTCGACAGCGCGGCCGCGACCTCGGGCAGGGTCTGCGGCTTGACCGCCAGCACCAGCAGCGGATGCAGGCGCGCGTGCGCCAGATCGGTGTGGGTGACCACGCCGAAACGCGCGGCCAGTTGCGCGCGCGCGTCGGCGTTGATTTCCACCACTTCGATGTCGGTCGGCGCCGTGCCGCTGGCGACCAGTCCGCCGATGATGGCCGCGGCCATGTTGCCGCCGCCGATGAAGCTGATTTTATGCATGGCCATAATCCTTGAATCCCCTGTCGACCGCTAACCGGCCTTCGAGACGCCGCATAAATACTGGCGTCATGCCTTCGATCACTCTCACCCGCTGGGTGAGCCCGCTACGGGCCCGATTGCACGGCCGGCAGGCCGCCTGGCCGCGTTGCTCGTCGTTGCAGGAAACGACCCTGCGCCTCCTCGCGCCTTGCCAGACAACCCGCCAACCGCACACTCGCACCCGTCCAACAGAGGATTCAAGGATAGTCCCTTTCGCCAAACAGCGCGGTACCCACGCGCACGATGGTCGCGCCTTCCAGGATGGCCGCCTCGAGGTCGGCCGACATGCCCATCGACAGGGTGTCGAGGTCGTGTCCACACGCCTTGAGCGTGTCGAACAGTTCGCGCACGCGGCGCAACGCCGCACGCTGCGCCGCGGCATCCGGCGTCGGCGCGGGAATCGCCATGAGGCCGCGCAGGCGCAAGGCGGGAAGCCTGGCCACCGCGTCGGCCAACGCCGGCAGTTGGTCCGGGGCGACCCCGCTCTTGCTCGTCTCGCCGCTGACGTTGACTTCGAGACACACCTGCAGCGGCGGCAGCCCGGGCGGGCGCTGCGCGGACAGGCGCTCCGCCACTTTCAGGCGGTCGACGCTGTGCACCCAGGCAAAATTCTCCGCGATGGGGCGCGTCTTGTTGCTCTGGATGGGGCCGATGAAATGCCACACCAGAGGCAGGTCGGCCAGCGCGGCCTTTTTTTCCACTGCTTCCTGCACGTAATTCTCGCCGAACGCACCCTGCCCGACCATCGCCAGCGCCCGCACCGCCGCAGCGCCGAAAGTCTTGCTCACCGCCAGCAACTGCACCGTCGCCGGGTGGCGTCCGGCCTCGCCGCAGGCGCGCGCGATCCGCGTCTGCACGGCCTGCAGGCGCGCCGCGGCGGACTCAAGTTCACGCTTGTCCTGGCCGTTATTCATGTCGGTTATTATCCGCCAAAATCCCACCCATACAGAACGAGGCACGCGTGGACATTTCCGAACTGCTGGCTTTCTCCGTCAAGAACAAGGCATCCGACCTGCACCTGTCGTCGAGCCTGCCGCCGATGATCCGGGTCAACGGCGATATCCGCCGCATCAACCTGCCGCCGATGGAGCACAAGGACGTGCACCGCATGGTGTACGACATCATGAACGACAGCCAGCGCAAGGTTTATGAAGAAACGCTGGAAATCGACTTCTCGTTCGAGATTCCCTCGCTGGCGCGCTTCCGCGTCAACGCCTTCAACCAGCAGTACGGCGCCGGCGCCGTGTTCCGCACCATTCCCTCCAAGGTGCTGACGCTGGAGGAACTCAACTGCCCGGCGATCTTCAAGGAAATCTCCGACCAGCCGCGCGGCATCGTGCTGGTGACCGGCCCCACCGGTTCGGGCAAGTCGACTACCCTGGCGGCGATGATGGACTACATCAACGAGAACCAGTATTCGCACATCCTCACCGTCGAGGATCCGATCGAATTCGTGCACCAGAGCAAGAAATGCCTGATCAACCAGCGCGAAGTCGGTCCGCATACCCTGTCGTTCAACAACGCCTTGCGCTCCGCGCTGCGGGAAGACCCGGACGTGATCCTGGTGGGCGAGTTGCGCGACCTGGAGACCATACGCCTGGCACTGACCGCCGCCGAAACCGGTCACCTGGTGTTCGGTACCCTGCACACCTCGTCGGCCGCCAAGACCATCGACCGCGTCGTCGACGTCTTCCCCGCGGCGGAAAAGGAAATGGTCCGCTCGATGCTGTCCGAGTCGCTGCGCGCGGTCATCTCGCAGACGCTCTTGAAGACCAAGGACGGCACCGGCCGCGTCGCCGCGCACGAAATCATGATCGGCACCCCGGCGATCCGCAACCTGATTCGCGAAAACAAGGTGGCGCAGATGTATTCCGCGATCCAGACCGGCGGCAACCTCGGCATGCAGACGCTCGACCAGAACCTGCAGGATCTGGTGCGGCGCAACGTCGTCGCCCCGGGGGTCGCCCGGTCCGCCGCGCAGAACAAAGACGCCTTCTTCGGCTGAGGACCCCTAGTCATGAACGCAGAAAAAACGGTCCACGACCTCTTGCGCCTGATGCTGGCGAAGAACGCCTCCGACCTCTTCATCACCGCCGGCTTCCCGCCCGCGATCAAGGTCGACGGCAAGATCACCCCGGTGTCGAACCAGAGCCTGACGCCCGGCCACACCACCGAACTCGCGCGCTCGATCATGAACGACCGGCAATGGCGCGACTTCGAGGCGACCAACGAATCCAACTTCGCGATCAGTCCACCGGAAATCGGCCGCTTCCGCGTCAACGTCTTCGTCCAGCAGGGCCGCGTCGGCGTCGTCATGCGGACGATCAACACCAGGATTCCCAAGCTGGAAGACCTCAACCTGCCGCCGATCCTGAAGGACGTCGCCATGATCAAGCGCGGCCTGGTCATCTTCGTCGGCGGCACCGGCACCGGCAAATCGACCTCGCTTGCCGCGATGGTCGGTTATCGCAACGAGAACGACGCCGGTCACATCATCACCGTCGAGGATCCGATCGAATACGTGCACGAGCACCGGAAATCGATCATCACCCAGCGCGAAGTCGGCATCGACACCGACAAC
>MKWN01000030.1:0-24365 GCA_001899775.1 Thiobacillus sp. 65-29
TCCCGAATCGGGATCGGGCTGCCGCCATCAGATTCAAGCGCTGCTGCAGGACGCAGGCACGCCGCTCAAGCTGGTCGATGAAGTGACCAGCCTGGGCGTGATGCTGACCCTGGTCGGTGCCGGCTACGGCATCGGCTTCGCCATCGCCTCGCAGGTGCAGACGCTACAGCGCCCGGACATCTCCATTCGTCCCTTGGCCGGCAGCCCACCGGTGCTCTCTACCTACATGCTGCGCCGCCGGGGCGAACCCTCGGAGCCCATGAAGCGGTTCATCGAGCGGGCGAAAGGCGGGCGGGACCGGGCCTGTCGATGATGAGTCAATCCTTTGAGGACGCAGCTCACCTGTCCGTAGCGGCCTGTGGCGTGATGTGCCAGTGGACAGATAGACTTCGGTATGAAATCCGATGCTCTGGCTGTTGATGGATGTGCTTGGCTCGCTTTGGATCACCCGCAACGGCCTGCGTTGACCAGGCCGAAGACTTGAGTCCACAATCGAGTCCATTCCGTGACGCTTGGATCGGAAAAAACGTTCGTAATAAACGAGTTAGCGACCGGGTGCTGTTCCCTTCGCCCGCTCCACCCGCTGGCTGTCCGGCCATCTTCCGGACCGGCATTGTCGCCGACGGCATTTCGACAGGATGTTCCGCTTCGCCCGCCGGCACCGAAACACGGTGCAAGCGGTCACTCCACGCACCACAAATTCTATCTATTTGATATTATTAAACAAATAGAATGCGGTCTTTTTTGCCCAAGGCCTAAAGTTCTTTTTTGCGGCGCCGATAAACCAGATGTGCAGTGTTGTGTCGAATACCCGACACGACTGCCGACCACCGAACAGGGCAAACCCGCCGCGAGACGGGGACGCAAAGTCACCGGTCTTTCTCCAGCGAAAGACGGCGGGACTGCCGGTCGTTTCATACCGGTCGCACACCATGCCTCAGTCCCGCCGGTCGGCCTGCGCCGATACCGCGAGGTAAGTCGCCATGGAGCATGAAATGCCTGACAACTCAGTCGTCGTCAATCTCAACCAGTTCGAACGCGCACGCCGCTCACAGCTCACCGCGGAAACCCTCGCGCTGCTGCATGCGTGTCGCGATCAGCTCATCGAAGGTGCGGCCCGCGGCCTGACGCGCCACACCGAGGCGATGGAAAACGCGCTGCTGGCGATGGCCGAGCGTTCGCCCTTGCTGAACGAGCGCAACACCTACTACAACGCCCAGAGCATCCTCAACAAACAGGCGAACGAATTGCTGAGCGCCTGCAAGGACGCCTACTGCAAGTCCTTCGACGCGTTCATCCAGGGACGCGACAAGAGCGCGAGCCTCGACCTGTCCGAACTGTCGCTGCTCGGCGACCAGGATTTCGAGATCACCCTGACGATCGACAAGGCCACCGCGCGCATGCGCTATAACTGCGCCGAGGAACTGGTCGCCCTGGAGGCACGCGTCGCCCGGCTGATCGGGCGTGAACTGCCGGAAAACGACAACCCGCTCGGCCCGCGCAGGCTGTGCGAAGCCTTGCTCGACGGCATTTCCGGGAATCCGCTGCTGGAACCCCGCGCGCGGCTGGTGCTGCTCAACCAGTTCGATCTCGTGCTGACCACGGAACTCGCCGCCATCTATCAGACGATCAACCGGCATCTGGTCGACCGCGGCGTCCTCCCTGACCTCAAGGCCGGCACCAAGAGCCGGGCGCGCGGCGCCACGGCAGGTGGCAGCACCGCCGGTGCCGCGCCCGGCGCGGTTGCTGCGGCGCCCGCACCGGCCAACGACATGCTGCGTCTGTTCGAACAACTGGCCGGCAGCGGCACGGGGGGCGCCAGCCTCGCCGGCGGCGGTTCGGGCACAGCCGGCGGCGGCCTTCCCGGCTTCAGCCTGGTCGATTCGCTCGCGCAGTTGCAGAGCGGCCCGCTCACCCTGCCCGGCGTCGGCAGCTTCGAACTGCCGATGCTGGAAGCCGCCAATATCCGGAATATCCTGCGCGCCCTGCAGCAAAGCCCGGTGATGCGCGCGGCCAGCCCGCTCGACGCGGTGCTGGTCGACGCGGTCGCCATGCTGTTCGACGTGGTGTTCGACGAGGCGGCCATCCCCGACCGCCTCAAGGCGCAGATCGCACGTTTGCAGATTCCGGTGCTGAAGGCGGCGATGCTCGACCGCGAATTCTTCTCACAGGCCCGTCATCCGGTGCGCCGCATGCTCGACGCCATCGCCCGCCTGGCGGTCCATCTCCCCGACACCGAGGCCGGCAACGCACGCCTGGAAGCCGTGGCGACGGTGGTCAGCCGGGTGATCGACACCTTCGACAAGGATCTCGCCGTTTTCACCCGCGCGGCCGACGAACTGGAAGCGATGTGCGCCGAACTCGACGAAGCCGTCGAGACCACCGCGGAAACGAGCCTGCAGCCCGACATCGACCAGATCCGACAGGCCGAACGCGCCGAGCTCGCACCGGTGGTCGCGCACGACCTCGTCAACCGCGCCTTGCAGGACCAGGACGTGCCGGACACCGTGCGCGAATTCCTGCGCCGCGACTGGGCGCGCCTGCTCGGCACCGACTACATCCGCGAAGGCGAGCAGGGCGCGCACTTCAACAGCCATGTCGAGACCATGCGCGAACTGGTGTGGAGCGTGCAGGCCAAGGCCGACATGGACGCGCGCCTGATGCTGGTCCGTATCCTGCCCGGTCTGCTCAAGCGCCTGCGCGAAGGCGTCGCCGAACTCGATCTGCCGCAGAAGCTGTCCGAAAACTTCTTCGCCACCCTGGTGATCCTGCACGCCAACGCGGTGCGCCCGAACGCCCAGCCCGTGCCCTTGCCGGAAATTCCCGCCGAAGAAATGGCGGCGTTGCTGGCGGAGCCCGTCCTCGAAACGCCCGCAGCGCCGGTCCTGGACACCCCGGCCGAACCCGCGGTAGAAGACGAATTCACCGAGCGCGCGCACGCCCTCAACAAGGGCGACTGGGTCGAGTTCCACTACGAGGACGGCACGTTCCGCTGGGCACGCCTGGGCTGGGTCAGCCACGTGAGGAACACCTATCTGTTCTCGGACCAGGACGGCATGAACAGCTTCTCCATCGGCCTGAACCGCCTCGCCGACAAACTGCGCCGCGGCGAAGCCGTGATCGTGGAACGCAAGTCGATCACCGAGTCCGCGTTCGGCAAGCTGATGAAGATGTTCCGCCAGAAGCTCGGCGCCTGAACGCCGCCGGGGACCGCGCTGCCACGCGCGCCGTCAGCGTCTGATGCGGATGGGCCGGCTGCCGTCGGCCTGGGGGGGACCAAGGAGGCCAAGAAAATTCACCGACGCGGTTGCGCTGCCCGCTGCCGGGCGCGCCGTACCGGTGAACCGAAGTCCGCGCTGCGGGGTCCAGACGCCGGTGCCCTGCAACTGCAAGGCACCGCTTTCCGTCGACAGCTTGATCGCCAGTCCCGTGTCGCTGCCGTCGAGTTCGGCGCGGTAGGTGCCGAGCCGATCACGCGCGTGGCCGGACATGGCATCGACCCAGCGCAGGGTGCCGCGACCGGTGATTGCCGACTTTTCGAAGGCGAGAAATTCGCTTTCGAACAGCAGGCGTCCCTGTGGCTGCCACATTGCCAGATCGGGCGAAAGCCGGCCGAGCCAGTCGGCCGGCGCCTCGCCGCGCAGGGCACGCAGGGCGACACCCCGCGGGCCGACTTGCACGTTGCCGGCGGCATCGATGCCGGCACCCCCCAGGCTCAAGCGGTAGCCAAGACGTCCGCGCAGCAGATCGAGCGGCTGCCATCGCCAGTTCAGCTGCCCCAGGGACTGGCCCGCGCCCGTGGCGGGTTGCAAGCGGAGCGCCGCAGCGCTGCCGCGCCAGACTGTCCCGTCCACCTGGTCCAGCCACGCCACCTGTTCGCTCGCCCGTGGCAGTGCCCACGCCAGCAGGCTGGCCGGCGCCCACGCCAGCAGGAACACCAGGTAGGCCAGAATGGCAAACACATAGTGCGGCCAGCGCAGACGAAAGGGCGGCACCGCCGCACTCATGCGCCGCCCGCCAGCACCGCGTCGACCCGCACCATGCCGGCCTCGCCGCTCGATTCGATGCGCGCCGATTCGATGCGCACGCCGTGAGCCGTCTGCAGGTCGCCGATCCAGGCGAGCCACGCGTCGAAGCCGACGCGTGGCAGCACCACGCGCACACGGCCATCGTCCTGCGCGGCAAGCGTCGCGATGTGCTCGCGCAGCCCGGACGCCGCCGCGCGCTGCTCGACGACCGTGGCGATGCTGCCGCCCTGCCGGCTCGCCGCCGGGTGTGCGCGCAGGCGCGCCACCTCTTCGGCGTCGCGCTGCATCTGCGCCGCCTGCCTGTGCAATTGCGGCAGCGTGTCCCGTAATTGCATCAGCTCGCGCTGCATCGGCAGCCAGGCGTAGGCATAGCCCAGTGCGAGCGCCAGGAGCGCCGCACCGGCGACGAGCACGAACCGCTCGCGCGGTGCACGCGCCCGCCAGAACTGTACGAGCTGCGCCTTCACGATGCGGCCCCCGTGATCACGATATGCGTCACCGCCGGTGCGGCCGGCCCTTCGCCCGCCTGCACCCGGCCGGACAGACCGGCCGCGGCCAGGCGTTGCAGCAGGGCATCGGCCGCCGCACGATCCGGCAGCGCCAGTCCCAGCCGCAGCTGGTCGCCGGCGTAGTGCACCTCGCGCAGACGCCCCCGGCTGTCGGCGTCGAGTGCCGCCGCCGCACGCGCCAGCAGGGGCACGAAATCCAGCGGCGACGCCTCGCCGCCGGCGCGACGCAGATCGGCAAGATTGCGCTGCATCTGCAGGGGTGCGTCGACCACCACGCGCGCGTCGGGAAAGGCCGCGCGAAAGCTGCGCTCCATCGACGCGTGCAGGCGCTGTTTCTCGCGGCCGAGCCGCAGCCATTCGGTGGTGGTGGCGCCGACCTGGACCACGGCGATGAGCGCAGCGAGCGTCAGCGGCAGCCGCAGGACCGGCCACCAGCCGGTCCGCCGCAGGCTGGACGCGGCGAACGCGCCCTGCAACAGGTCGATGGCACCGACGGCAAGCTCGGGCTGCCGCAGCGGCGCCCACGGTGCTCCCGCTTCCACCGGAATACCGAGAGTCTCCCGCCAGGACGCCCACGCCGGTGGCGCGACGCCCTCTGCCAGACGGACTTGCAGGCGTTGCGGAGGATTCCCCGCGGCGCGTGCCTGCGCCAGGCTCAGGAGAAGCGCGGGCGGCGGCGCTTCGACGTCGCCACCGTCGAGATGCAGGCCCGCCTCGGCCCCGGTGCGCAGGAAACCGCCATCGCCCGCCCACACCATCGTCCAGCCCCCTGCGGAGAGTGCGGGCAACAGGGTTTCCGGCCAGGCATTGCGTGGACGCAGACCCCGCTCGTGCAGCCGCGCCAGCGCCTGGGCCAGCCAGTGTTTGTCGATCGCCGCCAGCGCGCTGCGGCCGTCGGCGGCGGAATGCCCGATGGCCACGTGGACGGTCTCGGGCTCGCCTCCCAGCCGGTCCTCGATCGCGTACGGCAGCAGTTGACGCAGTTTCTGCCGGCCGCCACGCGGCAGCATGGCCGTGGTCAGCAGCACCAGTTCCGAGGGAATCACCAGTTCGCAGGCCTCGGCGATCGGCAGGCCGGCAAGCGGCGCATGCCCGGCATCGATGCACTCGCCGCGCGTGCCGATGCGGCACCACGGCAGCGTCGCCGTGGGCGCGGCATCGGGCCAGTCGGGGGGGAGATGGATACGCAGCAGGCTCATGGTGTAGGGCTCGATTGAATCAGATATTTTTCTGCCAGACCAGCCGGGGCCACGCCGTCGTGCCGCGCTCCAGCAGTGCCTCGAAGCCGACCCGCACGCGGCCGAAGCGGGCATGGCCGGCGACCACGAAATAGCGGCTGCCGACCGCCAGCAGGGTGTCGTTGACCGGTCCCGCCGTCGGCGGCAGGCGTGCGCGAAAATCCGCCAGATCACGAAAATGGCGATCCGCGCGGCTTTCCAGCAATGCCCGCGCCTGTTGCAGCGAAAGTTCCGGGATCACGGCGGCAAGCACTTCGGCCGGCGCGGTGTTGACGTTGACCGGCGTCGGCTGCGGCAGCGCCGTGACGAAGGGCCGCAGGTGCGCCAGCGCGGCCTCGTCGTAACCCTTGATGCGCGCAAGGCCGTCCACCGTCGTCAGCGCGCGGTTGGCGGCCCGATACGCCGGGTCGAGCGACAGATAATGGAAATCCTCGGCGCCGCCGGGATAGGTCGTGTCGCCATCGGGGTCGATCCAGTCGACCAGTGCGCCGGCGAGTTCGGCAGGCAACCCGAGTTGCGCCAGCAACCTGCCGAATGCCGCGACATCGGCCGCGCTCGCCCGGCCACCACGCACCACGCTGTTGAGATTGAAGAGCCCCTGCGCGTCAAGGATGCGCCCGGTCAACTCGCCTCCCTCCACCGGCAGCGGCGCCAGCGCCGTGGCCCAGGGCTCACCCTCATGATCGACCGCATCCTTGCGTGCGTCCTCGGCCAGGATCGAGCGTGCCCACTGCAACGCTGCCCGCGCAACCGCGCGCGCCTGCGCGGATTCGTTCAGGTTCTGCACCTGGCGCACCCACAACTGCTGCTGCCACGCCATGAACGCCGCCGCGCTCGCCGCCAGCGCCACCACCAGGATCGCGGTAATCACCGCCATGCCGCGCTGTCGCGTCATGGCAGCGCGAAGACCCGCGTCACCGTCACGCCCTCGTCGAGTTCGACGACGGCTTCCAGCGCCGCGGGCAGGCTCGTCCGCCCGCCCGGCAGCGGCCAGCGCGGCTGCCACTGGCCGGCGTCATCCAGATAGCGCAGTTCGAAACGGCGCACCCGCTCGAGCAGGGGCTGCACATCCGGCTGCGTATGCGGCGCCTGGTCGAGTACCGGCCACACCAGTTGCTCGATCCGCCCCTGAACGAGCCGGTAGCCATGCCGCTGCACGTCTGCCGCCGCACCCTGATGCCATGCGTCGCCCATGCGGCTCAGGCTCAGCAGGACGGCATGCTCGCCGGATGCTTCCGGGCTACCCGCCAGGGCCGGTTGCACCAGGTCCGCCCCGTCCCGTACCGGCCGGTCCACCGCCATGTCCAGATCCTGCTCCAGCTGGCGCAGCGTCAGGGCAAGATCGCGCCAACGCCGATTGTCCTGGGCCAGATGCTCGCGCGTCTGCAACACCGCGCCGAGGCCCCGATAGGCGAACACCGCCATCAAGGCGAAGATCGCCAGCGCCACCAGCACCTCCACCAGGGTGAAGCCGCGCTGCCGCATACTCACTCGCCACGCGCCAGGTAACCGGTCAGCTGCGCCAGCACGGGGGCCTCGTGCCCGGCAGCCACCACGCTGATCTCAACACGACGAAACGCCATGTTGGGCGTCGGGCTGACCGTCTCGCGCCACGACAGCCTGAGGCCCGCCTGTTCCACCTCGCCTTCGCGACGGCCGGGGTTCGGCCAGGCACGGCGCGCCTGTAGTTCGGCCAGGCGATTTTGCGCCACCCAGCTGGCCAACAGGTGTTCGCGCAGCGTCACCGAACTGCCCGCCATCAGCGCTGCGGCCCGGCTCGCGGCGGCGAGCGCCACCGCGAGGATCGCCAGGGCCACCAGCACCTCGACCAGCGTGAAGCCGCGTGAGCCGTGCATCATCATCCATCATCTCCCGCGAATTCGACGCGCACCCGGCCGAAGCGGTCACCCCGCAGGCGTACCCCGGCCGCGTTGAGCCCCAGGTCCATGACGAAGGGAGCCGTACTGCCCGCCGGAAGAAACAGCAGGCGTTCGCTCACGGCAAGCGATTGCCCGTTCACCGTCAGCGCCCGGACCTGCACGCCCGCGGCCAGCACGTGTGGCTTCAACACGTCGTCGCCGTCGCGCGGCACCCATTCGTTGCGGGCATCCAGCGACCAGAAACGATAGCCGCCCGCTTCGACCGAAAATCCGAGCGGCTCACCGTCTGCCACCGCCTGGTCATGCGCCTGTTCCAGGCAGATCGCCAGGCGTCGGGCCTCCTCCGTCAGCGTGGCCTGGTCGTCCGGCAGAAAACGTACCGCGGCAAGACTGACCATGATGCCGACGATGACCAGCACCACCAGAATCTCGATCAGGGTGAAACCGCGTAGTCCTGCTGCCACCACCGGTCGGTGTACGCATCGCGCTATAAATCCCACGAACCGATGTCCGCGTCGTTGCCCGCACCGCCGGTTGCGCCATCCGCGCCGAGGCTGTAGATGTCGACCTCTCCACGCAGGCCCGGATTCAGGTACTGGTACGGCGCACCCCACGGATCCTTGGGCAAACGCTCGAGATAGCCGCCAGCCTTCCAGTTGGCTGGGATCGGGCTTGTGGCCGGCTTCTCGACCAACGCCTGCAGGCCCTGTTCGGTGGTCGGATAGCGCTGGTTGTCGAGGCGGTAGAGGTTGAGTGCCTGCCTGATCGCGGCGATATCCTGCCTGGCGGCGACGATGCGCGCCTCGTCGGGACGTCCCATGATCTTCGGCACCACCAGTGCGGCGAGGATACCGAGGATCGCAACCACCACCATGATCTCGATGAGCGTGAAACCTCCTGCGCGCTTGTGGGGTCGGGTCGATGTCATGCAAATCCTCCAATGTGGGCAGCGGGCCCGCGCGCCCGTGCAAAAAACACGATGCAGCCGGTCTTACCGCACCAGTTGATTCATCTCGAATATCGGCAGCAGGATCGCCAGCACGATCACCAGCACCACCCCGCCCATCAGCACGATCAGCAGGGGTTCCAGCAGGCTGGACAGCGCCAGCACGCGATTCTCCATCTCGCGTTCCTGCTGCGCTGCGGCACGTTCGAGCATGTGCGCCAGGCGTCCGCTCGCCTCGCCGCTGGCGATCATGTGCACCAGCATCGGCGGAAACAGCTTTCCCGCACCGAGCGCACGCGAGAGGCTGCCGCCCTCGCGCACCCGCCGCGCCGCCTCTTCCACCGCCTGCCGCATCGGCAGGTTGCCGACCACGCCGGCACCAGCCTGCAACGCGGCCAGGAGCGGCACGCCGCTGCCGACCAGGATGGCCAGCGTGCTCGCCAACTGCGCGCTGTTGATTCCTCGCACCAGCGTGCCCACCAAGGGCAGCCGCAACAGCCAGCGGTGAAAGCGCAGGCGTGGGCCCGGACGGGCGAGCGCGCGCCTGGCCGCCCACGCCGCGACGCCGATCAGGATCAGCCACAGCCAGGCGCTGGCACGCAGGAAATCGCTGAGCCCGATCAGCGCGCGGGTAAGCCAGGGCAGGGTCTGGTTGGTGTTCTGGAACACGTTCACCACCTGCGGCACCACGTAGGTGAGCAGGCCCAGCACCACGGCGCCTGCCACCAGGGTGACGATCACCGGATAGACGAACGCCAGCCCGACCTTCTGCCGCAGGGCCTGTTGCGATTCGGCGTAGTCGGCGAGCCGTTCCATCACCTCGCCGAGGCGTCCCGACTGCTCGCCCGCCGCCACCAGGGTGACGTAGAGCTCCGAAAACACGCGCGGATACTTTTGCAGCGCGCGCGCCAGCGAGTGCCCCGCCAGCACTTCGGCACGCACCCCGGCCAGCACCTGGCGCGGGTAATCGTCGTCGGCCTGCTCGATCAGCGCATTGAGCGTCTGCTCCACCGGCAGGCCCGCCACCAGCAGCGTGGCGAACTGGCGCGTGACGAGGCTCAGTTGCGTCCCCGACAGCCCGCGCCGCCAATGCCAGCGGCTGCCGCGCTGCGTCAGCGTCGATGCGGACACCGCCGCCACGTCCGCGGCCAGCAAGCCCTGCTCACGCAGCCGCGCGCGCAACTGGCGTGCGGTATCGGCTTCCAGCACGCCCCGGTGCAGGCGGCCGGCGGCATCGTAGGCCTCGTAGCGGAATGCCCCCATCGCTCAGGCCTCGCGCGTCACGCGCAGCACTTCCTCCAGCGAGGTGTCGCCGGCGCGCACCCAGCGCATGCCGTCCTCGCGCATGCGCGTCATGCCGTGCGCCGCCGCATGCGCGCGCAGGTCCTGTTCGGCGGCGCCGTCATGGATCATGCGGCGCAGGGATTCGTCCACCGCCAGCAGTTCGTAGATGCCGGTACGTCCGCGGTAACCGCTCGCATTGCAGGCGGCACAGCCCACCGCGGTGAACAGCGGTGCCGCAAGCCCCGTCTCGCCGATTGCGGCAAGCTCGGTTTCGCTCGGCGTATGCGGCTGGCGGCATACCGGACACAGGCGGCGCACCAGGCGCTGGCCGAGCACTCCCAAAAGACTCGACGCCAGCAGGAAGGGCTCGATACCCATGTCGATCAGGCGCGTCACCGAACTGGCGGCGTCGTTGGTATGCAGCGTCGCCAGCACCAGGTGGCCGGTCAGCGAGGCCTGTACCGCGATCTGCGCGGTTTCGAGGTCGCGGATCTCGCCGATCATGATGACGTCGGGGTCCTGCCGCAGGATCGCGCGCAGGGCCCGCGCGAACGTCAGCTCGATGCGCGGGTTGGCCTGGGTCTGGCCGATGCCGTCGAGGTCGTACTCGATCGGGTCCTCCACCGTCATGATGTTGAGTAGCTTCGCATCGAGCCGGCTCAGCGCGGCGTACAGCGTGGTGGTCTTGCCCGAGCCGGTGGGACCGGTCACCAGCACGATGCCGTGCGGACGGTGGATCAGCGCGTCGAGCCGGGCAAGGGTGGCGTCGCTCATGCCGAGCGCGCCCAGTTGCAGGCGCCCCGCCTGCTTGTCGAGCAGGCGCAGCACCACGCGCTCGCCGTGGCCGGTGGGCAGCGTCGACACGCGCACGTCGACCGGCCGGCCAGCCAGCCGCAGCGTGATACGGCCATCCTGCGGCAGGCGTTTTTCCGCGATATCGAGCTGCGCCATCACCTTGATGCGCGAGACGATCGCCGCGTGCAGCGCGCGCTTGGGCTCGATGACGTCGCGCAGCGCACCGTCCATGCGAAAACGCACCACCGAGCGCGTCTCGAAGGGCTCGATGTGGATGTCGGAGGCGTTTTCGCGCAGCGCCTGCGTCAGCAGCGCATTGATCAGGCGAATGATCGGCGCGTCGTCCTCGCTCTCCAGCAGATCGGACACCTCGGGAATGTCCTGCGCCAGTTGCTGCAGGTCCATCCCCTGTTCCATGTCGCCGACCAGGGTCGCTGCCTGGTTCTCACCGCCGCCGTAGACCTGTCCCAGCGCCTGCTCGAACTGCGCGGCGGGCACCAGCTGCGGCTGCAAGGGGCACTTGAGGATACGCCGCACCTCGGCCAGCGTGGCGGGTTCGGCGCCCTCGCGCAGCCACACCTCGACGGCCTCGCCGTTGCGCCGCACCGGCAGCGCGCCACGCGTGCGCGCGAAGCCGTAGGGCAACAGCCCGGCAAGCTGGGGATCGGGAGCCGACAGGGCGGGCGTATCCATGGCGTCAGGGCGCAGGCGGCAGCGGCGCCATCTTCAGGTCGGGCAGAAGATCCGTCTGCATGTCGGGCAGGATGGGGTGCGGTTCCATGCGGAACTCGGCCTGCTTCTGCCGGATGAATTCATAGCGATCGCTGCTGAGCGTGTCGGAACTGGCGACGTCACGCAGCACGCGCGGACGCATGAACACCATCAGATTGGTCTTCATGCGGTTGCGCTTCTCCACCTTGAACAGCTGGCCAAGCAGGGGAATGTCGCCCAGCAGCGGCACCTTGTCGACGTTGTCCTGCACGGTGTCCTGGATCAGCCCGCCGAGCACGATGATGCGACCGTCGTCCACCAGCACAGTGGAGTCGATGGAACGCTTGTCGGTGATGACGTCCGATGCCGTGGTGGTCGGGCGCAGGCTGGAAATCTCCTGGTAGATTTGCAGTTTCACCGCGCCGCCCTCGGAGACCTGCGGGCGTACCTTCAGCGTCAGTCCGACGTCGCGCCGCTCGATGGTCTGAAACGGCGTCGGCGTCGTGGTCGTGCCGGTCTGCGCATACTGCCCGGTGACGAAGGGGACGTTCTGGCCGATGACGATCTTCGCCTCCTCGTTGTCCAGCGTCAGCAGGGTCGGCGTCGACAGGATGTTGGCGTTGGCGTCCGACTCCAGCGCGCGCGCCAGCATGCCGAGGTTGGTCACCACGCCGAGACCGGGGATGTTGATGGTGCCGCTGACCACGCCGATGTTGAGGCCCTGCCCCAGCGCACCCAGATTGGCCGAGGCATCGATGATGTTGGTGCCGGTGTTGCGGCCGCCGAGGTTGGTGCCGCCGATGAAGTTGGTGCCGCTGTCGTGCAGGTTGCGCAGGTCCTGCCACTGGATGCCGAATTCGGCCGCCTTCTCCGCCGTGATCTCCACCACCAGGGCCTCGACGAACACCTGTGCGCGACGCGCGTCGAGCTTGTCGATCACCGCGCGCAGCGCGTTGTAGGTGACATCGGGCGCGCTGATGACCAGCGAGTTGGTCGCGGTATCGGCGAGGATCATGCTTGCGGTCCCCGACGCCGCCGTCGCGGCGGCCATGGCGGTCGCGCCCGACGCTGCCGGCGGCGTCGGCGCCGCCGTGGCGGCAAGTGCCGTCGGCGCCTCGCCCGAAAGGATGCCGCGCAGGGTTTCCGCCAGTTTCGCGGCCTCGGCGTTGCGCAGGTAGACCACATGCACGTTGCCCCCCAGCGCGCCCGGCACATCCAGACCGGCAACGAGGCTGCGCAGCGTCTGGATGCGCGCCGGATTGTCGCTGCGCACGAGGAGTGAATTCGAGCGCACGTCGGGCACGACGGTCAGCCGCGTGGGTCCGGCCGCACCCTGCCCACCGGCGCTGCCTTCGGCCATCAACCTGCCCAGCGAGTGCGCCAGATCCACCGCCGACACGTGCTGAAGCTTGATCAGGGCGGTGTCGTTCGGCGTAGGCTGGTCGGCCGCGGCAATGATGGCGTTCAGCCGCCGCACGTTGTCCGCGTAGTCGGTGATCACCAGCGTGTTGCTGCCGGGCAGCACGGCGATGGCGTTGTTCGGGCCGATCAGCGGGCGCAGTACCGGCATCATCTGTGCCGCCGACTCGTACTGCAGCGGGTAGACCTGGGTGATGATACGATCGCCGCGCTCGGGCACCTCCTTGCCGCGCGTCACGCTGTAGTTGTGTTTCGCGTCCGCCTCCGGGACGATCTTCACCATATCGCGTCCCTCGACAGTGGCGAAACCCTGCATGCGCAACGCCGAGAGCAGGATCGGATACACCTGGCTGCGCGGCACCGCGCGGGCCGAAGTGATCATCACGGTGCCCTTGACGCGTGGGTCGATGACGAAGTTGCGGCCGGTCAGCTCACCCACCGCCTTGACCACCGATGGGATGTCGGCATTGACGAAATTGAGGACCACAGGATCATCCATCCCCTGCGCCCGCGCCACTCCAGGCAGCAGCGCAAGCCCGAGCGACAGCGCACCCAGCCGCGGCATCCCGCGCAGAAAATTCTTCAATACGCTCAGCATGTTCATCGTTGTTGTTGCAGCCTGTAAGAGAGTGTAAGCGGCATGCCCTGGCGCTCGCCCACCAGGGTGATGCGCTCGACATTCCCGGCGTCCGACAGCAGCCGGGCCAGATCCTGGGCATTGGCGACCGGCATGCCGTTGACCATGCGCAGGGTATCGCCGGTTTGCAGCCCCATCCGCGCGGCGAGCCCGCCCGCCTCCACGCGAACCAGTTGCATGCCAGCCAGCGGGTTGGTCTGCGGACCCACCTGCACACCCAGCGATTGCGGATTGGCGAGCGCCCGGCTGATGTCCTCGCGCGTCAGCGCAACGTCCCCGCGCGCCGCCGCCGCCGACGGCTGGCCGCCCGTCTCGAGATCGAGCCGTTCGCGCACGCCGCGGTTGCTGAGGATGACATGGTCGGCCGCCACCTCTTCGAGCACCACGCCCGGCTGGATTTCGTCGCCGCGCACCACCGCCTGCTCGCCGCCCTCGGTACTCAGCAAGGCCATCGCGGGACGTCCTGCCGGCGCGGCAAAGACACCACGCAATTTGAAGCCGAGCGCGGTGGGCACCGCGCCCTGCGCGCCGGCCACCCGGCTTCCGCCGAACAGGCCGAGCGCTCGCAGCTGGACGAGGCCGGTATCCGCGCGCGCGTCGCCATGCCCGGCGGCCGGCGGCTGCACGGACTGCGGCGCGGCGAAACGCCAGGTCCAATGGGCCAGCAGCGCCGCCAGCGTCAACAGCAACAGCAGGTTGACACCCGGCAACCCGCGCCGGAACGCGCGGCGCAGGGTATCGGCCAAGGCAGGGGGCAGGTGCGGCATCGGCGTCAAGCTTGCTATAACTGGCCTGGCTTCGCAACCGCCGCACCGCGGCCCGACATGAACCACCCCCAGACATGGGGTGGCAAGTGGAGCGCGGCCCGCATCATTCCTCGATACCGTAGCGCTTGATCTTGCGCCACAGCGTCGACTTGTCTATGCCGAGGATCTCCGCCGCCAGCGCGCGATCGCCGCGCGTCTCGCGCAGGGTCTTGCGGATGAAATAGGCTTCCACGTCATCCAGGCTTTGCGGCGGCAGATAGTCGAGGGTGCGGCCATGGGGGGCCTTCTCTTCGCTCAGGCGCGGCGGCAGGACCGAGGCGTCGATGTGATCCGATTCCGCCAGGATGATCATGCGCTGGATGATGTTTTCCAGCTCGCGCACGTTGCCGGGCCAGTCGTAACGCATCAGCGCGCCGAGAACGGCCGTGCTCACCCCGGCGATGTGCTTGCCGAGGCGGGTCGCGTGCTTGTTCAGGAAATAATAGGTCAGCAGGGCGATGTCCTCGCGCCGCTCGCGCAGCGGCGGAATGTCGATCTCCATCACCGACAGGCGATAGAAGAGATCCTCGCGAAATCCGCCCTTCTCGACCAGTTCCGGAATCGGCCGGTTGCTCGCCGCGATCACCCGCACGTCGACGTACACGGGTTCGGTGGCGCCGGTGGGATAGAAGCTGCCGTCCTGCAGCACACGCAAAAGCTTGGCCTGCAGGGCCATCGGCGCGTTGTTGATCTCGTCGAGAAACAGCGTGCCGCCGCTGGCGACCTCGAACAGGCCCGGCTTGTTGCGCTCGGCGCCGGTAAACGCGCCCTTGCGGAAGCCGAACAGCTCGCTTTCGATCAGCGTCTCCGGAATCGCCGCGCAGTTGATCGCCACGAAGGGCTTGTCGCGGCGCGCGCCGCGCAGGTGGATCTGGCGTGCGACCAGCTCCTTGCCGGAGCCGCTCTCGCCGAAGATCAGCACGCTCGAATCGTAGGCCGCGGCGGCGTCGATCAGGCGCTCGACCTTCTCCTTCGCCTGCGACTGGCCGATGATTTCTCCACCCTCCTCGAAGGCGCGCCGCTGCTGGCGCAGGCGCTGGTTCTCGGTGGCCAGCCGGTAGTAGTCGAGCGCCTTTTCGACGACGCAGCGCAGCTCGATGGTATCGAACGGTTTCTGCACGTAATCGTAGGCGCCCTCCTTGAGGGCGGCGACCGCGGATTCGACGGTGGCGTGACCGGTGACCAGCACGACCTGGATCAGCGGATCGCGCGATTTCACGAAGCGCAGCAGGTCGATGCCGTCCGCGCCAGGCATGCGCAGGTCGGTCAGCACCACCGCGACCTCGTTGTTCTCCAGGAAGTCCATCGCCTCGTGCGCGTTCTCGGCGCTCGCCGTCCTGAACGGCACCTCCGACTCGGCCAGCACGGCAAGAATCAGCTCGCGCATGTTGCGGTCGTCCTCGGTGACGAGGATGGTTGGCAAGGCGTCCGCCTCGCCCGGGCGAACCGCGCTGTCGTCCGGCTTCATGGATTCGCGCGCTCCAGATCGACCGCCGGCAGCTTGATGACGAAGCACGCGCCGTCCCGATAGCTGGCGTCGTAGGCGATGAAGCCGCCGCGCTTGGCGACGATGGCCTGGCTGATGGACAGGCCGAGGCCGGAGCCCTGGCCCACGTCCTTGGTGGAGAAGAACGGGTCGAACAGCCGGTTGCGGATGTCGGGCGGCACGCCGGGGCCGTTATCGGCGACGCTGATGCAGGCGTAGGAGTCCTCCGCCCAGGTGCGCACCACGATGCGCGGCGACGCGATGCCGTCGAGCGTGTCGATCGCATTGGCCAGCAGGTTGGACAGCACGATGTCGAACTGGCCGCAACTGCCCTCGGCGACGAGCGCCGCCTCGCTCAGTTCCATGACGACCTCGATGCGGTAGCGCTTGAGCCGGCAGTTGATGAAGGTTTCGATCAGTTCGCGCGCGAGCTGGTTGAGATCACAGGTCTCACCGCTGCACTGGTCCTTGCGCGCGTAGTTGAGGAGCTCCTGCACCACGCGCGAGCAGCGCTGCGTCTCGTCGGCGATGATGCGCGCGTAGCCGGCGAGCCTGGGATCGTTCGCTGCGGCGCGGTCGAGCAATTGCGCATAGCCGAGGATGCTGCCGAGCGGGGTGTTCAGCTCGTGCGCCACGCCAGCCGCCAACTGGCCCATCGCCACCAGTTTCTCGCGCGTCGCCACGCTTTCCATCAACTGGCGGTAGTCGGTGATGTCCTGCAGAATCAGCACACCGCCCATGTCGTCTTCCTCGGCGCTGTAGAACGACAGGTTGAGCGAGACGTAGCGTTTGGCGTCCCCAAGCTGGAGGGCGATTTCCCGGTTGCGGATGGCGCGTTTGTAGAGGAAGGCGTCGCGCAGCAGTTCGCGGTCGCGCTCGTTGAGGTTGAGCAGATCGAACAGGTTGACGCCGATCAGCGCCCCGCTGTCGACCCCGAAAAAAGCATCGGCCTGGCGGTTGGCGATGGCCACGCGCAGGTCGTCGGCCACGCTCAGGAGCGCCCCGGGCAGGCTTTGCAGGATGGTGTTGCTGCGGTTGCGCTCCGTCAGGAAGCGTCCCTGGCATTCCTCCACCGTGCGGAACATCTGCCGCAGCACGGCGATGGTCGTGTTGTACTCCGGGATCATGCGCCCGACGCTGGTCCAGCCGAAGGGGCCGACCGGCGTGGGATCGAGCAGGCCTTCGCGCGCCGCGTGGATGCCGTGTCCCAGCCTGCGCAAGGCCGCCAATTCGGCGAGCAGGCGCACGAGCACGTAACCCAGCACGCCGCTCAGCGAGACACCCGTCACCCAGAAGAAACGCGAATCCTGCCAGCGCAGGCCGAAATACAGGCACAGCAGGCCCGCCAGCAAGGCGGTAGCCGCCGGGATCAGACGCCCCGGAAAGCCCGGGAAGGAAACGCGCCGCGCGGCCGTTCCCTGGATACTCAGCGATTTGATGGCGACACCTCTTCGAAGCGGGGCTGATGCGGCACGGACATGCCGCGGCCGCCCGTCGCCGGGCGGCCGCGTCCCGCAATACCCGGAACCGCTCAGAAGATGAACTGCAAGCCCAAAGTGGCCTGATTATAGTCCCGCAGGGCCTGATCCGTGGGATGCTGGTTGTCGTAGGAGATGTCCGCGTACTCGAACGTCACCTTCAGCTTCTGGCCGTCGATGTAGTAGTTGACGCCGATGCTGTTGCGGTCGTTGTCGTAATACTCGGTAAGCCCGGTCTTGGCGCCGTAGTCCGCAGTCTCGTGACGCGCGAAGAACTGCAGGCGGCCGACGCCGACCTTGTTCGGCAGCATGTAGCCCGCTTTCACATAGTAGCCCTTGAGATTGCTGTTGACGGGCAGCGAGGGATCCGGGTTCATGTTGAAGGCGTTGCCGGTATCGTAGTCGAAGTAGGCGCCCGACAGGGTGTACACGCCGCTCGCCGACGGATACTCCATGAACGCATCGACGGTCCACGCATCGTAATCCTTGATGTCGCTGCGCGACGGGTAATTGCCGTAGGCGACGTCCTTCTGCATGTCGTACGCCGCGCCGATGGTCAGCACTTTCTGCGTGCCCAGATAGGTTCCCAGGTAGCCGTAGTTGAACTCCGGCTCCCAGAAGCTGTAATGCACGCGCGCCGTCAGGCGCGGCTGGTCCTTGGGTGTCTCGGCGTCCTCGCGGCCGTCGGCGAGCATGACGCGATACTGGAGCCGGGCATCCATCAGGTTGCCCCACACCGCCACACCGGTGTCGCGGCTGCCGGCGAACGGCGTGTACGGCAGCACGTCGCCGCGGTCGAGCGTCAGCGGCTCGAGGCAGGCTTCCAGGTTCTCGCGCGAGAAGGTGTTCTTGAAGCGGCCGACGATGAAGCGCAGATCGTCGCGGTAGTCGATGGTCACGTAGGCGTCGCGGTAATAGACGCTCTTGTTGTCGGCGCCGAGCTTGCTGTCGTTGCCGGCCTCGAGCTGGGCGTAGAAGCCGATGTAGTCGTTGTACTGACCCGAAAAGGTGAGGCGGTTGCGGCGCAGGTAGGCGTCGGTCGACGAGCTGTTGTCGGTCGAAGACGTATAGTCGCGCTGCTGCAGCCAGCCCTGCAGGGCGTAGGTGAAGGTCAGCGAGCCCTGCTCGCCGAACTCGATGGTGGGACCGGCCACGGCGGACAGCGGCAACATGGCGGTAACCAGGCCGGCCGCGCAGGCACGAATCAGGGGGCGCACGGCGGTGCGTGCAGTCGTGTTCGTCTTCATGTCACTTCGCTCCTGCGCTGGTGGAATAGGCGCCCTGCACCTTGGCCAGATCACCCTTGTGGCAGCTGCCACAGGAATCGGCCGTGTTGTCGCGCGGCTTGGCGACCATCTTCGCGTGCGCGACGTCTTCCTTCATGATGCGCGAGTTGCCCTTGTGGCAGCCGACGCAGGAGTTGTTCACCTTCGCGTGATTCGCATGCCACGGCGCCTTGGCGGCATCCATCTCGGGCTTGGCAGCACGCGTGCCGTTGTGGCACTTGAAGCAGCTCGATGCCCCCAGGCCGCAGGCGTTCGCCAGCGGGATCGGCGACAGGCGCTGGACGCCCTGTGCGATCGCCACCGTCGCCTCGCCGCCCCAACCCTCGGCCACGGTATCGGCCGATTCCGCGGCATACCTGCCCGCAAGCCCCGCGACGACCGCGATACCCACCCCCAGCAGCGACAGCATGACGCCGCCACGCCAGATCCTTCCAAACAGTCCAGCCTTGCCTTGGTTGCGTTTCATCTACCGACCTCCTTTTGCTCGTCACGGGTTTGCGGGCGGCCATCCAGCCTGTCCAGAGGCGCGCCTTGTGATTGCGGAAACCGGGCCTCCCAGGCCTTGCGAATGTCTTCTTCGCTCATGCCGTTCGCACAGGTGCAGGCCAGCGCCTTGCCCCGGAATTTCAGCCGGGACTGCCCCGCTTCGGCCGCCGCGACGTTCGTCGCCGCCACCGTCAGGATCAAGGCCAGAAGGCCCGCTTTGCCAGTCGTGCGCATGGATGCCAGGTTTCCGCGTGTCTTGTCGACACCCGGTACAAGCACAGTCCGTGCCAGAATTTGTTTTTCTTTACAATCAACGGGTTGACGATTCGCATGGGGAGCAGGGGAATTGCAGGACGAATTCGCCGCCCCGCAATCTTTCAATTTGCAATGGACCTGGCCTCGACCCGCAGCAGCTCGTAGCGGGCCGCCTCGACATTGCTCAGCGCCTCACGTAACACCGGCACCGCGGCCGCGGGTAACTGGTCTGCGCGCGCAAGGCTGTCACGGAAAATGCGCTCGTAGTGTTCGCCCGGCAACACCCGCACCACCAGTTCGACGCGCCAGTCGGTCCCCAATGCCGCGAACGGCTGGCGGAACTCACGCATCGCGCCAGCGGGAATGCGCGTGTCGGCGATCTCACGCGTGATGCCGGTGTCGACCTGCCAGCCGATCAACTGGCGCCCGAGTTCGTGTGCGCCACCGGCGTCGTGGCGGACGAACGCAAGTTCGACCTTGGGCACCATGTAGGTGGGGAAATGGTGGCCCGCACCGGTGTTGCGCACGGTCGCCACCGCCTCGTAGCGCCCGTCACCGAGGTCGGCGAGCTTCAGTTGCACATCGATGGCGCGCCGCGTCATTTCGGGGTCGTGGATGCCGCGCCACAGGTGCCGGCGCTCCGGCATGTGGCAGGACTGGCAGGTCTGGCGGCCGGGGCCTTCCTGCGCGTAATCGCTGGCAGCCCATTGCGCCCACGTGTCCTCCTGCAGTTTGCCGGCGAGCCGCGGCCCGTCTTCGGGGAACTGGTGGCAATGCGCGCAGAAGCGGCTATCGGTAAACGCTTCCGACACCGTGAAGCCGCCGTGCGGCCCGCCCGCCGCGACCTTGCCGCGCGGCGGCGGGCCGAAGCGTTCGTGCCCGCGGACGTGGCAGGCGGCGCACACCAGGCCGCCATGACCGAGGTCGGCAGGGACAAAATCCGGCGGCGGCTGCTTCGGCGCGTTCGGCCATCCGAGTTCGAGCGCGACCAGCGCCTTCTGCTCGGCGAGCGGCGCATGACAGCGCAGGCAGCGGTTGCCCTGCTCCTGGTTCATCAGCATCAGCTGCCAGCGCAGACCGGGTCCCATGGTGCGGCTGTGCAGGCTTCCCTGCCAGTCGGCATGCTGCGCGGCGTGACACTGTGCGCAGGCTTGGGGCGCGAGCGAAGCCTCCAGGGGCGAGAACGCCGCCGGCGGCTTGCCCTGCGGCGGCAGCGGATCGGCCCAGTGGCGCGCGAGAAAGGTTTCCACGTCAGGCGCGGCCTTGTCGCCGCAACCCGCCAGGAAACTCAACAGCAGAATCGGCAGCAAGCACGCATGCGCAATGCGGATCAAATCCAGCTCCAAGAAAAAGGCCCACGAGAGTATCGTGGGCCAAGGGAGGAGAAAGCAAGGTTCAGGAGGGAATCATCCGCCGCACGGGTTGGCGGGTGGCGCGCTGGTCCCGGCAGCCGGGATCACTTCGCCATACTTGTAGGCCTTGTCCGCATTGATGATGGCGTTCGACGAGTTGGCATACGCGTTGGTGATGTAGCGCTGGGCGACGAAAGCAGTTGGCTCTGGCGCTGCCGCTATATAGAAGGACTTCAGGTCGGTGCGCCACGGCGAATTCTCGGGCAGGATCGCATTGCCCGTGGAGTCGAGCCTCACGCTTCCGGGAGTCAGCGAGTTCCACTCGACCATCGCGCCGTCATAGAAGCGGGTCGGCTTGCCGAGGATGACACCGCTGACCACGCCGGTGATCATCGCGCGGAAAGTCGTCTCGCAATACGTGTAGACGACGTCGTTCGGCTGATACGCGTTGCCCACGCCTACAGACTGGTAATCCCCGGCGATGAAGCCGGCGCCACTGACGTTGCCGTCCAGATAGCTCTGCAGGGCCGCCTTGTCCTTATAGCGGAAGCCTTCGGCCGCGACGAGCATATTGGTGTAGTCAAGCTGCAGCGCACCGAATGGATGGCCTTGGCGAGAACCACTGTTCTGCGTACAAATTGCAGTAGAACCTCCAGGGGCGCAGGCCAGCGCAGGGAAGTTGCCTGCGTTGTCAGTCTGGGCGGCGCTGTACTGGTCACGGCTACGCGCATCCCAGATGAACACCCCGTCGTTGAGAACGTTGGTGTCGCTCGAGGGAAGGATAGCCAGCATGTCGCCCAGCGTCGCCTGCAGCTGAGTGTTGTCGACCAGCAGATCCTTGACCGAGGCATGGCCGTTATTGGGCGGGACGCTCGCTGCCGCCTGGAAATCCGTACCCGTGAGGGTGGCTGGGAAGGTCTGCGTCCCAGCCGTAAGCCAGGAGTTGCCACCGTTGAGGATGGCCAGGTTCTTCTTGTCGACCCCCCAGTAGCGCAGCGCATACCAGATACGCCCCTGGTTCATCGCGTTACTTGTACTGCCGGTACCCATGGCGGCGACAATCATGTCGTTCTTCGGATCGATGTTGAATTTCTTCAGCAGCGCGTCCATGCTCGCGCCATCCGGCACCATGCTCGGGGTCTCGATGACGCCGTTGCTGCGGGTCTGGATCCAGTCGCTTGACGGTGACAGATAAGTGAACACGTTGACGCCATTTGGCTTGATGTACGCAGTATTTGCAGCGTAAGCCGAGTTGTCGGCGCTGGTTGGCCCCGCCGAAACCTGCAGGATGACCAGTTTGCCGGTGATCCCGGCCGGCCGCTGGTTCAGCCAGTCGTCCTTCCAGCGCTTGAGCGTTGCAGCGGTGATCAGGCCGTTGACGTTGTCGTTGTAATCCGCCGCTGATTCCTGGGCGATTTGGGCCGGCGTGCTCACCGGAATCTGTTTCACCAGTGCCGTCGTATTCTCGCCACCCCCGCCGCCGCAGCCGTGCAGGCCCAGCGCCAATGCCAGCGCGGTCACGCCGATCCAGCCCCTGTTGATGCGCATGTTCATAGAAAATCCTCCATCCATTATCAAGCCGCGCCGCTTGCCTGCTGGCAAGGCAACGCCCCCATAGCGGCTGGCTCGCTGGCGGCGTGCGGCGGGCCGCCCGTGCCAGTCATGCGCAACCTTCACCGCGGCCGGGGCCGCGGGCAAAACACTTTCAATCCAGCGGCGCTTTCAACACCACCGGCATGAAACCCTGCGCAAGTGCGTCGAGCAGGGCCTCGTAGTCGTCCAGATTCGTTTCCCGCACCTCGGCGCCGGCGGCGCGCAGGGTGTCGGCGAGACCGGACAGCACCGGCTTCGCCTCGGGGTTGATCAGCAGGACCTGCTTTGCCGTGCTCATACGCAATACACCACGTCGTTGTCCATGATCTGCCGCGCCAGCGCTGCCAGCGCGTCCGTGCCGGGGTCGAGCTCCGCCACCGGGACGTCGGCGAATTCCAGCGCCTCCATCTGCTCGGCGGCTTCCGGCCCCTGGGGCAGCCTGCCCCACACCGCGATGGCGACCGCGTCGTCGAGCAGGGTGAGTCCGCTGGCCATGCGCAGCGCCTCCACCGGCTTCTGCACGGCCACCATGAGAATGTGTTTTTGCTCCGCCATGTCGGCTCCTCAGAAAACCAGCACCCTGTCGCACTTCTTCACCAGCTCGGCGTCCTGGTACTGGCCGCCGACGATGACGAAATCCGCCAGCGAATTCAGGTCGAAACGGCCGTCGGCGTAGTGCCCGGCGCTGTGCTCGCACAGCGAGACGCTGTTCGGGCGCGCGCGGGCGCGCCCGACGAAGCCGACGTCGGCCAGCAGGTTGACGCCGGTGTCGGTGAGAAAGCATTGCGGATCCCAGCCACGCGCCAGCGCGGCATCGATCAGGGCGTTGGCGTGCGCGAGAAATCGCTCGTCGGTGATGACCAGTCCCAGTTGCATCGCTCAGGCCTTGCGGATTTTCCAGATGAAGGAGCCGCTGCCTTCCTGGCGGTCGACCAGATCGCTGCCCTCGGCCTCGCACATCGCCTGAATCGACTCACCCGACGAGGGGTTGTCGAAGATCAGGGTCAGCATGTCGCCGCTGTCGATTTTCTGCAATGCCTTCTTGGTGTACATCTGCGGATGCGGGCAAGTGTAGCCGCACACGTTCAGCTCCCATTCGTGATCGGCGGTCTTGTTGAAAGTCATGGCCATGGGGTTTACTCCTTACAGTACAAAATTATCGATACTCGGCGGATGCGCCCTTACAGGCCGAGCTCTCCGCCCTTGCGCGCGGCGCTCCAGTCCATCCACCAGGTGAACACTTTCACGCCAATGAACGCGCCCAACGTCATGCCGAACAGGAACACCCAGCCGCTGGGGTCGCCGTTGGTGACGGTGGCGAAGAAGGCACCGATGTTGCAGCCCATCGCCAGGCGCGCGCCGATGCCCATCAGCGTGCCGCCGACGATGGCGAAGAACGCGCTCTCCCAGGTCGGCGCCTTCCACTTGAACTCGCGGCGCGACAGCGCCATCACCGACGCGCCGAGGATGATGCCGATCGACATGAAGCCGGGCGCGTTCAGCAGCGGATTGGGCAGGCCGTTGTCGAGGCCGAAGAAGATGCTGTCCATGCTGTCGATGCCGAGCTTCTGCATGATCCAGCCGCCCCATTGCGCCTCCTGGGTGGTGATGTACCAGTAGCCGGGGTCGAACACGGTGTCCTGGATCGACAGGCCGTTGGTGTAGCCCATCGCCACCAGCAGCTCGCCGAAGTTGAAGATGCCGTAATGCTCGCGCAGCGCGCCGGTGACATACATGTGCAGGCCGGCGAGGATGCCCAGACCGATGCCGGCGAGAGCGGTGTTCTTCGACGCGGTGAACATGGCCCACATGCCGGCGAGTTCGTCGCCCAGCGTGGGTGCGGCCTTGCCGCTGCGGCGCAGGTAGCCCTTGCGATAGTAGAACGCGTACAGCGCGACCAGGATGATGACAACCGGCAGGATCGCGGTGAGGAAGGTATTGAGCCACACGATGCCGGCGGCGGACTCGGCCATGCCGAAGATTTCGGCGGTGGTGGAGCCCTTGAGACCCCAGATGTAGCCGGCGGTGAAGATGTCGAACCAGCCCTTGGTCACCGACAACTCGGCCGGCATGTCCTGCGCGGCAGCGGCGGTGACCCACGATTGCGGCACCAGCGCGTCCCACCAGCCGCTGGCGCTGACGACGATGGCCTGCGAGAACGAGATGGCGAGAATCA
>MKWN01000030.1:24403-74302 GCA_001899775.1 Thiobacillus sp. 65-29
GACGCACAGCCGCCGGTGAAGACGATGCCGAAACCGAATATCGCGGCGCCGACGATGATGTGCCAGCCCATCGCGTTGGGATGGAAGGTACTGAAACCCGACAGGGTGACGATGGCGGCGACCACCGCGTACAGGGCGACCGCGATCATCATGCCGACCGCCATGCGCGGCACTTTCACCGCGAACAGGTCGCGCACCGCGGACGCCATGCAGAAGCGGCCATACTGCAGCAGCATGCCGTAGGCCAGACCGAACCACACGTACACCAGCATGTAGACGAAGCGGCTGTCGAGCGCCAGCGCCCACACCGAACCGGCGACCACGAACAGAAAGACGCCCAGCGCCTGCAGGTTGCCCTTGCGCGAAAGCCAGGACCCCCCCGATGCCGTACCAGCCGTTGCCACACCGTTCACACGCACTCTCCTTGTCAAAACCAGAACGCCTCCCGGCGCCCTCAAAGCAACTACGAACCCTTGCGGAGGTAGACCCGCCAGCAGCCGAAATCACGCACCGTCGCCAGATGCGCACAGCCCAGCGTTTCCGCCAGCGCCGGGAATCCCTCGACGGCGGTCGGGTTGTCCAGCACGATCTCGACCACCTCGCCGGAACCGACTTCACCCAGCACCTTCAGCGTCAGCAACTGCGGCCGCGGACACATGGCGCCAAGACAATCGACCGAACGCACCACCAGGGTCTTGCCCAGGCCAGGAACATCGACCGTGCGAAACATCCAGCGACCCGACGCGACCGGACGGCCATGAAACAGATCGAACCAGCTTCCCGTCCGCACCACGCTGCCCCTCCAAACGATACCCATAGCGATAAGCACGTTGCGTGCCAGAATTGTTTATTGCGTTAAAACAATTGGTTACATTAAAAAATTGATTTCGGTGACGTGAAAAATGCAATTGCGCGCGCCTGGAGGCGGGGCGCATGGGACTTTTGCAACAGAGGCCGGGGTGGCCGATGCGGGGGCCGACAATCGCGGCGAGGGCGCCGTCGCAGGAGGGCCGCCCCCGGCCCGATGGGTAAAAGGTTGTGGCGCCCAAATCGCGGCGGGGGCGCCGCTCCTACAGGGGGGGCGCTTGCGGTCCGATGCGGCGAGGATTGTCGCCCACGATCGCAGCAACACCACGCTGTTGTAGGAGGGTCGCCCCCGGCCCGATGGGGTGAAGGTTGTGGCGCCCAAATCGCGGCGAGGGCGCCGCTCCTACAGGGGGGGCCCTGCGCTCGACCAGCCTTGCGGGCGGGAGCCGCGGGTCATCGCGCGGTTGTAGGAGGGTCGCCCCCGGCCCGATGGGGTGAAGGTTGTGGCGCCCGAAAATCGCGGCGAGGGCGCCGGTGCGTGGTTGTTGACAATTCATTGGCATTACAACCACGGCCTGCCCCTTGCGGGTGCTCCTACAGGGGGCCGCCCCCGGCCCGCTGGCGCGTCGGGTCAGCGGCGCGCCTAACCCTGCAGCATCTCCGCCGCGCGCACGATTGCGCGGGCCTTGTTCTGCGTCTCCTGCCATTCGCTCTCGGCCACGGAGTCGGCGACGATGCCGGCACCGGCCTGGACGTAGAGCATGCCGTCCTTGACCACGGCGGTGCGGATGGCGATGGCCAGATCCATGTCGCCGTTGTAGCCGAGGTAGCCGACGGCGCCGGCGTAGATGCCGCGCTTGGACGGTTCGAGTTCGTCGATGATTTCCATCGCGCGCACCTTGGGCGCACCGGACACGGTGCCGGCGGGGAAACTCGCGCGCAGCACGTCGAGCGCGGTGAGGCCGGGTTTGAGCCGGCCCTCGACGTTGGAGACGATGTGCATGACATGGGAATAGCGCTCGATCTGCATGTGCTCGGTGACGCGGACAGAGCCGGTGACGGCGATGCGCCCGGTGTCGTTGCGGCCGAGGTCGAGCAGTTGCAGATGCTCGGCGCATTCCTTGGGGTCGGCCAGCAGTTCCTCGGCCAGCCGCTGGTCGTCCTCGCGGGTGAGTCCGCGCGGGCGGGTGCCGGCGATGGGGCGCAGGGTGACGGTGTCGCCTTCCAGCCGCACCAGGATTTCGGGCGAGGAACCCACCACGTGGAAACCGCCGAAGTCGTAGAAGAACATGTAGGGCGACGGGTTGAGGCTGCGCAGCGCGCGGTACAGCGACAGCGGGGAGGCGTCGAAGGGACGCGACATGCGCTGCGAGAGCACGACCTGCATGATGTCGCCGGCGCCGATGTAGTCCTTGGCCTTCTGCACGGCAGCCTTGAACTCGGCCTCGCCGAATTCTGATTGCGGCTCGGCGGGCACCACACTCAGGCTGGGTGGTGGCTGCACCGGGGCATGCAGCTTGTCGGCCAGCGCCGCCAGGCGCAGGTGCGCCTCGGCATAGGCGTCGGCTTGCATCGGATCGGCATGAACGATGAGATAGAGCTTGCCGGCAAGGTTGTCGAACACCGCCAGCTCCTCGGTCAGCATGAGGAGAATGTCGGGCGTGTGCAGGACGTCGTCCTTGCGCGTGGCCGCCAGACGTTTCTCGATGTAGCGGATCGTGTCGTAGCCAAAATAGCCGGCGAGCCCGCCGGTGAAACGCGGCAGCCTTGCTACCGGCGCCGCCTTGAAACGGGCCTGGAATGCGGCGACGAAGGCAAGCGGGTCGTCGACACTGTGCTCCTCGGCCACCACGCCGTCGGTCTCCACCGTCAGCAGATGCGCACGTACGCGCACCACCGTGCGCGCCGGCAGGCCGATGAAGGAATAGCGGCCGAAGCGCTCGCCGCCGACTACGGATTCGAGCAGATAGGAATAAGGTGTGTTGGCAAGCTTGAGATACACCGACAGCGGCGTTTCGAGGTCGCCGGGCATCTCGCGCACCAGCGGGATGCGGTTGTAGCCCTGGCGGGCGAGGTCGAAGAATTCTTGTTCAGTCATTTTTTAGGGGCTAGGAGTTAGGATCTAGGGGCTAGGGATGAAGCGACGCGCAGCGTCACCATCGCGCCCACTGGGCGCGTCCCCTAGTCCCTAGATCCCAGTCCCTAGCCCCTAAGCTCACGCCTTCACCACCATCTTCGCCACCTCGGCGAGGCTCGGCACCACTGCATCCAGGTCGAGCTCTGCGACCGGGCGGCCGCGGTTGTAGCCGTAGGGCACGCAGAACACCGGGCAGCCGGCGGCGCGTGCGGCCTGGGTATCGTTGAGCGAATCGCCGATCAACAGCAGTTCGGCCGGCTGCACGCCGAACACCTCGCAGGCGTGCAGGAGCGGCAACGGATCGGGCTTGCGGCGGGGCAGCGTGTCGCCGGAGAGGATCAGCTCGAAGTAGTCGAACAAACCCGTATCTTTCAAGAGCGGATGGGTGAACTGCGCAGCCTTGTTGGTGATGCAGGCAACGTGCAGGCCCATGGCCTTGAACGCTTCGAGTCCGTCGACCACGCCGGGAAACGGCCGCGACTCGCGCGACACGTTGGCACCGTAATGCTTCTGGTACGCGGCGATGGCCTTCTCGAACAGCGCCGCGTCGGGCTCGGCGTCCATCTCGCCGGTGAGCACGCGCTTGACCAGGCGCGATACGCCGTTGCCAATGTAGGTGGCGATCGTATCCTGCGACGGACACGGACGGCCAAGGTCGGCCATCATCAGCTCGGCGGCATACGCGAGATCCGGCGCAGTATTAAGGAGGGTGCCATCGAGATCGATGACGACGGCCTTGATCGGAAGGGGGAAGTTCATCGTTAGGATTTAGGATTTAGGATTTAGGGATCAGGGGTCGTGCGGCCTGCGGCCGCGCAAATTTAGAGGCGCGAAGCACAAGACCCCCTAGCCCCTAGATCCCAGCCCCTAGCCCCTGCAGTTCAGACCTTCGCCAACTCGGCGCGCATCGCGGCGATGATGGAATTGTAGCGCTGCGGATCGCTGTCCCTGGCGGCGCCGAACACGGCCGAACCGGCCACGAAGGTGTCGACGCCGGCCCGCGCGACTTCGGCGATGTTGGCGGGACCGACGCCGCCGTCGATCTCGATCTCCACCTTGAGGTCACGGTCGTCGATCATCTTGCGCACCGCGCGCGCCTTGTCGAGCACGTAGGGGATGAACTTCTGTCCGCCGAAGCCGGGGTTGACCGACATCAGCAGCACCATGTCGAGCTTGTCCAGAGTGTATTCCAGCACGTCGAGCGGGGTGGCGGGGTTGAACACCAGGCCGGCCTTGCAGCCGTTTTCCTTGATCAGGCCGATGGTGCGGTCGATGTGCTCGGACGCTTCCGGGTGGAAGGTGATGTAGGTGGCACCCGCCTTGGCGAAATCGGGGATGATGCGGTCGACCGGCTTGACCATCAGGTGCACGTCGATCGGCGCGGTCACACCGTGCTTCCTCAGCGCCTCGCACACCAGCGGGCCGATGGTGAGGTTGGGCACATAGTGATTGTCCATGACGTCAAAGTGGACGATGTCGGCGCCGGAGGCGAGCACGTTGTCGACTTCCTCGCCCAGTTTGGCGAAGTTGGCGGACAGGATGGACGGGGCGATGCGGTACGTCATGGGAAAGCTCCGGAATATTTTGAATGACCGTGCATTTTAACAGCCCGGCGGGGCCTTGCGTTACACTCGACACATTCCAACCCGGCGAGACCCAAGCGTGGCCGAAGGCAAGAAATACCAGATCAGCATCCGCGTCGACACCGCGTACCTGGCAGAGCAGAGCGACCCCTCGGCCGACCGTTACGTGTTCGCCTACACCATCACCATCGCCAACAGCGGCACCGTCGCGGCGCAACTGATCTCGCGCCACTGGATCATCACCGACGCGCACAACGCAACGCAGGAAGTGAAGGGTCTCGGTGTGGTCGGCGAACAGCCGCTGCTGCGACCCGGGGAAAGCTTCGAATACACCAGCGGTACCGCGCTGGCGACCCCGGTCGGCACCATGCAGGGCAGTTACCAGATGGTGGCGGAAGACGGCAACAAGTTCGAGGCCGAGATTCCGTCCTTCATGCTTTCCATGCCGCGCGTGCTGCATTGACGCCGCGCTGAGGCGCATGCCTGACGTTTGCAAAAGTGCGCCATGCCGGCCAGCGATGGCCCGCGCACCGTCAGCTGCCGTCCGCGTGGGATTCCGGCACGGCCACGCAGGTGCGTCTGCCATTGCTATACTTTGACGCCATGCCCGATTCACCCTCCGCAGGTCATCCATCAACGCTGTGTAGACCTGTCGGGCTGAAGCCCGACCTACGGCCAGTTCCGCTTATCAATCAGCGTCCTGTAGGTCGGGTTTTAACCCGACACGCCGGGCTGAAGCCCGACCCGCGGGCAGCTGGATAATCCGGGTTCAAGCATGGCCCTTCTCGTGAAAGCCCTTCTGCGCGCGAGCCCCTGGCTGCTCGCCCTGTCGCTCGCCGCCTGCGCCGTGCGCCCGCCGGTCGAGCCCACGGCGCCTCCACCCGCGCCTTCACCCGCGCCTTCACCCGCGCCGTCCCCTGCTCCGCCGCCCGTGCAGCCGCTGCCCACCGTGCCGCAGGCCTACCCGACCCTCAAGGCGGTCAGTTGGGCGGACCTGCCGTTCTGGCCGGCCGAGCAGGCGAGCGCGGCGTGGCCGGCCTTCCTGCAGGGCTGCACCACGCTCGTCAAGCGCGGCGCCTGGCAGGCGAGCTGCGCCGAAGCGGCGGCCATGCCGGCGCCGGACGACGCCACGGCGCGCGCGTTCTTCGAACGTCATTTCCAGCCCTGGCAGGCGACGCAGGAAGATGGCAGCGTCGAAGGGCTGGTCACCGGCTATTACGAACCGCTGCTCAAGGGTGATCGCGTGCGCAGCGCGCGTGCGCGATTTCCACTTCATGCCGTGCCGGACGACCTCATCACCGTGGATCTCGCGGGCATCTATCCCGAACTGAAGAGCTTGCGCCTGCGTGGGCGCCTGGTCGGCAACAAGATCGTTCCCTACGCCACGCGCGCGGAAATCGAGTCGGGACAGAACGGTTTTCGCGGCCGGGCCATCGCCTGGGCGGAAGACCCGGTCGACCTGTTCTTCCTGCAGATCCAGGGCTCGGGCCGCATCGAGCTGCCCGACGGCTCACACCTGCGCGTGGGCTATGCCGACCAGAACGGCCATCCGTATCAGTCGATCGGCCGGCTCCTGGTCGAACGCGGTGAACTGACGCTCGACCAGGCCTCGATGCAGGGCATCAAGGACTGGGGCGCACGCAACCCGGAGAAATTGCCCGAGCTCCTCACCGCCAACCCGAGCTACGTGTTCTTCCGCGAGTTGCCGAACGGCCTGTCCGGCCCGCTCGGCGCACTGGGCGTGCCGCTCACCAGCGGGCGCTCGATTGCCGTCGACCCGCGGTTCATTCCGCTCGGCGCACCGGTCGTTCTCGCCACCACACAACCGAATTCCCCCGAGCCGCTCAACCGCCTGGTGATGGCGCAGGACACCGGCGGCGCCATCCGCGGCGGCGTGCGCGCCGACTTCTTTTTCGGTTTCGGCGATGCGGCGGGTGAACTCGCCGGGCGCATGAAGCAGCGCGGGCGCATGTGGGTACTGCTGCCGAAGGACTATCCGCTCCTCAGCGTGCGCCGTTGAACTAGTCGGGCCGCTCGACCCTCCCATGATTGACTGATACGGCCACGTGATGTTCGGAACGTACTGAAGACCGGGCCAACAAGGAGTTCGACATGAATACCCTGTCCGTGGGCATCCATGGCATGACGTGCGCGAGCTGTTCCGCACGGCTGGAGAAGGTACTCAGGCAGTTGCCGGGCGTGACGGACGCCACGGTGAACCTCGCCACCGAGACCGCGACGGTATCGGGTGAGGCGGAGCTTGCCGCCGTGACGCAGGCGATCGAGCGGGCCGGCTTCAGTGTGCCGATGGAGACGCTGACGCTTGGCATCAGCGGCATGACCTGCGCGAGCTGCTCGACGCGGGTGGAAAAAGCCTTGAACAAGGTGCCGGGTGTGTTGGAAGCGAGCGTCAACCTCGCCACCGAGCAGGCCACGGTCAAGGTGGCGCTCGGCACCTCGGCGGCGGCACTGATCGCCGCGGTGGAGCGCGCGGGCTACGGTGCACAACTGCCGCTGCCGTCCGGCGCGGCCGAGGTCGTGCCACGCCGCGCCCTGCCCGACTGGTGGCCGGTCGCGCTCGCCCTCGCGCTGTCATTGCCACTGGTCACGCCGATGTTTGCCAGCCTCGCCGGCGTCCACTGGATGCTGCCCGGCTGGCTGCAATGGCTGCTGGCGACTCCGGTGCAGTTCTGGCTCGGCGCGCGTTTCTACCGCGCCGGCTGGAAGGCGCTCATCGCCGGCAGCGGCAACATGGACCTGCTGGTGGCGGTCGGCACCAGCGCGGCCTACGGCCTGTCGGTGTACCTGCTGCTGACGGACGGTGCGACCACGCATCTGTATTTCGAGGCGTCCGCGATGGTCATCAGCCTGGTGCTGCTCGGTAAATGGCTGGAGGCGCGCGCCAAGCGCCAGACCACCGAAGCGATCCGCGCGCTGCAGGCATTGCGTCCGGTCACCGCGCGGGTGCGCCACGACGGCGTGGACCGTGACCTGCCGATCGACGCCGTGCGCGTCGGCGATCTGGTGGTGATCCGTCCCGGCGAGCGCGTGCCGGTCGACGCGCAAGTGGTCGAGGGCACGAGCCAGGTCGACGAATCGATGCTCACCGGCGAATCGCTGCCAGTCGACAAGCAGCCCGGCGCCGCCCTCACCGGTGGCGCGATCAACGCGCACGGCGTACTCGTCGCGCGCACCACGGCGGTGGGCACCGAAACCACGCTGGCGCGCATCATCCGCCTGGTGGAAGACGCGCAGGCGGCGAAGGCACCGATCCAGCGCCTGGTCGACCGCGTGAGTGCGGTGTTCGTGCCGGTGGTGATGGCCATCGCGCTTGTCACTTTTATCGCCTGGTGGGCGGTGGGGGGCGACGTCGAAGCGGCCATCCTCAGTGCCGTGTCGGTGCTGGTCATCGCCTGCCCGTGCGCGCTGGGCCTTGCCACACCCACGGCGATCATGGCCGGTACCGGTGTCGCCGCGCGTCACGGCATCCTCATCAAGGACGCCGAAGCCCTGGAACTCGCGCACCGCGTGCGCACCGTGGTATTCGACAAGACCGGCACGCTGACCGACGGCAAACCGCATCTGGCCGCCGGCATCGCCGCGGACGGCGAAAGCCGCGACGACGTGCTCGCCATCGCTGCCGGATTGCAGGCCGGCAGCGAGCATCCGCTGGCGCGCGCGGTGATCGCCGCGGCGCGCGAAGCCGGCCTTGTGCACGTCGCCGCGCGCGCGCAGCAGGCGCTACCGGGCCGTGGCCTTGCCGGCGAGGCCGGGGCCGACACCTACTGGCTGGGCAACCGCCGCCTGATGCAGGAAAACGGCGTCGACACCGCGCCGCTCGACGCGGTCGCCAATGAACAGGAAGCCGCCGGGCGCACCGTGTCCTGGCTGGCACGCGCACGCGACCGTCGCGCACTCGGCGTGCTGGCGTTCGGCGACGCCGTCAAGCCCACCGCCGCCGCCGCGGTAGCGAACCTCAAGGCACAGGGGATCGCCAGCGTGATGCTGAGCGGAGACAACCGCGGCGCCGCCCACACCGCCGCGCACGCGTTGGGCATCGACCGCGTGCTCGCCGAAGTGCTGCCCGCCGACAAGGCCGCGCACGTGGTCGCGCTCAAGGCCAACGGCGACACCGTCGCCATGGTCGGTGACGGCGTCAACGACGCCCCTGCACTCGCCGCCGCCGACGTCGGCATCGCCATGGCCAGCGGCAGCGACGTCGCCCTGCACACCGCGGGCATCACGCTCATGCGCGGCGACCCCGCCCTCGTCGCCGACGCCATCGACATCTCCCGCCGCACCTACGGCAAGATCCGGCAGAACCTGTTCTGGGCCTTCTTCTACAACGTCGTCGGCATTCCGCTCGCCGCATTCGGCTTGCTCAGCCCCGTCATCGCCGGCGCCGCGATGGCGTTTTCCAGCGTGAGCGTGGTGACCAACGCGCTGACGTTGAAGCGCTGGCGGCCGGGGTCAGAGGACGGAGGACGGAGGACTGAGGACTGAGGACTGAGGACTGAGGACTGAGGACTGAGGACTGAGGACTGAGGGGTGAGGGGTGGCTGTCGCCTCACCGCTCACCGCTCACCGCTCACCGCTCACCGCTCACCGCTCACCGCTCACCGCTCACCGCCTCACCGCTCCCCTCCCAGTCGTACTTCACCTCGATCAGCAGCAAGGCGCGCACCGGGCGGCCATCCTTTTGCGCGGGGGCGAAACGTGCGGCGCGGAAGGCTTTGAGCACGGAATCGTCGAACAGGCCGGGGCGATCGGCGCCGACGATCTCGATGTCGCTGACGCGGCCGTCGGCTTCCAGCTTGATTTGCAGGCGCACCCGGCCGGACAGGCGCTGGCGGTCGGCCTCGGGCGGATACTCGGGAAGGATGGCGTGCAGCGCGCGCGGCTGCACGTCGAGTTCGCGCGCGGGGTAGAAGTTGAGATCGGCGCCGCTGGGGATCGCCAGCACGGGCGTCGGCTCCGGCGCGGCCGGCAGCGGCGGCGCGGCGGCGGGCGGCGCGCCGTCAACCGCATCCGGCGCGGGACTTGCCGGCAGGACGTCCGGTGGGGCGGCGGGTGCCCGCGGCGCGGGCGCTGCGACGTCGTCCTGCGCCGGCGCAGGCACGAGGTCCGGCTGCACGACCTGCACGACCGACACGCGCGGCACCAGGCGCGCCTCGATGATGCTTGCGCCCGCCGTCGCGCCGGGCGGCACGACGCGCACGAACGCGAGCAGCGCGACGTGCAGACCCAGTGAAATCCAGATCGCCATCAACGGCCGCGCGAGACGCGGCGGAATCAGCGCCATGTGTTGCCCACCCGGTAGGTTTGCACCCTGCGGGCGTGCCGCGCCCGTCGCCTACAATGCCTGCAGGACGCACGAGAGGAACGGGACATGAAGCACTGGATCATGGCGACAGCCATCTTAGCATCGGCCCTGAGCGCGCCGGTGCGTGGCGACGAGGTGGCAATCAGCAAGATCACCCTGCGTGCCGCCGATGGCGGCGAGGTGCCGGCGGAGGTCGCCACGCCGGCGGGCAAGGGGCCCTTCCCACCCGTGCTTTTCATCCATGCCAAGCGCGGTTACGAAGGCGACGAGCGCGCGCACATCCGCGAACTCGCCGCGCAGGGCTTCCTCGTCGTCGCACCCGACTGGCAGAGCGGACGCTTCATCGAGCGCTGGCCGTCGGCACACGATCCGGCGACCGAAATGGACGTCGAGGCGGGACTGGATTACCTGAAATCGCTGCCGAACGCGTGTCGTCAGCCTGTCGGCATCGTCGGGCTGTCGCGCGGACCCTATTACGCGATCCGGCTTGCCACCCGGCGCGGCGCGGACATCGCGGCCATCGTCAGCTACTACGGCCACATGCAGAATCCGAACGCGCCGGAGCCGGACCAGTTGTTCCGCGTCGCGCCGGAAGTGATGCAGCTCACGACGCCCATCCTCTATCTCATCGGCGAACAGGATTTCGAACTGCGCCGCATCAATGGCGGCCGCGCCTTCTATGCGCTGTGGGAGCGCGGCGTGCCGGTGGAATACCAGGTGTATCCGATGGCGCGGCGCGCCTTCGACTTTCGTCCCGACCAGACGCCGGAAGAAAAGATCGCCACCCGGCATGCGCGCGAACGCGCGAAAGCGTGGCTGATACGCTGGATGAAGCTGACGCCTTCGATGCAGTGCGGCAACGGCTGACGCGTCAGCGTCGCACCGCGCGGGCGTAGCGCACCCGCGTGCCGGCCGCGTCGCCGCGATCGAGCCACACGACATGCAGCGCGCCAGCGGGATCCAGACTGGCGATGGGGTCGGATTGCGCGCCTGGTCCAGCACCGCCGGGAAAGCTGAAATCCTCGGCGAAATCCGCGCCATCCCACTCCGTCAGCCAGATATCGGCCGTGCCGTCGCGCGCGTCGTCCCACAGGACGACGAGACGCCCCTCGCCATCGGCGACGACCGTCGCATGCCATTGCGCGATGTTGTCGCCGAAGCTGTCCTGCACCTTCAGGTTGCGGCCGAAGCGGCGCTCGCCCGCGTCGAAGGCGGCGTAGACGTCGTAGCCGGAGAGGAAGTCGCGCTTGTCGAGCCAGACGGCCACCACGCCGCGCGCCCCCCGCGCGGCGAGTGTCGGGCGCATCGCGCCGGTGCCAGCACCGAGTCCGTCGACGCTGCCGCTGCGGGTGTCGGCGAGCCGCGCCGGCGCGGAGAAGGTCCTGCCGTGGTCGCGGCTGTGGCTGACCAACGGCACGGTATGACGATGCCGGCGGTCTTCCCACGCCACGGTGATGTCGCCGTCACCGCTGATCGCAAGGGCTGGCCAGCCCTGCTCGTCGACCGGCACGCCCACTTCGACCGGCTGCGGCGTATCGACGCGCAAGGCCTCGCCCTGCACGTCCAGCCGGGTGACGACAATGTGACGAAAGCGCCCGGCCTGCTCGGCCCACGCCGCATACAGCGCGCGGCCGTGCGACGCCAGCGTGACCTGTGCGGCGGCACGCGTGGACAAATCGTGTGCCGCACCGGCCGGCCACACCTGGCCGCGCACGCGGCCGTTTTCTTCCCATGCGACGACGAAGCGGCCGCCGTCCAGCGCCTGCAGTACCGGCTCGTAGCACTCGCCGCGGCTCAGCCGCACTTCCGGCCGGAAGGTGGCCGCAGCGGCCGGTTTGACGGCGAGGTAACACTGCGGCGTGCCGTCACGGTTGTCCTCCCACACCACGCCGACCGTACCCGCCGACACCGCGATACCCTTGCGGTTCGCCGATTCGAGATGGGGAAAGATCGCCGCGCCGATCGCGGTGTTGACGGTGAGTGGCTCATCCCACTGCCACGCCGCCTGCGCCGGCAGGGCGAGCACGCCAAGAAGCAGCAGTACGGCCTTCACGACTTGCCGCCGAGAAATTCGAGCAGCGTCTTGTCGCGGTAGTGGCCGCCGCGCACGTAGCGGTCGTAGTCGCGAAAATCCTGCACCGTCTTGAAGCCGGGGATCTGCATGATCTTCTCGCCCTTCGGCGTGAAATACACGAAGAGCGGCGTGGCGAAGGCATTCAGGCGCGTACCCAGCTCCGCTTCCGTGATGCGCTCACCGGACGGCAGGGTGACGCGACGCCCGGATTCGGCGTCGACATAGACCAGCACGTAATGCGTGCTGTAGAGCTTTTTCAGTTCCGGATCAGAAAACGTCTTCTTGTTGGTATGGTCGCACCAGGCGCAGCCGTAGCGCCCGAAGTACAGGAACACCGGCTTGCCACTGGCCTTCGCCGCAGCCAGCCCCGCGTCGAAGCCGACAAAATCGTAACCGGGTGGCGGATCGGCCAGCACCGCCCCCACCCACAACCCGCACACCGCCAGCAGCCATCGCACGCTACGCATCGCCGTCTCCTTGCATCGCCATGCCCCGATTCTGCTAAATTCGGGCTTTCGCTCAATCCTCTTTTAAGACCACATGTCACACGATTCCGTTCGCATCGGCCTTGTCTCCGTCAGCGACCGCGCCAGCAGCGGCTTCTACGAAGACAAGGGGCTGCCTGCGCTGCACGAGTGGTTCGGCGCGGTGCTGGCCAACCCGGCCGAATTCGTCACCCGCCTCATTCCCGACGAGCAGGCCACGATCGAGGCAACGCTCACCGAACTCGCGGACGTCGAGCGCTGCGCGCTGATCCTCACCACCGGCGGCACCGGGCCGGCGCCGCGCGACGTTACCCCCGAAGCGACGCTCGCCGTGGCGCACAAGGTGCTGCCCGGCTTCGGCGAGGCGATGCGCGCGGTATCGCTGAAGTACGTACCGACCGCGATCCTCTCGCGTCAGGTCGGTGTCACGCGCGGCACGAGCCTCATCCTCAACCTGCCCGGCCAGCCCAAGGCGATCAGGGAAACGCTCGACGGCGTATTCGCCGCCGTGCCCTATTGCGTGGACCTCATCGGCGGGCCGTATCTGGAGACACGCCCCGGCACCATCGACGCGTTCCGCCCCAAATCGGCGCAGCGTCCTCCACGAGCGGGATAGCAAAACAGGTCAGGCCCCGCGCGGATGCACGGGGTCGCATCGGTACCGGCAGATTCCGGTAAGATGGGTGTTTTCCATTCGTCAGCAAGAGAAACCACCATGTCCATGGCCGACCGCGACGGCGTCATCTGGTACGACGGCAAGCTCGTCCCCTGGCGCGATGCCACCACCCACGTCCTCACCCACACCCTGCACTACGGCATGGGCGTGTTCGAAGGCGTGCGCGCCTACAAGGCCGAGCAGGGCACGGCGATCTTCCGCCTGCAGGAACACACCGACCGTCTGTTCCGCTCGGCGCACATCCTCGGCATGAAAATGCCGTTCGACAAGGCCACGATTTCCGAAGCGCAGCGCACGGTGGTGCGCGAAAACGGCCTGGAATCCGGCTACCTGCGCCCGATGGCCTTCTTCGGCTCGGAAGCCATGGGGATTTCGGCGAAGAACCTGTCGGTGCACGTCATCGTCGCCGCCTGGCCGTGGGGCGCCTACCTCGGCCAGGAGGCGCTGGACAACGGCATCCGCGTGAAGACCAGCTCGTTCTCGCGCCACCACGTCAACATCACCATGTGCAAGGCGAAGGCGAACGGCAACTACATGAACTCCATCCTCGCGCACAAGGAAGCCGAGATGGACGGCTACGACGAGGCGCTGCTGCTCGACGTCGACGGCTTCGTCGCCGAGGGCTCGGGTGAGAACATCTTCATCGTCAGGAACGGCAAGCTCTACACGCCGGACCTCACCAGCGCGCTGGAAGGCATCACGCGCGACACCATCGTGCAGCTCGCCGCCGAAATCGGCCTGCCCGTGATCGAGAAGCGCATCACCCGCGATGAAGTGTATTCCGCCGACGAAGCCTTCTTCACCGGCACCGCCGCCGAGGTCACGCCGATCCGCGAACTCGACAACCGCGCCATCGGCGCGGGTGCGCGCGGCCCGGTCACCGCACGGCTGCAGGCGATGTTCTTCGACTGCGTGCACGGCCGCACGCCGACGCACGCCGAATGGCTCACTCCGGTCAAGTGAACGCAAACCATCCATGAACCCACGCGATGCCACCGCCGCGAAGCGGGACAACACTCAACGCGTCATCGAGGTGTCCGACGGCGATCTGCCGCTGCATTGCCCGTTGCCGCGGCACACCGACTGGAATTCCCATCCGCGCGTATACTTGGAAATCGAGGGACACGGCGAGGCGCTATGCCCCTATTGCGGCACGCTGTATCGCCTCAAGGGCAAACCCGTGGCCTGCCCTCACTGACCCGATCACTACAAGGAGCGCTTCATGAAACGTCTCGCCGCACTTGCCTCCCTGCTCCTCCTCACCAGCTTCAGCGTCACGGCCGCAGACCCCCAGCCCGACCCGCAGGCGGAACTGCGCAAGATGCAGGAAGCCCAGGCCAGGCTCATGGTCGCGATGATGGCCGAAAAGAAAAGTCGTCTCGGCTTCAATGAAACCGTCGCCGCCCTGCAGGACTCCGCCAGGAAACGCGGCTGGGAAATCGGCCCGGTGGTGGACATGCAGGACGCCATGCTGAAGGCGGGCCACAAGAACGCCCGCCCCTTCACCATGCTCGCGCTGTGCAAGCGCGATCTCGCGGAGAGTCTTCTCAAGGCCCAGGCCGCGCAGAAAACCATGCCGTTCGCACCCTGCCGCGTCAGCGTGTTCGAAGGCACCGACGGCAAGGTCTATATCGCCAAGGCCAACACCGAATTCATGGCGCAGATGGCGACACCCGCATTCGAACCTTTGCTGAAGCGGCTCGCGGAAGAGGAGAAGGCGCTGCTCAACGGCATCGTCGAGTAAATACCGTCGCCGCCACACCGAACACGTCGAAATTCCAACGTCCCGGTCGCCTGCTGCCGGGACGTGTTGTTCCGCCCCAGCCCGTTTCCCCCTGACGCCCCTCGCTCCGGCAACCATCCGGTTTGTTGGCATGCGAGTTGCTTATCCTTCTCCAGTCCCTGCTGGCTTCCTGTGATCGCAGGAACCAGTCGGCCCGGCTTTACATCGCACGCCGCCTCCAGGAACCATAAAGGATATTCGTCCATGAAGAAGAACGCACTCGCCTCGTTGCTGTCCGCCACGGCACTGCTGATGCCCACTGTATCCGCTCACGCTGTCGTGCTCTACGAACACGACTTCCAGTCCGCACCCGGTGCCGAGTGGTCCCACACGAATCGTACGGATGCACCGACGCCCTACCCTTTCGGTGCGCGGACATTCCTTGGCGAATTCGGCAATGAAACCGTTTCGCTCACGCTGACCGGCCTCTCGGCATACGACAACCTGCGGCTGGAATTCGATCTTTATCTGATCCGTTCGTGGGATGGCAGTTCGTCCGGGACCACCTTCGATTACGGGAACGACGCCTTCAAGGTCACGCTCGGCGACGGGTCCGTACTGCTCGACGAAACCTTTTCCAACGGTAATCCCGCCGGCCAGAGCTACGGTCCTGCATCGCTCAACCCTTATCATACGGGTGCAGCGGAAACCTATTCCCTGGGTTTCACGTTTTACGATGGCATCCTGCAAACTTCGCAGGTCATGGATTCCGTCTATCGTTTCAGCTTCGCATTCGCGAGCGCCACCGACCTGCTGAACCTGAATTTCACCGGCTATGGCCTTCAGGGCGTCGACGATGAAAGCTGGGGGCTGGACAATGTGCGCGTCTCGGCCGTGCCGGAAGCCGGCTCCGCGCCACTCATGGCGCTGGGCCTGCTGGTTCTGGCCTGGCAGGTGCGTCGCCACAATCGCTGATCGCGACGCGCATCGTCGAGGGTGCAACACGGGGGCTTTGCTCCGCGAGGCTCAATACGGCATGTACCATTCGACGCCGGCATAGGCCCCTGTCCGTTCCGCGCTCAGTTTGCTTGCCCCGAGCTTGACCGTAAGCGCGGCTGCCTCGCCAAGACGGATACCACCCACATACACACCGATCTTGTGCAGGTGGTAGAGCGGATCACCCTGAGCGACGAACTCCGGCCCCACTCGCAGGCCATCACCGAGCCAATGCTCCAGGCGCACGCGCGCCCAGTAACTGGAATGAGCGACGACGTGGCTGACGATGCCATTGATGCGCCAGCCCGGTGACAGCGCCGTCTCGCCTTCGAACTGGAGCTTGGCGCTGAAATCACCGCCGCGATCCTCGTTGGCGGGATCGTCCGGACTCAGCCGGGTGTTCCCGTAGCGTCCGCCCACATACGCGCTCCACCAGCCCGACTCCGAGCTGTCCTGGTATCCCAGCGCGACCTCCGCACCGACCACGCTGGCGTCGATGTCCTGAACGGGCGTCTTCTCATAGCGATACCTGGTGTAGTCCAGCCAGTAGCGCTGCACCCAGCCCTTGCCCAGGCCACTTCCAGCTAACGGCCGCACAGTGCCCAGGTAGGCGGAATGCGTAGCGTTCGAGCCTTCGATACCGGCCAGCGCCACACCATCTTGCGCCCGGGCCTGCAACGCCGCCATGCATGCCAGCACAGCGATGCACATTCTGTTCATTTCGGTTCGTTCCTTCTCTGGGGGTGGATTATCCAGGAAACTGCATTCAGCCAATGAACGCAGGACACGGCGAAAACGCCGGAACCCAAGCGAACCTCGTCACAGCACGGAACCGTTGTCGGCGGTTTTCAGGACCATGCCCGCTCGCGATGTCACCGCCGCTTGCGCCTGTGTCAAGCGGATTCGATGACGGTACAGCGTACCCCCTCCGGTCGCGAGCCCGTCACGTTCCACGACTTTTCCGTGCAGTTCACGAACCCCTGCCCTGGAGTGCACTGCGAGCCTGAGCCACTGCGCTGGCTCGAAACGATGGCCGATCAGGAGCTCGAATTCATCCTGTCGCGCAAGCGTACCCGCCAGGCCAATCCAGGAACCCTGCTTGCCGTCCGCCAGCGTGATCTCGCAACTCGACCAGTAGCGGACCGCCGGGGAAGCCTTGCTGCGCGGCACCAATCCCAGGCGTTGCAACGGAGTGGGGCTGTCCTCACGCAAGCGGTTCAGTTCCCACTGCAGATTCGATCCATACAGAAATTGCTCGATACGCTGCGCCTCGGCAATCGGCAGTCCGTAGAACGCCCCACCGACCGCCCGCGTATAGCGTGATGCGTCATGTTCGGCCGTCAGCGCGCTGCGAACCTCGAACACACCTTCGAGAGGACCATCCGGCAGATACAAGCGTAAAGGCAAACGGTCGCCGATGCGTGGATCACCGATTGCGCCATAGAAGCTCAGACCATGCGGCGAAAGATCGTCCACCGTACCGAGCACGTCGCCAAGCCGCGCCGCGACCGGCAACTGGAAGCGATATTCCTGCCGCCTGTTTCCGTCGCGGCGACGCGTGAACCCGACCACCATCAGAGCCAGAGCGCTGTTGACCGATGCCCAGAACACGTTGGCCCACATGCCGTCTTCCGGAAGATGGCCCATCGAATGGAAAAGCAGGATGCCCACGGGAATGGCCGCACCGTTCAAGGCGATCACCAGCAGTTGCGGCGCAAGATACGCGAGGCTCGCCGATCGCTCGCGCTGCGCCTTGGCGGTCACACCGAAGCGCTTGCGAATCCGCAACAGGCCCAGGGTCGACCAGGCAAAGCTGGCGAAGCGTGCCATGTTGTATTGCTCGATCAGCAGACTGCGCCCGTAGCCACGGGCAATTTCCTCGAATGCGAGGAAATTGAGCATGATATAGGGAAGAAAATGAAGCAGGAATGACGAGGTGTCGACGCCGATGGGCATGGCGCCTGCCATCAGCACATATACCGGTGCGAAATAGAAGAACGCCTTCTGCCAGCCATCGAAATACGCCAGCGCCGTGGCCAGGTAATTCAAGCGCTGCGCCAGCGTGAGGCCGCGCGTGAACAGGATTCCTTCCTTGCGCCATACGTTCATCGCACCCACCCCCCAGCGCACGCGCTGCTTGAGGAAGGGCTCGATCTTCGCCGGCGCCACGCCGTACGCCAGCGATTCGCAATGATAGATCGAGCGATATCCGCGCTTGTGCAGGCGCAGGCTGGTATGGATGTCCTCGGTCACCGTGCCCGTCGCGAAGCCGCCTATGCTGTCGAGCGCGCTGCGCCTGATCACCGCGCAACTGCCGCAATAGAAGGCGGCATTCCAGACGTCCTTGCCGCGCTGGATCACCCGGAAGAACAGGGACTGCTCCGACCAGGCAACGCGCCGGCCGCTGTCGGTACGATTCTGAAACGAATCAAGATTGTAGAAATCCTGCGGCGTCTGCACGAACGCCACCTGCGCATCCTGGAAATATCCCAGCGTCTTCAGGAGAAAATCCCGCCGCGGGGCATGATCGGCATCGAAGGTGACGATGAGGTCGGCGTCACTGTGCGGCAGGGCGTGATTGAGGTTGCCCGCCTTGGCGTCGCGGTTCTCGCTGCGCGCCAGGTAGCGCACGCCCAGCGACTCGGCCATTTCACGCATCGCCGGGCGGTCGCCATCGTCGAGAATCCAGGTCTGGTGTGGATACTCCATCACCCGCGCCGCGAGCGCGGTACGCCTGACCATCTCCACATCTTCGTTGTACGTGGGAATGAACACGTCGACCTTGAGACCTTCGGCAGGCGGCGGCGCGTGCCGTTCGCTGAGGCGCCAGGTCATGAACACGTTGAGCAGCGCGGTGACGAAACCGAACACCTCGGCGCCGTAAAGCAGGCGCGAAAAGACCGGATGCGCCGTGTTGAAGGTGCCCAGACGCCAGGTCAGATACCAGACGCCCACGGCGATGAAGAGCACGACCACCATCTGGCGCGCCGGATGCAGAGGACGGAAGAGCGGTTGCGACATGGATTCTCGGAGCAGACAAGTCGCCTCTGTCAATCAAAAACCGTGCCACCCCTTCTCGCCGCAGGTGCAGGTAAAATCCAATGCTTCACGATCGAGGAGCACGCTGTGGAATATCCCAAGGAAATCTTCAAGGCCTACGATATCCGCGGTATCGTCGGCAAGACCTTCACGCCCGGGATCGTCGAGGCGATCGCGCAGGCCATCGGCTCGGAGGCGCTGGCGCGTGGGCAGAAGGAAATCTGCATCGGCCGCGATGGCCGCCTGTCGGGCCCCGAGCTTTCCCAGGCCCTGGCGCGCGGCATCCGCAAGGCCGGCGTCGGCGTCGTCGATCTCGGCATGGTCGCCACTCCGATGACCTATTTCGCCGCCTACCAGCTCGGCACGAACAGCGCGGTGATGGTCACCGGCAGCCACAATCCCCCGGATTACAACGGTCTCAAGATGGTGCTGGGCGGCGAGACGCTGGCGGGTGAAGCCATCCAGGCGCTGCGCCAGCGCCTGATCGACAACCGCCTCGCGCAGGGCGAGGGGGCTTACCGCACGCACGACATTGCACCGGAATATCGCGCGCGCATCGTTTCCGACGTCCGGCTCGCGCGGCCGATGAAGATCGCCATCGACTGCGGCAACGGCGTGCCGGGCGCGTTCGCCCCGCAACTGTTCCGCGAACTCGGCTGCGAGGTCGACGAGCTTTTCTGCGAGGTCGACGGCAATTTTCCCAACCATCACCCGGATCCCTCGCAACCGAAGAACCTGCAGGACCTGATCGCACACCTGAAAGCCAGCGACGCCGAAATCGGCCTGGCCTTCGACGGCGACGGCGACCGCCTCGGCGTGGTCACCAAGGACGGCAGCATCATCTTCCCCGACCGTCAGCTGATGCTGTTCGCCGACGACGTGCTCGCGCGCAACCCGGGCGCCGAGATCATTTTCGACGTCAAGTCGACGCGCAGGCTGTTCGACTGGATTCGCCAGCGCGGTGGCCGTCCGCTGTTGTGGAAAACGGGGCACAGTTTCATCAAGGCGAAGATGAAGGAGACCGGCGCCTTGCTCGCCGGCGAAATGTCCGGGCACGTGTTCTTCAAGGAGCGCTGGTACGGCTTCGACGACGGCCTCTACGCCGGCGCGCGCCTGCTCGAATACCTGTCGAAACAGGCCGACATCGACGCCACGCTGCACGGCCTGCCGGACACGGTGAACACACCCGAACTCAACATCAAGATGGCCGAGGGTGAGCACTACGCATTGATGGAGCGCCTGCAGAAGACCGCGCGCTTCCCCGACGCCCAGGAAATCATCACGATCGACGGGCTGCGCGTGGAATACGCCGACGGCTTCGGGCTGGCGCGACCGTCGAACACCACGCCCGTCATCGTGCTGCGCTTCGAGGCGGACAATGCCGCGGCGCTGGAACGCATCCAGGCGGACTTCCGCCGCGTGCTCCACGAGGCGGCGCCGGAACTCACGCTGCCGTTCTGAACATGGCGCGTACGATGTCGACAATGGCTTGACTGGCAGAGGCCCCCATCGACGTCCTGCTTTTTCGCAACGACCGCAGCCAGCCGGAAGCGATCGCCTTCGACGCCATCAGCGATCACGTCGGCCAGGCGGACCGTTTTCTGTGGGTGGAACTACGCGCGCCCGACACCGCCACCATCGAGGGGTTGGGCAAAGAACTCGGCCTGCACGCGCTGGCACTGGAAGATGCGATCTCGACGCACCAGCGCCCCAAGCTGGAGGAGTACGACCACCATGTCTTCATTGCCGCACGCACCGTGCAGATGTGGGAATCGCGCATGGAAATGGGCGAGACGCACCTGTTCGTCGGCAGCAACTATGTCGTTGCCATCCGCCACGATACCGCCAGCGGGTTCCAGCGCGTGAGCGATCGCCTGCAGCGGTGCCCGCCCGGCATCCGTCCGGGCGTACCCTACGCGCTGTATCTCGTACTCGACCTCATCGTCGACCGTTTCCGTCCGGTAATCGAAAGCATGCAGGATCGCTTCCAGTCACTGGAAAGCCAGCTGACCAGCGGCGCCAGGACCGGGCGGGACACGCTGGAGAAGCTCTACGGGATGAAGCGCGATCTCACCCTGCTGCGCGACATCGCCGAACCGATGCAGGACATCACCCAGGATTTGATCCGCGTGCACCCGAACCTGTGCATCCGCGAACTCAAGGCCTACTACCGCGACATCTATGACCACGCGGTACGCGTGTCGGCCGCCATCGACCGCCTGCGCATCGCCACCTCGGACGCGATGCAATTCCACCTTGCCTCCCTGTCGCTGAAGCAGAACGAATCGGTACAGAAGCTCGCCGGCTGGGGAGCGCTGCTGGCGCTGCCGACCGTGGTCTTCAGCCTGTACGGCATGAACTTCGAGTTCATGCCGGAACTGAAGTGGCCGTGGGCCTACCCCGTCCTGCTCGGCGTCACCGGTGTCGCGGTAGTGGTGCTGCACCGGCGGTTGAAGCGGCGCGGCTGGATCTGAGCGTGCCGGAAAACATGGAGCACAGAGTGCTCGCAATGGCAGTGCCCGTATGAGTAAACCCGGATAATCCCGAAAAATCCATTGGAACGTTCGTACGTGAAAAATCAACGGGATGTAGGTCGGGCTTCAGCCCGACATGTCGGGTTGAAACCCGACCTACGGTCTATTGGATAATCCGGGATAAAAACGTCTTCCTGTCACGGCTCCACCGGCAAGCCGCGTGCGATCCAGCCCGGACCGGCACCGCTTCCCGCCATTCCCTCACGGATGTTGTAGACCTGCGTGAATCCCGCGTCGAGCAGCGCTTTCTGCATGCGTCCACTACGGCTGCCGGAGCGACCAATGAGGCCGACCGGGGCGTTGCGGTCGCCGCCGAGTTGCGCCTCGACCTGGCGCACGAAGCCCGCGGTTCCTTCCGCATCTGCCATGCTGATGCGCACCGCGCCGACGGCCACGCCTGTCTCGCGCCACTCTTCGGGACGACGGATGTCGATCAGCGTCAACTTGCCTGATTGCATCAGCGCGAGTGCTTGCGGTGCATCGAGTACGGGACCGTTGTCGGGGGCGCACGCTGCCACGGACAGCATGACCGCCAGCGCTGCGGTAAGAAACTGCGAACGCAGGGACATGCAGGATCCTCCGGCAAGCTGATTGATCGCGGGCGTCCATCCGGCAACGGCAAACCGCTCGCGGGCTGGAATCGGCCCTGATGGACGATTCTGGACAGAGTATACCGTTTCGCCTTCGCTGCCACATTTCCAGGACGCACCGGACGCACGAACGGAAACGGCGCCCGGAGGCGCCGTTTCGCGGCTCGATCGCCGCCCCGGTTACTGCACGGCCAGTTTGCGCGCCGCGCTCGCGGCCTTCTTCGGCAGCGTCAGTTCGAGTACGCCATCGCTGTACCTCGCCTGCGCCTTTTCCTCATCGACCTCCTGCGCCAGGGTGAACATGCGCGATGCCCTGCCGACGTAGCGCTCGGAACGCAGCACCTTCTCGCCTTCCTTCTCTTCCTTTTCGGTTTTGGTTTCCGCGCTGATCGACACTCGGTTGCCCTCGATGCTGACCTGGATGTCATCCTTCTTCACGCCGGGAATGTCGGCATGCACGGTGTAGCTCTTGTCGTCTTCCTTGAGGTCCACCTTGATCTGCATCTCCGGCTTCCCTTCGAAGGCCACGGGCCGCACGAAGAAGCCCTTGAAGAAATCGTCGATATCGCCAAAGGGATCCAGGCGGGCGAGGCTGAACGGATCGTAACGCGTGATGTTGGCCATAATCATCTCTCCTTTCCAGAACAGGTTGCTGAATCACTGCCGGCTACGCCGGCTTCCCATCCAATATAGGGGCGCGAACCGACAAATCAAGACTCCGATGTCTGCTGTCCGGCATGGGCCGGGACGAGACAGCTCTGGCAGCCAACGTGTGTGAAGGAAGAAACGCTCGCGCGTCCTCTCCTGTCTACACCGACCGGCCTCAATCCCCTGCACCCGTCAACGAGCGGCCCAGATCGACTTCCAGTTTCTGCAGTTCCCACCATGCTTCCGCGTGGGTGGAATCGAGTTGCAGCGCCTTGCGGAAGGCGCCGATCGCGTCATCCGTGTCGCCGAGGTTGAGGCGCGCGCGGCCCCACGCCATCCACGCCTCCGGGTTGTAGGGTTCCTGCCGTGTCCACTCTCCGGCCACCTGCAGCAGGCCGCGCCAGTTCCTTTTCGCGCTGTAGTCGCATGCCACCAAAAAATACCCGCTGTCACGGGTGGCGCTCTCCCAGAAGGTGGTGCGCCCGGAAATCCGCTCGGACGGCATGTTGCCCAGCTGCTTCATCCAGCCGACCGGCACGGCAAAATGAAAGTTGCCGCCGCTGCCCGACTTGAAGGTGAGGATGCCGAGCAGCCTGCCTTCACGGTCGAACAGCCCGCCGCCGCTGGCGCCGGGTTCGAACGCTGCCGACGTCTGGATCACCCGCCCGCCGTCGCAGGTGCAGTTGAACAGACCTTTCACGCGTCCCGCGCTCACGCCGAACGATCCTCTCGAATAACCCACGGCGACCACCGGCAGACCCACGCGCGAGGCCTCCGGCTCCGCGATCGGCGGTGGCGTGCCGGAGAAACCGGGTACACGCAGGAAGCACAGGTCGCGGTATTCATCACCGGCGTCCATACTCGCCGACCACACGGCATCGCCCCGCATCACCCGGATCGAGGACGCCTCGCGCAGCACGTGGCAGTTGGTGACCACACGTTCGTTACCAAGCACGATCGCGGAGCCGATCTCGCGCGCGCCATCCAGCCGCACCACTTCGACTTTCAGGACCACCGCCTGCCAGTCCGGGACATCCGCGTGCGCAGCCTGTCCCGCGCCGAACCCGGCAAGCGCAAAAAGCACGACCCATCGCCGCACGAAAACTGGTTTCATCACGCTCTGCTCACCGGTAACGCCGTCAGGCGGACGTCGGACATCCCGCCCCGGTCAATACCGGAACGGCGGGAATGCCGCTTCAGCGTCTCGCTTCCTTCTGTATAGCCGAACGGTGGCACGATCCTCCCGGCTCCATGTGCCCTGACGCACGCTCGGTCACGAGCAGGCCGCGCACCGGGATGGACCGTGCTCAGGCTTGCGGGCGTACGGCCCAGCCTTCGATGAAGGTGGCGATGAGGGCGTCGGCCTGCTGCGCAAGCTCGAAGCGATGACCGGACAGTATCCAGCGGAACGCGAGCCCTTGTACCGCCGCGATGAGGATGCACGCACATTGCTGCGGCACGATGTCGGCGCGGATCTGTCCCTGCGCCTGGCCGGCGCCGATGAGTCCGGCAACGAATTGCAGGAAGTCCTGCACCAGCACATTCATGCGATCGCGAAACAGCGGGTCCCCGCTTTGCAGCGCTTCGGAAAACAGCAGGCGCGGAATCCCGGGCTGCTTCTGGATGAAGGCGAGATGCGCGCGGATCACCGCCCTCAGACGGTCGAGCGGAGTCAGCCGTTCCAGACCGAGCGCACTGAGTTCCTTCTTCAGGTTCTCCTGGATGGTGTCGACCACCGCGACCAGCACATGGCTCTTGGTGCCGAAATGCAGGAACAGCGTCGGCTGCGCGATGCCGACGGCACGCGCCAGCGAGCGCGTGGTGAGCTTCGCCACTCCCTCGTCGCGGATGATCGCCATGGCCGCCTCGACGATGTCGTGACGGCGGACTTCGGCGGATTTGCGTTTGCCCTGCGGCATTCCCGGACGGCGCCTGTCCTGCCCGGAGCGCTTTTCTGTCTCGGCCCGACGGGGGCGGGGTTCGTCGTGTTCAAGTTTTTCCATGCTGTAGCCACAACTCCCCCGGCGGACCCGGTGAATTCACCGGGTCGGCATGGGGCGATTGAGCCGGAAGAAGCCGTTCAAGTCTCGATCAGTTGCTGTAGCTGATCTGGAAATTCACCAGATTCTGCTCTAGTTCGATCGAATTCCCGGCACTGTTGCGCACCTCGTTATTGAAAGCATGGGCATAGGACAAACTACCGGACACTTTCTTGCTGAACTGCCGAGTCAGACCAAGAGTCAGGTGCTGCTCGGTGACGGCAAGCGAACCATAGTTGTTGGCCACGTCTTCCGGCCCAATCGGCGATTCACCGTAGTTGTAGCCAACGCGTACCGTGGTCTTGTCGTTCAGCTTTTTCTGGATGCCCAAGGCGAAGACGGTTTGATCATCCCAACCGAAATTCATCGTTGTGGAACCTCCCGGCGTCTTCAAAGTCACCTTGTCCAGCACTTCGCTGAATTGGATCCGCTTGATGTCGGCTTCGATGAGCAGGCCCGGGTTGGGCATGTAGGCCAGACCGATCTGGAAAGTCTGCGGCGCATTCATCTCCATGGAGTACCTGCCCGTTGTCGTGTTCCACTTGAAGTCGCTCATGCTCTGTTCGCTGATGTACGAAGCCCCGAGCCGCAACGCGTCGCTCAACTGATACGTCAGACCCAGCGTTGCACCAAGTCCGAAGACCTGGTTCTGCGGCAAGCTCATGCTTGCATTGGTAATCGCCAGGCTTTGATAGTCGATGTTGAGTGCCGCACCCACCGACAGTTTGTCATTGACCTTGTAGCCAAAACCGGGCGCGATCTTGTAGAGCTGCTTGGTGGTGACCACAGCCTGGAAGCCTGGAGCCGCCGTCATGACGTCGGAAAAATCGACGCCCATACCGGAGAGGCCGGCCATCCCCATGCCGACAGTCAGTCGGTCATTGATGCGAAAGGCCAGTGCCCCGGAAGGCATCAGATAATAATCCGAGTCGCTTTCTACACCGTTGGCCTTGCGCGGCGGATTCAAGAAACCGAAGCCCATGTCAGCCCGGAACTCATCGATGTTCAGGGCTGTAAGGCCCGCCGGGTTGGTGAGAACAGTACCCGCATCCTGCGGGGCGGCAACGACCGCACCCGCCATTCCCCATTGTGTGGCGGTTGCACCGAGCATCTGATCGCCGTTGGTGGCGTGGGCGCCGGTGGACAGCGCAAGCAGTGCGGCCGAGACGGCCGCGGCGACGATTTGTTTTTGCATCGTGATTTTCCTCTGAACGTTGTTGGAATTACTTGGCGGGGGCGCTGATCAGGTTGGTCGACAAGCCTGGGGTCGCGGGGCGGAATTTCATGTGGCACGCAACGCAGCCGGTCATGATGTCGCTCAGGTAGGAGGCAGCCCTGGGCATGTCGCCGGCTTCGGCGGCTTCGGCCAGCTTGAGCGCGCTGCCCTCGACGGCGGTATTCATCGCGGGCAGCACGCCGAGGTCGGCGTCGTTGACCTGGTTCAACGGGAAATACGGCAGCAGGCCGCCCTTGGGAATGCGGTGGCCGGCGAGGCGACGCGCCGCATCTGCCGCGGCTTCCGGGTTGTCCATGGCAATCGCCATGGCGATGGTCTGATATTCGGCGAGGATCTCGACCATGATCTGGCGCAGCGTGGTTTCCTTGGCGCGCCGCGGATGACCCGCATGCAGCTGCTGGATGGTGGCCTTGAGTTCGGGCGACAGCGCCATGACTTTCTGCCGCATTTCCGGCGTGTAAACCTTCATCATCTGTTGCATCTCGGGGGACGCGGCGGCGGGCTTGGCCGGCTCGGCGGCCAACACGCCGTTCGCCGCCAGGCTGGCGGCGAGGATCACGGGGGCGAACAGCACTTTCTTCATGGGATCTCCAGAGCGGGGGGTTATCGACGAAATCTCATATGATCGTATGATCATATGATCGCCGGATTATATATCGTGTCACGCGAAAACGTGCAAGAACTATCCGCACCCGGAGCGGCGCCGCGCCAGCCGGCGAATTCGGGCTGGCAGGCGGCAGTCGGCTACAATGCATGTCCCAAGCAGCGAAGCACGGCCTGGCGCGCATCGCGTCCCCGTCCGGCAGGCCGCCAACCCAGAACACTCAAGGAACAGAATGAAACGCGTGGATGATTTCCGGCTGCGCTTCGGCAGGCAGGAACTGGTGCCGATCGTCGTCGGCGGAATGGGCGTGGACATTTCCAACGCCGAGCTGGCACTGGAAATCGCACGCCTCGGCGGCATCGGCCACATTTCGGACGCCATGCTGCCGACCGTCTCCGACCGCCGTTACGACACCAACTACGTCAGCCAGAAACTGAAGAAGTACAAGGCGAACGTCGCCAGCAGCGACAAGAGTCAGGTCCACTTCAGCCTCGGCGAGGTGGAAGAAGCCACGCGCCAGCATGTCGGGCGCACCATGGAGGCGAAGCGCGGCGACGGCCTCATCTTCATCAACTGCATGGAAAAACTGACCATGAACGCGCCGCGCGAGACGCTGCGCGCGCGCCTGCGTGCCGCGCTCGACGCCGGCATCGACGGCATCACCCTCTCCGCGGGCCTGCACCTCGGCTCCTTCGGCCTGATCGAGGATCACCCGCGCTTTCGCGACGCGAAACTCGGCATCATCGTCTCGTCGGCACGCGCGCTCGGCATGTTCCTGCGCAAGAATGCGCGCCTCGACCGGCTTCCCGACTTCGTCGTGGTGGAAGGCCCGCTCGCCGGCGGCCATCTGGGTTTTGGTCTGGACTGGGCCAAGTACGACCTCCCCACCATCGTCGGCGAAGTGCTCGCCATGATGAAGGCCGAGGAATTGAAGATTCCGGTGATCGCCGCCGGCGGCATCTTCACCGGCAGCGACGCAGCGGCTTTTCTCGAACAGGGCGCCGCCGCCGTGCAGGTGGCCACACGCTTCACCGTCACCGCGGAATGCGGGCTGCCCGACAAGGTGAAGCAGGAATATTTCAGGGCGAGCGAAGCCGACATCGAGGTCAACCTGCTGTCACCGACGGGCTATCCGATGCGCATGCTGAAAGGCAGCCCCGGCATCGGCGCGGGCATCCGCCCCAACTGCGAGGCCTACGGCTACCTGCTCGACGCCAACGGGCGCTGCGCCTACATCGACGCCTACAACCGCGAGGTCGAGCGCCATCCGGGCGCGAAGAAAATCTCGGTCGCGGACAAGACCTGCCTGTGCACGCACATGCGTAACTTCGATATCTGGACCTGCGGCCATTACACCTATCGCCTGAAGGACACCACGCGGCGCGCCGCCGACGGCAGCTACGCGCTGCTCAGTGCGGAGCACGTGTTCCGCGACTATCTCTTCAGCAGCAACGGGCAGATCGCACTGCCGGGGTGATCGCCTGCCCCGGTGGCGAGAGCAGATCGGCGAGCGTGTAGCGATCCAGGGTCGCGAGAAACGCCTGGGCAGCCTCGCCGAGCACGCCCTTCAGCGTGCAACCGGGCATGAGACGGCACGCGGACTGGCCAGGCTGGAAGCACTCGGCGATCTCGAAGCCGCTCTCCATGTCGCGCACGACATCGCCGACACGGATTGCTTCCGGCACGCGCGCGAGACGAAAGCCGCCACCCTTGCCGCGCATCGTTTCGATGTAACCCTTGATGCCGAGCTGATGCACCACGCGCGTCAAGTGATGACGCGAGATGCCGTGTTCCTCAGCCAGCGCGGCGACCGTGGCAAGCCCATCCGGCCGCGCGGCAAGGCTGATCAGCACCCTGAGCGAAAAATCGGTGAAGCGCGTAAGTTGCATGGTGGCGCTTTTTTAGATGTAAAAAATATACATATTATATTCCCTATCACGTCATGATGCGTTTATAATTTGCATCCCATTTACATCTTTAGAAGGAGCCGGCCATGCATGCCCACGTCCACCTCAGCCCCGACCAGATCTACCCGTTCGATGCACGCGGCATTGCCAAGCGCTTCCGCCACGCCGCCATCTTCGGCGCACTGGACGCACTGACCCCCGGCGAGCGCATGCGCTTCGTCAACGACCACGATCCGCTGCCGCTGCTCGACCAGCTGCGCAACCGCTACGGCGCGGCGGTCGACATCCAGTATCTGCAGCGCGAACCCGGCGCCATCGTGATCGACTTCATTCGCGTCTGAACCCGCGGCATGCTGCCGGCCCTGGTCTTGCTGGCACTGGTCGCGTTCGCCGCGGCCATGCCGGGATTCCAGTTTGCCGGTCGTGCCGCCACGCTACATGTCCTGTTCGCGGTCGGCGCCCTGCCCCTGATCTTCGGCGCGATGGGGCACTTCATCCCGGTGCTCACCCGCAGCCGCGCCGCCCCGCCCCGGCTCGCCGTGCTGCCCCTCGTGGCACTGCTCGCCGGCACGCTGGCGCTACTCTCGCTCGCCGTCCCCGGTTACTTCGCCGCGCGCCATGCCGGCGCCACGCTGGGTGCCGCGGCGGCGCTGGCAATGCTCGGCTGGAGCCGCATGCGCCGCCGCATGACACTGGGCCGCCCACATCCCGGACTGGCCTGGTACGAGGCGGCACTCGCGTGTCTCGCCGTGGCCCTGCTCGCCATTCTTGCCGGCGCAGTGTGGCCGGAGCAGGCCCCCGCGCTGCGCCGCCTGCACCTGCATCTGAACACACTGGGCTTCATCGGCCTCACCGCGATCGGCACCCTGTCGGTGCTGATGCCCACCGCCGCCGCGACACCCGACCCGCACGCTGGGCCGCGCCTGCGCCGCGACCTGCCGTGGGCGCTGGGTGGCAGCGTCGCCGTCGCGGTCGGCGCCGCCGCCTTCGCGCCACTCGCTTTCCTCGGTGCCGCGCTGTGGGCGGTACCGCTCACGCGCCTCGCGTGGGCCTGGCGCCCGCTGCGTGGCGTCATCTTCGCGCCGCACGGCGCGCCGCCCCTGCTCGCCGCGGCACTGGCCGGCTTCGTCGCGAGCCTGGCTTTCGGCGCGGTCGCCCCGCTTGCGAGCGGCGCCGATCCCGAAGCGGCCTTCGTCGCCGGCTTCCTCCTGCCGCTGGTATCGGGCGCGGCCAGCCAACTCCTGCCCACCTGGCTGCGCCCGGGTGCGCAAGGCGCATGGCATGCCACGCTGCGTACGCACCTCACCCGCTACGGCGGCGTACGCGCCCTGCTGTTCCTCGTCGCGGGCCTTGCTGCCGGCAGCGGCCAGACCTGGGGCCTTGCCCTCGCGGCTGCTACACTGGTCTGGTTCATCGTTCAGGCGGCCGTGGCGCTCACGCGGTCGCGTCCGTTGTCAAGGAGACCCGCATGAACTTTCCGGAATTCTTCGCCGCCGTACCGCGCCTGATCACCCACGATCCGCTCGCCGAACTGCTCGGCGCCGGCGACGGCACCATCGAATACGGCTACGCCGACGTGGTGCGCCTCGCTGGGCACTCCTGCCCCACCGTCGCCGGCGCTTATCTCATGACCCACCGGGCGCTCACCGCCCTGTATCCGCAAGGCCATCCGCAGCGCGGCGGCGTGCGCGTCGAGCTTGCGGCGGCGGTGAGCGACGGCACTGCGGGCGTCACCGCCAGCGTCGTCGGCCTGCTCACCGGCGCGGCGGGCGAAGGCGGCTTCAAGGGCCTGGCCGGTCAATACGCGCGCCGCAACCTGTTGCAGTTCGGCGCCGCGATCGACGGCGAGCTGCGCTTCACCCGGCTCGACAACGGCGCTGGCGCCGTCACCACCTATCATCCCGGAATCGTCCCGTTCCCGCCCGAAATGCAGGCGCTCATGTCCGCCGTGCTGGCGGGCACCGCGGACGCAGCGCAACGCGATGAATTTGGCCGGCTCTGGCAGATGCGGGTGAAGCGGCTGTTGATCGACCATTTCGACGACCCCGCGCTGGTGGTGTGCCGATCATTGTAGGAGGGTCGCCCCCGACCCGACGGGGGTGACGTTTCCACCGCCCAAATCGCGGCGAGGGCGCCGCTCCTACAGGAGTGCCGCGCCCTTGTAGGAGGGCCGCCCTCGGCCCGATTGCCGTAACGGTTTCACCGCCGAAAATCGCGGCGAGCACCCGGAGGGCATAAAGGCGCCGGTGCGTGGTTGTTGCCAATTCATTGGCATTACAACCACAGCCCGAAAATCGCGGCGAGGGCGCCGCTCCTACACGGGCGCGTGGCGTGCCGTTGTAGGAGGGCCGCCCCCGGCCCGATGCCGTGATGGTCGCGCCGCCCGAATCGTCGCGCGAGCACCGCGCACTCAGGCGCTGGCGAGCACCCGCCTGGCGACCGTTGCCATCGGCACGGGAAGGCGGGCAAGCACGCACTCGGGATCGAGCGCGTCGAGCATGTTCTTGACGATGAGTCCCAACTCGGTGTCGCCTTCGCTCACCAGGCGGCGGCTGAAGAACAGCGTGTCCGGATCCTCGCGGCGACCGAGCAGCAGCAGGAAATCGCGCGCGGTCGCGCTGATGGTGAGTTCGGGCACGCTCTGCGTCGGCGCGAAGCCGCGCGGGGTGACGGTGAAGCGTACGCCAAGGCCGAGATCCTTGACGCGAATGGCGTAGCGCCGTCCAACCAGCGGCTGCCAGTCGAGGGTCTGCAACGCCGGCCACAGCAGGCGGTTGGCGGCGAGCGTGAAAGCCAGGCTGGGTGGTGCGACAGGCAAGCGCGCTACCAGCGTGGCGACGGGGGTCGGGATGGCAAGGTTCAGCATGACGGCTCCTTGGCTTCGATAAAAGGCTTCAGCGCAGCGCATCCGCCCAGTTGTTGGGGGTCTCGTACAGGCGCACGCGCTCGAGCCGCAGGCGATTGCCATAACGGTCGAGGTAGGCGGCGTCGAGGATGCGGAACGCCTCGGCGGCGAGGTTCTCCGCGGTCGGCACCACCGGCAGCACCACGGTCTTGTGGCCGGGCAGCGCGGCGAGAAATTCGGTCACGACGCGGTCTTCGCGATACACGAGGAAGGCGTGATCCCACTGGCTCACCAGTACGGCCACGGCGATCGCCTTCACTTCGGAGAAATCCATCACCATACCTTCCTGCGCGGTGGCCGGGGTCTGGATGATCTCGCCCGACAGGGTAATCTCGAGCGCGTAGCGGTGGCCGTGCAGGTGACGGCACTGGCTGTCGTGATGGGGAATGCGGTGGCCGGCGTCGAATTCCAGCCGGCGCGTGATATGGGTCTCAGGCATTGCGTGCAGCGTCGTGTTCGAGCCCGGCGCGGCCGTGCCAGTAGCCGTCGACCGAGGCGCCGGGCATCACTTTCGCCAACCCCGCGGCCGCAGCGGTATCGCCCGCGAGCACGGCATCGAAGGCTTTCACCACGCGCTCCATGTGGCGCGATTGTGGCGACAGACGCAGGCAGGCCACGCCCAGTTCGCGCAGCGACGGAATTTCGTTGATGAGGTTGTATACCCCGGCCGACTGCGTCTGGATGCCGTTGATGGTGAGAAAGGGCTTGCCCTCGCGCGTCGCCAGCGGCAGTCCGTCGGCATGGTCGAGACAGCGGAACTGGCAGTCGTCCTTGGGCAGGTTGTAGTGGCGCGCGGTGAAGCAGCGCGCCGAGTAGGCAAGCGGCAGCTTGCCGTAGGCAAAGACTTCGGTCTCCATGCCGTCCGGCGCGTGTTCGAGCAGCGCCGCCAGCGCACTGCGCGAGACCTCAACCGGCGGCAGCCAGCGGCGCGCACCGAGCCCGGCGAGCACGTCGAGCGTCTCCGGATTGTAGACGTTGAGGGTGGGGCCGGCAATGAACGGCGCATTCGCTGCGGACAACAGCCGCACCGCGCCCCACTCGTTGGCCTCGACCAGGAAACGTCCGTCGCGCACGATCTTGCGCAGCACCTTGAGGTCGGATTCGGATTCGATCAGCGTCTGCGTCGAGAGCACCACTTCCTTGCCGGCGGCGGCCAGTTTTTCGGCGACATCCAGCCAGTCCGGCAGACGCAGCAGATGGCGGCGCGAGCACACGGTTTCCCCCAGGTAGACGCGCGCCACCGGCCAATCCGCCGCCGCCTCGTAGAAGGCGAAGGTATCCTCGCGGGACCAGTAGTACAGGAGGGGACCGAGGGACAGGTTCATTTCAGGAGCAAGTTTCAAGTCGCAAGATGCAAGCAACCGCGCCGGGCACGCCGCTCATTTCCACGGCCGGTGATACGCGCCGAGCGTGTGACTCTGCCCTTCCGACAGTTTGTTCAGCTCGGCCATCCAGGCCGGCGCGGGGGTGAAGCTTTCGGCGTTATTCTTCACTGCATCGATGGCGGCGCGCCACACCCGGGTGACCTGCGTCACATAGGCCGGGCTACGCTGGCGGCCTTCGATCTTGATCGCGGCGATACCCATTTTCAGCATTTCGGGCAACAGGTCGAGGGTGTTGAGGCTGGTCGGTTCCTCGAGTGCATAATAGGTCTCGCCGGAAACCTCGAAGCGGCCCTTGCACAGCGTCGGATAGCCCGCCTTCTCGTCCTTGCCGTAGCGGTCGAGCAGCACGCCGTTCAGACGCGATTCCAGCCCGGTGGAGGTCTCCTTCCACTGCACCGACTTGGCCGGCGAGCACACGCCTGCCGAGTTGGGTGATTCACCGGTGCAGTACGACGACAGCAGGCAGCGTCCCTCGACCATCACGCACAGGCCGCCGAAACCGAACAACTCGATCTCGACCTCGGTGTTCTTCACCACGTTCTCCACCTGCGGCAGCGACAGCACACGCGGCAGCACCGCGCGCTGCACGCCGAAATGCTCGCGGTAGAAATTCACCGCTTCGTAGCTGGTGGCCGAGCCCTGCACCGACAGGTGCAGACGCAGTTTGGGATGATGCTTCACCGCGTAGCGCATGAGGCCGGCGTCGGCGAGGATGACCGCGTCCATGCCGAGCTTCGCCGCGCGGTCGACGGCGCCGGTCCAGCGCTGCCAGGTATCGGATTGCGGATAAGTGTTGAGTGCGAGCAGCACCTTGCGCCCGCGCTCGTGCGCATAGCGCAGGCCTTCGGCGGCCTGTGCCTCGTCGAAGTTGAGGCCGGGAAAGGCGCGCGCGTTGGTGTTGTCGCGAAAGCCCATGTAGACGGCGTCGGCACCGTTGTCGATGGCAGCTTTCAGGGCCATGAGGCTGCCCGCCGGACAGACCAGTTCAAGCGGCATGCGTGTGCTCCTTCCAGGGTTGGCCCGCGCGTGCACCCTGGCGGCTGCCGCGCTGCACGAGTTCGTCGGCGATGCCGTTGAGGATGTCCCATTTCTTCGCGCACCACGCGGGCGCGAGCAGGATGTCGGCGGGTGCCGTGCCGGTGACGCGATGATAGATCACCGCCCACGGTGTGCGCTCGATGAGGTCGGCGGCAATGCGCCGGTAATCGGCCTCTTCCAGCGGTACATAGCCGCCGCGCTTCCACTCGATGGCGAGCACGGTGTGCTTGACCACGTGCAGCGGATGCAGCTTCAAACCATCCACGCCGACCTCGAGCACGCGGTCGAGGCTGGCGTGGGCGTGCGACTCGTCCTCGCCGGGCAGCCCCACGATGAGGTGGCAGCACACCGGGATGCCGCGCGCGCGCGCGGCGCGTGTGGCCTCGACGTATTCGGCGAAGCCGTGGCCGCGGTTGACGCGTGCGAGGCTTTGATCGAAGGCCGATTGCAGGCCGAGCTCCAGCCACACCTCGTGGCCGCGCTCGCGGTATTCCGCGAGCAGGTCGAGCACCGGTGCCGGTACGCAGTCGGGGCGCGTGCCGATGGACAGCCCGATCACGCCGGGCTCGGCGAGCGCCTCGTCGTACAGCGCACGCAGTTCGTCGACGTGCGCATAGGTGTTGGTGTAGGCCTGGAAATAGGCGAGGAAGCGGCGCGCGCCGGTGCCACGCGCGATGCGCCCGCGTGCGCGCTCGAACTGCGCGGCGAGCGACGCCGGTTCGCGCGCGCCGGGCGCGAACGACTTGTTGTTGCAGAAGGTGCAGCCGCCGATCCCCTTGGAACCGTCGCGGTTGGGGCAGGTGAAGCCGGCATCGAGCGCGATCTTGTGCACGCGTTCGCCGTAGCGGTCCTGCATCGCGCGGCCGAAGCTGTGGATGAGATCGGCACGCGCGTTCATGCGCACCCCCCCGCGCGGGCACGCGTCGCCACGCTGCCGAAATGCGGCAAGCTGGATTCCCGGCGGGAAATCATCGACAGCGGGGAGTACGGCATGGGCCTTCCTGGAGCAGGAACCGCCGGACGGCGAATCCATATAAATGACTTGTTTATCTTAATTTTTTGCCGGCATTTTGTCCATCGCCGCGGCATTGCCCGACGTCGCCCTGAAGCTCCGTTCAGCGCATCGTCCGCCGCGATTTCTTGCCGCCCTCGCCTGGGGACGCTGCCGTGCCTCCCGGACGTTGCCGCATCAAGCGGGATGGGCGCGCAGCCACGCCTGCAAGGCGTCCGGATCGAAGTGGTGGCGGCAGATTTCGACCTCGCCGTGAAACAGCAGCGGCACGTCCCAGCCATAGCGCGCCTTCAGATCGGAGGCCGCGTCGACGTCGACCGTCGCCAGCGCATGGCCGCTGCCATCGAGCATCATGCGGACCCCGTCCTCCATCTCTTCACACAAGGGGCAACCGCTGCGCGTGTACAGCGTCAGCGACTCACTCACCCGATATCTTCAGCGGGACGTACAGCGAGCCGTCGCCGCGCCGCACCAGGATTGCCGCACTCTTGCCCTTGGGAACGGTGGCGATTGCCTTGCGGAAAGCGTCGACCGTCGCGACCTTGCCGTTGTTCACCGCCAGGATGACGTCGCCCACGCGGATGCCCGCGCGCGCTGCATCGCCCGTCACGCTTTCCACCAGCAGGCCATGATCGAGCTTGAGCTCGCGCCGCTGGTCCGCGCTGAGTTCGGACAGCGCGAGTCCGCCGCGCGAATAGCTGCGCGAACTCTTCGCAGCGGCCTCATCCTCTCCCGGCAATTCACCCAGTGCGACCGACAGCGTCTGCGTCTTGCCCTTGCGCCACACGTCCAGCGGAATCTTCGTGCCGGGCTTGGCCATGCCGACCAGACGCGGCAGGTCGCCGGAATTCTCGATCGCCTTGCCGTTGAAGTTCAGGATCACGTCGGACGCCTGCAGGCCCGCGCGATCGGCCGGGCTGTCCTCCTGCACCTGGGCGACCAGTGCGCCGCGTGGGCGGTCGAGGCCGAACGAGTCGGCCAGATCGGCGGTGACTTCCTGGACGACCACGCCCAACCAGCCGCGCGACACCTTGCCGCCGCCCTTCAACTGCTCGACGACCTCCATGGCGATGTCGATGGGAATCGCGAACGACACCCCCTGGTAACCACCGGAACGGCTGTAGATCTGCGAATTGACGCCGACGACCTCGCCCTTCATGTTGAACAGCGGGCCGCCGGAATTGCCCGGGTTAATCGGCACGTCGGTCTGGATGTAGGGCACGTAGCTCTCCGCAGGCAGCGTGCGCCCCTTGGCCGACACGATGCCTGCGGTGACCGAGTTCTCGAACCCGAACGGCGAGCCGATCGCCGCGACCGCCTCGCCGACGCGCAGTTTCGCCGGATCGCCGAGTTTCACCGTGGGCAGGTTGCCCGCGGGGATCTTCAGCACCGCGATGTCGGTACGGCTGTCGGTGCCGACCACCTTGGCGGTGAACTTGCGTTTGTCGATCAGCTTGACCTCGACCTCATCGGCGTTGCGCACCACATGCGCGTTGGTCAGGATGTAGCCGTCGTTGCTGACGATGAATCCCGAACCGGTACCACGCGCCGGGATTTCCTGCATCGGGCCGCGCGGCGTGCCGGGGAAGAAGCGGCGGAAAAAATCCTGCATCTCCTCGTCGTCGGGCAGCGTGAACGGAAAGCCGTCGCCATTCTTCCTGACGAGCTTGGTGGTGCTGATGTTGACCACCGCCGGTCCCTGCCTGTCCACCAGGTCGGCGACGTCCACCACTTCCCTGGCGTGCGCCGGCACGGCCAAAGTGAGCACCAGTGCCGAAACCGTCATCAGTGTCTTGAACATGATTGTCCTTTCCTCATCACATTGCCCGATCCGGATTCGTGCCGCAGCACCTGCGGGCGCGCGACGGTGACGCCGCGCGAGCCGAACACGCCGACCACGCCGCCGGCTGCGAGACCGGCCACCGCCGCCGCGTCGCCGGGCCAGAACGCCTGCGCGAGCAGGGCGCCGGCCAGCATGCCGGCCAGCGGCACGCCGTAGGCGCGCCCGGCGCTGCGCAGCACGCTGCCATCGGCAATGCCGACGATCACGCGGTCGCCCACGCGCAGCGCGAGATCGCTGTCGACGCGGAACAGGCGTTCGCCGCGCTGAAACATTTCGGCAAGCCGCCGCGACCCGCAGCCCTGGCCATCGCAGGCCCCACAGCCGGACGGCTCCACGGCTTCGACCCACACGCCCGTCACTTCGGCGCGCACGACCACCACCGTCTGCTCGACCATGGCGCTATTTCCGCCTGACCGAGTTGCCGGTCTCGATCAGTGCCTGGCTCGGCACCTCGCCCAGCACCGTCACATTGTGACCCTCGACCTGGCGCGCGTACACGCCGATCGCTCCTTCGGCCGACAACCCCTGCATGGTCTGGGACTGCGGGTCGATCGGCTCGACGAACATCGACAGCACGCTCAGGCCGTCGGAGAACACCATGTGGGTGACCGGTGACTTCTTGCCGGGCAACGGTCGCAGCGCCTCCTGCACACGCGCATAACCTGGCGGCGGCACCACTTCCCAGGTGATTCCGGCCGGCTTGTCGAGACTCGCCTGCTGGATCCGCTTGCCGGCCATGTCGTTGCGGAACAGCCGCACCTCGGGCGCCTTGCCGATCTGGATTTCGGAGAACACGAACATCGACACCACGCCGCCGTTTTCATTGACGCTGCGCGTCTTCAACGGCAGGCCGGTCTGCTTGTCGAGCCACAGGTTGTAGCTATGGCGATACGCATCGCGCGGCTCCAGAATGATCACCTGGCACACGCGACCGGCGACGCGCTCGCTGCCGCCAAGCTTGATGTCGTAGAACTCCGCCAGCGGTGCCGGCTGTGCCGGCAACAGGGCGGGGAAAAAGCGCCGCACGGCGTTGCGCTCCAGGCGCACATGCTTGCCGTCGGGCATGTGGCAATACACGTCGTTGTTGATGCGCAGGAACTGGCGTGGCGTACCGTCGAGCACTTCGACCTTTTCCTGCTCGCCGCTGGCATCGCTGCGATGCAGCACCCGCAGCACCTCGATGTGCTCGCCGTGGTGGTAGACGTAGACGCCGCTGTAGTTCAGCGTCCGCGCCGAGGTCGCGGCGCGGTTGAGCCAGTCCAGCGCCGTTTCCGCGCGGGCCGCGCCCGACGACCAGACCAGCAGGACCAACAGGCATGCAGCCAGCCAGCGCGGCTGCGCGACACGTACAGCCTGCATCAGCGCGGCTCCGCCACGACTGCGACGACGCGCTGATAGGGCGAGGCCACCGCCATTGGCGCGAATTCCTGGTGCGCGACGAGATAGGGCGCGAGTTGCGCGTCATCGCGCGCGAGGGTCGGGGTCGCCTGCGCGGGGGACGGTGCCGCCGCCATCGGCAGGGGTGCTTCGTCGCCGTTGAGCCGGCCGTTCAGGGACAGCGCGCCCCAGACCGCGAGCCCGGCAAACGAGGCGACCGCCAGGCGCTGCGGCCACACGCTGCGGCGCGGTGCCAGCACGGTCGGCTCGGCGGCAAGGCGCGCGGAGAACGTAGCCATGAAATCGTCCGGGCCCGGCGCGACGCCGCGCATCAGGTCACCGACGAGTTGATAATCGGACCAGTGCGCGCGCAGCTCGGCATCAGCTTTCAATGCCGCAAGGCAGGCGTCGATTTCGGCACGGGCCGCTTCACCATCGAGGGCCGCCGAAATCGATGCCCGCAGGTCCGCGTCCAGTGGATCGGCCTGTGCGGGGGATACGTGTTTGCGTAGTGCTGACATGCTTACCACCTCTTGTCCTGACTGGTGCCCAGCATCGGGCGGATTTTCTCGGCGATCGCCTCGCGCGCACGGAAGATGCGCGAACGCACGGTGCCGATCGGACAGTCCATCATCTGCGCGATTTCCTCGTAGCTCATGCCTTCGATTTCACGCAGGGTAATGGCCGTCCTCAATTCCTCGGGCAAGGCCTCGACGGCCTCGTTCACTGCTTGGGCGATCTGTTTGGTCTGGAGTTCCGCATCCGGGGTCGCGATGTCGCGCAACAGCTCGCCATCCTCGAAGTTCTCCGCGTCTTCCGCCAGCACGTCGCTCGATACCGGCTGCCGCTTGTGCGCCACCAGATAGTTCTTGGCGGTGTTGACGGCAATGCGATACAGCCAGGTGTAGAAGGCGCTCTCGCCGCGAAATCCCGGTAACGCCCGGTACGCCTTGATGAAGGCTTCCTGAGTGATGTCTTCCACCTCCGCGGCATCACGCACCATGCGCGACAGCAGACGACCGAGCTTGCGGTGATACTTGTTCACCAGCAGCTCGAACGCGCGCTTGTCGCCGCGCTGGGCGCGCTCGACCAACACCTGATCCACTTCGCGGTCCGACATGACTCCCTGCAGCTTGTGTATTGAGGCAGAAGTATACGTGACCGCAGCTTCCGCCTCATGTGAGCGGACCGGCAAGGAAAAGTTCACCGCAAGCGGGGTTATTCGCCCACCCGCCAAGCCTGCTATCATTTTTGGCATGCATCGACACGACGTTCTCATCCTCGGCAGCGGGCTGGCCGCGCTGACCACCGCCCTGCGCCTGGCCGATCGGCGCCGCGTCGCCATCGTCACCAAGCGCCAGATGGCCGACGGCGCCAGCGATTGGGCACAGGGCGGCATCGCGGCCGCGCTCGACAGCGGCGACTCGGTCGAGGCGCACGTGCGCGACACCCTCATCGCCGGAGCCGGGCTGTGCGACGAGAATGTGACGCGCCGGGTCGCCGGCGAGGCAGGCGCGATGATCGCGTGGCTGCGGGAGAACGGCGTCGCCTTCACACCCGACCCGGAAATCCCCAGCCGCCTGCACCTGGCGCGCGAGGGCGGGCATTCCAGGCGGCGGGTGGTGCATGCGGCGGACGCCACCGGCCACGCGGTGCAGATGAGCCTGCTCGATCGCGTGCGCGCCCACCCCAACATCGAGACCTTCGAACAGCACGTTGCCATCGACCTCATTTCCGGCAAGCGTGCCGGCGGCGAGGAGCGCCAGATCCACGGCGCCTACGCGTTGAACAAGGGCAGCGGCGAGGTGGAGACCTTCGCCGCCGGACATACCGTGCTCGCCACCGGTGGCGCGGGCAAGGTCTATCTCTATACCACGAACCCCGATACGGCGACCGGCGACGGCATCGCCATGGCATGGCGCGCCGGCTGCCGCGTCGCGAACCTCGAATTCGTGCAGTTCCACCCGACCTGCCTCTATCACCCGCACGCCAAATCCTTCCTCATCACCGAGGCGGTGCGCGGCGAGGGGGGACACCTGCTGCTGCCCGACGGCAGCCGCTTCATGCACGAACACGACACCCGCGCCGAACTCGCACCGCGCGACATCGTCGCACGCGCAATCGACTTCGAAATGAAGAAGCGTGGTCTGGACTGCGTCTACCTCGACATCAGCCACAAGCCGGCCGATTTCGTGCGCGAGCACTTTCCCACCATCCACCGCCGCTGTCTCGAACTCGGCATCGACATCACCCGCCAGCCGATCCCCGTGGTGCCCGCCGCGCACTACACCTGCGGCGGCGTGGTCACCGACCACGCGGCGCGCACCGATCTGTGCAATCTCTACGCGGTCGGCGAGGTAACGTTCACCGGCCTGCACGGCGCCAACCGCCTGGCGTCGAACTCGCTGCTCGAATGCCTGGTGTTCGGCCACGCCGCCGCGGCCGACATCCTCGCCACCCCGCCGGCGCCGGCGCTGTCCCTGCCGCCGTGGGACGCCTCGCGCGTCACCGATGCTGACGAGGAAGTGGTGATCTCGCACAACTGGGACGAATTGCGCCGCTTCATGTGGGACTATGTCGGCATCGTGCGCACCAACAAGCGCCTGGCACGCGCGGCGCACCGCATTCGCCTGCTGCACGACGAGATCGACGAGTTTTACCGCAATTTCCGCGTCACCAACGACCTCATCGAGTTGCGCAACCTGGTGCAAAGCGCCGACCTCATCGTGCGCTGTGCGCAACTGCGCCATGAGAGCCGCGGCCTGCACTACAGCCGCGACTACCCGGAAACCTTGCCGATCGCCGGCAACACCGTGCTCAACCCGCGTCCGGGAACCGTGTGTCCGAGCGTGTGCGGGGTGGCCAGCGCAGCGACACCCTGAGCCGGCGCAAGGCTTCCGCGTCGGCACTGTCGGGCAGCAGCACCAGCCGCCTTGCCGGTCCGTCGCCGACCCGGTAGCGCAGCACGATCAGCAGGGGCGACACGAAGCTGTCGCCCAGCACCTCGACGTCCGACCAATCGCCGGCCGCATCGGCGGCCTGCACGCGACCGTCGTGCAAACGTCTTATCCGCTCCCGCGGACGGCTGCGCCAGGCACCCCACACGGCCAGCGCAAGCACGGCTGCCGTCGCCCCCCAGCGCGCCGCATCCGGCAGCGCCGCACGCAGCAACGCCCACATCGCCAACCCCGCCATGACGGCCACCAACAGCCCCAACAGCCGCGAGGGTTTCAGTTCGATTTCATGCATGCGCGTGTACACTTTACGGACCTGTCGCGTGAACCTACGGAACGGACCGCATCGTGATCGAATCCTGGAAAGAATTTCTGCTCGCCCAAGGCGCCGCCATCGAAAACGGCAGCGTGCGCCATTTTGGCAACCCCGCTGCCGAGCGCGCGGCCGCTGCCACCGGCACCATTGTCGCCGATCTGTCGCAACTCGGCGTGCTCGCGTTTCGCGGCGAGGAAACCACGGGTTTCCTGCAGGGGCAGTTGACCAACGACGTCCAGGCGCTGCACGCCGACACCGCGCAGTGGAGCGGCTATTGCAGCCCCAAGGGCCGTCTGCTGGGCAATTTTCTGATGTGGCGCGACGGCGAGGACTACTGCCTGCAACTGTCCGGTGACATCGCGGCGCCGGTACTGAAGCGCCTGTCGATGTTCGTGCTGCGCAGCAAGACGCGCGGACGCGACGCCAGCGATGAAACGGTGCGCCTGGTGGTGGCGGGATCCGCCGCGACCGATGCGGTACAGCGCGCCATGGGCGTGCGGCCCGAGGCCCCGCTGCGCACGGCGAAAGGCGACGCCGGCATGGTGGTGCGCGTCGGCGCGGACAAGTATGTCCTCTCGCTCACGCCCGAGCGGGCCCCGTCCGTATGGGAGACCCTGCGCAGCCACGCCACGCCGGTTGGCGCGCCGGTGTGGGACTGGCTGCGTCTGAATGCCGGCATCCCGATGATCGTCGCCGCCACCCAGGACGAATTCGTGCCGCAGATGGTCAACCTCGAAGTCATCGGCGGCGTCAGCTTCCAGAAAGGCTGCTACACCGGGCAGGAAATCGTCGCGCGCAGCCAGTACCTCGGCAAGATGAAGCGGCGCATGTTCCTTGCCCGCGTCGATGCCGAGGCCGCGGCCGGCGATCCGCTCTACAGTGCCGATCACGAAGGTCAGGTGAGCGGTACAGTGGTCAACGCCGCACCCGCACCCGACGGCGGTTTCGACCTGCTGGCGGTCGCGCGGGTCGACAGCGCCACCGCGCATACACTGCATCTGAAGGCCGCCGACGGCGCGCCACTCGCCATCAAGCCGCTGCCCTACGCGATGCCCGAGTGACGTGCTCTCCATGCGCAAAAAACCGGGGCGTGCCCCGGTTTTTTATCGTGTGCCAGACTGTCCTATTTCCTTACCATGACCTTCTCGACCCAGCCTTCGCCACCCTGACCCTGGACGTGAATGAAGCCACCCTGGTCCTGGCCGGTGTAGATCACCTCCTCGTCACGCGCGATGGTGGCCACCACCTTGGACGTCTTGTTGGGCTGCGCGTAAATCTTCAGACCGGCGATCTTGCCGGTCACGACATCGCCCTCCTCCAGCACCAGTCCCGCCTTGGTCGGCTTGCCGGACGCCCCCTTCAGGTTGATGTCCTGCCGCGCGAGATCCGGATTGTTGCGAATCGAGCGCACGATATTGTTCCAGTTGTCGAGATAGCTCGCGGCAATCACCTTGCCCTCGGGCGTATTGGTGTAGGCCCCGAGGCCCCCCGCGGCACCGCCGCCCACCAGCAGGCCGCCGATGCTCCAGTCGGTCTTCTCGGCATTGCCGGTCGCCGAAGCGATCTGCAGCGAGGTGCGTGAATCCGAAAGAATCATGGTGGTTTGCGCCGACTTGAACTTGAGGCCGGCCGCGACCAGGCCCGCCACCGCGCCGAACACGCCCAGCCCGCCGAGCGCGCCACCGATGCCGCCCGTATCCTTGCTGGCGAACACGGCGTCCGGCGTCAGCACGTAATCGGCGGTGACCATCTGACCCTTGCCCATGTTCGAGCCGCGGCGCAACTCGCCGGACTCGGCGAGCTGTCTTTCCTGCATCAGGTTCTGCATCGCGCGGCCGCGCTCGACCAGCACGAAACAGTTGGATTGCTGCACCATCATGCGGATGAGGCCGGTCGGCGACTGCAAGCCGTACTGCAGCAGGTGCGAAATCACCGCGTCCTGCGGCTCGACCACCGCCAGCGTGCCGTAAGGCTTGTCGCATTTCTCGAGTTCCTTGGCCTCGCCCTGCGCGCCGTCGGGGCCGGCAGAGCCGGAAGGCTGGCCTTCTTCCTTCTTGTCGCCGCCGAGCTTGAAGTCGAACAGGCCGGCATACACCGGATTGACCGCCTGGGTCAGGAACAGGCCGACCACCAGCGCCTGGGTCATGGATTTCATGCTTGTCTCCTTTGAATTTTGTCGTGTGCGGCAAAAATTATAGTCAGTTTTCTGTGCGCCCGCTCCTATGACTCTATGCGACTTCCTCGACCGGCACGCGCGGCGCCAGTGCGCACAGCAGCTCGTAGCTGACCGTCTCCGCCGCCGTGGCGACCGCATCGACCGGCACCTGCGCGCCCCACAGTTCCACCGGGCTGCCCATTCCCGCATCCGGCAGGCCTTCGAGGTCGACGCACAGCATGTCCATCGACACGCGCCCAAGCGTGCGGGTCGGCCGGCCCGCCACCGCGACCGGCGTGCCCGTCGGCGCGTGGCGCGGATAGCCGTCGGCATAGCCGCAGGCGACGACACCCACGCGCATCGCACGCTCGGCACGGAACATCTGCCCGTAACCCACGCCCTCGCCGGCGCGCAGGCTCTGCACGCCGATGATTTCGGATTCCAGGCTCATCGCCGGCTTCAGGTCGAACTCGCTGGCGCTCGCGTCCGCGAACGGCGAGGCACCATAGAGCATCAGGCCGGGCCGCACCCAGGCGCCGCAGGCGTGCGGAAAGCGCAGCAGCGCCGCCGAGTTGGCCGCGCTCCACGGCAGCGCGTGTGTTTTCACGCCTTCGAGGAAGGGGCGCAGCTGCCAATCGACGCCGGCCGCTTCGTCGGCCTGGGCGAAGTGTGTCATCAGCGTGATGCCGGCCACGCCAGGCATGTTGCGTACACGCGCCACCAGCGCCGCGTGGTCGGCGAGCGGCAGGCCCAGCCGGTGCATGCCGCTGTCGAATTTGAGAAAGACGTGCAGCGGCCGCGCCGGCGGCGCACGCTCCAGCCAGCCGAGCTGGGCGGGTTGATGCAGCACCGGCCACAGGTCGAGCTCGGCACAGGTGGCGATCTCGTCGGCACCGAACAGGCCCTCCAGCAGCATGATGGGTTGCTCGACGCCCATCAGGCGCAGGTTCGCCGCCTCCTCCAGCGTCAGCACGGCAAAGCCGTCGGCCGCCGCGAAGGCGCGCCGTGCGCGCGACAGGCCGTGGCCGTAGGCATTGGCCTTGACCACCGCGAACACGCGCGCGCCGTTCGCGTGCGCACGCGCCACGCGCAGGTTGTGCGCCATCGCGCCGAGGGAAATCCCTGCCTTGATGGGGCGCATGGCGCTCAGTAGGCGCCCGGCTGGGCCAGCGACTCGAAACGTGTGTATTCGCCGAGGAAGGCCAGCCGCACGCTGCCGATGGGACCGTTGCGCTGCTTGCCGATGATGATTTCGGCGGTGCCCTTGTCCTGGCTGTCGGGGTTGTAGACCTCGTCGCGATAGATGAACAGGATGACGTCGGCGTCCTGTTCGATGGCGCCCGATTCGCGCAGGTCGGACATCACCGGGCGCTTGTTGGGGCGCTGCTCCAGGCCGCGGTTCAACTGCGACAGCGCGATCACCGGCACGTGCAGTTCCTTCGCCAGCGCCTTCAGTGCACGCGAAATCTCGGAAATCTCGGTGGCGCGGTTCTCGCCGGAGCTCGATGCCGACATCAATTGCAGGTAGTCGATGATGATGAGTCCGAGCTTGCCGCACTGACGCATCAGGCGCCGCGCCCGCGCGCGCAGTTCGAGCACGTTGAGGCCCGGGGACTCGTCGATGAACACCGGCGCCTCGTTTAGCTTGCCGAGTGCATAGGTGAGGCGCTGCCAGTCGTCCTCGCCCAGCTTGCCGGTGCGCAGGCGGTGCTGGTCGAGCTTGCCGACCGAGCCGATCATCCGCATCACCAGTTGCGCGCCGCCCATTTCCATGGAGAACACCGCCACCGGCAGGCCGGTATCGAGTGCGACGTTCTCGCCGATGTTGATGGAAAACGCGGTCTTGCCCATACTCGGCCGTCCCGCGACGATGATGAGGTCGCCCGGCTGCAGGCCCGAGGTCTTCTGGTCGAGGTCGTGAAAACCGGTCGGCACGCCGGTGACGCCGGAATCGTTGTCGCGGTGATACAGCTCGTCGATGCGCTCGACCACTTCCTTCAACAGCGGCTTGATTTCGGTGAAGCCGGCCTGGCCGCGGCTGCCGGATTCGGCGATCTCGAACACCCTGGCCTCGGCCTCGTCGAGCAACTGCTGCGCGCTTTTTCCTGCCGGTGCGTAGGCGCTGTCGGCAATGCCGGTGGCGACGTCCACCAGGCGGCGCATCACCGAGCGCTCGCGCACGATCTCGGCGTAGCGGCGGATGTTGGCGGCCGACGGCGTGTTGCTCGCCAGCGCGACGATATACGCCAGCCCGCCGACGCTCTCCAGTTCCCCCAGCGACTGTAGCGCCTCGGCCACCGTGACGGCGTCGGCCGGACGGTTCTCGGCGATCTGCCGCACGATGGCACGCAGGATCTGGCGGTGGTCCTGGCGATAGAAATCGGTTTCGGAAATGACGTCGCCGATGCGGTCCCACGCGCTGTTGTCGAGCAGCAGACCGCCGAGCACGGCCTGCTCCGCTTCGAGCGAGTGCGGTGGCAGGCGCATCTGCGCCAGTTGCGGATCGGATTGCAGGTTCAGCGGATGGATGGCGGCCATGGCAGGATTCTAGTCTTCCCCCCACCCCCGACCAAGGGGCAAAGCTGTGGAAAACGCGTGGACAAGCGGGGACAAAAAAGGAGCCGCGCGGGCTCCCTTTTTGCCGGGGAGGGGGCGGGATTACTGCGCGCCGACCACCACGACGGTGATGTTGGCGGCAACATCGTGGTGCAAACCCAGCACCACCGCATATTCGCCGATTGCCTTGAACGGGCCTTCGGGCATGCGCACGTCCGCCTTCGCGACTTCGTGTCCCAGCGCCTTCAGTGCGTCGGCGATGTCAGCGGCGGTGACCGAGCCGAACAGACGGCCGTCGACGCCGGCCTTCTGGCCAATCGTGACGCTTGCGCCTTCCAGCCTGGCGGCACGCGCCTGGGCATCGGCCAGCTTCTCGGCGGCGACGCGCTCGAGTTCGGCCTTCTGTGCGGCGAACACTTCCAGATTGGCCTGCGTGGCGCGGCGTGCGCGGCCGGTGGGGATGAGGAAGTTACGGGCGTAGCCGTCCTTCACCTTGACCACGTCACCCAGGTTGCCCAGGTTGACGACCTTGTCCATCAGAATCACTTGCATCGTCGTCTCCTCAGTGCAGGTCGGTGTAGGGCATCAGCGCCAGGAAGCGCGCGCGCTTGATGGCGGTCGACAGTTGGCGCTGGTAGTGCGCCTTGGTGCCGGTGATGCGCGCCGGGATGATGCGGCCGTTTTCGGCGATGAATTCCTTCAGCACCTCGACGTCCTTGTAATCGACCTCGACCACCTTCTCGGCGGTGAAGCGACAGAACTTGCGGCGCTTGAAGAGACCGCGGTTGCCGCTGTCGCGGCGCTTGCCGGCGAATTTGCCGCCGGATTTTCCACCCATGGGACGTGCCATGATTTATTCCTTCTCGATTCGGTTCAGTATCAGGATCAATTGTCGGCTGTTCACACTGCGGCGGTTCAACACCCCTTCAAGCTTCACCTGCCGGCCGGCAGCGAGTCCGGCGAGTTCGGCGGCGAGCGGGCCGCTTGCCTGCACGGTCAGTTCGCACTCCACCTGGCGGGGCTGTTGCGCAATCAACTGGCTGGAGCGGTGCAGGATTGCCGCTTCGGCAATCGGCACGCCGGCCGGGCTGTAGCGCAGGGGTTCGATCCGGGCGATTTCTCCGCTAATGATCAGCCGATTCACGCATTCAGGCGGCGGCGGGCTGTTCGGCCGGGGCTTCCGCCTTGGTACCTTCCAGCACGTCGCGCGACTTCTCTTCCTTCATCATCGGCGACGGCGTGGTGACCGCGTCGTCGCGCTTGATGGTGAGATGGCGCAGCACGGCGTCGTTGAACTTGAAGCCATGCTCGAGTTCGTCCAGGGTCTCCTGGTCGCACTCGATGTTCATCAACACGTAGTGGGCCTTGTGAACCTTCTGGATCGGGTAGGCCATCTGCCGGCGGCCCCAGTCTTCCAGGCGATGGATGCTGCCGCCGCGGCTGGTGATGGTGCCCTTGTAGCGCTCGATCATGCCAGGCACCTGCTCGCTCTGATCGGGATGGACGATGAATACGATTTCGTAATGCCGCATCTTGTTCCTTTCGGGTAAGCCCCCCGCTGCGGTGCGGTGGAGCAAGGTTCAAAACAACAATGAAAAACAATCCCCGCCGCAGCGGGGAGTGCGAATCATACGCTTTTTTCCCGGCAAATCAAGCCGCTGCCGCAACGGGACTTGCCGGGGTTCAGGCGACGCAGTCGACGTAATAGCGCGCCTGGCCGTCGACGACTTCCTCGACCAGTCCGTGCACATCGGCCTCGAAGCCCGGAAAGCGCTCGTTGAACTCACGCGTGAACTGCAGGTAGCGCACGATGGTGGCGTTGAAGCGCTCGCCCGGGATCAGCAGCGGGATGCCGGGCGGATAAGGGGTGACCAGCATGGCGGTGATACGTCCCTCGAGCTTGTCGATCTCGACACGCTCGATCTCGCGGTGCGCCATCTTGGCGAAGGCATCCGCCGGTCTCATCGCCGGCGCCATCTCCGACAGATACATTTCAGTGGTCAGGCGCGCCACGTCCTTCGCCTTGTAAATGGCATGGATCTGGTCGCACAGGTCCTTGAGCCCCGTCTTCTCGTAGCGCGGATGTTTCTCGATGAATTCCGGCAGCACGCGCCACAGGGGCTGATTCTCGTCGTAATCGGCCTTGAACTGCTGCAGCGCGGTCACCAGCGTATTCCAGCGGCCCTTGGTGATGCCGATGGTGAACATGATGAAGAACGAATAGAGCCCTGTCTTCTCGACGATGACGCCGTGCTCGGAGAGGTATTTGGTGACGATCGCCGCCGGAATGCCCCAGTCGGCGAACGCGCCGTCGACGTCCAGCCCCGGCGTGATGACCGTGGCCTTGATCGGGTCGAGCATGTTGAAACCGGGGGCGACGTTGCCGAACTCGTGCCAGCGCGCGCCGGCCTCGAGCATCCAGTCCTCGCGGTCGCCCACGCCTTCCTCCGCCAGTTTTTCCGGCCCCCACACCTTGAACCACCAGGAGTCGCCGAACTCTTCGTCGACCTTGCGCATGGCGCGGCGGAAATCCAGCGCCTCGCGGATCGATTCCTCCACCAGTGCCATGCCGCCAGGCGGCTCCATCATCGCCGCCGCGACGTCGCACGAGGCGATGATCGCGTACTGCGGCGAGGTCGACATGTGCATCAGATAGGCTTCGTTGAAGCGATGGAAGTCGAGCTTGCGCGTCTCCGAATCCTGCACCAGGATCTGCGAGGCCTGCGAGAGGCCGGCCAGCAGCTTGTGCGTCGACTGCGTGGCGAACACCAGCGCGTCCCTGGCACGCGGGCGATCTCGCCCGATGGCGTGCATGCCGCGGTAGAAGTCGTGGAAGGTCGCGTGCGGCAGCCAGGCCTCGTCGAAATGCAGGGTGTCGATGTAGTCGCCGAGCAGTTCCTTGATCATGTCGACGTTGTAGAGAATGCCGTCGTAGGTCGACTGGGTGATGGTGAGGATGCGCGGCTTGCGCTTCACGTCCCTGGCGAACGGATGCGCGGCGATCTTCTTCTGGATGTTCTCGGGACGGAACTCGTCCAGCGGAATCGGCCCGATGATGCCGTAATGGTTGCGCGTCGGCGTGAGGAAGATCGGGATCGCGCCGCACATGATGATCGCGTGCAGGATCGACTTGTGGCAATTGCGGTCGACCACGACGATGTCGCCCGGCGCGACGGTCGCGTGCCACACCATCTTGTTCGACGACGAGGTGCCATTGGTGACGAAGAACAGGTGGTCGCAGTTGAAGATGCGCGCGGCATTGCGTTCGGACGACGCCACCGGTCCGGTGTGGTCGAGCAACTGGCCCAGTTCGTCGACCGCGTTGCAGACGTCGGCGCGCAGCAGATTCTCGCCGAAGAACTGGTGGAACATCTGGCCGATCGGCGATTTCAGGAAGGCGACGCCGCCGGAGTGGCCGGGGCAGTGCCAGGAGTACGACCCGTCGGCGGCGTAGTGGGTGAGCGCACGGAAGAACGGCGGCACCAGCGAATCCAGATAGGCGCGCGCCTCGCGCCCGATGTAGCGGGCGAGGAATTCCGGCGTGTCCTCCAGCATGTGGATGAAGCCGTTCAACTCGCGCAGGATGTCGTTCGGGATGTGGCGCGCGGTGCGTGTCTCGCCGTGCAGGAAGATCGGAATTTCGGCGTTGCGGAAACGCACCTCCTCGACGAAGGCACGCAGTTTCTGCAGCGCCTTGTCGGCCTCGTCGGCCGTGCCCGCCAGTTCCTCATCGTCGATCGACAGGATGAACGCGGACGCACGCGCCTGCTGCTGGGCGAACGAGGTCAGATCGCCGTAATTGGTGACCCCCAGCACCTCCATGCCTTCCTTCTCGATCGCTGCCGCAAGCGTGCGGATGCCCAGGCCCGACGCATTCTCGGAGCGGAAGTCTTCATCGATGATGACTACGGGAAAACGGAAGCGCATGGCGGGTACACCGTGAGGAGTGATGGGGG
>MKWN01000031.1:0-49350 GCA_001899775.1 Thiobacillus sp. 65-29
AACAGGACGGTGAAACGCTCCCGCGCCAATGATAGTAGGCAGCTCGCCTGTGAAAGTAGGTCATCGTCAGACTCCTTACCCAGCGCTGCGCGCCAGCAAAAACCCCCGCACATTCGTTGCGGGGGTTTTTTTATGGGGGAAACGCGGGGAACGGCATGTAAAATCGTCGCGTGCAGCCCCCTCCCCACAAGACCCTGTTTCCGCTCCTGCGGCGTCTGTCGGACGGACGTTTTCACTCCGGCGAGGCGCTGGCGCGCGAGTTCGGCGTGTCGCGCGCGAGCATCTGCAATGTGCTCGCGCATGCGCAGGCACTGGGGCTCACGCTGCATGCCGTGCGTGGCCGTGGCTACCGCCTGCCGGGGGCGGTGGAGTGGCTCGATGTGCGAGCGGTTGTCGCGCACCTCGGGTGCCTGCGGCAGAATTTCGACGTGCGTGTGCTGGACAGCGTGGATTCGACCAACCGCGCGCTGATGGCGGCGGCGCTCGACGGCGCACCGAGCGGCACGCTGTTGTGCGCGGAACATCAGACGGCGGGACGCGGGCGGCGCGGCCGCGCCTGGCATGCGGTGCCGGGGGGCAGTCTGACCTTCTCGCTGCTGTGGCGCTACGATACCGGATTGCAGTCGCTGGCGGGCTTGAGTCTGGCGGCGGGGCTTGCGGTGGCGCGTGCGGTGAACCGGCACAGTGCGCACCCGGTCGGGCTCAAGTGGCCGAACGACGTGGTGGTGGGGCCGCGCAAGCTGGCGGGCATTCTGGTCGAAGTGCAGGGAGACATGGATGGCGCGGCGGTCGCGGTGGTGGGGATCGGACTGAACGTGCGCCTGGGCGCAGCGCAGCGCGAGGCGATCGACCAGGCGGTGGTCGACCTTGCGGAGCTGGGGGTGAAGGTGGGACGCAACCGTCTGCTGGCGGACTGTCTCGCGGAGCTCCATGCGATCGGCGAGCAGTTCAGAATGCATGGCTTCGCGGCGCTGCGCGAGGCGTGGCAGGAACTCGATGTCTATACAGGGCGATCGGTGGTACTGAGTATGCCGGACGGTCGCACGCTGCATGGCGTCGCGGCGGGGGTGGACGATACGGGGGCGTTGCGGCTGCGCGCCGCGCCGGGTGCGCAGCCGTTGACGCTGACCGGAGGCGAGATGAGCCTGCGTCTGGAGCGCGACCGGTGAGCCGCCGCATGCTGCTCGACGCGGGCAATTCCAGCGTGAAGTGGGCGCTGGTCGAAGGACGGACGTGGCTGGCGCAGGGGCGCGCGGACTATGACGATCTGGCCGGCCTGCAGGCGCGGCTGGCGGATGTGGGGGCCTGTTTCATCGCCTGCGTGGCGGGGGCTGGCGCGCGCGAACGCCTTGCGCAGATGTCGAGCGCTGCGGGCTACGCGACGCGCTGGCTGGCGAGTGAGGCGCGTCGCGGCGATCTGGTGAACGGCTACGAAACGCCGGAACGGCTGGGGGTGGACCGCTGGATGGCGCTGATCGCGGCGCGCCGGCGCACGCGCGGGCCGGTGCTGGTGGTATCGGCGGGAACCGCGCTGACGGTGGATGCGCTGGTGGCGAGCGGAACATTTCTCGGCGGATTGATCGTGCCGGGCGTGACGCTGATGCGCACGGCGCTGGCCCAGGGTACGGCAGGTGTCGCGCCCGGCGTCGGGTGCTGCGAGGCGTTTCCGCGCAATACGGACGATGCGGTGCACAGTGGCGTCATCGCCGCGCTCTGCGGCGCGATCCGCACGCAGTATGCGCACCTTGCCACGCTGGCGGGAGAGCCGCCACACTGCCTGCTGACCGGGGGCGACGCCGCGCTGCTGCACCCGCATCTGCAACTGGATGCGGAGCGGGTGGCGGAACTGGTGCTGGAGGGAATCGACGAGGTGGCGAGTACGGAGTTGGGGGGATGATGAAGTGGATCACCTGGATTCTGCTCGCGGCGAATGTGGCGCTGGCGGCCTACTTCGCCAGTGTGACGCTGTGGCCGAAGCCCTTGCCGGCGGATCAGGCGGCATTGAACGTCGATCAGCTTTTCCTGCGCGGTCCGGCAGCGCCCGAGGCGCCGGTCGCGGCGGTGCCGCCTGCGCGGCCTGCGCCGAAGGTGGCGGAGACGTTCTGCATCGAATGGCGCGGGCTTGCGACGGACGAGTTCGGCCGCGCGCGCGAGCAGTTGAAGGTACTCACCTCCGACCGCGTGATGTCCTTCGTCGAAACACCGCTGGAAACGCGACGCTGGGTGATTTTTCCGCCGCTGCCGAGTGCGCAGTCGGCGGCGGCGAAGCTGGCGGAACTGGAGGCCGCGGGGGTGGCGGACGCGTTCGTGGTGAAGGACGGCGAGTGGCGCAACGCGATTTCACTGGGGCTGTATGCCAACGACACCGCGGCACAACGGCGGGTGCACGAACTCGAGGCGCGCGGGGTGTTTGGCACGCGCGTCGAGGCGGTACCGCGCCAGGGGACAGCTTTCTATTTCACCATCCGCAGCGATGACCCCGACGCACTGAAGGCGCTGGGGGAGATCCGGCAGGCCTATCCGAACAGCCAGCAGACGCGCGTCGCGTGTCCGTGACGCGCGAAATCCGGGTTATGTGAGCAGATCGAGCGCGATGCCAGCGAACACCGCGGCACCGAACCAGGTGTTGTGCAGAAAGGCGCGGAAACATTGCGCTGGCACGCGCTCGCGGATGAGGACGAGATGATAGAGCGCGATGCCAGCGGCCACGACGAGGCCGACGTGAAAGAAATGTCCGAGGGCGAGGCGCATGCCGACCCAGGCGAGCAGCGCAAGTGTCGCGGCGTAGCACAGGGCGACTGCGGCGACATCGAAACGACCGAAGGTGATCGCGGCGGTCTTGATGCCGATCTTGAGATCGTCGGCACGATCGACCATGGCGTATTCCGTATCGTAGGCGACGGCCCAGAAGATGTTGGCGACGAGCAGCAGCCAGGCTTCCGCCGGGACTTCACCAAGCACGGCTGCGTAAGCCATCGGAATGCCGAAGCCGAAGGCAATGCCGAGGTAGGCCTGGGGAATGGCGAGGAAGCGCTTGGTGAAGGGGTAGCTCGCGGCGAGAAAGAGTGCAACCACCGACAGTTGGAGAACGAGAACGCCGAGCGGCAGGATCAGCACGAAGGCGACGAGCGAGAGCGCTGCCGCCAGCAGAAGTGCTTCCCTGGGGCTGACCTTGCCTGCGGCGAGGGGGCGTTCGCGGGTGCGCGCGACGTGCGGGTCGAACTCGCGGTCGGCATAGTCGTTGATGACGCAGCCGGCCGAGCGCATGAGGACCACGCCTGCGACGAAGATCGCGAGAACTGGCCACGCCGGCTTGCCCGAACTTGCCAGCCACAGGGCCCAGAGTGTCGGCCAGAGCAGCAGCAGGATGCCGATCGGTTTGTCGAGCCGCATCAGACGCAGATACAGGGACAGGCGTTCGGCGATGGTCATGGGTTGAGGAGCGCGGGCAGGAAGACTTCGGTGACCAGCAACGGGCGACCGTCGAGGCAGAACACCGAGCGGCGCGCCCACAGATGGCGCGTATCGATGCGGATGTGGCGACACGCGGCGCGGTAGAGGGGGTGGCGCGTGTCGAGGCGACGCACGCTCAGGCCGAGGCGCTGGATACGTGGATTGGTGAACAGGACTTCCCCGAGCGACTTCGTGCCCAGGTGCGTGATGCCCCACCAGGCACCGCGCAGGGTCGGGCGCGGCAGCACGCTGTGGGCGAACACGCGCGCGTGCCCGCCGCCGAACAACAAAACGTCACGCACGTAGGCCTGCGTCTGTGGCGACAGGGACAGAACGTGCACTTCGTCGGGAAACGGCCGCGCGAACCCGCGTGCGACCGGATACACGCGAAAATCGGCATGGTGTGCCTTCAGGCGTCGGGTGAGCGAGCCGCGGTCCGTCAGCCAGCCGCGCAGCGCACGCGGGGCAGCGAAGGGATGGGTGGACCAGGCCTTGTCCGGGCTGTCTTGACGGGATGGGGCGTGCCGGGAGGCGGTCACTGCGCGGTCCATGGAAAAGCCAACATTATGCCAAAGCGACGAAGACATACGGACGGTGCTAGGATGGCGCTGTCGATTTTTCGATATTGGGTGAGGTGAAAAAAATGAGCCGAAGTATTCGGCGCGGCTACGCCATGCTTGCGGGCGTGATCCTGGCGGCGCCGATCTTTTCGGGATGTTCGACGGACCGGCTGGTCGCGCGCGGCGCCTCACCGCTGATCGAGCGCGGCGTGTCCGCAATGAACCGCGAAACCGATACCGAGCTCGCACGCGCAAGCATTCCGGCAACCCTGAAAATGCTCGAGACCCTGCTGCTGCTCGATCCGGGGAATGTAGCGTACCGCACGCAGGCGGCAATGGGCTTCCACGGCTATGCGCTGGGTTTCGTGGAACCCACGGACCCTGAGCGTGCGCGCGACCTGTATCGGCGTGCACGCGATCACGCCCTGGTTGCACTGGAGGACGCGGGGGTGTCGCGGTCCACGCTGAACGGGGATGTGGCGACCCTGGAGCGGGCACTGGCGAAGCTCGATGCGCGTGCGCTGCCGGCCCTGTTCTGGACGGCGTCGGCGTGGGGAAAATGGATCGAGCTGCAACTCGACGATCCGGCGCGGCTCGCGGAACTGCCGCGCGTGGAGGCCTTGATGGGACGCGTGCTGGCGCTCGACGAAAGCTACTATTACGGCGGTGCGCATCTTTTCTTCGGCGCCTACTACGGCGGGCGGGCACCGATGTTCGGCGGGGATTTCGCGCGCGCCGCCCGGCACTTCGATCGCGCGGCCGAACTGAACCGGAACCAGTTGCTGTGGGTGGACGTCTACCGTGCGCGCTATCTGCTGCGCCAGGCCGGCGAGCGTGATGCGTTTCATGCGGCCTTGAGCCGGGTGGTGGTGGCGCCCGACGGAGCCGATCCGGAACTGAATCTTGCCAATGCGCTGGCGCGCCAGGCGGCGGCGGCGCTGCTCGCGCGTGAGGAGGAACTGTTCTGATGCGTGGAATTCTGACGCGGCTCGCGCTTGCGGGTCTGCTGTGGGTGACAGGGGCCGCGCATGCGGCCGAACAGCACGTGCTGAAATTCGCCACGCTGGCGCCCGCGGGCTCGACCTGGATGAAGGCGTTCGACGCCTGGGGCAAGGAGCTGGCGACGAAGAGTCAGGGACGTCTCAGCGTGAAATTCTATCCGGGTGGCATTTCCGGCGACGAGCCGGACATGCTGAAGAAAATCCGCTTTGGCCAGTTGCAGGGCGCGGCGCTGTCGGGCCATGGCATCGGCGAAATCCATGCACCCGCGCGCATCCTCGAGGTGCCGTTCATGTTTCGCGATCATGCCGAGCTCGATGCGGTGCGAGCGCGCATCATGCCGGCGCTGGAGAGCGGGTTCCGCAAAAACCAGTACGAACTGCTCGGCTGGATGGAGGTCGGCAACATCCATTTCTTCTCGACCCGGCCGCTGGCGAACATGGACGAGCTCGCACGGCGGCGCATCTGGCAGTGGCAGGGGGATCGCTTCATGGCGGCGTTTTTCGACGTCTACGGCTGGTCGCCGGTGTCGCTGCCGATCACCGAGGTTTACACCAGCCTGTCCACCGGCCTCATCGATACCGTAGTGAGCACGCCGCTTGCCAGCATTGCGCTGCAGTGGGCGGGCAAGACGTCCTACATGAGCACGCAGCCGATGGCGACGGGTATTGGCGCGGTGGTGGTGTCGGGTCGATTCTATGCGGGGCTGCCGGCGGATCTGCAGGCGCTGCTGAAAGCGAGCGGCGCGCAACTGTCGCAGCGACTGATCGCCGAGACCCGGCGCGATGACGTCAAGGCGCTGGAGGTGCTGGCGAAGTCGACGCGTCCGCTTGCCGGTCTGGAGAAGGTCGATGTGGCCGAGCACGCGCCGCGCACGCGCAAGGCGGTGGCGGCGCTCGAGGCGCAGGGCTACCTGTCGGCGGAACTCGACCGTCAGGTGGAGACGGAACTGGCGGCGCTGCGTCGCGGCCGGGAGTAGCGGCCGGGTGCGCTCCGCCTGTCGCGCGCTGGAACGGGTGTTGTGCCGCATCGAGCTCGCTGCGGCGGTTCTCGCCTATGCGGCGATCCTGCTCTTGTCGCTCACCGACATCGTCGGCCGCAATCTGTTCGCTACGACATTAGCGGGTGGCGAGCTCGCGCTGCGCCAGCTGGTGCTGTGGGTGGCACTGCCCGGCGCGGCGCTGGCGGTGGCGGCCGGACGCCACATTTACCTCGATCCCCTGAATCTTGCGGCGCGGCAGCGCTGGATGCATCTCACCGCCGTGCCATTCAATCTGGCCGCCGCGGGGGTGTGCGCGCTGCTTACCCGGGCGGCGTGGACGTACTGGCGCGACGAAATGCAGTACCAGGCGCCAGGCACCGTGTGGCTGGCCTGGCTGGGTGTCATCCTGCCCGTGGCGCTGGCGCTGCTGGCGCTGCATTTCGTCTTGCGCGCGGTGCTCGCGCGCGGGGACGCGGCGGCGTGACGGCGTTCGTTCTCGTTCTGCTAGCCCTCGTCGGCATGCCGCTGTTCGTCGTGCTGGGCGCGGCGGCCCTCGTGGCGACGCACGCGGCCGAACTCGATCCGGCGCTGTTGATGGTCGAGTTCGCCCGCCTTGCCGCCTCGCCCAATCTGGTGGCGATTCCGCTGTTCGTGCTGGCCGGAACGGTGCTGGAGAAGGGTGGCGCGCCGCGCCGGCTGGTGCGCTTCTTCAACGCCCTGCTGGGATGGATGCCGGCTGGGATTGCCTGGGTGACGGCAGCGACCTGCATGCTGTTCACCGCGTTCTCGGGTGCTTCCGGCGTCACCATTCTGGCGCTTGGCGGCCTGCTGTATCCCATGCTGAAGCAGGAGGGCTACCCGCAGAACTTCGCGCTCGGTTTGGTGACGGCGGGCGGTTCGATGGGGCTGCTGCTGCCGCCGAGCCTCGCCGTACTGCTCTACGGGGTGGTGGCGCAGGTCGACATTGGCGCGCTGTTCGTCGCAGGGCTGTTGCCGACTTTGCTGCTGTTTCTGCTGGTTGGTGGATATGCGCTGCTGCGCGGCGCACGCGGTGCGCCACGGCACCGTTTTCGCGCAGGAGAACTCGCGGCGGCGGCGCGCGCCGCCTGGGCCGACCTCTTGCTGCCGGTGGGTGTCATCGCCGGCCTGGCGTTCGGCGTACTGACGGTTGCCGAGCTCGCGGCATTCACCGCACTCTATGCCTGTGTGCTGGAACTGGTCATCCATCGCACGCTCGGCCGCGCGGCGCTCGGCCCGATCGTGCGTGAGGCGTCGATGCTGGTGGGCAGCCTGTTCGCGATTCTCGGCTTGAGCCTTGGCCTCACCAATCTGCTCATCGACGCGCAGGTGCCGATGCGGCTGCTCGAATGGGTGCAGGCGCGCGTGGCGACGCCGCTGGAATTCCTGCTGTGGATGAATCTCGCCCTGCTGGCGGTTGGCTGCATGATGGACATCTTCTCCGCCATCGTTATCGTCACGCCGCTGCTGTTACCGGTTGCGGCGCACTTCGGCGTGCATCCCGTGCATCTGGGCATCGTCATCCTGGCGAATCTGGAAATCGGTTATCTCACGCCACCGGTAGGGATCAACCTGTTTCTCGCCAGCCAGCGTTTCGCGCAGCCGGTGCTGGCGGTGTTTCGCGCGACCTTGCCTTTCCTTGTGCTGATGCTGGGGTGGCTCGCGCTGGTGACCTATGTCCCCGCGCTGAGCCTTTGGCGCCTGTCAGGTGCGTGACAGCCGCGCGCGGCCGCCGAGCCAGCGCTCGACGTGGTGCGCGGCGATGTCGGGGTGCGCGGCGAGGCAGCGGCGCGCGTAGTCGCGTGCCTGTTCCAGCAGATCGACGTCGCGTTCGAGATCGGCGAAGCGCAGCAGCGGCAGTCCGCTTTGCCGATGCCCGAGCAGCTCGCCAGGACCGCGCAGTTGCAGATCCTGGCGCGCGATCTCGAAGCCGTCGGTGAATTCGTAGATGACCTTGAGGCGCGCGCGGGCGAGCTCGGACAAGGGGTTTTCGTACAACAGCACACACACCGATTCGCGGCTGCCGCGTCCCACGCGTCCGCGCAACTGGTGCAACTGGGCCAGACCCATGCGTTCGGCGTGCTCGATCACCATCAGCGCGGCATTGGGCACGTCGACGCCGACCTCGATCACCGTGGTGGCGACGAGCAGGTCCAGTGCGTGCGCCTTGAAAGCCGCCATCACCGCCTGCTTCTCGTCCGGCTTCAGGCGGCCGTGCACCAGGCCCACGCGTAGCTCCGGAAGCTGTTCGGTGAGCGCCGCGAACGTGTCCTGCGCGGTCTGCAACTGCAATTTTTCGGATTCCTCGATCAGCGGGCATACCCAATAGGCCTGGCCACCGGTGCGGCAGGCGTTACGCACACGCGCGAGCACGTCGTCGCGGCGCGCCGCACTGACCAGCTTGGTCACCACCGGGGTGCGTCCCGGCGGCAGGGCGTCGATGGTCGAGACGTCGAGATCGGCGTAGAAGCTCATCGCCAGTGTGCGCGGGATCGGTGTTGCGCTCATCATGAGCTGGTGCGGCTCGATGCCCTTTTCGGCCAGCGCCAGGCGCTGGCCGACGCCGAAGCGGTGTTGCTCGTCGACCACGGCGAGGCCGAGACGCGCGAAGGCGCCGCCTTCCTGGAACAGCGCATGGGTGCCGAAGGCGAGATCGATCTCGCCCGCGGCGATCGCCTGCCAGGCCTTGCTGCGCTCGGCCTTGCGCTGGCTGCCCGAAACCCATGCGCTGCGTACGCCGAGCGCGGCGAGCGGCTCGGCGAGCTTGCGATAGTGCTGCTCGGCGAGGATTTCAGTGGGCGCCATGAAGGCCGCCTGCAGGCCGTTCTCGACCGCCTGCAGGCAGGCCAGCGCGGCAACCACGGTCTTGCCGCTGCCGACGTCGCCTTGCAGCAGGCGGCGCATTGGGTGCTGCTGCGCGAGGTCCGCGCTGATCTCCTGCCAGGTGCGTGTCTGGGCCGGCGTGAGCGCGAACGGCAGCGCGTCGATGAAGGCGGCGGTGAGGCGTCGTTGCGGCGGCAAGGGCTGAATGATGCGGGTACGGCGCTCGGCGCGCGCGCGCGCGAGCGAGAGCTGCTGCGCCAGCAGTTCGTCGAAGGCGAGACGCCGCCACGCCGGATGGCCGCGTGATTCGAGTTCGGCGAGCGCGGCGTCGGGTGGCGGCTGGTGCAGGAGGCGGATGCTCGCATCGAGCGCGGGCAGGCCGAGCGCGTCGAGCCAGGATGACGGAAGCGTGTCCTCGATCGGCGCGGCGAGTGCGCGCCCGATGAGCTTGCGCAAGGTCGCCTGGCCGAGCCCGGCAGTGGTGGGGTAGACCGGGGTGAGGCCGTCGGGCAGGGGCGTGTCGGCGTCGGCCTTGGAGAAACGCGGGTGCACCATCTCCAGGCCGAAGAAACCACCGCGCACCTCGCCGACGAAACGGAAGCATGCACCGGGCTGGAACAGCTTGACGTGACTGGGATAGAAATTGAGGAAGCGGATGCCGAGGACATCGCCGCTTTCGTCGCTGGCCGACACGGTGAGCATGCGGCGCGGGCGATAGGCGACGCTGGCTTCGTTGACCGTGGCCTGCACCTGCGCGGTGAAGCCGGGGCGCAGATCACGGATCGCGGTGACGCGAGTTTCGTCTTCCCAGCGCAGCGGCAGATGCAGCACCAGATCGGCGTCGCGGGTGAGGCCCAGCTTCGCGAGCTTGCCGGCGAGTGCAGGACTTACCGGAACCGAAAATGCTCCCGCAGCGTTCAGATCACCACCATGATCGCGTCCGCCTCGACCAGCGCGCCGCGCGGCAGTGCGGCCACGCCGACCGCGGCACGCGCCGGGTAGGGTGCCGAAAAATACTGCGCCATGATCTCGTTGACCCTGGGAAAGTCGCCGAGATCGGTGAGAAAGACGTTGAGCTTGACCACGTCGGCAAGCGTGCCGCCGGCGGCCACGGCGACCGCAGCAAGATTCCTGAACACCTGGTGGATCTGTTGCTCGATGCCCTCGACCAGTTGCATCGAGGCGGGGTCCAGCCCGATCTGACCGGACAGGTAGACGGTGTCGCCGACGCGCACGGCCTGCGAATAGGTGCCGATCGCCGCCGGGGCGTCGGGTGTCTGGATGATGCTGCGCTTCATGCGGGGTTTCCGGTTGGGGTGAACGAATGCGTCATTGCGGCGCTGCGGCGCGGCCGTCCTTCCTGCCCTTGATGCGGAAGATCCGGACCACGTCGGGCAGCACGCGCAGGCTGCGCATGATGCGTGCGAGGTGCATGCGGTCTTCCACCTTCATGGTGAAGAACAGCACGGTGTAGGGGCTGCCGTCTTCCTCTTCCATCGACACATTGCCGATGTTGGAGCCCTGTTCGGCGATCGCGGCGGCGACCTTGGCGAGCACGCCGCGCTGGTTGCCGACGACGACCTTGATCGTGACGTCGAACATGCGGCCGGGCTCGGTCTCCCACTCGACGTCGAACCACTTGTCGGGATCGGTGCCGAAGGCGCGGATCGAGGGGCAGTCGTGGGTGTGGATGATGAGGCCGCGATCCTTGTGGATGAAGCCGAGAATGGGGTCGCCGGGAATCGGGTGGCAGCACTTTGCGAGCTCGACCGCGATGCCCTCGGTGCCGCGTATGCTGATCGCGTTGGGATGGGCCGGGGTGCCCGAATGCGCGCCCTGCACCTGCAGCAACTGGTGCGCCACCACCAGCGGCAGCTTGCGGCCGAGGCCGATGGCGGCGAAGAGTTCCTCGCGGCTCTGCATGCCGTAGTCCTTCACCACGCGCTCCCACACGCTTTCGTCGGGCAGCAGGGTGTCCGGATTGAGCGTGGCGACGGCATGGTTCAGCAGGCGCTCGCCGAGTATGGCGGCTTCCTCGATGCGCGCGTTGCGCAGATAGTTGCGGATGTGCGAGCGCGCCTTGCCGGTGACGACGAAATTGAGCCACGCCGCATGGGGGCTTGCCTGCGGGTCGGTGAGAATCTCGACATGGTCGCCGTTTCTCAACTGGGTGCGCAGCGGCATCAACTCATGGTTGATCTTCACCGCGATGCAGTGATGGCCGACGTCGGTGTGCACGGCGAACGCGAAGTCGACCGCGGTGGCGCCGCGCGGCAGCGCCATGATCCTGCCCCGCGGCGTGAACACGTAGACTTCGTCGGGGAACAGGTCGACCTTGATGTGTTCGAGGAATTCGGGCGAGTCGCCGTGGTCGGCCTGGATATCGAGCAGCGACTGAAGCCAGCGGTGGGTGCGCGTCTGCATGTCGTTCAACGCCGCATCGGCCGACTTGTACGCCCAGTGTGAGGCGATGCCCGATTCGGCCAGCCGATTCATTTCGGCGGTGCGGATCTGCACCTCGATCGGCGTGCCGTTGGGACCGAACAGGATCGAATGCAACGACTGGTAGCCGTTGGCCTTGGGGATCGCGATGTAGTCCTTGAACTTGCCGGGAATCGGCTTGTACAACGCGTGCAGCGCGCCGAGCGCGAGATAGCAGGAAGGCAGGTCGCGCACCACGACGCGAAAACCGTAGATGTCGAACACCTCGGAGAACGCCAGGTTCTTTTCCTGCATCTTGCGATAGATGCTGTAGAGGTGTTTCTCGCGCCCGCTGATAGTCGCTTCGATCTTGCAATGCTCGAGCTTTTCCTGGATCGCGATCTTCACTTTTTCGACCAGTTCGCGGCGATTGCCGCGTGCCGCCTTCACCGCCTTGGTCAGCACCTGATAGCGGTTGGGGTGCAGAAAGCGGAAGCCGAGGTCCTCGAGTTCCTGGTAGACCGAATGCAGGCCGAGACGATTGGCGATGGGTGCGTAGATTTCGAGCGTTTCCCTGGCGATGCGCGCGCGCTTCTCAGGCGGCATCGCGCCCATGGTGTGCATGTTGTGCAGGCGGTCGGCGAGCTTGATCAGGATCACCCGGACGTCCTGCGCCATCGCCAGCAGCATCTTGCGGAAGTTTTCCGCCTGCGCCTGCTGCTCGGATGCGAACGACAGCTTGCCAAGCTTGGACACGCCCTCGACGAGCAGCGCAACGGGCTTGCCGAAGAGCATTTCGACATCGTTCGTGGTGGCGTGGGTGTCCTCGACGACGTCGTGCAGCAACGCAGCGCACAGGGTCTGCGCGTCGAGATGCCAGCCGGCGAGAATACCGGTTACCGCCAGGGGGTGGGAAATATAGGGCTCGCCGCTCTTGCGGAACTGCCCTTCGTGGGCGTGGCGGCTGAAATCGTAGGCATGTTCGATCTGCCCGATTTCGCCTTCGGACAGATAGGCCAGCAGGGGGCGCAGCGAGTCGAATTCGTGCGTCATCGCCGGCGCGCTGCTCGCGAGCGCCGGTGCATGCAGGCCGACAGGATCAGGCGCGGCCCCGATTGAGGATTTCACGGCCGACCTTGCCGGCGGCGATTTCGCGCAAGGCGGTGACGATGGGCTTGTCGCGGGATTCGACCATGGGCTGCGAACCCTGCGCCAGCTGACGCGCACGATAGGTCGCCGCCAGGGTGAGTTCGAAGCGGTTGGGAATTTTTTCGATGCAATCATCGATGGTGATGCGGGCCATGCAAATACTCCTGCTTCAGGCGTTGTCAGACACGACGAAATTCCTCGAACAGGGCGGCATGCCGCGTCAGCTGGCGTGCCGTTTCGAGGCGAATGCTGCGGGTGACGGCGACCAGATCCTGCAGCGCGTGGTCGAAGTCATCGTTGACAATTATATAGTCGAACGCGTCTGCATGGGCGACGTCGTGGGCGGCAGCGGCGAGCCGGCGCTCGATCACCTCGTCGCTGTCCTGGGCGCGTCCGGCCAGGCGCGTGCGCAGCGCGGCGAACGAGGGTGGCAGGATGAAGATCGACGCGCTGCGTGGGAAGTGCTCGCGCACCTGGGCGGCGCCCTGCCAGTCGATCTCCAGCAGCAGGTCGCGCCCGGCGTAGAGTTCGCGCGAGATGACCGACTTCGAGGTGCCGTAGAAATTGCCGTAAACCTCCGCGTGCTCGAGAAACTCGTTTTGCGTGAGCAGCTTGTGAAACTGTTCGTGGCTGACGAAATGGTAATCGCGGCCGTCGGTTTCGCCCGGGCGCGGTGCGCGCGTGGTGTACGACACCGACAGGCGGATCGCCGGATCGGCCTTCAGCAGGGCCTTGACGAGACTGGTCTTGCCGGCGCCCGAGGGCGCGCTGACGACGAAGAGGATGCCTTCGCTGGAATTGGGGGTCATGGTTGTACGCGATCCGATTGATTATTCAATATTCTGCACCTGTTCGCGCATCTGCTCGATCAATACCTTGAGTTCGAGCGAAACGCGCGAGGTCTCCACTGCCACCGATTTCGAGCCCAGCGTGTTCGCCTCGCGGTGCAGTTCCTGCATCAGGAAATCCAGCCGCTTGCCGGTCGCGCCGCGCTGGTCGAGCACGCGGCGCACTTCGGCGAAGTGAGTGGTCAGGCGCGACACTTCCTCGTCGATGTCGGCTTTCTGTGCGACGAGGGCGACTTCCTGCGCCAGGCGTTCGTGGCCGGCCTCGCCGAGCGCCTCGCGTAGCCGCTCGGCGAGCCTTTCGCGCTGGGCGGCGGCCAGCGCTGGCAGCATCGGCTGCAGGGCCGTCACCTGCGCTTCGGCGGCGGCAAGCCGGTCGAGGATGTGCTGGCGCAGGCGGGTGCCCTCGCGGCGGCGGCTGTCCAGCAGATCGTCCAGCGCGGCGCGCACGCCGTCCAGCACGGCGTCGTTCAGCGCGTCCTGGGAGACGGCGGCGGTCTGCACCGCGCCGGGCCAGCGCAGCACCTCGTTGACCGACAGCGCGGCCGCACCCGGCAGCCGCCGACGGACGTCCTCCTGCCACTGCGCCAGACGCTCAAGAATTGCCGCATCCAGGCCGTTATCCAGCGAAGCGGCGGATGCCAGGACGAGCCCGATGCGACATTCCACCTTGCCGCGCGCAAGGCGCTGCTGGATGAGTTCGCGCAGCTGGGGCTCCAGCGGCCGAAGTTCATCGGCGAGGCGGAAATGGAGTTCGAGGTAGCGCTGGTTGACGCTGCGCAGGTCGATGCTGACACTGGCATGGTCCACACTGAGGGTACGGGCGGCAAACCCGGTCATGCTGGCGGTCATGGATAATGTCCGGGCAGAGGTTCGAATGGGTCCCCGGGTGGAGCCGGGAGGAGTATTGGCCGGCTTGCCCGGCTGCACACAGCAACGATAATAGACGTTCGATTATGGCGACTCAACCCAACCAGGCCCTTCCCAACGGTTACCGGCTGAAGGAATACACCATCGTCCGCAAGATCGGCGGTGGCGGATTCAGCATGGTCTATCTTGCGCGCGACGACAACAACCACTCGGTTGCGATCAAGGAGTACCTGCCGGGTGCGCTGGTGCTGCGCACCGAAGGTTCGGTCATCGTGCAGGCCAATTCGTCGGAAAACAGCAATATTTTCCGCCATGGCCTGAAGTGTTTCTTCGAGGAGGGCCGGGCGCTGGCGCGCATCGATCATCCGAACGTCGTGCGCGTGGTGAATTTCTTCCGCGCCAACGAGACGGTCTACATGGTGATGCGCTTCGAGCGCGGCAAGACGCTGCAGCAGCACATCCAGGCCAACCGCGGCAACATCCGCGAAAGCTTCATCCGCCGGGTGTTCGCCCAGTTGCTGAACGGTCTGCGCGAGGTGCACACGCACAAACTGCTGCATCTGGACATCAAGCCTTCGAACCTCTACATCCGCCTCGACGGCTCGCCGGTGCTGATCGACTTTGGTGCCGCGCGACAGACCCTCACCCAGGAAGAGAGCAAGCTGCAGCCGATGTACACCCCCGGTTTCGCCGCGCCGGAGCAGTATCACAACCGCGAGCGCCTCGGGCCGTGGACCGACATCTACAGCATCGGTGCGAGCCTGTATGCGTGCCTGGCCGGGCACCCGCCGCAAGCGGCCGATGTGCGGCTCGCCGGCGACAAGCTGGAGCCGGCGACGGAGAAGTGGCGCGGCCTGTATTCCGACCAGTTGCTCGAAACCATCGATCACTGCCTCAGGCTCAACTACATGGAGCGCCCGCAAAGCGTGTTCAGCCTGCAGAAGGTGTTGATGGACCGCAGTGCGATGACGCCGCAGCGTGTCTCGTTGCTTTCCAGCCTAAAACGCTCGCTGAATCGCGAAATATTTTAAACTTCGCACATGAAATTCACCATCTACCAGGCGTCGCGCCAGGGCGGGCGCAAGAACAACCAGGATCGGGTTGCCTATTCCTACAGTCGCGAGGCGCTGCTGATGGTGGTGGCCGACGGCATGGGTGGCCACATGCACGGAGAACTGGCGGCGCAGATTGCGGTGCAGACGCTGACCGACCAGTTCCAGAAACTCGCCAAGCCGCGCCTCGCGGACCCGCTGGGCTTTCTTGCCGACACCATTTCGCGCGCCCATTTCGGCATCAACGATTACGCGGTCGAGCAGGATCTGCTGGAAATCCCCCACACCACCATCGTTGCGGCGGTGGTGCAGGACAACACGGCCTACTGGGCGCACGTCGGGGACTCGCGCCTTTACCTGTTCAGCGACGGCGAGCTCATCGCACGCACGGAGGATCACACCGCCGTCGCACAGATGGTGCGTGACGGCATCATCAGCGAGGAGGAGGCCGGCAACCATCCGGAGCGCAACCGCGTATCCAACTGCCTCGGTGGTTATTCGACGCCGCAGGTCGAATGCAATGCACCGATCCCGCTGCGCGACGCCGACACCATGCTGCTGTGCACGGACGGCATCTGGGGCATGATCAACGTGCACGAACTGTCGGCGCTGCTGCATGCCTACACCCTGGAGGACGCGGTGCGGCACCTGATGGACCATGCCGAGTTCCGCGGCGGCGAACACGGCGACAATCTCAGCCTGGTTGCCATGACCTGGGGTGAGGCGCGCATGCCGAGCAAGGATTCGATTTCCACCCTGGCGCTGCCGGATGGCGGGGTCACCACCCAGATCAACGCGCTGCGCCCGCTGCCCGGCACGCCGATCGTCTCCGACGACGAGATCGAGCGCGCCATCGCGGAAATCCAGCAGGCGATCAAGAACATCTCGTCCAAGTAGGCGCGGCGCGAGCGGGCGGGCGCGTTAAAATCGCGCTTTTCCTGTCCGGTCGGTCCTCATGTCCAATGTTTTTCGCCCCAGCGGGCGCGCGCCCGACGCGCTGCGCCCCCTCTCGTTCACCCGCGGCTATACCCGGCACGCCGAAGGTTCCGTGCTCGTCGCCATGGGCGATACCCGCGTGCTGTGCACCGCCAGCGTGCTGGAGAAGGTGCCGCCGCACAAGCGTGGCTCTGGCTGCGGCTGGGTCACCGCAGAATACGGCATGCTGCCGCGTTCCACGCATACCCGCACCGATCGCGAGGCGGCGCGCGGCAAGCAGTCCGGGCGCACGCAGGAAATCCAGCGTCTGATCGGCCGCAGTCTCAGGGCCGTGGTCGATCTCGCGAAGCTGGGCGAGCGCACCGTCCATCTCGACTGCGACGTCCTGCAGGCCGACGGCGGTACCCGCTGCGCCAGCATCTGCGGTGCCTGGGTCGCGCTCGCCGACGCCGTGGGGGTGCTCCTGCGCGCCGGTACGATCGGCGAATCACCGCTCACCGGCAGCGTCGCCGCCGTCTCCGTCGGAGTCTGGCAGGGCGTGCCGGTGCTCGACCTCGACTACACGGAAGACTGTGACTGCGACACCGACATGAACGTGGTGATGACCGGCGCGGGCGGCATCGTCGAAGTGCAGGGTACCGCCGAAGGCGAGCCGTTCTCGCGCGCCACGCTCGAAGCACTGCTCGACCTCGCCACCGCCGGGATCGCCGAGATCACGGTGGCGCAACGACAGGTCCTGCAAGCGAATTGATCCGCGAAGCACGCGAAGGGACGCGAAGTGAAAACCAGAATCTTCTTCGCGCTTCTTCGCGTCCTTCGCGGACAAAAACTCAAAAAGGAAATCTCATGAGCAAGATCGTCATTGCTTCCGGCAATCCGGGCAAACTGCGCGAGATCGCGCGCATCCTCGCGCCCCTCGACATCGAGGCGGTGCCGCAGGCGGATTTCAACGTACCCGACTGCCCCGAACCGCACGTCACCTTTGTCGAGAACTGTCTCGCCAAGGCGCGCCACGCCAGCCGGCACAGTGGCCTGCCGGCGCTGGCCGACGACTCGGGCATCTGCGTCGAGGCGCTGGGCGGCGCGCCGGGCGTGTTCTCCGCGCGCTATGCCGGCGAGCCGAAATCGGACGATCGCAACAATGAAAAACTGATCGCCGACCTTCAGGGACAGACGAATCGGCGTGCGCATTACGCCTGCGTGATGGTCTACGTGCGCCACCCTGACGACCCCGAGCCGGTCATTGCCGAAGGCCGCTGGTACGGCGAGATCATCGACACGCCGCGCGGCGAGAATGGCTTCGGCTACGACCCGTATTTCCTCGTTCCGGAATTCGGCAAGACCGGTGCCGAGCTCGATGCCGACACCAAGAATGCGATCAGCCATCGCGGTCAGGCGCTGCGCGATCTGGTCGACAAGCTGAAGCGGTTGCAACGCATTGGCTGAAGCCGTCGTCCGCCTGCCCGGCGGCCTCGCGGTGCCGCCGCCGCTGGCGCTCTACATCCATCTGCCGTGGTGCGTGAGGAAGTGCCCCTACTGCGACTTCAATTCGCATGCGGCGCAGCAGATTCCCGAGGCCGCCTATATCGACGCGCTGCTCGTCGACCTGGAACGCGCCCTCCCCGAGATCTGGGGGCGCAGCGTCCACAGCGTGTTCTTCGGCGGCGGCACGCCGAGCCTGTTTTCGCCCGAAGGCATCGACCGCATCCTGGCCGCGGTGCGGGCGCTCACGCCGCTCGCGCCCGGTGCGGAAATCACTCTGGAGGCCAACCCCGGCACGGTCGAGGCGGCGAAATTCAAGGGCTTTCGCGAAGCCGGAGTGACGCGCTTGTCGCTCGGCATTCAGAGTTTCGATGCACGCCATCTGCGCGCGCTTGGCCGCATCCATGACGACGCCGAGGCGCGCCGCGCCGCGGAGCTGGCGACGACGCATTTCGAAACCTTCAACCTCGATTTGATGTACGCGCTGCCGGGACAGACGCTCGCCGAGGCACTCGCCGACGTCGAGCACGCGCTGGCGTTCGCACCGCCGCATCTGTCCGCCTACCATCTGACGTTGGAGCCCAACACGCCTTTCGGCCACACCGCGCCGGCGAACCTTCCGGACGACGATCTCGCTGCCGACATGCAAACGGCGATCGAAGCGCGCCTCGCCGCGGCCGGTATGGCCCATTACGAGATTTCCGCATTCGCCCGCGCCGGTCACACCTGCCGCCACAACCTCAACTACTGGCAGTTCGGCGATTACCTCGGCATCGGCGCCGGCGCGCACGGCAAGCTCTCGTTCCATGACCGCATCGTGCGGCCGATGCGGGTGAAGCACCCGCAGCGTTACATGGACGCGGTGGCACACGGCACGCAGGTTGCCGAGGTACGCACGCTCACGCGCACCGACCTGCCGTTTGAGTTCATGATGAACGCTCTGCGCCTCGAAGAGGGGGTGCCGAGCGCGCTGTTCACCGAACGCACCGGCCTGCCATCCAGCGTGTGCGAGCCGGCGTTCGTGCGTGGGCGAAAACTCGGTTTGCTGGAAGCCGACGCCGTGCGGATACGGCCCACGCGGCGGGGGCAGCGTTTTCTCAACGATCTGCTGGAGCTGTTTCTGCCGGGTTGATGCGAGCGCGGCGCAGCAGGTCAGCCGTCCGCGACGCGTAGTTTGACGCGGCCGTTTTCGGCGTGTAGCCTGAACGTTGCGGAGTCCACGCTGCCATGCACGCCGGACGACAAGACGAAACACGCGGCCGTTGCCGCGACAGCGGGGGGATTCGCCATGCACCTCACCCATCACGCCCGTATGCGGTTCATCGTGCAAATCGCCGTGCTGTGGGCCGCGAGCTTGCAGACGGCCTGGGCGATGCCCGAGTTCGCGCGCCGCTACAGCCTGAGCTGCGCCGCCTGTCACTCGGCTTTTCCGCGCCTGAACAAGTTCGGCGAGCAGTTCGTCGCCAACAACATGCGCCTGCCGAACTGGAAGGATGGCACCGTCAAGACCGGTGACGACCTGCTGGCCCTGCCGGCTTACCCGCCGCTCGCCGTGCGCGCCCAGGCCTATGTGCAGGCGCGCGACGGCAAGTCGATCGACCCGGTGACGGGCGCGACCGACTCGGCGACGACCGACTTCCAGTCGCCCTACCTGATCAAGCTGCTGTCGAGTGCGCCGCTGAGCGACAACATCACCTACTATTTCTACGCCATTCTCGCCGAGAAGGGCGCCAACGGCGAAGCGCTGGTCGAGGATGCGTGGTTTCGTCATGGTGACATCTTCGGTTCGGGAATCAGCATGCAGCTCGGCCAGTTCCAGTTGTCGGATCTCATGTTTCCGCGCGAGACTCGCCTGCCCTTCCAGGACTTCATGGCCTACCGCATGGCCGGCATCACCTACGACCGCGGTGTGCTGTTCGACCGCGATATCGGTCCGTTCGAATTCGGCCTGGGCTTGTCCAATGGCAACGGCATCACCGACAACCTGAACATCAACAGCCCGGGCTACCGGCGCCCGGACAAGATGTTCGACAACGACAATTCCAAGACCGTGTTCGGCCGCATCGGTACGGAGATCGGACCGGTGAGCCTCGGCCTGTTCGGCGCATCCGGCAAGCAGCGCAGCATCGCGCTGGGCAACGCCGGACTGGACAGCGGCACCCGCAACACCAACAAGCACGTCGTCGGTCTCGACCTGTCGGGCGACTTCGGCGGCAAGACCTACTGGTATGCGCAATACCTGTGGAACCGCTGGGACGGCTTTCTCGACGCGAACCCCGGACGCGACTACCGCTGGCAGGGCGGCTTCGCCGGCGTCGACTACCTTCCCGACGAGCGCTGGGCGTTCTCGCTGTTGTATAACTACGCCGACGCGGGCGATCTCGCCAACACCGACACCATCTACGAAGGTATCGACATGAACAGCCTCAGCCTGACCGCATCGTATTACTTCATGCGCAATGTCAAGGCGATCGCCGAGGTCAACGTCGATTTCCTTAAAAAGACGCCACAGACCGGCACCTATTGGACGGGTCACCTGACCAAGGAAAACTACGTCCTGTTCGGCTTCGATGCGGCGTTCTGAAACCGGCCGCCGCCTCACCGTCAGCGCCCTGCTGTTCGGTGTGCTCGCCGTGCAGCATGGGGCGGCCGCCGACCTCACCCTGCGCAAGCTGCGCATTGAGTCGGAGCCGCCGGGCGCCGAGGTGCTGCTGATCGGCGGCAAGGCCGGCCACACGCCCTTGACCGTAGGCGAGCGCGCCATTTATCCGAACGACTACCCGGACAAACTGGCGCACTTGTACGGCACCGTCACCCTGCGCCGTGCCGGCTGCGAGACGCTCGTGCACCGTGTGACCTTGGATGACATCGAGCGTGGTCTCAAGCTCAAGCTCGACTGTGCGGTGGCCGATGCGCGTGGCACGCCCGCGCCGCAAGCGCCGGCGGCGGAAACCACGATATCGCAAGCGGCGCGCACCCCGCCCGCCATACCCGGCGAGGCCCTCTCCCAGCGCCGCCTGCGGCAACTGCAGGTCCTGCAGGAACTCCTCGACGAGGGGCTGATCAGCGCGCCGGACGAGCAGCGCATCCGCCGGCGTCTGCTCGACACGCCTTTCTGATCCAGCGCTGCGAAATGCGTCCCCCGGAACTTCTGGCGCCCGCCGGCTCGCAGATCATGCTGGAAACGGCCTTCGCCTTCGGCGCCGATGCGGTGTATGCGGGCCAGCCGCGCTACAGCCTGCGCGTGCGCAACAACAGCTTCCGCGATGAACACGCGCTGGCGATCGGTATCGACCATGCGCGCAGCCGGGGCAAGCGCTTCTATGTGGTCAGCAACGTCTTCCCGCACAACAGCAAGGTCAGGACCTGGCTTGCCGATCTCGCCCCGGTGGTCGCGCTGCGGCCCGATGCGCTCATCATGGCCGATCCGGGCCTCATCGACATGGTGCGCGACACGTGGCCGGACATGCCGGTGCATCTGTCCGTGCAGGCCAATACGGTGAATTTCGCCGCGGTGCGCTTCTGGCGCAAGCTCGGCATCCGGCGGGTGATCCTGTCGCGCGAGCTGTCGCTCGACGAGATCGCCGAGATCCGCCAGGAATGCCCGGACATGGAGCTCGAAGTCTTCGTCCATGGCGCCCTGTGCATTGCGTATTCGGGGCGTTGCCTCTTGTCGGGCTACTTCAACCACCGCGACCCCAACCAGGGTGCCTGCACCAATTCCTGCCGCTGGTCTTTCAACAGCCGTCCCGGCGCGGTGGCGCCCGATGGCGACGTGTTTCTGCTGGAAGAACCCACGCGGCGCGCAGGCAGCCACATGCCCATCGAGGAAGACGAGCACGGCACCTACATCCTCAATTCGAAGGATCTGCGCGCAATCGAACACGTGCAGCGCCTGACGGAGATCGGCGTCGATTCGCTGAAGATCGAGGGGCGCACCAAGTCGCCCTATTACGTCGCGCGCACCTGCCAGGCGTATCGGCAGGCCATCGACGACGCCGTGGCCGGGCGCTCGCTCGATCCGGGCCTGCTCGGCGGGCTCGACGGGCTGGCGAACCGGGGCTACACGAGTGGTTTCTATGAACGCCATCCGCACCACGCCTACCAGAATTATCTGCGCGGCCATTCCGAATCCGCGCGCAGCCTGTATGTCGGCGACGTGGTCGGGTATGACGCCGAAGGGCGTGCCGAGATCGAGGTGAAGAACCGCTTTGCGGTGGGCGACCGCATCGAACTCATTCATCCGCGCGGCAACCTCGCGTTGACCGTGACTGCCATGCGCGACCGGGACGGCAATCCCGCCGAGATCGCGCCGGGCAGCGGCCACCGCGTGCGCATTGCCCTGCCGCCCGGCTATGAAGGTGCGTTCGTCGCCCGCTTCGTGACGGCGGACGCTCCGGACGGTGGGCGTCTTCTCAGCGCCGGCGCGGGGCCGGCTTCCACCCATCGGTGAGTGTGTGCATGAAGGCGACGATGTCGTCGATCTCGGAATCGCTGAGGCCAAGCTTGCCGAGTTCCTCGTCGTTGACGTTGGCCGTGACTTCCGGCGCGGGCCAGCACTGTTGCTTCAGTGCGTCGGCTTCGCTCACCCAGTCGGACGCGCAGCGCGGTTTCGTGTCGCGGTCGTTGTAGAACACCACGCTGCCGCGCAGGGTCCTGAAATAGCCGTTGTGCATGTAGGGCGCGGTGAGCGCGATGTTGCGCAGCGTCGGTACCTTGAACTTGCCATCCTCCGCGCGCTTGTTCAGCGCGCCGCCCAGGCCGAGGTCGACGAAGCGCTCGCCCGCCGGGTTGAGTTCCGGCGGCAGCTTGTAGAACGGGTTGTCCGGATTGCGCGGCACGCCAAGGTTGTCGTAGGTGAAGTCGGTGAACAGCGGCGGCGCGCCGTCGGGGCCGCGCTGGCTCGGGTGGCAGGCCGCGCAATTGCCTTTCTTCTCGTCCTCGAACAGGCGCAGGCCGCGTTTTTCCTGGGCCGTCAGTTTGGCCTTGCCGGCGAGATACGCGTCGTACTTGGAGGTGAACGGCGCGAACTGCCGGGTGCGCTCGAACGCGGCGAGCGCCTGCGCGACACGTTCGAACGCCTGGTCGGTGTCGGTGAGCGCAGCGGGACCGAACGCGGTGTCGAAATCCGCCGCATAGGGCGCGCGGCGCACTTTTTCCACCACGCTCGCCTTGTTCGGATTGGCCATTTCCAGAGGATTGAGGAAGGGGCCCTTGGCCTGCTCTTCCAGAGTGGCGGCGCGCCCGTCGAGGAACTGGCCGCCGACGTAGTGTTCTTCGTTCTTGTCGAAATGGAAGGCGGGGCTGAATTGCGCATACATCACGGTCGGCGCATTGCGGCTGTCGGTTCGTCCCGGCAGCACGCCCCGGGAGACCGGCAGGCTGCGGTCGGGCTCGGCGAACCCGGCGTCGGCGGCATGGCAGGTCGCGCAGGACTGGCCTGGCGGCGACGACAGGCCGGGATCGAAGAACAGCAGTTGTCCGAGTCGTTCCAGTGCGGCCTGGCGCCGCGGCTCGGCCGTGTCGGCAAGCGCGGGAACGGCGAGTATTGCCACGGCCGCACTGGCAAGGAGCGTGTGTTTCAGCATCGTGTGGTCGTACAGAAGAACGGAGTGGTTCGATCGCATTCTACCGACCCGCAGGCAGGCGTGGGGTTCCGTCTCTACCCACGGCCGCACCGCGCGCGGAGAGTTGTGATCGCCGCGGCGGGCGGGGTATGCTTTCTTTATTTATTCCGGGTGAGGGATCTGCCATGAAATCCGTTCTTGCATTCTCGCTGTTGCTGCTTTCTTCTTCCGCCCTGGCCGCAATCGTTGGCAAGGACGTGCAATACAAGGCGGGCGACACCGTCATGCAGGGTTATCTCGCCTATGACGACGCGGCCAAAGGCAAGCGCGCCGGCGTGCTGGTGGTGCCGGAATGGTGGGGCGTGACCGACTACGGGCGCAAGCGTGCGCGCATGCTTGCGCGCGAGGGCTACGTCGCCTTGGTGGTCGACATGTACGGCAACGGCCGCACCGCCGACAACCCGAAAGATGCGGGGGCGCTGGCCGGCAGCGTGAACGGCAATCCGCCATTGGCCTACGCGCGCTTCGATGCCGCACGCAAGTTTCTCGACGCCCAGCCTGGCGTGAAGAAAGGCGACACCGCGGCGCTCGGCTACTGTTTCGGTGGCGGCGTGGTGCTCAACATGGCACGCGCGGGCATGCCGTTGAAGGCGGTGGCGAGCTACCACGGCGTGCTGGCGAGCGACGTGTCGCCCAAGCCGGGCGAGATCAAGGCGAAGATCCGCGTCTTCCACGGCGAGGCCGATCCCATCGTGCCGCCCGAGCAGGTCGAGGCCTTCAAGACCGAAATGGCCAATGCGAAGGCGGACTACATGCTGGTTGCCTATCCCGGCGTGAAGCACACCTTCACCAACCGCGAGGCCGACAGCTACGCCGCGCAGTTCGGCATGCCGTTGAAGTACGACGCGGAGGCCGACAGGGATTCGTGGACGCGGACGCTGGAATTCCTCAAGGCGACACTGAACTGATGAGCTGCGACCACGAAGGCTGCGGCGCCCAACCCGGCGGCAGCCCCGGCATTCCGCAGGTCGGGCCGTTCGATGCCGCGGCGTTCGAGCGTGCGGTGAACGATCTGCTCGTCGCCTGCGGGGTGGCGCCGGACTCGGTGCATACCGGGCGCACCGCGGAGCGCGTGCGTGAGCTGTGGCAGCGCCGCCTGCTCGGCGGCTATGCGATTTCTCCGGCCGACGCGCTGGGCGAGGGTTTCGCCGACGACCGCGACGACATGGTGGTGGTGCGCGGCATCGCCATCCACGGCGTGTGTCCGCACCATCTCGTGCCGTTTCGCGGTGTCGCGCACGTCGCCTACATCCCCGGTGGGCGACTGCACGGCTTCGGTCGCATCGCGCGTATGGTCGATGCCATCGGCCACCGCTTCACCTACCAGGAATGGATGACGCGCGACATCGCCGAGGCGCTGATCAACCACGGCCGTGCGCGCGGTGCTGCATGCATCATCGAGGCCGAGCAGTTGTGCCTGTTGCTGGGCGAGGACCGGCGCGGCGATGAGCGCGTGGTCACGCAGGCCTTCACCGGCTGTTTCCACGACAGCGACCAGCTGCGCAACGAGTTCCTGCGCGCGGTTTCGCAGCGCGAACTGCGTTGAACTCTGGAACGCTGGCATGAGTGCGCGCCGGCCTGCAACGCTCATCCTGCCGCCGGCGCCCTACGCGGCAGCGCTCTTTGGCGGCTGGTGGTTGGATCACAATTTTCTGCCCTTGCCGTGGGACTGGGGCGCGGCAACGCAGGCGGGAGGCTGGCTGCTGGTCGCCATCGGGCTGCTCCTGTTCACCTGGACCGTGCTGACTTTCTGGCGCCACCGCACCACGGTCAATCCTTACGCGGCTGCATCCGCCCTGTGCATCGACGGGCCGTTCCGTTTCAGCCGCAACCCGATCTATGTCGGCGACTGGTTCATCCTCGCGGGGGTGTCGCTGCTGATGAAAACCGTCTGGCCGCTGGTGTTCGCGCCGCTCATCTGGGCGCTGCTCCGCTATGGCGTGATCCGTCACGAGGAGGCGCATCTGGAGGCACGCTTCGGTGATGCCTATCGGGCGTACCGGATGCGGGTGCGGCGCTGGCTGTGATGCGCGTCGGCCTGCGCTCGATCGCCATGGCCTGCACGCTGCTTCTGGCAAGCTGCGCCGGCGTGGGAAAGAACCCCTATTACGATCCGGCAAAGCCGCATCATACGGTCGACGGTTTTCGCAACCTCGATCCCGAAGCCCGCGTTGCGGAAGGATTCTGGCGCTGGCAGTGGGCACGTCGACAGAAGGGGCTGCCGAAGGCGCCGCATGCCGCACACCGTGACTGGCGGGTGGCGCCCGATGTGGCGCTCATGCACGGGCCTGGAGGCAATCCCAGCGTCACCTGGATCGGCCATGCGACCGTGCTGGTGCGTCTCGGCGGGCTCAATGTGCTGACCGATCCACATTTCTCCGGGCGTGCGTCACCGGTAGGCTTTGCCGGCCCCAAGCGATTTCAAGCGCCCGGCGTGGCCCTGGCGGAACTGCCGGAAATTCATGCGGTGGTGATTTCGCACAATCATTATGACCATCTCGATGCCGACAGCGTGCGCCAGCTGAATGAGCGCAGCGGAGGCATGCTGCGCTTCTTCGTCCCGCTGGGATTGAAGGCGTGGTTCGCCGGGCTTGGCATCGACAACGTCAGCGAGCTCGACTGGTGGGATCACGTCGACTTCAGGGGGGTGCGCTTCACGCTGACGCCGGCGCAGCATTGGAGCGCACGCGGTCTGTTCGATCGCAATCGCACCCTGTGGGGCGGTTGGGCCATCAGCGCTGCGGACCTGGGCTTTTTCTTCGCCGGCGATACGGGCTATTCGCGTGATTTCGCGGAGATCGGGCGCCGGCTCGGCCCTTTCGATCTGGCCGCCATCCCCATTGGCGCCTACGCACCGCGCTGGTTCATGCGCGCGCAGCATGTCGACCCGGCCGAGGCCGTGCGCATCCATCAGGACGTGGGTGCGCGCCAGTCGCTCGCGGTACACTGGGGCAGCTTCGAGATGAGCGACGAAGCGCTGGACGAGCCGCCGCGCGCGCTGGCGGCAGCGCGCCAGGAAGCCGGCATCGACGCAGCGGAATTTTTCGTGCTGCGTGTGGGCGAGACCCGAAAACTCGCCCCGGAGTCCTTCAGCACTGCCGGATTTGGCCGTTAAGGTCCTGATGTACGCATGCGCCGGAGGCTCTGATGAACGTCACCCTGCACGACAAGCCACTGGAAATCCGGCTCACCCGAGCCGCGCAGAAAGCCCTCGCTTCCCGCGCGACGCCGCTGGTGGCCGAAATGGAATTGCTCTTTTCCTGTCTGCTGCGCAAGCGGGTGCTCTTTGGTGACGACACCGTTGCGTCCACGCCGGTCGATAACCGTTTGGCGGTACGTTTCAAACCCATCATGACGCGTCGCTGCAGCGTCGCCGAGGGCGGCGCGCATCCCCCCTCAGAAGGTTTTCCGCTGGAAAACCCGCGCCCCTATGTCCCCAACTGGCTGGCGATCGACTATCGCCGCGGCGAGTGGGTGGGCGAATTCGGCTACGCCGAGTAGCCGCGCCGCACGCGTTACTCCAGCCGCAGGAGCTCGCGTGCGTTGCGCGTGGTCGCTGCGGCCACCGTCGCGACGCCGATGCCGCGCAATTCGGCAAGCGTGGCGGCGATACGCGGCAGTTCCCCGGGTGTGTTGCGCCCGCGCCCGACCCATACCGGCGGAATGTCGGGACTGTCGGTCTCCAGCACGATCGCCTCCATCGGCAGTTCGACCGCCAGCCGCCGCAGGTTGTTGGCGCGCGGCCAGGTGAAGGCGCCGCCGAAACCCAGTTTGAAGTCCAGCTTGAGGAAGGCTTCCGCCTGCTGCATGCTGCCGTTGAAGGCATGCGCGATGCCACCGCGTACGCCGATGCGGCGCAGATGCTTGAGCAGGTCGTCAGTGGCACGCCGGCAGTGCAGCAGTACCGGCAGATCGTATTCGCGTGCGATTTTCAGCTGTGCGATGCAAAAGTATTCCTGCGTCGCATAATCGAGATCGACGAAGCGGTCCAGACCGATTTCACCGACCGCCACCGGGCGCTGTACTTCGATCCGCGCGCGCAGGTCGGCAAGGTGTTCCGGGCGGTGCACCCCAACATACATGGGGTGCAGGCCCCACGCCGGCAGGCAGCCGGGATAGCGCGCGCAGGTGTCTTCCACCGCGGCGAAGTTGTCGCGGCTGACTGCCGGGACGATCTGGATGCCGACGCCGGCGGCGACCGCGCGCGCATGCACCGCATCACGGTCGGCATCGAATTCCGCCGCGTCGAGATGGCAGTGGGTGTCGATGAAAAACGGCACCGTGGAAGGTGCCGTTTCTACCCGCTTCATCCAGGTTTCCCTCTCCCCAACCCTCTCCCGCCTGCGGGGGATGGGGCGAACGTCAGACCCACAGCGACTCAATCGCTGTTGGCGAAGCCCAGCAGCTGCAGCAGGCTGGTGAACAGGTTGAAGATCGACACGAACAGCGTGACCGTGGCCATGATGTAGTTGGTCTCGCCGCCGTGGATGATGTTGCTGGTCTCGTACAGGATGAGGCCGGACATCAGCAGCACGAACATGGCGGACACGGCCAGCGACAGTGCGGGGATCGTGAAGAAGATCGCACCCAGACCGGCGAGGAAGGCGACCAGGATGCCGACCATGAGGAAGCCGCCCATGAAGCTGAAGTCCTTGCGCGTGGTCATCGCGTAGGACGACAGGCCGAGAAAGATCGCGGCGGTGCCGCCCATCGCCATCATCACCACCTGCGTGCCGTTGGGCAGCGCGAGATACGCGTTGAGGATGGGGCCGAGCGTGTAGCCCATGAAGCCGGTCAGGCCGAACACGAACAGCAGTCCGAGCCCGCTGTCGCGGAATTTGGTGGTGAGGAACAGCAGGCCGAAATAGCCGACCAGGGTGATGATGATGCCCGGATGCGGCAGATTCAGCGCCATCGAGGCACCGGCGGTGAGCGCGGCGAAGGCCAGCGTCATCGACAGCAGCATGTAGGTGTTGCGGACGACCTTGTTGGTCGACGAGACCGCGGCGGTGCCGCGGCCGATGGTGGTAAGTTGCGGGTTCATGAATCCTCCTTGTCAGGATTGTTCGACAGACACGAATTGAGAGTGTGCCACGCGGGCACAGGTTCCCGGGTTGTCGGGCAACGGTGAGCTTACCGTGATCCGTGGCCGATCGCCACCCCGGCCATTCTGCGTGAAGGGTCAAGCAAGCGTGGCGCAGCGGCGGCAAGCGGCTAACATGCAACAGATGGATGCCTACGTGCTCGTCAAATCCGCGCTCGCCCTCTTTGCCATCGTCGACCCGGTCGGCGTGATTCCGATATTCCTGCTCGCAACGCGTGGCTTCAGCACGGCACAGAGCCATGCTGCGGCGCGGGTCGCGGCATTGACGGTGCTTGGCGTGCTCGCCGTGTTCATCTTCGTGGGCGAACCCATGCTCGCGTTCTTCGGTATCCGCCTGGCGTCGTTCTCGGTCGCCGGTGGCCTGCTGCTGTTGCTGCTGGCCTTGGCGATGGTGCAGGCGCACGTCAGCCCGCAGCGGCAGACCCAGGACGAGGCCGCCGAGGCCGGCGAGCGCGACGCCGTCGGCGTGGTGCCGCTGGGCGTGCCGCTGCTTGCGGGGCCGGGGGCGATCACCCATGTCATCGTAGCTGCCAGCGCCGCCAGGGGCCAGGTGCTGCAGCAGAGTCTGCAACTGATCCCGGTGGTGCTGGTGGCGCTGTCGGTGTGGCTGGCGTTCCGCGCCGCGCCGCTCATCGCGCGACGCCTCGGGCGCACCGGCATCCACGTGGTGACGCGCCTGATGGGGCTCATCATCGCGGCGATTTCCATCGAGATGATCGCCAGCGGACTTGGGGAACTGTTTCCGGGTCTGCTCGGATAGCGTCGCGGGTTTCACGTCGGACATGCGGCGCTATCATGCGAAGCGCGGCTGCGCTCCCCGCGCCGGCGGGACGAACCGCATCAAACATCGAGGAGAAAAACATGCATTTCGGTATCGTCGGACTCGGCCGCATGGGCGGCAACATGGCGCGGCGGCTTGCGCGCAAAGGACTGCGCATCGCCGTGCAGAATCGCAGCCACGACGTCAGCACGGCGCTGGCGGCCGAGACCGGGCATCTCGCCTGCGCGTCGCTTGCCGACCTCGTCGCCGCGCTCGACGCGCCGCGCATCGTCTGGCTGATGCTGCCGGCGGGTGAGGCGACGCAGGCGGCACTCGACGCGCTCACCCCGCTGCTCGCGCCGGGCGATCTCGTCGTCGACGGCGCCAACGGCCATTACAAGGACGACGCACCACGCGCCGCGGCACTGGCGGCGCGCGGCATCGACTTCGCCGACGCCGGCGTGTCGGGTGGCGTGTGGGGGCTGGAAAACGGCTACTGCATCATGTTCGGCGGCAGCGAGGCGGCGGCCGCGCGCCTCAAGCCCTGGATGGAAGCGCTTGCGCCGACGCCGACCACGGGCTGGCTGCACACCGGTCCGGTCGGTTCCGGCCATTTTGTGAAGATGGTCCACAACGGCATCGAGTACGGCATGATGCAGGCCTTCGCCGAGGGCTTCGCGCTGATGAAGCACAAGCCCGGCTTCGGTCTCGATCTCGCCGCCATCGCCGAGCTGTGGCGCCACGGCAGCGTGGTGCGTTCGTGGCTGCTGGACCTGTCGGCGGATTTCCTCGCCCACGATCAGACCCTCGATGCCATCCAGCCCTTCGTCGCCGACTCCGGCGAGGGGCGCTGGACGGCGCTCGAAGCCGTCGAGCAGGGCATCCCGGCCCCGGTGATGTCGCTGGCGCTGATGATGCGTTTTGCGAGCCAGGGACGCGGCGACTTCGGCGCGAAAATGCTGGCCAAGATGCGCCAGGGCTTCGGCGGCCACGCGGTGAAGGAAGGTGGAGCATGAGCGCCAGTCCCGACGAGCTGCCGTGTACCTTCGTCATCTTCGGCGCCACTGGCAACCTCGCCACCAACAAGCTGCTGCCGGCGCTGTATCACCTGGAAGCTGCGGCACGCCTGTCGGAGTCGCTCAACATCATTGCCTTCTCGCGACGCGAATGGGATACCGCACGCTGGCGCGAGCACGTGCGCACGACGCTTGCCGAACGCATCAAGGGCGACACGGACAGTCCGGTGTTCGGACGTTTTCTTGCGCGTTTCATCTATCAGCAGGGTGACCTCAACGACGTCGAATCGTATCGAAGCCTGGCCGCCCACCTGCCGCCCGAGACCGCGTGCTCGGCGACCGTGTTCTATCTGGCGATCAAACCGTCCGAATTCGCCGCGGTGGTGCAGAACCTCGAAGCGGTCGGTCTCAACAAGCCGCGTGGCCTCAACCGCATCGTCGTGGAAAAGCCCTTTGGCGAGGACATCGAATCGGCGCGCATGCTGAACCAGTTGCTGCACCAGCATTTTGACGAGGAGCAGATCTACCGCATCGACCATTTTCTTGGCAAGGAAACCGTGCAGAACCTGCTGGTGTTCCGTTTTGCCAACACCCTCATCGAACCGCTGTGGAACCGCAATTTCATCGACCACGTGCAGATCACCGTCGCCGAATCGATCGGCATCGAAAAACGCGGCGAGTATTACGATCACGCCGGCGCGCTGCGCGACATGCTGCAGAATCACCTGATGCAGCTCCTCACCGTGGTGGCGATGGAGCCGCCGCCGGCGCTCGAAGCCGACGCCCTGCGGGACGAAAAGGTCAAGGTGCTGCGCTCGATCCGCCCGATCGCCAAACGCGCGGTGCATGCACACGCCATCCGCGCGCAGTACGCGCGCGGCAGCATCGATGGCCAGGCGGTTCCCGGCTACGCGCAGGAAGAACGGGTGGAGACGAATTCCGTCACCGAGACCTACGTCGCCGCCAAGTTCTACATCGACAACTGGCGCTGGCGCGGGGTGCCGTTCTATTTGCGCACCGGCAAACGGCTGGCGAAGCAGACCTCGATGATCGCCATCCGCTTCCGCCAGCCGCCGCAGCAACTGTTCCGCGAAACGCCGCTGGAGATGATCGCGCCGAACTGGATCCTGCTGTCGATCCAGCCGGAAGAATCCATGCACATGGAAATCCACGTCAAACAGCCCGGCCTCGACATGGACACGCGCGTCATGCAGATGAACGCGAGTTTCGTGACCACCGACGAGGAGACCCTCGACGCCTACGAAACCCTGCTGCTCGACGTCATCGAGGGCGATCGCACGCTCTTCATCCGTTTCGACGAGGTTGAGTGGGCCTGGCGCGTGGTCGATCCCATCCTCAAGAACTGGGCCGTCGAGCGCGAATACATCCCGACCTATCCCGCCGGCAGTTGGGGCCCGGCCGATGCCAACCGCCTGTTCGACAGCGACGACCAGGCCTGGCGCAACGAGCTGTGAGCCTGCCGCCGACCCGCGTGTTCGCCGATGCCGCCGCACTGGTGTCGGCGCTCGCCGACGCCGTGTGTGAGGAGGCCGCATCCGGCATCGGCCTGCGCGGAGCGTTCCACCTCGTGCTCTCCGGCGGCACCACGCCGCGCGCGCTGTATGCCGAGCTTGCGCGGCGTGGCGCCGGTGACGCGCGCTGGCACATCTGGTACGGCGACGAGCGCTGCCTCGCCGCCGACCACCCCGAGCGCAACAGCGTCATGGCCGAACAGGCCTGGCTCGCCGCTTCGCGCATTCCGCCGGCGAACCGCCGACCCATGCCCGCCGAGCGTGGCGCCACACTTGCCGCGTCGGACTACGCCGGCTGGCTGCAGGCGGTCGGTGATTTCGATCTCGTGCTGCTCGGTATGGGCGAGGACGGCCACACCGCCAGCCTGTTTCCGGATCACGCGCGGGGTGTCGCCCCCGACAGTCCGGACGTGCTCGCCGTCTTCGACGCACCCAAACCGCCGCCCGAGCGCGTGAGTCTGTCCGCTGCGCGGCTTTGTCGCAGCCGCAAGCTCTGGTTCGTCGTCACCGGCGCCGGCAAGCGTACGGCGCTGGCGCAGTGGCAGTCCGGGGCACTGCTTCCTGCAAGCGAGGTAAGCGGGCGGCAGGAGACGATCGTGTGGCTGGATGCCGCGGCGGCGCGTGTGCCGTGACCATACGAGGTACAGGCGAAACGGGGTAGCGGGGCAGCAATGCCCCGGTTGCATGAAGGACTTGCGCGCGTCCGGCCGTTGCGCGCAAGAGGCCGATCGACGCATGGGTGCGCGCGCAGAGCCCCAGGGCCGGATCTTTTTTCTTGCACTTCTTGTGGGCGATTGGGGCGCGATGCTTGAGCGTTTCTCTGTTTTCGAACCAAGGAAGGAAAGAGGAAAGGCCTGAGGCCGTGCTTAGTGCTCTGCTTCCGAAATAGCGCAACATGAAACGGCGCCTTTTTCCGCATGGCGGCGTTGCTCGTCGTTGCCATAGTCCGGGCTATGGTGCCTCCTCGCGCCTTGCCCTGCAGAAAAATCCATCCGCTTCATCCTGCCACCCTATTTCGAAAGCAGACCACTAGCAGCCTGTCGGACTTGAGCACGATCTACTACGCCGGCGGGATAGCGGTCGATATTTGCCCATTTTTCGTTACATAGATCCACTATGCGCCTCAAAAATGGACAATTCTGTCCTCGCCCTCCCACTCGGCTCGCTACGATCGCTCAAGTCCGACAGGCACCTGGGTGCCCAAAAAACGCAGTGTCCCATTACTGCGATGCAGGCAACCTGCCGACCCTTGAAGTGGGATCAAACACGGCTGTTGACGCCTTCCATCAAGCCATCTAAACTAGTCATATGACTAGTCGCATAAGGAAATGTCATGCACGCCTGGTCCGTACAAGACGCCAAAGCGAAGTTCAGCGAGTTTCTCGATGCCTGCCTTGAAGAAGGCCCGCAGATGGTCACCCGGCGCGGGGCCGAGACCGCCGTGCTGGTGCCTGTGGAGGAATGGCGGCGTTTGCGGTCTGCGGCGCGTCCCTCGTTGAAACAGTTGTTGCTCTCCGATGCTGCGCGTGTGGAGATGCTCGCGTCTGAGCGCGGCAAAGCAAGACGCCGCGCTCCGGAGTCCATGTCGTGACGTCGCGTTATCTGCTGGATACGAATGTCGTCTCCGAGTTGCGCAAGCCGCGCCCGCATGGCGGGGTGGTCGCCTGGCTGGAATCATTGGATGACGCGCAGTTGTACGTGTCGGTGGTGACCTTGGGCGAAATCCAGGCGGGCATCGAACTGACGCGCGAGCAGGATGCGCGGAAGGCACTCGAACTGGAGGCCTGGCTCGACCTGCTGACCGGCGCCTACAACGTCTTGGCGATGGATGCCCCTGCCTTTCGCACCTGGGCCCGTTTGATGCACCGCAAGTCCGACACGCTATATGAGGACGCCATGATTGCGGCCACCGCGGTCGTGCATGGACTAACCGTGGCCACCCGCAATGTGGCAGATTTCGCTGCACTTGGGGTGGCCGTGTACAACCCGTTTGCACCCGCGTGCGACCGGTGACTGCGGTTTTTCTTGGTGTGTTTCCTGAGGTTGGGCAAGGCGCGGTGTCCGGGCGTTTTTCCATTTCCAGACCAAGGAAGGAAAGAGGAAAGGCCTGACCCTCTGCCGTGTTCATTCCATCCGGGCTACGTCGCTCGATCAGAACGATTTCACCTCGCGCGGCTTGCAACGTGCTGGGCAAAAATGGGGTGGGCAAAAATGGCAGCGCCAAGGTCTGGTTCGTCATCACCGGCGCCAGCAAGCGCGAGGCGCTGGCACAGTGGCAGGCGGGTGCGCGGCTTCCGGCAACAGCGGTAAAGGGGCGGCAGGAGACGGCGGTGTGGCTCGATACGGCAGCGTGGCAAGCGCGGTGAGCATGAGGGAAATCGGCGTGTGGTGACATGTCCTGCTATTTGTACATCGTTCAACGCCTGAGCAATCTGTGCCCCAACTGCCACGCGCTCCAGGCGAGGCCGAGCCCTCGGCCCAGACGTTTCGGGCGCAACGCCACAATCATGAACGTGGCACCCACCAGCAAGGCAGGGTGGTGTCTGAGGTAACGCAGCGCGGCCACGCCCTGGTCTGCCAAAGCGAGTGGCGCGCGCCAGGGCTCCAGATTTTGTGCCAGCGCGATGCGCTGGGCGGCCGCCTGCGCCACCACGCGTTCGCGGCGTTCAGCCAGGCGGGTTGATTTTTTGTTCACGAAGGATGGCCCAGCTGCTGCCGGTCTTTGGATAATTCAGCCAGGCTGGCGGCAAACAGTTTCGGTTTGGTTTTCAACTTGTACCGTGCAACGCCAAATGCCGCCGCGCCGCCTGCCAGGAAAATTCCGGTCAGTCCGCCCAATGCCAGAAACCGGTGGCTATCCCAGAACGCGGCGGCCACCAGGATCGTCAGCAGTAGCACGCCCATGCCCAGACAGAACAGCGCAACCAGCATCAACACCAGTACGGACAACAGCCGATCCCGCTCTTCCTCAAGATCCAGCGCCAGCAGATCGATCCGGGTATGGACAATGGCGATCAGGCTGGCGGCCAGTCCTTTCAGCGAGTCGAATAGTCCTTTGCTTCCCGCCGGCGTTTCTTCGCTCATGACCGGGCGGCTAGCGGCGGCCCATGAGGAAACCGATCAACAGCCCGAGGCCGGCTGAGATGCCGATCGATTTCCAGGGATTCTCGTGGACATAGACGTCGGTCGCCTTGGCAGCCGCTTTGGCCCGCGCGAGCAGCGCCGCTTCGGTATCGGCCATCCTGTCCTTCGCCGCGGCAAGCGACGCTTCCGCTTTGGTGCGCACCGCCGCCAGCGCCTCACCCCCCTGGTTGGCCGTGGCTTTGATCAGCGCCTCCGCATCGGTCATCACCGACTTGAAGTCGGCTATCAACTGCTCCTTGGCCACGTCTGAAGAATCGGTTTCACCACCGGCAGGTCGAGTGCTCATTATCGTTTCTCCATAAGATCACGGATGCGATTGACGGGTACTGCCCTTGTATGCAAGACACCCCTTACCTTTTTCTGTATAGATCAATCCAGCCGTCTTGTCTGGAACCGCGAGCGGCCGTGGCCGCGAGACCCGGCGGACAGGTCTGGGTGTCGGGTATGCAGCGCGATTCGCTACGGAGGAACCGCAATGGCTGGAAAGACAAGGCTACCCGCGATGCAGCAAGGCCGCTGAGCAAGGCGGCTCCAACATGCAAAAGCCATGGCAGCAGGTCTTTAGCCTTTGCCGTGCATGTGGTTTTCGCGTGCAAAAGGCGGCGGCACGAGTGCGGACATGAGCGAAGCCGTCGGCTTCAGGACTGCTGCCCGATTGGCGTGTCGATCTTCGTACTCGCACCCGCCAGCATCGCCTGCCGCGTCTGCGGCGTTTCCAGGCTGATGCGACCGAGCGCGCCGCTGCGATAATCGGTCAGGAAGACCATCGCGGCCTTTTCCAGGTCGAGTTCGCCGCCGCGGCCCTTGAGGATGCAGCCGCGCCGTTTCGCGACGGCTTCGAGTACGCCGGTCGGGTCGAGGCTGGCGGGATCGAAGCCGTAGCGCGCCTGCAACAGCGTTGGGTAGCGCTCGAGCAGGATTCCGGCGAGGAAGATCGCGACCTCCTCGTCGATCACGGCGTTGCGGCCGATGGCGTGGCTGGCGGCGAGCATGAAACCGTCGGCGTCATACTCGATCTTCGGCCAGGTCATGCCGGGGGTGTCGACGAGGATCAGGCGCGGCGACAGGTTGATGCGCTGCTGTGACTTGGTGACAGCGGGTTCGTCGCCGACGGCGGCGACCTTGCGTTTGGCCCAGGTGTTGAGGAGGGTGGATTTGCCGACGTTGGGGATGCCCATGATCATGAGGCGCAGCGGCTTGAAGGTGTCGTTGCGGTGCGGCGCGAGCTTTTGCGCCAGACCGGCGAGTTTCGCCACGTCGCCGGCCTTTTTCGCCGAGATCGCCACCGCCAGCACGCCGGGCTGGCGGTTGTAGTGCTCGATCCAGGCGCGCGTGACCTCGGGGTCGGCGAGGTCGATCTTGTTCAGCACCTTGAGGCAGGGGCGCTGCCGGTGCGCGCGCAACTCGTGGATCATGGGGTTGCTGCCGGCTTCGGGCAGGCGCGCGTCGAGCACTTCGACCACGACGTCGATGTCGGCCATGGTCTCCGCGGCTTTCTTGCGCGCGGAGGTCATGTGGCCGGGGAACCACTGGATCGCCATGGGGCCTCGCGAGCGGATCGCGGCGTCAGCCGCCCCCGCCGCCGCTGCCGACGCCGTGCGCGGCCTGCAACACCAGCGCGTCGAAATCAGCGGCGCTCATCAGGCCGCGCTCGGCGACGATGTCGCGCACCGGGCGGCCGGATTTTTCCGATTCCTTGGCGACCTCGGCGGCCTGGTTGTAGCCGATCTGCGTGTTGAGCAGGGTAGCGAGGGCGACGCTCTGGTGGATGAAGAATGCGCAGCGCTCGCGGTTGACGACGATCCCCTTGAGGTTTTTCTCGGTCGCCGCGTTCATCGCGTTGGTGAGCCAGTCCATGGCATCAAAGAGCGCGGAGCCCAGCGCCGGCATCATGACGTTCAGCTCCATTTGTCCCGCCTGCACCATGTAAGACACGGCGGCGTCCTGCCCGAGAACCTGGAAACACACCTGGTTCAGCATCTCGAACATCACCGGGTTGACCTTGCCGGGCATGATGGAAGATCCCGGCTGCACCGGTGGCAGCTGGATTTCTCCCAGGCCGGTGCGCGGACCGGAGGCGAGCAGGCGCAGGTCGTTGGCAATGCGCGTGAGTTCGAGCGCGAGGTTGCGGATTTCGCCGGAGAGGCGGGCGAGGTCGTTCATCGACTGCATCTGCGCGACCAGTTGGCCGGGCTTGATCGGCTCGCCGGTGAGTTTCGCTAGTTCGGTGGCGACGCGCGTCGGGTAGTCGGGCGAGGTATTGAGGCCAGTGCCGGCGGCGGAACCGCCGAGGCCGGTTTCGCACAGCGCGGGGCGCACCGCTTCGAGCGCGGCGGCGCAGCGGGTGAGGGTCCACGCGTAGCCGGCGAATTCCTGGCCCAGCGTGGTCGGCACCGCGTCCTGCAGATGGGTGCGGCCGGATTTCACCGTGTCCTTCTCGCGCTTGGCAAGGCGCGAGAATTCCGCCGCCATCGCATGCACCGCGGCGACCAGGCGCGGCAGCTTGGCGAGCACCGCCAGACGGATGGCGGTGGGGATGGTGTCGTTGGTGGATTGCCCCATGTTGACGTCGTCGTTGGGGTTGACCGGCTGGTAGCTGCCCTTTTCGCCGCCCAGCGCGACGTTGGCGAGGTTGGCGATGACCTCGTTGGTGTTCATGTTGTGGCTGGTGCCGGCGCCGGCCTGGAAGCGGTCGACGACGAATTCCTCGCTATACTCCCCGGCGAGAACCTTCTCGCAGGCGGCGACGATGGCATCGCGCTTCGCTTCGGACAGCCAGCCGGGCTGGCAGTTGGCACGGGCGGCAGCGAGCTTGATGCGCACGTGCGCTAGTACGAAATCCTTATCCGGCCGGCGTCCCGAAATGGGAAAATTGGCCACGGCACGCGCCGTTTGCGCGCCGTACCACGCGGAGACGGGAACCCGGACCTCGCCGAGCGAGTCTTTCTCGATACGGAATTCATTCATGATGGGGGAACCGATGCGGATGTTGCAAAGAGGGCGATTCTATCCGATGTGGCTCGCGGGGCTGCTGCTCGCGCTGGCGGCGGGCTGGGCACAGGCGGATGGTTTCAAGCTCACCGACACCACCGGCAAGACCCACACGCTCGCCGGCTACAAGGGCAAATGGGTGCTGGTGAACTACTGGGCGACCTGGTGCCCGCCCTGCCTCGACGAGATTCCCGATCTCATCGCGCTGCACGAGAAAAAAGCGAACAACCTCGTCGTCATCGGCATCGCGCTCGACTACCGCAATCCCAAGCAGGTGACGGATTTCGCCGAAGGACTCATGGTGAATTACCCGATCGTGCTCGGCAACCGCCAGTTGGTGAGCCAGATCGGCCCGGTGCAGGGCCTGCCGACGACGTATCTGTACAATCCCGAAGGCAAGCTGGTGGCGCAGCAGGTGGGCGCAATCACCCGCGCCGCGGTCGAAGGTTACATCGCCAGCAAGACGGCCGCGGTGAGCAAGAAATGAGACACGCACGAGGACACACCATGCGACATCTGCTGCTTGCGTTCCTGCTTCTGTTCGCCGCGCCGACCTGGGCGGAAACGCGCGACCCCGCCAGCCATTTCTTCCAGTCCAAGTTCGGCGACCTGCAGGCCGATCTGCAGGAGGCAAGGAAGCAGGGCAAAAAGGGTATTTTCCTGTTTTTCGAAATGGACGAATGCCCGTTCTGTGCGCGCATGAGGGCAACCGTCCTCAACCAGGCCGACGTGCAGGATGCGTATCGCGAGAGCTTCTTCGTCTATCCGATGGACGTCAACGGCGATACGGAAATGGTCGACTTCGACGGCAAGCACACCACCGAAAAGGCCTTCGCCTTCGCCCATCGCGTGCGTGCCACGCCCACGCTGCTGTTCTTCGATCTCGACGGCAAGCTGGTCGCCCGCCACACGGGGCCGACCAAGGACAAGGCCGAATTTCTCCTGCTGCGGCGCTACGTCCTGGACGGCGCCTACGCCAGCCAGCCGTTCGCGAAGTACAAGCAGGGTAAATGAAGCGCATCGCGCTGGGGATCCTGCTCGCGTGGGCGCTGTCGGTGCCTGCACTCGCCGAGCGTCTGACATTGGAGGAAGCGCTCGCCACCGTGGCAGCGCCGCATCCGGATCGCCGCATGGTGGAGAGCGATCTGGCGGTCGCGCGCGCCGACCTCGAACAGGCGTCGAGCCGCCAGGATTTCAGCCTGTTCCTCGACGGCGCCCTGCGCCGCGGGCGTCAGCCCGACGGCGACTGGCAACCCGACAACGTCGGCCGCATCGTCGCGCGCAAGCCGCTGCTCGACTTCGGCCGCAGCGGGCGCGCCGTCGAAGCCGCGGAACAGGAGGTCGCGGCGCGCCAGACCGCGCTCCTGGATATCGACAGCCTGCGCCGTATCGACATCATGGCGCGCTACTTCGATGTCCTGCTGGCGGACCTCCAGTCCGCGGTGGACGATGAATTCATGGCGGTGGCCTATGTTTCGTTCGATGACATGCGCGATCGTCACGAAGTGGGGGAACTGAGCCTGCCGCGACTGCTTGCCGAGGAGGCCCGTTACCAGGACATCCGCGAGCGCCGTAATGCCAGTCAGCAGCGCATGCGCACGACACGCCAGCGGCTTGCAAACGCCATGCATCGCCCCGGCACGCTGCCGGTCGAACTCGCCGAGCCCGCGCTGCCGGACAACGTGCGTCCGCTGTCCGAGTACGAAGTCTTGCTGCCCTGGGTGCTCGAGCGCAACCCGCAGGTGAAGATACTGGAAGCGCAACTGAGGGCGGCGGACGCGCGGCTGGCGGCGATTCGTGCGGAGCGCAATCCGTCCCTCGATGCCGAGGTGGTCGGTGCCGGCTACAGCCGGGAATCGAGTACACGCGACGAGGTGAGCGCGGGCCTGGTGTTCAGCGTGCCGCTCTATCAAGGGCGGCGCGTCGATGCACGGGTCGAACGCGAACATGCGCTGAAAATGCGCACCGCCGCCACGCTCGAAAAATTCAAGCTCGACCTCTCGGAGACGCTGCTCGCCACGTTGCAGGAAATCGAATGGCTGCGTGGGAGCGGCCGGCCCGCGGCCGACAAGCAGGTGGAATTCCGCGACTGGGCCTTGGAGCGCGCGCGTGCCGAGTACGAACTGGAAATGAAAACCAACCTTGGCACGAGCATGGCCGAAACGCAGGCTGCGAAACTGCGCCGCAAGCAGGTGGAATATCGCCTGGCGCTGGCGCTGGCGCGGCTCGAAGCACTGTCCGGCGGCAGCCTGCCGCCCGTTGAGGGAGCGAAAAAACCATGATGAAGCGTTTCGTGCTGGTGGCTGCGGGACTGCTGGCGGCAGGGTACGCCGGTGCCGCCGATCGCGTCGAACTCACCACCCGCGTGTCGGGCGTGGTTGCCGAGGTGCGGGTCAAGCCGGGTGAGCGCGTCGGCAAGGGGCGCGTGCTGTTGCGCCTGGACACCACGGTCCTGCAGGCGCGGCTGGACGAGGCGGCGGCCGAGTCGATGCGCGCGGAGGCGGACGCCGCCGATGCCGCGCGCGAGCTGGGGCGCGCCCGCGAACTCTACGAGCGCACCGTGTCGTCGACGACCGAACTCGATGCCGCCGTGCTGCGCGATGCGCGCGCCAAGGCGACGCTCGCCGCGGCGCAGGCGCGCCATGCGGTCGCGAAAAAGGATCTGGCGGATGCCGAGTTGAGGGCACCGTTCGCCGGCGTGGTGCAGGCCGTGCCGGGCCAGCCCGGCACGGTGGTCAGTGCGGACTGTCAGCCGAAGACGCTGGTGATCCTCGGCGCAGGCCGGCCCTGATCCCCGGCGACTTCAGCGTCCGAGGCGACTGGCGACGCCGGCCTCCAGGTCGGCAGCGTGGCGGGGTGAAGCCACTGCGGCGATGACCTTGCGACACATCGGCAGCACGGCGTTGAAGCCCGCCATGTCGGTGACCTCGCTCATCTGCCGGTAAGCCGGTGACTTGGTCCCGACGAGACCGGCCATGAAGTCGAGCGCGTAACCACGCACGCAGGATATGTCGGCCGTCGCCGTGGTGGGTGCGGCCACGGGTGCGGCGCTTGTGGCCGATCGCTTGCTGCCCGTACCCCGCAACGCCTGGATGAAGCCATGCTGCAGCAGTTCGTTGAGCATGGCTTCCAGTTCGGCGCAGTGCGGCAGTTTCTTGCACAGATCGCCAAAGGAAATACTCTCGCTGCCCATGCTGAACAGGATGTGCCGCTGGCGCGGACGCAGCGTGTGACCGTTGTTGAAAATCTCTTCGTGTCCCTTGAGCGTGCGGGACAACTCCATCGTCATCTCCATCGTCGCCTCCTAAGCGTCATTGTCGTACCGCAGGGGAGCCTGCTGCTGAAACAACGAGCAGGGAGCGTGCCAGTTGTGGCGCGCTATTGCGATGCTCCGCAATGGTAGATTTTAATGGGGGTGGTGCGCACGGATGGGTGCGTGCGCCCGCCCGGCATTGTCGAACTCTCGACGGGTTGCGGATACCCCGACAGGCGTCACGGGCGCCGGGCGCGCGGCCTCAGTCGTCGATGTCGTCGATGACGTCGAACAGGATGCGCGTGCGCACGTTCATGATGGCGACGCTGGCACCGACGACGATGCGCACGTAGCCGTCCGGGAGCCGGCTCAGCTGGCGTTCCACGTTGCCGGGCAGATAGCGCCAGTCCACGTCCGGCGGAAGCGGCTGATGCGTACGGAAACGCTTCGCATGTCCGGGCGGCAGCTTGCCTTTTTTTGCCAGGCCAGGGGGCAGGGCACGGTAGTCGACGCGATAGTAGTCGCGGATGATGCGGCGGTCGCTGTCGGTGAATACCACGCGCACGTCGACATCGCGGTCGTGTACGCGCACGTCGCCGTGATACGGGTAGGTTTCGCAGCCGGCCAGGCCCGCGAGCAGGCCTGCAGCAAGAAAAACGGACAGGCGTTTGCGCATCTCAGCCCGGCGAGCGTGTGGCGACGCGGTTGTCCGCCGAGCGCGTGGCGGGCGTGTAGTCCCAGTGGCGCTTCCAGGCGCCGACGACCAGGTTGGGATATTCTGGGCGGCCGAGGCTGCCGTTGTAGCGGCCGAGCGCGCGGAACAGGTCGCCGCGCTCGATATCGATATAGTGGCGCAGGATCAGCGCGCCGTAGCGCAGGTTGGTGCGCAACTGGAACAGGTTGTGTTCGGAGCTGCCGATGACCTTGACCCAGAACGGCATTACCTGCGTATACCCGCGCGCGCCGACCGGCGACACGGCGTACTTGCGGAAGCCGCTTTCGACCTGGATCAGGCCGAGCATGAGTTGCGGATCGACGCCTGCGCGCGAGGCTTCCCAGTGCAGGGTGGTGAGAAATTCAAGGCGCTCGGCCTCGTCCGGCATGCGCGGGGCGAGCCGGCGGGACATGTCCTTCAGCCAGGCGGCTTCGTCGGCGACGTTGCCGAACGCGGTGCGGGTGACCCCGGTGTCGGCCAGGCCACGCTGCAACGAAGCCCGTGCGCTGGCGGACAGGGCTTCCTCGCGCTGGGCACCGGCCAAGGCAGGCGGGGTCAGCGCCAGGGCGGCGAGCAGGAGGGCGATCGGTGTCGTCTTGGTCATGTCAGTGTTTCAGCAATCCAGTCAGAAATTCCTTCGCTTCGGCAAGCGCGACGGCTTGCGCCTTGGCCGCCTTCCCGTCGGCGCTGTGGCGCGGCTGGTATTCGATCACGCCGTCCTTCAGGCCGCGCTCGCCCACGGTGATGCGGTGTGGAAGACCGATCAGCTCTGCATCGGCGAACATCACGCCGGGACGCTCGTCGCGGTCATCCAGCAGGACGTCGATGCCGGCGGCCGAAAGTTCAGCATACAACGTATCGGCGACATTTCTAACCTCTTCGCTCTTGCCATAGCCGATCGCCACAATCACAAGCAAGAACGGTGCCATTGTCGTCGGCCAGATGATGCCTTTCTCATCGTGGTGTTGCTCGACGGCGGCGGCAACGATGCGTGATACGCCGATGCCGTAGCAGCCCATCTCCATGGTCCGCGCCTGGCCGGCCTCGTCCAGGTAGGTCGCGTTCATCGCCTGCGAATACTTGTTGCCGAGCTGGAACACGTGACCGACCTCGATGCCGCGGCACAGGGCCAGCGAACCCTTGCCGTCGGGGCTGGGATCGCCGGCGACCACATTCCTGATATCGGCCACGACATCGGGTTCCTGCAGGTCGCGGCCGAAATTGACGCCGGCGAGGTGCAGTTTCGGCTTGTTCGCGCCGCACACGAAATCGCTCATCGTGGCCACGCTGCGGTCGGCGATGACCTGGATCCTGCCGCGGTCGAGGCCGACCGGCCCGAGGAAGCCGGGCGGACAGTCGAAGGCGGCGCGGATCTCGGCCTCGTTGGCAAGGCGAAAGTCCGCCATGCCCTCCAGCTTGGCAAGCTTGACTTCGTTGAGCATGTGGTCGCCGCGCAGCAGCGCCACGATCATCTTTTCACCTGCCATCACGGCGATGAGCTTGACGGTATTCGCGAGCGGAATGCCGAGCAGGGCGGCGACTTCCTCGCAGGTGGTCTGCTTCGGCGTGTCGACCTCGCGCATCGCCTCCCCTGGCGTGGCGCGCGGTGTCGCCGGGGCGAGCGCTTCGGCGAGTTCGACGTTGGCGGCGTAGCCGGAATCCGGGCAGTAGGCGATCAGGTCCTCGCCCGAATCGGCCAGCACGTGGAACTCGTGCGAGCCCGAGCCGCCGATGGCGCCGGTGTCGGCCGCCACCGCGCGGAAGGTGAGCCCGAGCCGGGTGAAGACGCGCGTATAGGCGTCGTACATCGTCTGGTAGGTCGCCACCAGGCTGTCGCGGTCGGCGTGGAAGGAATAGGCGTCCTTCATCAGGAACTCGCGCGCGCGCATGACGCCGAAGCGTGGGCGGATTTCGTCGCGGAACTTGGTCTGGATCTGGTAGAAGTTCACCGGCAACTGGCGGTAGCTGCGGATCTCGCGGCGCGCGACGTCGGTGATGACTTCCTCGTGGGTGGGGCCGAAGCAGAAATCGCGCTGGTGGCGATCCTTGATCTTCAGCATCTGCGGACCGAACACCGCCCAGCGACCGGATTCCTCCCACAGTTCGGCGGGCTGCACCGCCGGCATCAAAAGCTCGATCGCGCCGGCGCGGTTCATTTCCTCGCGCACGATGGCTTCCACGCGGCGCAGCACCCTGAGGCCCAGCGGCATCCAGGTATAGAGTCCCGAGCCCAGGCGCTTGATGAGGCCGGCACGCAGCATGAGCTTGTGGCTGACGAGTTCGGCCTCGGACGGGGCTTCCTTGGTGGTGGAAATGAAAAAGCGGGTGGCGCGCATGGTTGCAGAGCGAAGGCAAAACAATCATTTTAACGTGTGGGCGGATAATCCTTCCTTCCGAATCGAGATGGAACTGCAATGCGCTTGAAGCTGGGTAAACGCCGGGCCGACGACGGCGGGCTGGAAATCGTCGATGAGCGCGGACTGCGCACGCTGCATCTGGGGAGCCAGGCGATCCAGAGCCGCATGCGCATTTCCCGGCCGTGGGATCTGGAGCTTGCCTATACCCGCGCCATGATGGGATTTCTGCTGTTCAAGCCGGCCCCGCGCGACGTGCTGATGATCGGCCTGGGAGGCGGCTCGCTCGCCAAGTTCATCCGCCGCCAGCGTCCGCAGACCCGCATCACCGCGGTCGAACTCGATCCGCGCGTGATCGCCGCGGCGCGCAGCCATTTCGAGCTGCCGCCGGACGATGCCACCCTTGCCGTGGTCGAGGGCGACGGCGCGCTGTACGTGCGCCAGCACCCGGACAGTGCCGATGTCATCCTGCTCGATGGCTTCGACGCCGGCAACCAGGTCGAGGCGCTGGCGACGCAGACCTTCTACGCGGCCTGCCGGCGCGCGCTGCGTCCGGGCGGCGTGCTGGTGGTCAACCTGTGGGGACGCGACCGCGATTTTGCCGAATACTTCGCGCGGCTGACGCGCGCCTTCGACGGCGAGACCGGCTGGCTGTCGGTGCAGAACAAGACCAATGTCATCGTGTTCGGCTTCACCGAGCCGGGCGCGCCGCAGCGGCTGGCCGCCGCGCAGCCGCAACTGGCCGGACTGAGCACGCGCTGGGGGCTGGATTTGCGCGGCTTCGCGCGGGACTTCCAGTGGGCGGAGGGGGTGGCGCCGCTGTTGGCGTGATGCGCCGGCCTTCAGTTTTCGTGGAATTTTCCGCTGAAACAACAACGCCCCGACGGCCACCGGGCTCTGGGCGAAAAATCAATCAAAACAAGGGTTAATGGAGATTTCAGGGCGCGGGCGGGTTTGCAATTCGCGGTGGGTGTGAAAGAATGAAGCCAATTGGACTTTATTGACGGTGGCGGCCATGATCGACCGAGAAGGGTACCGCCCGAACGTAGGCATCATCCTGTGCAACACGCGCAACCAGGTGTTCTGGGGCAAGCGCGTCAACCAGCATGCCTGGCAGTTCCCCCAGGGCGGCATCCAGTCCGGGGAAACGCCGGAGCAGGCCATGTTCCGGGAATTGCAGGAAGAAGTCGGGCTCCTGCCCGAGCACGTGCGCATCCTCGGACGCACGCGCGAGTGGCTGCGCTACGACGTGCCCGCGCACTGGACGCGGCGCGACAACCGCGGGCTGTACCGGGGGCAGAAGCAGATCTGGTTCCTGCTGCGGTTGACCGGACGCGATTGCGACGTCTCGCTGCGCGCCAGCGGACACCCGGAATTCGACGCCTGGCGCTGGAACGAGTACTGGGTGCCGATGGACGCGGTGGTCGATTTCAAGCGCGAGGTGTATCGCCTGGCGCTGGAGGAACTCGAGCGCTATCTCCACAAGGACGTGCGCTACCTGCGCCAGCGGGCGATCCGCATGTGCGACCAGCGCAACGCGCCGCACCGGCTGGCCTCGAAGCCCTGAGGCGAAGGGAAGGGGGCGATGAGAGTCCGCCTGTACGCCTCGAATTCACTCACGGCTGGCGTGGCGCCCGGCCTGCCGCTGTGGCAGGTGGCGCCGACCCGCGACAGCAGCGGGCGCAGACTGACCGACTTCATGATGCTGATCCCGCGCCTGCGCAACCGGAGCGCCAGCGAGATCGAGCGTGCCTCGCTTGATATCCAGGCCGTTCTCGCCCTGCATCAGGACGTGGTGTTCGCCGATCTCAACCTGCGTCTGAACCTGCTGTGGGTTTCGCTGCGGCCCCGCCAGGGCGCGATCGGCGAGCTCGCGGCCGCCATCCGTCTGCGCGTGCCGGAAGCCGTGCTGGTCGCGCATCACAATCCGTTTCTGTAACACACGGCGGGCCGGGCCCGCCGGAGTAACTGGAGAAATTCCATGATCCCGCCCTTCCTGCGTGTCGCCGTCGTGGCGCTGTCATGTGTTCCGCTGCTGTCCCTTGCGAACGGCACGGCCCCCGCGGCCGCAGCCGTCGCGGTGCCACCTGCGGCCGCGGTACCGGTCCCCGCCGCCGATGCGGCGCCCGTCCCGGAGGCGACGCCCCCGATTCCGGCACCGGTCGTGCCCTCGGTGGCGAGCCCGGCCGCGGCGTCCGCTGTACCAACTCCGCCGGCGCCGGTCCAGGCGGGCGCGGTGCCGGCGATGCCTTTCCCCGTCGGCGTGCCATCCGTGGCGCCTGCGGGCCGGATGCCGTGGGTGCCTGTGTACACGGTGCCGGTCTGGCCCGCGCACTGGCCGTTGCCCGTGCCGGTCCAGCCGGGCACCGTGCCCGGCGGCGTGGCCTACGTGCTGATGTGGGTGCCGGTGCCCCTGGGCAGCGCGGCGATGCCGGCCGCCGAGACCGCGCCGGCGCCCTCCGCTGCGCTGCCTTCGGTGGGCGACGTCGCGCAGAGCCCCGCACCCGCCGCATCCACGCCGCCGTCGCCCGCCGAACCGGCGGACGCGCCGGCGCCAGCCCTGACCGTCGCTGCCCCTCCTGCACCTGCCGCGGCGAGTGCGCCCGCTGCGGCGAATTCGGCACCGCTCGCGACGGCGGCAGGCGTGGGGGCACGGCCGGCGGCCCGACCTGCAGCGGTCGACTACGGGCCGGTTGCGCCGACGCCGGTGGTGTACCTGCTTCGGCGGGCCCGCCCCCCGGCGCGGGCCGCCGCACCCGCGCGGGCGCCTGCCGGCGCGGCGGCGCCGGTGGCGAAGACCCGTCCGGCGCCGAAGCGGCGGTTGTGCTGGAGTGACGGCGTCGTCGCACCCTGTCGCTGAGCGCGCCCCGTACACGCCAAAGCCCTGCCGACGGCATGGAAAACCGCGTAAAATCTGGGGCTTAGCTGGTCCGGACTGACAGAATTCGGTAAAATACTGAATTGTTGTTGAACCCTACCTCTACCGCTGGAGCAAACATGGCCGTTTCCGAACTTCAGGTGCAGACCGCATTGAAAACCCTGGTCGATCCCAACACGCACAAGGATTACGTTGCGACCAAATCCGCCCGCAACATCAAGATCGATGGCGGTGCCGTCTCGGTCGACATCCTGCTGTCCTATCCGGCGCAGAGCCAGATTGCCACCATCAAGCAACAGGTCGAGGATGCGCTGAAGGGCATCGAGGGTGTCACCAGCGCCACGGCCAACGTCGATTTCAAGATCGTCTCGCACAGCGTGCAGCGTGGCGTGAAGCTCATCCCGAACGTCAAGAACATCATCGCCGTGGCCTCCGGCAAGGGCGGCGTCGGCAAGTCGACCACCGCGGTCAACCTCGCGCTGGCGCTGGCCGCCGAAGGCGCGAAGGTCGGCATGCTCGACGCCGACATCTACGGCCCGTCGCAGCCGACCATGCTCGGCATCACCGACAAGCCCGAATCGACGGACGGCAAGAACCTCGAACCGCTCGTCGGCCACGGCATCCAGGCCATGTCGATCGGCTTCCTGATCGACGTCGAGACGCCCATGGTGTGGCGCGGCCCGATGGTCACCCAGGCGCTGGAGCAACTGCTGAACAACACCAACTGGAAGGATCTCGACTATCTCGTGGTCGACCTGCCGCCGGGTACCGGCGACATCCAGCTGACGCTGGCGCAGCGCGTGCCGGTGACCGGCGCGGTGATCGTCACCACACCGCAGGACATCGCGCTGATCGACGCCCGCAAGGGCCTGAAGATGTTCGAGAAAGTGGGCATCCCCATTATCGGCGTGGTGGAGAACATGAGCCTGCACATCTGCTCGAACTGCGGCCACGAGGAGCGCATCTTCGGCGAAGGCGGCGGAGAGCGCATGTGCAAGGACTACAACGTCGAGTTCCTCGGCGCCCTGCCGCTCGACGGCAGCATCCGCCACGACACCGACTCCGGCAAGCCCTCGGTGGTGTCCGATCCGAACGGCCGCGTCACCGACATCTACAAGCAGATCGCGCGCCGCGTGGCGGTGAAGATCGGCGAGAGCGCGGTGGACCACTCCTCCAAGTTCCCCAGCATCGTCATTTCCAACACCTGACGGGGTCGGGGATCAGGGATCAGGGATCAGGGTTCGGGACCTGTGATTGTCAGGCGGGTTTGGCGTAGAATCCGCTGATTCCTGATCCCTGATTCCTGACCAGCATGTCCATCAAATCCGACAAGTGGATCCGCCGCATGGCGGCCGAACACGGCATGATCGAGCCCTTCGAGCCGGGGCAGGTCAAGCAGGTCAATGGTCGTGCCATCGTATCCTACGGCACCTCGAGCTACGGCTACGACGTGCGTTGCGCCGACGAATTCAAGCTGTTCACCGACATCAACACCACCATCGTCGACCCCAAGGCGTTCGATCCCAACTCCTTCGTCGAGGTGAAGGGCGATTCGTGCATCATCCCGCCGAATTCCTTTGCGCTCGCGCGCACGGTGGAATATTTTCGCATTCCGCGCAATGTGCTGACCATCTGTCTGGGCAAGAGCACCTACGCGCGCTGCGGCATCATCGTCAACGTCACGCCGCTGGAACCCGAGTGGGAAGGCCACGTGACGCTGGAGTTTTCCAACACCACGCCGCTGCCGGCCAAGATCTACGCCCACGAAGGCGTGGCGCAGATGCTGTTCTTCGAGTCCGACGAAGTGTGTTCGACCAGTTACAAGGACCGCGGCGGCAAGTACCAGGGGCAGCGCGGCGTCACCTTGCCGAAAACATAGGGCGGAAGCATCCGCCTGCCGATTCGTGCCATCTGGCGCCTTGTTCAGGCTTCTTCTGGCAAACTTGCGCGGCTGCGGGCTTGCGGTCCGCTTTCACGATCTGCGATGGAGACCATTCCATGAATTTGCGTAAGCTGGTGGTGCGCCTCGGGGGCGCGATGATGCTGGCGACGATGTTCGCGTTGGCGGCCTGCAACGGCCGCGTCCGCGGCGGCGGCGAGACCGTGGCCAACGTGCCGCACCAGTACGACATGACGATCGGCGTCTACAAGGACCACCAGTTCATGCTGGGTGGAGCGGTACTTTCGGCCCCGGACCTGGAGGCGCACTTCCGCTACCTGCAGGACCAGAAGCAGTTGCCCAAGACGGTGCTGATGCAGGACACCGACTCCGCCAAGATCAACAATGCGGCGCTGGAGGAGTTCGCCAGCCTGCAGTTGACCTTCCACTTCACCGGTTACGTGATGCACAAGGGCAAGCTGACCCTGTTGAGCGCGGTAGCGGCCC
>MKWN01000031.1:49408-52045 GCA_001899775.1 Thiobacillus sp. 65-29
CGTCACGATTCCGTCCCCGCCGCGACCCGGCTATCGGCGCTGGTGGCGAGCGCGACGCGCACGATGATCTCCAGCGCGCGGGTGACCTGTTCGAGCGGCATGCCGGCTTGCCGGTGCGCGGCCGCCTGTTGCGGCGACCAGGGGATGTGCACGAACCCGGCGCGGGTGTTGCGCCGGCGGCGCAACGCGTGCATCAACGCGTAGAAAACCTGGTTGCACACGTAGGTGCCCGCGGTCTGCGAGATGTGCGCGGGAATCCCGGCGCGCTGCAGTTCGAGCAGGGCGGCCTTGATCGGCAGGGTCGAAAAGAACGCCGCGGCACCGCCACGCAGCACCGGCACGTCCACCGGTTGCGCGCCGGCGTTGTCCGGAATGCGTGCATCGATCAGGTTGATCGCGACCCGCTCCAGTGAAATGCCCTCGCGTCCGCCGGCCAGGCCGACCGCGATCGCCACCCGCGGCTCGTGTTCGCGCAGTGCGCGCCAGAGCGCCGGCAGCGAGGCATCGAACTCGGTCGGAAGCTCCAGCGCAGCGACGCGGTGTCCCGCGATCGTCGTGCCGTCCAGCACGCGTACGGCCTGCCACGACGGATTCACGGTTTCACCGCCGAACGGCGTGAAGCCGGCCAGCAACACGGTCGATTCGCGTTGGCGTGTCATGCGGCTCAAAACCTGAAAACCAGCACGTACATCAATGCCAGGTTTACGACCAGCAGCAGCGCGCCGGTCTTCCATTGCGCGCGGATCACGTCGTTCTGGTTCGGCAATTCCAGCAGCGCCACCGGCACGATGTTGAAGTTGGCCGCCATCGGCGTGAACAGGGTGCCGCAATAGCCGGTCAGCATGCCGAGCGAACCGAGGATCGCCGGATTGGCGCCGTGCGCCTGGACCAGCAGCGGCAGGCCGACGCCCGCGGTCAACACCGGAAACGCCGCGAACGCGTTGCCCATGATCATGGTGAACAGCACCATGCCGAGGCCGTAGGCGACCACGCAGGCCAGCGCGCTTTGTACCGGGATCAGCATCCGCACCAGGTCGGACACCGCGGCGCCGACGCCGGTGGCGGCGAACACGCCGCCCAACGCGGCCAGCGTCAGCGGCAGCAACGCGGCCCAGCCCAGCGTGTCGAGCAGGCGGCGGCCTTCGGAAAGTCCGTCGGCGGGTCGTGCGCGCGTCACGCGCAATGCCGCGACCAGCGCGACCACGCAGGCCAGCGCGAGACCGGTCAGGGTTGTGCGGGTCTTGTCGAACAGGTGCCAGTCGCCGACGACCGTGTAGCTGCCGAACAAGGCGACCAGCAGCGTCACCAGCGGGATCAGCAAGGCCGGACCGAACAGGCGGTGGCCCAGGCGTTTCGCGTCGACCTCGCGCGCGGCCGCGTCGCGTTCCACCAAATGCCGGCGCTTCATGCGCGGCGACAACACCGCCAGCGCGATCACGCCGACACCGGCCAGTTGCGCCGGCAGGCCGCCATGATTGGCGCTGGCGCGGGTGACGTAGCCACCGCCACCGATCAACCCCGCCAGCACCAGCCAGAACGCCGCGTGCGACCAGCGCCGGTCGCGCAGGTTCAGCCACGCCGCGCCGGCCAGGAACAGGGCGATCAGCCAGTAGGCGTGCTCGATCTTCAGCATGTCAGTCGGCTGCCTGCGTGGTGTCGGTTGCCGGCGTGCCGCGGCCACGCTCCAGCCGCTTCGCAAACAACACCGTGCGGATCGCATGGATCACGAACGCCGCGATCGCGGTCGGCAGCGCCCACAGTGCGATGTGCAGAGGTTCCAGTTCGATGCCGTGCTGCGAATAGAAGCCCTGGATCAACAGCACCGCACCCAGCGCAATGAACACGTCCTCGCCGAAAAAACGGCCTACGTTGTCGGTGGCCGCGCTGAACGCACGCACGTCGTTGCGCTCCTCGGCATCCAGCGGCCCGCCGCGTTGCTGCGCCGCGGCGGCTTCCGCCATCGGTGCCAGCAGTGGACGCACGGTCTGCGCCTGTCCCGCGACATCGATCAAACCGAGCATGGCGAGGATTTGCCGTGCGGCGAGGTAGGCGATCAACAGGCGGGAGAGGGTAAGTCCCCGCAGCGTCGTGATCCAGTTGCTGACGTGTTCGCGCAAGCCCGCACGTTCCAGCACGCCGATCGCGGGAAGGGTGAGCACGAACAGCAGCAGGGCGCGCTCGGACACGAAGCTGTTGCCGAGCAATGCCAGGATCTCGGGGACGGATTTGCCGGCCGCAAGCCCGCTGGCGACGCCCGCCGCGACCACCACCGGCACCGGGTTGAGGCGCAACGCGAAACCGATGACGACGACCGCGACGCCGACCAGCGGCAGCCAGTGCATCATGCCGGGCGTCCGGGCGCGGCGACACGCACGCCGGCGCTTTCCAGTGCGCGGCGCGTGCGTTCGGCGAATGCCGCGGCGTTCGCCCGATCACCGTGCACGCACAAGCTGTCGGCTTCGACGCGCACGCTCGCGCCATTTCCGGCCACGGCCTCGCCGCGGGTCGCGATCGACACGGCCTGCGCGACGGCGCCGTCGATGTCCTCGATCACCGCGCCGGACCGGGTGCGCGGGGTCAGCGAGCCATCCGGCTGGTAACGGCGGTCGCAGAAACCTTCGCGCAGCACCGCGAGTC
>MKWN01000031.1:52147-52838 GCA_001899775.1 Thiobacillus sp. 65-29
TGTTGTACAGCGCGCCATGCGGTTTGACGTGGTGCAGCTGCGTGCCGGCCGCGCGCACCAACGCGTGCAGCGCGCCCACTTGATACAGCGTCTGGGCGTACACCTCGTCGGGCGCGATGTTCATTTCACGGCGCCCGAAACCCTGCAGGTCGGGCAACGAGGTATGCGCGCCGATGGCGACGCCATGCTGCACGCACAACAGGATCGTCGCGCGCATGATCGAGGGGTCGCCCGCATGGAATCCGCAGGCGATGTTGGCCGACGTGATCCACGGCATTACGCCGGCGTCGTCGCCCATGCGCCAGGCGCCGAACGATTCGCCAAGGTCGGCGTTGAGATCGATGCGGTTCACGGAATCGGGTCAATCCACTCCAGACGGTTGCTGATCGCGGCTTGCAGCTGTTGCAACGCGCGCTCGCGTTTGCGCAGCGCCGCCAGTGCGTCGTCGAACGCCATGGGTTCGAAGCGTAGCGCATCGCCGGGACGGAGTTGCGCGAGGCGCGGGATGTCGACCGCCGCGACCTGGCCGAGGCGCGGATAACCGCCGCTCACCGGGCACTCCGGACCGAACGCGATGGGCTGCCCGGAGGGCGGAAGCTGCAACAGGCCGGGCACGCTACCCTCGCTGACCATTTCGATCGGAGCGCTGAATCCAAGCCTCGGTCCAAACAAGCGCAGGCCCACGCGGTTG
>MKWN01000031.1:52866-54115 GCA_001899775.1 Thiobacillus sp. 65-29
TTTCTTCCAGCCGATCGAGATGGCTTCCGGGCAGCAGGCGCAGGGGTTTTCGCGCTCCGTCGTCGAACCACGGATCAGGGTCGAGCCGCCAGGTGGACGCGGTGCGAGCGCGCGCAGGCGCGCCGCCGCGAGCCTTTGCGACCGGCAATTCGTCGCCCTCGTGCAGGGGATTCCCGTCGAACGGGCCGATGCGCGCGTTGACGTCCGTGCTGCGACTGCCGAGCACCGCGACCGCGTCGAAGCCGCCGCGCACGGCGAGGTAGCTGCGGCAGCCTGCGCGCATCGCGCCGAGCGCGACGGTCGCGCCCGCGTGCACCTGGAGCGTGGCCCACATCGGCGCATCGCGGCCGTCGATGCGCACCGGCAATGGTGCGCCGGTCACCGCGATCCAGCCATCGGCATGCAAGCGCAGGGTCGGGCCGAGCAAGGTGATTTCCAGTCCGCATGCAGTGGCCGGGTTGCCGCACAGCATGTTCGCGATGCGCAGCGCGGGTGCGTCGAAGGCGCCGGCGCGTCCGACGCCGAGGTGCGCGAAGCCCGCGCGTCCTGCGTCCTGCAGCGTGGTCAACAATCCGGGCTTGACGACCTCGACGGTCATGCCGGACGTCCCGCGAGCCGCGCGAACCCGTCGACATCGATGGCACGAAAACGCACGCGGTCGCCCGCTGCCAGCAAGGCAGGCGGCTCACGCCGCGGATCGAAAAGCGGCAGCGGCGTGCGCCCGATCAGGTTCCAGCCGCCCGGCAGCTCACGTGGATAGATGCCGGTCTGCGCGCCGCCGATCGCGACCGAGCCGGCCGGCACGCGGGTGCGCGGATCGGTGCGGCGCGGCGCGTGCAGGGCGGGATCGAGTCCGAGCAGGTAGGGGAACCCTGGCGCAAAACCCAACATCGCGACGCTGTAGTCGCCGGCCGCGTGCCGCGCGACGACAGCGTCCGGCGACAATCCGGCATGCACGGCCACGGCTTCGAGATCGGGGCCGTATTCGCCGCCGTAGCACACGGGTATTTCCACCAAGCGTGCGCCTTCACGGAGCGCGACCGCGTTTTCTTGATCGTCCTCCCGGCGAAGGCCGGGATCCAGTGTCTTCGGGTTGGCGCCGCGAAGAAGAGCGTGCAGGATTTCGGCAAGGCGCGCGTGCGGGCGCTCGTCGAGTCCATTCTTGTCTGGCCGCGCAAACGCATCGAACCTCAGCAACAAGGTTGAATACGCGGGCGCAACGTCGATGATGCCGGGAAGCTTCGCCGCG
>MKWN01000031.1:54219-56783 GCA_001899775.1 Thiobacillus sp. 65-29
AATGCTGCGCCGGCCCGTGTCCCCATACCGGGCCGGGCCAGGCCGGGTCGTCCTTCCTCCGCGCCACCACGTGTACGTGCAACTGCCGGACGACGTTGCCGAGCGCGCCGACATTGAGCTTGTCGCAGTCGGCCACGCCGCGCAGGGTTTTCATCGCGCGCTGGATCTCGTGCATCAGCCGCGTGCGGTCGTCCTCGTCGAGGTCATCCAGTTCGACCGCGCCGGCACGCCGCGGCACCAGCACCAGCCACGGGAATCGTGCGTCGTCCATGAGGCGCACCTGGCACAGCTTCCAATTGGCCACGAAAACCGTGTCCCGGTTGAGGCGCGGATCGAGTTCGAATTGCGCCTGCGGGTCGAGATTCATGCAGCGCGCGCCAGGTGCGCGTCGAAAAACGCCAGCGTGCGCTCCAGCGCCAGCGGTGCGCCGACCGGATCGTAGTGCGTGGGGTCGACGTCTCGATTGAACGCGTGTCCGGCGTGCTCGTACACGTATACCGGCGCATCGGGCCACGCCTTGCGATGTTTTTCCACGGCTTCCGCAGTAATCGATCGGTCGCGGGCGCCGAAGTGGAACAGCACGGGGGCCTTGAGTGGCTGGTCGAGATAGGCGACGTTGCGCGCGCCGTAATAGCTCACCGCGGGCAAACCCAGCCGTTGCGCCGACAGCAGCGCGACCGTGCCGCCCCAGCAATAGCCGACCACGCCGATCCTGCCCGATGAGCTGATGGATTCGGCGGCACTGGCGACGGCTTCCACGGCACGATCCAGCCCGGTTTCCATCGCCAGCGTCTTGCCGTGCTCCATGCCGTCGTGGTCATACTCCAGTTCGACATCGTTCTCGACGAAGTCGAAAAAGGCCGGTGCGATCGTGGTATAGCCGTGTTCGGCGAATTCGTCGGCCACGTTGCGGATGTGCTGCGTGACGCCGAAGATTTCCTGTACCACCACGATCCCGCCCTTGGGGTTGCCCGCGGGTTTGGCGAGGTACGCACCGATGCAATGGGTGCCGGCGGTGTTGAGGTTGATGCGTTCGCCCATGGCGGTTCTCCTTAAGCTGCAATCGCACCAGCGTACTACCGATACGCGACAATGCGGGCTTCACCCGGGCTGCCCGCACCGTGCGCCGCTAGAATGCGTGGCCCGCATTCCGTCTCGACGTCCCGCATGCCCGCACCCAACCCCAAGATCGGTTTCGTCAGCCTGGGTTGTCCCAAGGCGCTGGTCGATTCCGAGCGCATCCTCACCCAGTTGAAGGCCGAGGGTTACGGCATCGTGCCGCGTTACGACAAGGCCCACGCGGTGATCGTCAACACCTGCGGCTTCATCGATGCGGCGGTGCAGGAATCGCTGGACGCCATCGGCGAAGCGCTGCACGAAAATGGCAAGGTGATCGTCACGGGCTGCCTCGGCAAGCGCGACGCGTTGATCCGCGAAGCCTATCCCGACGTGCTCGCGATCACCGGTCCGCAGGATTACGCAAGCGTGATGAACGCGGTGCACAAGGCCTTGCCGAAGCCGCACGACCCATTCGTCGATCTGGTGCCCCAGCGTCGCCTCGGCGACGCGCAAGACAACGAGATCGGGGTCAAGCTGACGCCGAAGCACTACGCGTACCTGAAGATTTCCGAAGGCTGCAACCATCGCTGCACGTTCTGCATCATCCCGTCGATGCGCGGGGATCTGGTTTCGCGGCCGATCGACGAGGTGCTGGTCGAAGCCGAGAAACTGGTGCGCTCGGGCGTGAAGGAACTGCTGGTGATTTCGCAGGACACCAGCGCCTATGGCGTGGATGTGCGCTATGCCGAACGCGCGTGGCGCGGTCACGCCTACCAGACGCGGATGACCGACCTGTGCCGTGGCCTGGGTGAGCTCGGCGCATGGGTGCGGCTGCACTACGTGTACCCGTATCCGCACGTCGACGACGTGATCCCGTTGATGGCGGAAGGGAAAATCCTTCCGTACCTCGACATCCCGTTCCAGCACGCGAGCCCGCGCATCCTCAAGTTGATGAAGCGCCCCGGCAACATCGACAAGACGCTGGATCGCATCCATGCGTGGCGCCGCGTATGTCCGGATATCACCATCCGCAGCACCTTCATCGTCGGCTTCCCCGGCGAAACCGACGCCGAGTTCGAGGAACTGCTGGATTTCCTGCACGAGGCGCAGCTCGACCGCGTGGGCGCGTTCGCCTATTCGCCGGTGGGTGGCGCCAGGGCCAACGACTTGCCCGATCCGGTGCCCGAGGAATTGAAGGAAGACCGTCTTGAGCGCTTCATGCAGGTGCAGGCCGGGATTTCCGCGGCGAAGCTGCAGCAGAAGATCGCCCGTACTTTGACGGTGCTGGTGGATGAAGTGGCCGGCGGTGCCGCCATTGCCCGCTCGATGGCCGACGCGCCGGAAATCGATGGCGTGGTGCGGATCAGGGATGGCGCGTCCCTGAAGCCTGGCCAGTTCGTCGAGGTGCGCGTCATCGGTGCGGGTGCCCACGACCTGGACGCGCGCCTCGTGCGAGACGCGTGATCATCCATGCGTTACGTCGCGCCGTCGCGCGAAGCCGTCGA
>MKWN01000031.1:56837-57225 GCA_001899775.1 Thiobacillus sp. 65-29
TTGCTGGAAGCGCCGGGATGGCCGTCCGTGGACGCACTCGCGGCGCGGCTGCCGACGGATGCGCCGGTGCGATTCGCCGAGCAGACGCGCGGGTTGCGGGCCGACGGACTGCATTACGAACAACGCATCGCGGAACGCGGGGTGATCGCCACCCGTGAACGCAACTGGCACGATCTGTTCAACGCGCTGGTCTGGCTGCGCTTTCCGGATTTGAAGCGCGTACTTAATGCAAGGCAGACCGCGGAAATCGCCCGCTTGGGCCCGAAACGGCGCTCGCGCGCGCAGTACGCGCTTACCCATTTCGACGAAGCCGGCGCGATCGTGGGGCTGCGTGATCCGGGGTTGCTCGCGTTGTGGGACGCGCACGACTGGCACGGGCTGTTCTGGC
>MKWN01000031.1:57269-58190 GCA_001899775.1 Thiobacillus sp. 65-29
AGGCCGCGGTATTCGGCCACGCCTTGCTGGAACACGCGCTCACCCCCGAATGGTTGCTGGTCGGCAAGGCGTTGGCCGTTGCGCTTCCGCAGGCCGCGCCCCTCGATGCAGCCATCGACGCATGCACGGGAGCCATTGGCGACGGTCATTCGTTGCGCGACCCGCTGGAGCTGCGTCCGTTGCCGCTGTCCGGCATCCCCGGCTGGCATCCGGACGGCGAGGTCGAGGCGTTCCATCGGACCGCGCCGTGCTACCAGCCTTTGCGCGCAGGACGGATTTATCCCGAACCATTGAAAGTTGGCTGAACCATTTGTGCGTCGAGTCACTCATGCTTCGTACCGGACTTCGACGACGAGAAAGCGTGCGCGGCCACCCGGAAGTTCTGCTTCGAATTCCTCGTCCACGCGTTTTTTCAACGCCGCGCGCGCGAGCGGCGAGTCCACGCTGATCCAACCTTGTCTCGCGTTGGTTTCGTCGGGACCGACGATGCGGTAGACGTGCGTTTCGCCGCTGCCGGTATTTTCGATTTCAAAGGTCGCGCCGAAGAAGATCGCCGTACGATCCGCAGGTACGCCTTCAGCAACCTTCAACGAAGGAATGCGTTTGGACAAGTAGCGCACGCGGCGGTCGATTTCGCCGAGCTGTTTCTTGCGATAGGTGTATTCGGCGTTCTCGGAACGGTCACCCTCGGCGGCGGCGGCGGCCAGAGCCTTGACGACTTCCGGGCGCAATTCGCGCCAGAGATGATCGAGCTCCGCCTTCAGCGCGTCGAAGCCTGCGCGCGTGATGATCGCGGTGGAGCGGGGCGGTGGCGGACGCCAGCGGGACATTGCGAACTCAGGAAATTTGGATTCCCGCTTGCGCGGGAATGACGAGCAAGACCAGGTCGCGCATTTCAGTCCTCGCCTACCCGAAGCTTCA
>MKWN01000032.1 GCA_001899775.1 Thiobacillus sp. 65-29
TCAGCACGACTCAGATCTACACATTCGTAGCTACCAAGCGAATGGTCACGCTACACGCAAAGTCCCACCCCAGGAATAAGGTCACGGCAACGTCAAACGATCCTGGCGGAAGTCGAACCTTGCTTCGGTCAACGAGATCGAGCTGAGCTGATCATGGCGGGCTTCTGGGGTATTTACCGGGCTTGCTCTTGGGCGCGCCGGGCAGGCCTGACTTCCACTTCAAGTACCTTGCACGGATTTCTTGCACTGTTTCGGGTTATCTAATGATGTGATGGACAGTCGACAGATTGCGCCGGCAACGATCACTAATACGAGCCGTGCCAAATCAATCTTGGGCAACGATGTCAGCACGTATACCGGGCAGGCGTGCAAAGCTGTCGCGTTTTACGGTGTCAATGAAATCGGCGACAAACGCACGCGCCGCATCGGCCTCGCGCACGGCAGCATAGAGTTCCGCCCACAGACCGTGTTTGCCAATGGGGCGGGCAACGATATAACCACGTTCCAGATACTGCGCGACCGCCCACGCGGGCAACGCGGCCAGCCCACGGCGGCTGGCGACGAGTTGCAGGATGGCGACTGTCAGTTGCGCCTCGCGGCGCGGAGGTTTGACCCCGGCAGGAGCAAGTACGCGGCGGATCAAATCAAGACGGTCTTCCGGAACCGGATAGGTAATGAGCGTATGGTCGGCGAAGTCTGCTGGCGCAAGCCATTTCTTCGAGGCGAGCGGATGGCCAGGCGGCAGCAGCGCCAGCATCTCGAACCCGAATAGCGGCACATAGACCACCCCAACGCGCGGCGCACTTTCCGAGGTGATGACCAGATCGGCCTGCTGATCCAGGAGCAAACCTACCGGGTCGGCCTGAAAGCCACCCAGCAGATCGAGTTCCACCCCTGGCCACACGTCGCGGTAGCTGTCCATCGCCGGCATCAGCCAGTCATAACAGGTGTGGCACTCCACCGCGATGCGTAACTCACCCGCGTCGCCGTCCTTCAGCTTGGCCAGATCGCGCAGCGCCGCATTTACCTGCGGCAGGGCCGTGCGTGCCAGCGTCAGCAGCCGACGTCCGGCGGCTGTAAGACCAAGAGGTCGCGCGGTGCGCTCGACCAGCGGCAATCCCAGCGAGTCTTCCAGGGCCTTGAGTTGATGCGATACCGCCGACTGCGTGAGATGCAGACGCTCAGCGGCGGCAGTCAGTCCGCCCGATTCAGCGACGGCCTGCAGCAGCCGCAGATGGCGCAGTTCTATATGAGACTGTTTCATGCATTTGATGATAAATATTCGTTTGTTTCATGTTACCGGTACCCGCATCATGGCGTCCATCATTCATTGGGAGAACACGCATGGCACTGGCACACGTATTGGGCGTTCCACGCATCGGACCGAACCGGGAACTGAAATTTGCACAGGAGTCTTTCTGGCGCGGCGAAATCGATGAGGCCTCGCTGAAGGCGGTGGCGAGCGGCATCCGCCAGGCCAACTGGCAACGGCAACATGTGGCTGGGCTGGATTTCGTCACCGTGGGTGACTTCGCGTTTTACGACCAGATGCTGAACCACATCGCGCTCCTGGGCTGCGCACCGGCACGCTTCGGCTTCGTGGACAAAATCAGCCTGTCTGAGTATTTCCAGCTGGCGCGTGGCAATGCCGCATGCCCTGCGATGGAAATGACTAAATGGTTCGACACCAACTACCACTATCTCGTCCCCGAACTGAAGCCCGATACGCAGTTTTCGCTGGGCGCGGAATGGCTGTTCGACGAAGTGGCCGAAGCGCAGACAGCGGGATTCAATGCCAAGCCCGTGCTGATCGGCCCGCTCACCTTCCTGCATCTGGCCAAGGAAAAGTCCATAGGCTTCAACCGCCTCGACCTGCTCGACCGCCTGTTGCCAGTCTATGGAAAGATTCTGGCGCGACTGAAAGCACAAGGCGTGGAGTGGGTGCAGATCGACGAACCGATTCTGGCGCTGGATTTAAGCGCCGACTGGCGCACCGCTTTTGAGCGCGCCTATCACCATCTGAACACCGCCGGCGTGAGACTGATGCTCGCCAGCTATTTCGGGCCACTACGCGAGAATCTGCTGGTAGCAATGAAGTTGCCCGTGGCCGGGGTGCATGTCGATTGCGTGCGCGGCGGCGACGAATTGGCGCAGGTGATCGACTGGCTGCCCATCACCAAAGTGCTTTCGGCGGGCGTGATCGACGGCCGCAACATCTGGAAGACTGATCTTTCCGAAGTGTTTAAGCGCTTTGAGGGCCTGCATCAGCGCCTGGGTGATCGGCTGTGGCTTGCGCCATCGTGTTCGTTGCTGCATGTGCCGGTGAGTCTGGCGGGCGAAACACGGCTCGATCCGGAGCTCAAAAACTGGCTTGCGTTCGCCGACGAAAAAATCACCGCACTGACCATTCTCAAAACCGCATTCAATGCCGGCCGTCAGGCAGTGGCTGTGGAGCTGGCCGACAATGAACGGGCGCTGGCCGCGCGACGAACCTCAGGCCGGGTGCATGATGCGGCGGTCGGCGAGCGACTGGCCGCGCTCACAGCTACGCACGACACGCGCAATCAGCCATTCGCGGTACGCCAGACTGCGCAGCGGAGGCGTTTCAGGCTGCCCCCCTTCCCTACTACGACCATCGGCTCTTTCCCGCAGACCATTGAAATACGCAGTGCCCGCGCGCGTTTCAAGAAAGGTGAAATCAGCGAGGCCGATTACACCGTTGCGATGCAGCGGGAAATTCAGTATGCCGTCGAAAAACAGGAAGCCCTGGGGCTCGATGTTCTGGTGCACGGCGAAGCCGAGCGCAATGACATGGTCGAGTACTTCGGCGAGCAATTGCAAGGTTACGCGTTTTCGCAAAATGGCTGGGTACAGTCCTACGGCAGCCGCTGCGTGAAACCGCCGATCATCTACGGTGATGTGTCGCGCCCGCAGCCGATGACAGTGGGCTGGACGCACTATGCGCAGTCGCTGACCGGCAGGCCGATGAAGGGCATGCTGACAGGCCCGGTGACGATGCTGCAATGGTCCTTCGTGCGCGACGACCAGCCGCGTTCGACGACTGCCCTGCAGATCGCGCTGGCGATCCGCGACGAAGTGAATGACCTCGAAGCTGCCGGCATCGGCATCATCCAGATCGACGAACCTGCCTACCGCGAGGGCCTTCCGCTCAGGAAGGCGGACTGGCCGGCTTATTTAGACTGGGCGAGCCGCGCGTTCCGCATCAGCGCGTCCGGTGTGGCTGACGCCACTCAGATCCATACCCACATGTGCTATTCGGAATTTAACGACATCCTGCCCGCTATTGCTGCAATGGATGCTGACGTCATCACCATCGAGACCAGCCGATCCGACATGGAATTGCTGCGTGGTTTCGGCGACTTCGCGTACCCCAACGAAATCGGCCCCGGCGTGTACGACATTCACAGCCCGCGCGTGCCCGACACGGCGGAAATGACGCGGCTGCTGGAAAAAGCAGCGCAAGTTATTGCGCCAGAAAACCTCTGGGTCAACCCGGACTGTGGCCTGAAAACGCGTGGCTGGCCCGAGACCGAAGCAGCGCTGTTCAACATGGTAGCGGCAGCGCAGGCTTTACGGCAAAAGCATGTATTCATGTGAAAATCTGCGTTTCTCGACTCTGCCATAATGTAAGCAGCTGCAGTTCGTGATCAAATATGGCTTTGCTTGGCCAAGGCGCCCCAATTGCCACGTGGGTCGTGGGACATACCCAATGGACTACGAACTTAGACCCGCCACATCTGATGATTACACATACTGTTACCGTCTCACTAAGAGGAACATGTATGACTTATTCTGTAAACACTGGGGAGGCTGGTTTCCAACCGAGTTCCGTAAAGGATTCGTGGTTGAGAACATAGCCATGGTGATGATCGCAGGTAAACGAGCTGGTTACCTCAGCGTGAGGAAAGAGGCTACATCCATTTACATCGACAACATCCAGCTATCTCCTATCCGGCAGAGTCAGGGGATTGGCACAGGGCTATTGAATGGCCTGCTTGCTACTCATTCAAGGGTCAGCATTCTTCTTACGACCTTTGAAGATAACCCAGCCAAAAGGCTGTATGAACGAATAGGATTTGTCGTTGTGGAAAGAAATGGCATGACAGTCAAAATGGAAAAAGCGGCCCAACAAGACGGTTCAACGGAAGCCACTAACACGTCCGGGTGACCTTTAACGTTGGGCGTCACAATGGACAAATTATGCACATTCGCATGGCCACAACTGACGTCGAGATTGCTGATTGTTTTCCCGTAATGAGGGAGCTTCGTCCCCACATAGCGGAGGACCAATTTCTTTCACTAATCCGGAGCCAAATAACCTCAGGCTATCGGCTGGCCTTTGTGCAGGTGATGGATAGAGTGATTGCCGTCGCGGGTTTCCGGATCGGCGAAAACCTAGCGTGGGGGCGTTTCCTGTACGTCGACGACCTTGTAACCCTTCCCGCTCATCGTTCCAAGAGCTATGGAGCTAAATTGCTCTCGTGGCTCTTGGAACTCGCTGCAAAAGAGGGTTGCCAGCAAATGCACCTGGATTCAGGAATCCAAAGAAAAGACGCGCACCGGTTTTATGAACGGGAAGGCATGACAATGGCGAGCTTTCATTTTGTCGAAAACGTAGCACCCAATAAGGCGCTCCAGCGGGATGGAGACACGCCGCTAGTGGCGCGCCCCTGACCTAGCACCTTGGGCCACAAAAGGAACGTAGATGGTTTCAGCCGCGCAAACGCCACAACCTCCGTACTTTGCTGTCATTTTTACGTCCATCCGCACTGAGGGCGACAACGACTACGCTGAAACGGCAAAACAAATGCTAGAGCTTGCCTCTGCGCAACCTGGCTTCCTCGGCTTCGAGAGTGCGCGGCAGGAGATCGGGATCTCCATTTCATATTGGTCAAGCCAGGAAGCAATAACGAACTGGAAGGAGAATGTTGCTCATCGCCAGGCTCAGAGCCGAGCAAAGAATTGGTATAGGCAGTTTCGTGTTCGGATCTGTCGTGTCGAGCGCGAGTATGGTTTCTAGGATGCCCCCTCTACTCGACAAATGACTGAGCTAATTGAATTCGATACTGAACGCCTCCGCTTGCGCCAGTGGATCCCCGCCGACCGCGAACCTTTCGCCGCGCTGAATGCAGACCCAAAAGTCATGGAGTTTCTCCACACTCCCCATGAGCGTAGCGCAAGCGACGCAATGGCTGACCGTTGCCAGTCACTGATCACCGAGCGCGGTTGGGGCTTTTGGGCTACCGAAATGAAGGGAACCAACAAATTCATTGGATTTGTTGGTTTGCACATTCCTGTTTCCGAACTGCCGTTCTTTCCTTGCGTCGAGATTGGCTGGCGGCTTGCCTATCCGTACTGGGGTAAGGGCTTTGCAACAGAGGCCGCAAGAGCAGCTCTTCAAGTTGGATTCGAACTGCTTCACCTACCTGAGATAGTCTCCTTTACCGCCCTTTACAATCGCAGATCGCGTGCAGTTATGGAAAGGCTCGGAATGCGTGAAACCACTGAAATTTTTGAGCATCCCAACGTACCTATGGGCAGCCCGCTTCGTAAGCATTGCCTGTATCGGTTGTCTCGTGACCAATGGCTTCAGGGGCCAGACAACATTGCAGTCAAGCAGGACGCGCTAACTGCGCATCCCTCACGATAACGTAATAGCCCATGACGCTGGACGCAAAGAGCATTCATGCCAATTCAATTCAGCTCTGTAGCTGTGATAATTTTTGAGCGCCATTAGCGTTATTAGGAAGTTAAAAAGCCACCCCGAAGGGTGGCTACAGTACATGATCAAGCAAGCAACTGCTTGGCCAGGGCGACTTCAATGCTGTCCCCCGACTGGTTCAGAACGTCCAGGCCGGAATCCGGCATGTCGCCGGAAGTCGACTGTGACACGGCGATCTTCTTTGCCATGAGTTCCAGACATCCCATCTGGGCCGATCCTGCGTAGCCCAAAAAGTGCACATCCACGTCCTGCTTCTGGCCGATCCGCCAACTGCGACGGGAGGCCTGCTGCAGGGTATAGACGTTGTAACCGCTCTGCATGAACACGATGGTCGGGAATTCCAGCATG
>MKWN01000033.1:0-77514 GCA_001899775.1 Thiobacillus sp. 65-29
TAGACTGACCGCTTGATTTTGTAAACACCCTCTTAGCGCCTGTGGCTAGCGGAAGCGGGCCTATAAGCTATAGCGGCACTCTTGCCAGGCGTCTTTAGGGATACGGTGACTTATTCCTGCCCCGCATCCTGACAGCCTCGAACATCTGACATAATTGCCCTGCCATCACCCTGCCATCACCCGCTCCGTGTTGACCCATGTAATCCACCCTTCTCCAAGCTCGAATACAGCACCAAGAAGCGCATCACCCATCGTGACCTCTTCGGGGCGCCTGTGACACCCCGTTTTTCGTCACGACCGTTCATGGTGATTGGTTACCGTGCGACCTCCGCAATTTCAGTCCGCCTGCCCGCAGAACGTGCAGAAGCGGCAATGGGTCAGCGTCGGCTGATGGCAGTGACGGCATTCGCGAAACTGGGCTGCGCCGCAAGCGGGGCAGTGGCGGCTGCCCGGTGGCAGGCGCAGGCCGCAGGCATGGCATTCGCCCCTGGCAATGCGCCGTTGCAACACCCGCTCGGGCGAAAACAGCTTTCTCTGGAACAGATAGATCAGCGCCATCGCGACGGCAATGGCGACGGCGATCACCAGGTAATGCCAGATGGCCACCAGCTTGATCGCCTCCAGCAGATCGATGAGGTGGCGGAAGAATCTGCGCGGCAGGATGTCGTAGGCCAGTTCGATGATCTTGAACAGCAGCGGGATGGTGGCCACGACCAGAAGATGCGATGACACCAGCATTTGATACGGCCTGTCGCGGGCGACGCTGCGGCTGTTCCAGAAATAGAACACGGCGAGCAGCGGCAGCAGGAACAGCATCTGCCAGCCCAGCCGCTTCGCCGGATACCAGAAATTCAGGCGGCGCAGGTCGTTGGCGAGCCCCGTGCGGTCGGCATCGCTGACGCCTTCCATGAGCTGGTAGAAGGCCTGGATCTTCGGTGCGCGTTCCAGCGTTTGGCCCAGTTCGCCTTCCCTCCTGACGGATTCATCCAGCGCGGTGATTTGTTCGTCCAGCTGTTTGCGCAGCCCCTCGGCGGACGGGCCCGGCTTCTTCTCACCGGCAATTTTTTCCAGCAACTGGCTGTCGTAGGCGCCTTTCACCTGTTCCAGTCCGGCGCGCAGCGTGGTGTTTTCCTGCTTGATGTGCCGCAGTTCATTCAGGCCGCGGGCCAGTTCGCCATCAGTGCGGATCGCCTCGAAGGCGCTGACGATGGGCGCGCAGAGACGATGTTCCCTGGATGGTTCGCGCGTCTCCCGTTCCAGCGGGAAACGTCTTGTGGCGAAGCCACTGACGAGGCTGGAGATGCGGTCCAGGCGATTCTGCGTATTCCAGGTGCGGTCGATGACGATATCCTGGCAAAGCGGCGGTATGGTTTCCTCTGGCGCGGACAGCTGTCGGGTATGGTCGGCGAGCCCCCTGAAAACCGAAGTCAGGATGAACAGGTCAAGAAGCAGAATGATCACCAGAGCGGCCCGCCCCAAGGGCTGCCGGTCCAGTCGGGTGAGGCGTTGGCGGAACGCATTGATCTTTTCGGACAGCATATGGAACACCGCAATTTCCCTCCCTGAGTCGAACCGGCGGCAACGCCAGTCACACCACCTATTGCGTCATTTTCTGGATGGACGACACCCGGGCCGCAATCCGATGCAGCGTCGGACCATCTATTTCAGCTTACAGGATCGACACCATCATTGCCGATCGACAAGGCTTTCCGACCTTTTCGCCTTCATCGACCCCGCGATCAGCTTGTACTGAAGGAAGCGCGTCTCGATCTGGCTGTTGAACAGCCAAATGCAGTGGACATCATCTCGCTCGCGCGTTTCACGCCAAACCTGTCAGACGCCACGATTCTCCTGTCGCGTCACCGACCCAAGTGCCGTGACCCACTCGGCAACCGTGTACGCCGCCCGAATCAGGGCATCCACCAGTGCATTGTCCACGTCCACATCGCCTTCGTATTCGGCGAGATTGCGCTTGTTGTGCGCCTGATCGAGAACCCGCCATTGCGCCTTTTCCAGCCCGATGGTGTGCTCCAGGCACTGGAACACCAGGTAACGGTTCTCGGAGCGGTAGCCATGCCAGCGCAACGCCGCCAGCGACAGGGCATGCGCCGCGTTGTAGGCCAGATCGAAACGGCTCTCCAGGGAAAGCGCGGCGTTCTCCGCGTCGCGCAAGCGCACCCGGCCAGAGCGGACCAAGCCATCGAGCTCCGCCTGCGCGGGCGGTTCGGCCTTGAGCTTGCCGATGCGGGCCAGGTTATCCAGCGGCGAGGAGGGCATCACGGTCTTCGGTCAGCGGAATGGTTTCGCCGGCCAGCACTTTGGTGAGAAACGGATTGCCGCTTGTCCTGCGGCGGCGAAACTCGGCCACGCTGTACAAGGTCGGGCTGACGCGGCGGCCTAGCTGCGCTTCAACCGGTGCCAGAACCTCATAGACCTGTTCCAGGGTCAGCGTATCGGAGACCAGCAACAGATCGATGTCGCTCTGCGCCGTGTCACTGCCCTTGGCCACCGAGCCGTAAACCAGCGCCAGCCGCACCGTGTCACCCAGCGGTGCCAGCGCCGTCCGCAGCACCTCCGCCGGCCCCAACGTCTTGGTCACGATCCCGCGCAATTCCTCGTAAATTGGCGCTGCCGCGTTGGCCTGGTAATGCTTCTGGCTGCCGAGTCGCGTCACGGTCACCAGCCCGCTCTCCACCAGCCGCTTGACCTCACGCTGCACCGCGCCCGAGCCGGCGCCGACCAGGCCGATCAGTTCATTGGTGAAGAAACTGCGCCCAGGCTGGCCGAACAGCAGCGCCAGCACGCGCTGCTGCGTAGCCGAAAACAGGGCATCGGCGATACCCGTCCGTGCCTGGAGCAATGCGCGCGTCCCGGCGGCACTCGGCTTTAGCGGTTTAGCTGTTTGGATCATACCCATTCCGGGCATGTTAATGCCCTTTTTGGGTATGTGGCAAGGGGTCGGGCATGCGGTCTCAGGTCGCCGGTGTTTTCTTCGGCTTCATCGACCCCGAAATCAGCTTGTACTGCAAAAACCGCGTCTCGATCTGCCCGTTGAACAGCGGGATGCGGCGGCTCGCCTTGAGACCGATCGTCTTCGGCAGCAGCGGATCGCCGGAAATGATCCACGCCTCCCAGCCGGCGAAGTTCTGCTTCAGCCAGTCACCCAGCAGCGGATACCAGTCGGCGAGGTCCTCGACGTCGCCGATGCGCTCGCCGTAGGGCGGGTTGCTGACGAGGGTGCCGACCGGCGTCGGCGGCTTGAGGTCGAGCACATCCGACACTTTCAGCTCGATGGCGTCAGCGTAGCCGGCGGCGGCGAGGTTGTTGCGCGCCTTGTCGAGCGCCCAGCGGTCGTGGTCGGCGCCGAAGATCGGCAATTTGGTGAGCGGTTTTTCCCTGGCTTTCGCCTCGGCCTTGATGCGCTGCCACAGCGCGGCATCGAAGCCGCGGTAATGCTCGAAGGCGAAATGGCGGCTGCGGCCCGGCGCGCGATTGAGCGCCATGTCGGCGGCTTCGAGCAGGAGGGTACCGGCGCCGCACATCGGGTCAAGCAGCGGCGTACCAGGCTGCCAGCCGGACAGCAGCAGCATGCCGGCGGCAAGGTTCTCCTTGATCGAGGCCGCGCTCGCTTCGCGCTTGAAGCCGCGCTTGAACAGCGGCTCGCCCGAGGTGTCGAGGTAGAAGGTCGCGGCGTCGGCGGTGAGGAAGGCGTACACCGGAACGTCGGGCGACTCGGTGTCGACGCTCGGCCGTTCACGCGTTTCCTCGCGAAAGCGGTCGCAGATCGCGTCCTTGATCTTCAGCGTGATGAAGTTGAGGCTCTTCAGGGGCGCGTTCTGCGCGCCGACCTTGACCGCGATGGTCTTCTTCACGTCGAACCAGTCCGGCCACGGCAGGTCGAGCGCGGCACGGTAGATGTGTTCTTCCTTGCGGTAGCGCGTGTAGCCAACCTTGCGCAGGATGCGGGTGGCGGTGCGCGACGTGAGGTTGGCGCGCATCTCGGCGGCGGCATCGGCGGTGAACAGCACGCCGGCGGGAACCTGGCGCACCACCCGCGCGCCGGCAGCGGTCAGCTCGGCGGCCAGCAGCGTCTCCAGCCCGCGCGGGCAGGTGGCGAAATGGCTGGCAGGCGGCAATGCCTCGCGCTCGGGGCGGACGGGATGCGGCGCGGGTCTACGGCGGGGTTCGGGCTTCAAGGAATGCTCTCAAAAAACATTTATCCGCGAAGGACGCGAAGAAACGCGAAGGAAAAACAAGAATCACTTTCGGTTTTCTTCGCGCCTCTTCGCGTCCTTCGCGGATGAAAAAAAGAAGTCAAAACGGCTTCACCACGACCAGCAGCACCACGGCGAGCAACACCAGCACGGGAACTTCGTTGAACCAGCGGAACCAGACGTGGGATTTCGTGTTCTGTCTGGCTTCGAAGCCGCGCAGCAAGCCGCGGCAGGTGAAGTGATAGACGACCAGGCCGGTGACCAGCGCGAGCTTCGCCCACATCCAGTTCATCGACAGCGGGAAATACGCGAGCCACAGCCAGATGCCGGTTGCGAGCGTCAGCCACATGATGGGCGTGACGAACCGGTACAATTTGCCGGCCATCAGGAGCAGGCGCTCGCGCGCAGCATCGTCATTCTCCATCGCAAGGTTGACGAAGATGCGCGGCAGGTAGAACAGCCCGGCGAACCAGCTCACCACCATCACGATATGAAACGACTTCAGCCACAGCATGGATAGAGCCACCCTCAAGAAATGGACGCCGAGTCCGCTGACCCTGATTTTACTGGCTTTGGTCGCCTGGCTGTGGTTCCGCCCGCTCGCCGACGTGAGCGAGGAGAACCGCGTCGTACCACCGTGGCAGGTGACGCTCACCGACGGCCACGTGCTGACCGGCGAGTCGCTGCGCGGCAAGGTCGTGCTGGTGAATTTCTGGGCGACGTGGTGCCCCTACTGCCGCAAGGAAAAGCCGGTGATCGACGAATTCTGGCAGGATTACCGCGAACGCGGTTTCGAGGTGGTGTCGATCAGCGTCGACGATCCGCCGGAGAAAATCGCCAGCTGGATGCGTGACAAGGGCTACGTATTCCCCGCCGCGCCGACCAATGCCTCGGTCGCCGCCGCCTTCGGCCACGTGCCGAGCGTGCCGTTCTCGTTCGTCGTGGACATGCAAGGCCGCATCCGCCACACGGTGAAGGGGCAGCTGCATTACCCACGCCTGGAAAAACTCGTCATCCCGCTGCTGCCGGAGCCTCGCTGATGGAAGCCCGTCTGACCGAACTCGAAAGCAAGCTCGCCTTCGCCGAGGACCTGCTCGATGCGCTCAACCAGACCGTGACGCGTCAGCAGGCGCAGATCGACCTGTTGCAGGAACAACTGCGCCTGCTGCACCAGCAACTCAAGGACGTGCAGGGAGCCGAACCCCGCAATCTACGCGAGGAAATTCCGCCGCATTATTGAGCTCCCACGCTCAGTACTGCACCACGCCCGGATCGAGGCTGCGCCACAGATACCAGGTTGCCACGGTGCGCCACGGCGCATGGCGTTCGCCGAGCTGACGCAGGCTTTTCGGTGTAGGACGCACGCCATCGAGATAATGTCGCGCCACCGCCTTCTGCAGGCCGACATCGTCGACCGGCCAGACGTCGGGCCGGCGCAGGTTGAAAATGAGGAACATTTCCGCGGTCCAGCGACCGATGCCGCGCACGTCGACGAGTTCGGCGATGACGGCTTCGTCGTCCATCTTCTTCCAGCGTGCCGGCACGATGCGCCCGTCGGCGAAATGGCCGGCGAGGTCGATGAGGTATTCCGCCTTGCGGCGCGACAGGCCGCATGCGGCGAGCGTCTGCGGGTCGTGGCTGGCGAGGCGCTGCGGGGTGACCGCGTCGACCGTCGCTGTGAAACGTGCCCAGATGCTGTCCGCAGCCTTGACCGAAATCTGCTGCCCGACGATGGCACGCGCCAGGGTTTCGAAGGGATCGCCGCGCGTGCCGAGCACGCAGTCTGGATACGCGGCGATGAGCGCCGCCATCACCGGGTCGGCCGCAGCAAGCTCGGCGCAGGCGGTGGACCAGTAGGCGGGGGCATGTTTCATGGAAAACCTTTTATCCGCGAAGTACGCGAAGGGGCGCGAAGAAAACCCAAAAGCGAGTTCCGGTTCTTTTCCTTCGCGTTGCTTCGCGTACTTCGTGGACAGAATTTCTCCCCATCACTACAGGGTTGTCTCGGTTTTCCTTCGCGCCCCTTCGCGTCCTTCGCGGACAAAATCCCCCCTCACAACAGAATGATGTCGTACTGCTCCTGCGGATACGTCGTCTCGACCTGTAGCGACACCGGCTTGCCGATGAATTCGATGAGCTGGGCGAGGCTGCCGGATTCCTCGTCGAGAAAAAGATCGATGACGCTCTGCGCGGCGACGATGCGATATTCGCGCGCGCCGAACTGGCGCACTTCGCGCAGGATTTCGCGCAGGACGTCGTAGCACACGGTCTGCGCGGTCTTGATTTCGCCGCGGCCGGCACAGGTGGGGCAGGTCTCGCACAGCACATGCGCGAGCGATTCGCGCGTGCGCTTGCGGGTCATCTCGACCAGGCCGAGCGCGGAGAAGCCGGAGACGGTGGTGCGCGTGGGATCGCGTGCGAGCGCCTTCTTCAGTTCGGTAAGCACGGCTTCCTGGTGCTCGATGTTGTCCATGTCGATGAAGTCGATGATGACGATGCCGCCGAGGTTGCGCAGGCGCAGTTGGCGCGCGATCGCCTGCGCGGCTTCGAGATTGGTCTTGAAGATGGTGTCGTCGAAGTTGCGCGCACCGACGAAGCCGCCGGTGTTGACGTCGACGGTGGTGAGCGCCTCGGTCTGGTCGATGATGAGGTAGCCACCCGATTTCAGATCGACGCGCCGGCCGAGTGCCTTGGCGATCTCGTCCTCGATGGCGTAAAGATCGAACAGCGGGCGGTCGGCACCATAATGCTGTAATTTGCCGAGCACGGCCTGGGTGTAGTTCCGTGCGAAATCGGCCATGCGCTGGTGGGTTTCGCGCGAGTCGACGAGGATACGCGTGGTGTTGGCGTTGACGAAATCGCGCAGCACACGCAGCGAAAGATCGAGATCCTGATACAGCAGGCAGGGCACTTCGCTGCCGTCGACGCGCGCCTGGATGCTGCGCCACAGCCGCTGCAGATATTCGATGTCGGCGACGATCTCGGCGTCTTCGGCGGTTTCCGCCATGGTGCGCACGATGAAACCGCCGCCGACATCCGGGGGGATCAGTTGCTGCAGCTTCTGGCGCAGGGATTCGCGTTCCTCCTCGCCTTCGATCTTCTGCGAGATACCGATATGGCTTTCCTGCGGCAGGTAAACGAGATAACGGCCGGCGAAACTGAGTTGCGTCGACAGCCGCGCGCCTTTGGTGCCGATGGGATCCTTGATCACCTGCACCATCAGCTTCTGCCCTTCATGCAGGATCTGCTCGATCGGCCGCTCGGACTCGCCGCTGCGGCGCTCTTCCCAGATGTCGGCGACGTGCAGGAAGGCCGCGCGCTCCAGGCCGATGTCGATGAAGGCGGACTGCATGCCGGGCAGCACGCGCACCACGCGGCCCATGTAGAGGTTGCTCACCAGCCCGCGGCACTTGGCACGCTCGATGTGCAGTTCCTGCACGGCCCCCAGGTGCATCACCGCGACGCGCGTTTCCTGCGGGGTGACGTTGACAAGGATTTCTTCGCTCATGACACACACGCTTCCATTTCCAGATCCAGGCCGGCACGTCTCCCCGCGCACGGAGTGCGGACCGGCCTGGATATGGGAACGGCGTCAGACGGTGATGCCAAACGTCCTCAGCAGCACGCTCGTGTCATATAACGGCAAACCCATGATGCCACTGTAGCTGCCTTCGATATATTCGACGAAGGCGCCGGCGCGCCCCTGGATGGCATAGGCGCCGGCCTTGCCCAGATATTCGCCACTTTCCAGATAATGCGTGATGGTGGCGGCGTCGAGCGGCGCCAGACGCACCCGGCCGGACGACAGGCGGAGTTCAAGCCGCGCCTCGTGCTGCACCGCCACCGCGGTATGCACCCAGTGCTCACGCCCCGACAGGCGGACGAGCATCGTCTCGGCCTCGGCACGGTCGGCCGGTTTGCCAAGGATGGCGCCGTCGAGGTCGACCACGGTGTCGGCACCGAGCACGGGAAAACGCAGCAGATGGCGCGCATCCACCGCACGCCATCCCCAGGTCGCCTTCTCCTGCGCCATGCGCCGGGCGAAATCGCGCGCAGCCTCGCCCGCCTGGGGCACCTCGATGACATCGAGGCGTCCCGGTCCCGCGCGCAGCGGCAACACGTCGAAGGCGACGCCGATCTGCTTCAGCAGTTCACGCCGCCGCGGCGATTGCGAGGCCAGATAGATGCGCTTCTCGACCAGCATGTGTGCGTTCTCCGCTCAATCCCGATGATACGGGTGTCCCTTGAGGATGCACGCCGCGCGATACAACTGCTCGGCGAGCACCACGCGCGCCAGCGCATGCGGCAGGGTCAGGCGCGACAGGCCCATCAGCCGCCCGGCGCGTGCCTTCACACGGTCGTCGAGCCCGTCGGCACCGCCAATGACGAACGCCGGCGACACACCCTCACCCATCCAGCCCTGCATCCACTGCGCCAGTTCGCGCGTCGTGACCTGCGTGCCGCGCTCGTCGAGCACCACCGCCACGCTGCCTTCCGGCAGTGCCGCGAGAATGCGCTCCGCCTCGACCTGGCGCGCACGCGCGCCGTCCTCGCCTGCCGTGCGATGCCCCGGCTTGATCGCGGTGAACCTCAGCGGCAGGTCGGGCGGCATACGCCGCGCGTAGTCGTCGAAGCCCGCATCCACCCAGCCGGGCATCTTGTGGCCGACGGCGATGAGGTGCAGTTTCATTCAAGCTGCAATCCGCATCACAGAGACACAGGGGTACAGAGAAAAAACACTTGTCGCATTGTTTCCGCGCTCGCCCGGTGGGTGAGTGGGAACAATCGCCGCGAATTCCCGTTATTCCGGTTTCTCTGTGCCTCTGCGCCTCTGTGGTTCAACTGTCTCTTCCTGCTTCAATGATCCGGCCGCACGTGTCGCGTCCGCGCCGCAGCGCCCGCGCCCCACAGCTCTTCCAGATTGTAATGCGCGCGCACCGCCGGCAGCATCACGTGCACCACCACGTCGCCCAGGTCGAGCAGCACCCAGTCGCCGCTCTCCTCGCCCTCGGTATTGCCGACATGCTCGCCCGCTTCCTTCACCTTCTCGCGCACGTTGTCGGCGAGCGCACGCGTCTGCCGGTTCGAGTCGCCGCTGGCGATGACCATGCGCTCGAACAGCGAGGTGAGGCGGCTGGTGTCGAGCACGGCGATGTCGCGTCCCTTGATGTCCTCGAGTGCGGCGACGATCAGCTTGATCTTGTCTTCGATGTTCATGTGTAAAGCTTCTGTCCGTGAATATAGTCGAGTACGGCGTCCGGCAGCAGGTAGCGCGCGCTGCCGCGACGCGCGAGAATGCCGCGCAGGGCGGTGGCGGAAATGTCGAGCGGCGTCATCCGGCGCCGCAGTATCGCGCCTGCGGGCCCCGCCGCTGCGCCGTCGGCGATTTCACGCTGCGCCACCTCGCGCCCGAGTGCCTCCGGCATGGCCCCGGCGTGTTGCGCAGGCGACCCCGGACGGTCCGCGACGACGATGTTGGCCAGTTCGAAAAGCTGCCGCCACCGGTGCCAGTCCGGCAGGCCGAGAAACGCGTCCGCGCCGAGCAGCAGCCACAGCGGCCGCTCGGGGCCCAGTTCGGCGCGCAGCGCAGTCAGCGTATCCACCGTGTAACTGGGTGCGGCACGCTCCACTTCACGCGCATCGGCGACGAAACGGGGATTGCCGGCCACCGCACGGCGCACCATCTCCAGCCGGTGCTCGGCCGCGGTACGTGGGGCACCCCGGTGCGGCGGCTGTCCCGCCGGGATGAACAGCACGCGCGCGAGATCCAGGCATTCCGCCATTTCCTCGGCGAGCCGCAAGTGTCCGTAGTGGACCGGATCGAAGGTGCCGCCCATCACGCCGATGGAGGAAGCGAGCGGCAAGCGGTGAGCGCTGGATGGCCGGGTCCCGGGTTTTCCGTTCACCGCTTATCGCTTCCCGCTCGCCATCAAGCCCTCACATGTCCGTCGCCGAGCACCACCCATTTCTGGCTGGTGAGGCCCTCCAGCCCGACCGGGCCACGTGCGTGGATCTTGTCGGTGGAGATGCCGATTTCGGCGCCGAGACCGTATTCGAAGCCGTCGGCAAAACGCGTGGACGCGTTGACCATCACGCTGGCGGAGTCGACCTCGCGCAGGAAGCGGCGTGCGCGGCCGTAGTCCTCGGTGACGATGGCGTCGGTATGCTGCGAACCATAGGTGTTGATGTGCACGATGGCGGCATCGAGATCGTCGACCACCTTCACCGCGATGAAGGGACCGAGGTATTCCTCGGTCCAGTCGGATTCGACCGCGGCTTTCACCCTGTCGGCGGCGATGCCCGCGCCCTGCAGGATCGCCAGCGCTTCGGCGCAGCCGCGCATCTCCACGCCCTTGCCGGCGAGCATCCTGCCCAGATCGGGCAGTGCGGCGGCAGCCACGCCACGCGCCACCAGCAGCGATTCAGTGGTGTTGCAGGTGCCGTAGCGCTGCGTCTTGGCGTTCTCGACGATCTTCAGTGCCTTGGCGAGATCGGCGCGGTCATCGACATAGACGTGGCAGTTGCCGTGCAGGTGCTTGATCACCGGCACCCGCGCCTCGCCGGTGATGCGCTCGATCAGCCCCTTGCCGCCGCGCGGCACGATCACGTCGACGTAGTCCTTCATGGTGATGAGCTCGCCCACCGCAGCGCGGTCGGTTGTCTCGACAACCTGCACGGCCGCGGCCGGCAGGCCGGCGACTTCCAGGCCTTCGCGCACGCAGGCGGCGACCGCCTGGTTCGATTCGAGCGCCTCCGAGCCACCGCGCAGGATCGCGGCGTTGCCGGATTTCAGGCACAGGCCGGCGGCGTCCGCGGTAACGTTCGGACGTGCTTCGTAGATGATGCCGATGACGCCCAGCGGCACGCGCATCTTGCCAACCTGGATGCCCGAGGGGCGGTATTTGAGGTCGCTGATCTCGCCGACGGGATCGGGCAGCGTGGCGATCTGTTCGAGCCCTTCGGCCATGCCGGCGACGGTCTTTTCGGTCAATTGCAGGCGGTCGAGCAGCGCGCTGTCGTAGCCTGCCGCGCGCGCGCGCTCCATGTCGCGCGCGTTGGCCGCGAGCAGCTTCGCCGCATCGCGCCGGATCGCCGCCGCCATCGCGAGCAGCGCGCGGTTCTTCTGCCTGGTGTCGGCGCGCGCGATCGCACGCGAGGCGTCGCGCGCCTGTCGCCCCAGCGTGTGCATGTACTGTTTCACGTCCATCATCTCGTCCTCTTGCCCGGCGCACCCGTGGCGGGCGCGGCGAGCGTCATTCCCATACGCAGCAGCGTATCCCACGCATCGCCGACCCGCTCCAGCCCCTTGGCCTGACGGTCGACACGCGCGAGATCGTCGAGCGCGTTTTCCAGTTGCGCGAGCCCCAAACGCTTGAGCGCCTGCTCGATCTGCGGTGCGCGCTGTTTGTCGCGTCCCCACAGTCCCCGCAGCAACCCCGGCAGCGGCTCACCCTGCGCCAGGGCCAATTTTAGCCTGAGCAGCAGCTGCACTGCGGAGGCGACCTGCCACAGGATCGCCGGCACCGCCTCGCCGCTGTCGCGCAGGTCGGTCACCCCCTGCGCGAAGCGCGCGCCGTCCCCCGCGTACAGCGCGTCGGCGAGCACGTCGGCTTCCAGTCGGCTGACATCGACCACGGCGTGCTCGACATCGGCACGCGTGACGGCACCCGGTGGCAGCAACAGCGCGAGCTTGTCGATTTCCTGCTGCGCCGCGAGGAGATTGCCTTCGACCTGGTCGGCAAGAAATTCCAGCGCCTCGCGTTCGGCGCGCAGCCCCAGCTTCGCCAGGCGGCGTTCGATCCACGCAGGGAGTTGCGCGCGTCCGATCGGCTTCGCCTCGACCACCACGCCGGCCGCGTCCAGCGCGGCGAACCAGCGGCTCTGCATGCTCTTCCAGTCGAGGCCTGGCAGGCTGACGAGCGTGAGGGTGTCGGCGGGCAGCTTCGCCGCCAGGGTTTCCAGCGCCTTGGCGCCGTCGACTCCGGGCTTGCCGGAGGGAATGCGGATCTCGACCAGCCGCCGCTCGGCGAATAGCGAAAGATTGTCGCCGCCGGCGAAGATCGCCTGCCAGTTATAGCGGCCCTGCACGGTGAACACCGTGCGCTCGCTATGGCCGGCGGCCCGCGCCGCGAAGCGGATGGCGTCCCCCGCTTCCTGCGCCGCCAGCGGTTCGTCGCCGACCAGCACATACAGATGCGCCAGCCCGCGGGCGAGCTGGTCGGGCAGGCGGTCGGCGGAGACTTTCAATTCGTGAGGTGGAGATCGTGCAGCCGCCGCAGGATGCGTTGCGCCGCGACCTCTTCCATATCGCGATAGAGCAGTTGCTCTTCCGTGCCCTTGGCGAGCAGCACCCGGTCGTCATAAGTCATGTCGCGCACCAGCTCGATGGTCTCGGGTGCGGCGAGCACGCGGCCGTCGCGGCCCTCGATGCCGTAGCGCACGTGCAGGCCGAGCCGGTATTCGGTCACGCGGCCCGCGCCGGAAAGCGACAGGATGATCTTGCTGCGCTCCTCGGCCCCGATCTTCAGTGCCACCTCCGCTTCGGCGGCGCTGGACGTCAGCCGCAGGTTGCGGATGCCGCGCACGCCGGTATCGACGCGCTGCGCGACCGCGCTGCCGGGCGGCGCATCCAGATGCAGGCTGGCGAAGGGCATGGTGTCGATCCGGCGCAACTGGAAACCGCACCCCGCAGCGAGCGCTGGCAGCACGACGAGGAAAGCACGGCGCTTCATGCGACGAGGTTGACCAGACGCCCCGGCACCACCACGATTTTTTTCGGCGGCCTGCCTTCGAGGTATTTCTGCGCCGCTTCGCTCGCCAGCGCGGCGGCCTCGATCGCGACCTTGTCCGCCGCCGCGGCGACGCGCACCGCGCCGCGCAACTTGCCGTTGACCTGCAGCATGAGTTCGATCTCGTCCTGCACCAGTGCGGCTGCGTCGACCACCGGCCACGTCAGCGTCGCACCGGGTTTCAGCTCGGCGTAAAGCGCCTCGGCGATGTGCGGCACGATCGGCGCGAGCAGCGCGACCACCGCTTCCAGCACTTCCTGGCGCACGCTGCGCGTCGTCGCGTCGCCACCCTCGAGTTTCGCCAGCGCGTTCATCAGCTCCATTACCGCGGCGATCGCGGTGTTGAACTGCTTGCGACGCTCGATATCGTCGCCGACCTTCTGGATGGTCTGGTGCAACTGGCGGCGCAGGTCATTAATCGCCTGGGGCGCGCTTTGCGCATCGTTCGCCCCCTCCCCCTTGAGGGGGGAGGGTTGGGGAGAGGGTGCACGGCCACCCTGCAAGTGCTCGTACACCGTCTTCCACAGCCGCTTGAGGAAGCGGTGCGCACCCTCGACGCCGGCGTCCGACCATTCCAGGCTCTGTTCCGGCGGCGCGGCGAACATGGTGAAGAGACGCGCGGTATCCGCACCGTAACGGTCGATCAGTGCCTGCGGGTCGACGCCGTTGTTCTTCGACTTCGACATCTTCTCGGTGCCACCAACGACGACCGGCCGACCATCGGCCTTCAACAGTGCGACACCGTCCTTCACCTCGACATCGGCCGGATTGATCCAGGTCTTCTTGCCGGACGCTTCCTCGCGGTAGTAGGTGTCGGCAACGACCATGCCCTGGGTCAACAGGTTGGTGAAAGGCTCGTCGCTCGCGACCAGCCCCTCGTCGCGCATCAGCTTGTGGAAGAAGCGCGCGTAAAGAAGGTGCAGGATCGCGTGCTCGATGCCGCCGATGTACTGGTCCACCGGCAGCCACTTGTCGGCACGGGCGTCGAGCATGCCATCGGCAAGATCGGGACAGGCGTAGCGCGCGTAGTACCAGGACGACTCGACGAAGGTATCCATGGTGTCGGTCTCGCGCCGCGCCGGCTTGCCGCACCGGGGACACGGACAATTCACGAAGTCGGCGCGTTTGTTGAGGGGGTTGCCGGAACCGTCGGGTACCACGTCTTCCGGCAGCACCACCGGCAACTGCGCAGCCGGCACCGGCACGTCGCCGCAGGTGGCACAATGGACGATGGGAATCGGGCAGCCCCAATAGCGCTGGCGCGAAATGCCCCAGTCGCGCAGACGGAACTGGGTTTTCTTCTCGCCAAGACCTCTGGCGGCGAGGTCGGCGGCAATCGCATCGACCGCCGCTTCGTAACCAAGGCCGTCGTACTTCCCGGAGTTGATGCAGACACCCTCCTTGCTCGCATACCAGTCCTGCCAGGCGCGGTCCGTGAATTCGCTCGCGTGCTCGGCAAACGACTCCGCAAACTCGGCTTCCTCGGCGCTCAACGCGCGGTTTCGCCGGGTATCCGCGATCGCCTGGCGGAGGACCCCCGACGATTCCCTGGCATCGATCACCTGCCTGATGGGCAACCCGTATTGCCTGGCGAAGCCGAAGTCGCGCTCGTCGTGCGCCGGCACCGCCATCACGGCGCCCTCGCCGTAGCTCATCAGCACGTAATTGCTCACCCAGACCGGAATTACCTCGCCGCTGATTGGATGAATGACCTTCAGCCCGGTATCCATGCCCTTCTTTTCCATGGTCGCCATGTCGGCCTCGGCGACGCTGCCCTGCTTGCACTCGTCGATGAAGGCAGCGAGCGCGGGATTCTCCGCGGCAGCACGCGCGGCCAGCGGATGCTCGGCGGCGACCGCGACGAAGGTCACGCCCATGAGGGTGTCGGCGCGGGTGGTGAACACCCACAGCAGTTCGTCGGAGCCGGGCGTCTTGAAGGCCAGACGCACGCCGGTGCTCCTGCCGATCCAGTTGGCCTGCATGGTCTTTACCCGCTCCGGCCAGCCCGGCAGCGTGTCGAGCCCCGCGAGCAGTTCGTCCGCGTACCGCGTGATGCGGAAGAAGTACATCGGGATATCGCGCTTCTCCACCAGCGCACCGCTGCGCCAGCCACGACCGTCGATCACCTGTTCGTTGGCGAGCACCGTCTGGTCGACCGGGTCCCAGTTCACGGTGGCCATCTTCTTGTAGATCACGCCCTTTTCGAACAGGCGGGTGAACAGCCACTGCTCCCAGCGATAGTAGTCGGGCTTGCAGGTGGCGAGTTCGCGCGACCAGTCGATGGCAAACCCCAGTGCCTGCAACTGCGCGCGCATGTGATCGATGTTGGCGTAGGTCCACGCAGCCGGCGGCACGCCGTTGGCGATGGCGGCATTCTCCGCGGGCAGGCCGAAGGCATCCCAGCCCATCGGCTGCATGACGTTGAAGCCGCGCATGGCATGGTAGCGGGCCAGCACGTCGCCGATGGTGTAGTTGCGCACGTGGCCCATGTGCAGCTTGCCCGACGGGTAGGGGAACATCGACAGGCAGTAGTACCTGGGCCGGGCGTCGTCGTCGCGGGCACGGAAGGCGCCGGTGACGGCCCACTTCTGCTGGATGGTGCGTTCGACATCCTGGGGAAGATATTTTTCCTGCATCGCAACGGTCACGTGGATAATTTCAAAACGCTCAATTATACCGCCCGCGGCAACCCACTCTGCGGTGTCATCGCCCGCTCCGCCGGAAGCGCATCCACAAAACCGGCATCAAGCGCGATGTGAGCCCCCACTTTCGCGCATCCGGCCACGCGGTGCCGCGGACACGCGGAGTGACAAGCCCACCCCACGCGGGTAAAATATGGCGGTTTCGCTTTTGATTTCAGCCATCCTCCAGGGAGTCCCAGCATGTCCAAGAAGCATCCCGTCATTGCGGTCACGGGTTCGTCCGGCGCCGGTACCACCACGGTCAAGCGTGCCTTCGAGCACATTTTCCTGCGCGAGAAGATCAACGCCGCGGTGATCGAGGGCGACAGCTTCCACAGCCTGTCGCGCGTGGAGTTCAAGGAAGCGGTGAAAAAGGCCGAAGGCGAGGGCAACAAGCATTTCAGCCATTTCGGCCCGCAGTCCAACCACTTCGACAAGCTGGCCGATCTATTCAGGACCTACGGCGAGACCGGCGGCGGCAAGCGTCGCTACTACATCCACAGCGACGAGGAGGCCGACCAGCACAACAAGCGCCTCAACACCAGCCTCAACCCGGGTGAATTCACCCCATGGGAGGATTTGCCGGCCGGCTCCGACGTGCTGTTCTACGAGGGCCTGCACGGCCTGGTGAAGACCGACACCGTCGACGTCTCGAAGCATGTCGACCTCGGCATCGGCGTGGTGCCCATCGTCAACCTCGAATGGATCCAGAAGATCCACCGCGACGGTGCCGAGCGCGGCTACTCCGCCGACGTCATCGTCGACACCATCCTGCGCCGCATGCCGGACTACGTGAACTACGTCACCCCGCAGTTCTCGCGCACCGACATCAACTTCCAGCGCGTGTCCACCGTCGACACCTCCAATCCCTTCATCACCCGCGACATCCCGACGCCGGACGAGAGCTTCATCGTCATCCGCTTCCGCGACCCGAAGGGCGTCGACTTCCCCTACCTGCTCAACATGATCCCGAATTCCTTCATGTCGCGCCGCAACACCCTCGTGGTGCCCGGCGGCAAGATGGGCTTCGCCATGGAACTGATCCTGGCGCCAATCATCCAGGACATGATCGCCAGCCGCAGCAGGTAACCACGCGCGCACACATGAAAAACGGAGCCCGCGGGCTCCGTTTTTCATTCCGCGGCTGCCGGCTCAGGCCACGGTCGATCCCGCCGCCAGCGCCTCGAGCGGCTGCGGCATGCCCAGCACGTAGCCCTGCGCGTGGTCGATGCCCAATTCCTTCAGCACGGCGACGACCGCGGTGGTCTCGGTGCATTCCGCGACCGTCTGGATGGTCATGACATGGGCGACGCGGTTGATCGCCTCGGCGACGGCGCGGTTCAGGCGATCCTCGGCGAGCGAGCGGATGAAGCCCCCTTCGATCTTGAGGAAATCGACCGGCAGCATGCGCAGGTCGGTGAACGATGACATGCCACTGCCGAAGTGGTCGAGGGCGACACTGCATCCGAGCGCCTTGAACTCGGTGATGCGCTGGCTCGTGCGCGCGAGGTTCTCGACCGCGGCCGCCTCGGTGATCTCGAGGCAGAGCCTGTCGCCGGCCACGCCATGTGTCGTGAGCAGGTCCCGCAGATACTGCGGCAGGCGCTCGTCGACCAGCGAACGCGCCGACAGGTTGACCGCGAACAGCGGAGGCGTGGCGGACCCCTGCGCGGCAGCGCAGATGCGCACGACTTCGCGCAGCACCCAGCGGTCAATCGCCGGCATCAGGTCATAACGCTCCGCGGCGGGCATGAACGCCATTGGCTCGACCAGTCGGCCGTCCGTTTCCAGCAGGCGCAGCAGCACTTCGTAGTGCGGCCGCGCGGAGGAACCCGCGTGGAGCGGCACGATGGTCTGGTAATACAGGCGGAAACGGTTCTCGTCGAGCGCCTGGGTGAGACGCGACACCCACTGCGTCTGGCTGCGGTGTTCAGCGAGCCGGGCGTCGTCGGCGCGATAGAGGTGCGCGCGGTTGCGGCCCTGTTCCTTGGCTACATAGCAGGCCGCGTCGGCCGCGCTCATCGCCGCGGCCGCCGATTCGGTGCTCGCTGACACGGGAACGACACCGATACTCGCGCCCACGGTGAAAGCGCGCCCCTGCCAGCTGAAACGGAAATCGCGCACGGCGTCGCGCAGTTCCAGCGCGAGGCGCAGCGCCTGATCCGCGGGACAATGTTCCAGCAGCACACCGAACTCGTCGCCCCCCAGGCGCGCCAGGGTGTCGCGCTGACGCATACGCCCCTCCAGCAGCACACTCATCTGGCGCAGCAGCTCGTCGCCCGCAGCGTGACCCGCGGTATCGTTCACCACTTTGAATCGATCGAGATCGAGGTAGCACAACGCATGGATGCCACCTTCACGCTGAGCGCTTTCCACCACATGGGCGAGCCGGCGCTCGAACTCCTGGCGGTTCACCAGCCCGGTCAGCGCATCATGCGTCGCCTGCCAGGCGAGCTGACTGGTCAACGCGTGCGATTCGGTCACATCGCGGAACACCAGCACCGCGCCGCGGATTTCATCATCCTCGCGCAGCGGATAGGCCGAATATTCGGCAATCAGCATGCTGCCATCCTTGCGCCACAGCGGCTCGATCATGCCGCGCCGCGCGGCGCCGCTGCGGAAGGCATCGTAGATCCGGCAATCGTCCTCGCTATAGCCAGACCCGTCCTCACGGGTGTGGTGAATGCGCGGGTGAGTCGGTTGCCCGAGCAGTTCCTCGCGCGCGTAGCCAAGAATCTCCAGCGCGGCGTCGTTGACGAAGATGCAGCGCCCCTCGATGTCGAGGCCGTAGATCCCCTCCCCCGCCGATTCCAGCAGCAGGCGGAAGCGAGCCTTGCTTGCGCGCAGTTCCTGTTCGGCCAGGCGGCGCTCGTCGATTTCCTTCACCAGACTCGCGTTGGTTTCGGCAAGCAGGCCGGTCTGCTGTTCGAGTTGCGCGGTGCGTTCCTTGACCATCTCTTCCAGGCGCAACCGGTGCGCTTGCAGCTCGACCTCGCGCCGCTTGTCCTCGGTGATGTCGACCAGCACGCCCTGCAGGAACCGCGAGCCGTCGGCGCCCTCGCGCACCATGCGCGCTTCGTCGAGCAGCCAGCGCGTCTCTCCGGTGCGCGTCGCCACGCGGTATTCGCAGCGCAGCGGCCGGTCCGTGGCGCAGCTTTCGGCGTGGGCGGCCTGCGCGCGCGATCGGTCGTCGGGGTGGATCACGGACAGCAGGCCCTGCGGCAACGCAAGCCATTCTTCCGTCGTATAACCCAGGCTTTGTGCCTGCGGACTGATGTACAGCAGGCGGCTGGACGCATCGGCCACCACCATGTAGGTGATGGCGGGAATCTGCTCGACCAGCGTGCGAAAGCGCGCCTCCGCAGCCCGCTTTTCCAGCCGCAGCCCCTGCTCACGCAGCACGCGCTCGATCACCGCCGGCAACAGGGTGAGGTAGCCACGCTCGCGGTCCTTCACCAGGTAGTCGCGCGCGCCACGGCGCATCGCCTCCACCGCCACGCCTGCGCTGTCGGCGCCGGTGAGCATCATCACCGGTACCGGCATCTCGTCGCCCTCGCGCTGCAACTCGGCGAGAAAGTCCAGGCCGTCGAGATCGGGCAGGTGGTAGTCGAGCAGCACCATGTCCGGACGATGCGCGCGTGCCTGCATGACCCCCTCGTGGCCGGTTTCCGCCTCGATCAGCTCGAAATCGTAGTCGGGATGATTCGCCAGCGCGCGCCGACAGGCGAGCCGGTCGATCTGGTCGTCCTCGACCACCAGCAGGCGGATGCGCTTGCGGGCCGCGGGGGCGTTCACTCGGGCATCTCGCTCACGGTCCAGTAGGCGTTGATGGTGCGCATGGTCTCGACGAAACGCTGGTAGTCGACGGGCTTCCTGATGTAGCCCGCCACGCCCAGGTTGAAACTCTCGACCTTGTCCTGCTGCTCCTCCGACGTGGTCAGAACCACCACCGGAATACGCTTGATCCGGGGGTCCGCGTCGACATCCCGCGCCACACGCAGGAACTCGATGCCGCCCATCACCGGCATGTTGAGATCGAGCAGAATCAGGCAGGGACGTTCACTGGCGGGATCGTTGAGATAGGCGAGCGCGTCCTCGCCGTTCTCGACGTGCGCGATTCGGTTGGTGACATGCAGATCGTTGAGCGCGCGCTTGACCGTCATCATGTCGATCTGGTCGTCCTCGACGAGCAGGATGGGTTTGGCCGGGTTCTTCATGCAGCAGCTTCTCCTTCTCGCGTTGCGGGGGCGGCTTTCGGCAGTGTAAAGAAAAACGTGCTGCCTTCGCCGGACCGGGAGTCGATCCACACCCGGCCGCCGTAGAGTTCGACGATCTTCTTCACCAGCGCCAGCCCGACGCCGGTACTTTCCTTCTGATCGCGCGGGGTGAGCACCTGGAACAGCTGGAACACGCGCTCGTGGTGGCGCGGGTCGATGCCGGGGCCGTTGTCGGCGACGCTCAACTGCCAGAAGTCGCCGGCGTCGGCGCTGGCGATGACAATGCGCCCCTCCGGCTTGTCACGATGCTTGATGGCGTTGCTGACGAGGTTCTGGAACAGTTGCTGCAGGCGGGTGCGTTCGCCAAGGACAGTAGGCAGCGTGCCTTCCACGATGACGCTCACCTCCGGCGGGGGTGCCAGCATCTGCACGGTGTCGGCCACCAGCGCGTTGAGGTCGACCGCGACCTGCGTCTCCTTGACGCGTCCCACGCGGGAATATTCGAGTATGCCGTCGATCAGCGCGTCCATGCGGCTGGCGCGGTTCTTCATCAGCGCGAGATACTCGCGGCCCTGCGCGTCGAGCTTGTCCGCATAGTCGCTTGCCAGCCAGTCGGCGAGCGAGCCGATGCCGCGCAGCGGCGCCTTGAGGTCGTGCGACACCACATAGGCGAAGTTTCTCAGTTCCTCGTTGGCTGCCTGCAAATCGTCGATCAGTTCCGCCTGGCGTGCTTCGGCACGGCGACGTTCGGTGAGATCGTGCACGATTCCGGTGAACAGCCGACGCGGCCCCAGGCGCATTTCGCTCACCGCCAGCCCGATCGGCAGCGGACTGCCGTCGCGGCGCTGGGCCATGACCTCGCGTCCGAAGCCGATGATGTGGGCCTCGCCGCCGTCGAGGTAACGGCGCAGATAGCCATCGTGGCGGCTGCGGTCGGGCTCGGGCATGAGCATCGAGACATTGCGGCCGGCCACTTCGGCAGCGGTGTAGCCGAACAGCCGTTCGGCCGCCGGGTTGAAGCTCTCGATCCGGCCGGCGTCGTCGATGGTGATGATGCCCTCGCTGGCGGTCTCCACCACCGCATCGAGACGCTCCTCGCTTTCGCGCCGCTCCTGCGCCTCGCGCCGGATACGCGCGTACAGCGCGGTGAGCGCCCCCACCGCGAGCAGGAACAACAGTCCGAGCATGGCGAGCGTGCGACGCGCACCCTGTTGCGCGGTCTGCTGCCGCGCCCCCCGGTGGCTGCGCACCTCGTCCTGCATCTGCACGATCAGCGTGTGCAGCGCGTCCATCTCCAGGCGCCCCGGGCTTGCCGCCAGTTGCCGCTGGCCTGCCTCGAAGCCGCCGCTGCGCCGCGCTTCCAGCACGGCGTCGAGCAGCGATAAACGCAGCTCGACGCGCCGTTGCAGTTCCGGCAGGCGCGCGCGCAGCGCCGGCACGTCGACCAGCAGCGCGTCGAGTTCGGTCACCAGCGCATGGGCGCGCGCCACCGCCGCATGGCGCGGCACCAGCTCCGTTTCGTCCCCCAGCAGCAGATAGACGCGCTGGCGGGATTCCGCCTCGTTGAGCAGCGAATAAATGCCTTCGAGAGCCGTCAGTGCCTGCTCCGAGCGGTTGACCGCGGCGCTGGTCGAGATGAAACCGAGCGTGGCGCGATACAGGCCGGCGCCGACGATCGCCAGCACCACGATCGCCAGGGCGAAGCCGGCGAGCACCTGTCTTTCAACCGTCCACCGCTTGTTTTCCAAACCACTCTCCGCCATGCAGCCTCTTGCGGGCTGCCTTGATCAATCTTACCGGGCCGCGCCCGCGCAGGTAAACCGCCGCTCAGATCACCGCAAAGCCCACCAGGGCGATTTCATCACCATCCTGCACCGGCGAGGACTTTTCGGCGAACTGCTTGTTGACGGTGACGTTGAGCTTGGGATTGCCGAGCAGCATCTTTTTCCAGCGTTCGCCGCGCTTCGATAGCACAAACAGCAGGCGTTCGACGTCGGTGACGTCGGGCGGCAGGGCAATCTCGTCGGACGCCATGCCGAGCGTTTCCACCAGGTCGCCAAAGAACAGGATTTTCACCACGGGGAGCCCCTTATAATTGCAGACCAATTTTTAATTTTACCCCCGCATGTCCGATCCCCTGCTGGATGGCCTCAATCCCGAGCAGCGCGCCGCGGTGACGCTGCCGCACGAATCCGCCCTGATCCTCGCGGGTGCGGGCTCGGGCAAGACGCGCGTGCTGACCACGCGCATCGCCTGGCTGATCCAGACCGGCCAGGTATCGCCGCACGGCATCCTCGCGGTGACCTTCACCAACAAGGCGGCGAAGGAAATGCTCGTGCGCATCGCGGCAATGCTGCCGATCAACACGCGCGGCATGTGGGTGGGCACTTTCCACGGTCTGGCCAACCGCCTGCTGCGCACCCACTGGCGTGAAGCGGGGCTGCCGCAGTCGTTCCAGATTCTCGACGCGCAGGACCAACTCTCCGCGATCAAGCGGCTGTTGAAGTCGCTCAACATCGACACCGAGAAATACGAACCGAAAAAGGTGCAGGGCTACATCAATGGCCACAAGGAAGCCGGCCGCCGTGCGCGCGACGCCGACGCCCACGACGAGTTTTCGATGCAGCTCGCCGAACTGTACGAAGCCTACGACGCGCAGTGCCAGCGCGAGGGCGTGGCCGACTTCGCCGAACTGTTGCTGCGCGCCTACGAACTCCTCTACCGCAACGAGCCACTGCGGCAGCACTACCAGACCCGCTTCCGCCACATCCTCATCGACGAGTTCCAGGACACCAACGCGTTGCAGTATCGCTGGCTGAAACTCTTCGCCGGCCCCGATACCGCGCTGTTCGCGGTGGGGGACGACGACCAGTCGATCTACGCCTTCCGCGGCGCCAACACCGGCAACATGCTGGAATTCGAGCGCGAATTCGCCCAGGGCCGGGTCATCAAGCTGGAGCAGAATTACCGCAGCCATGGCAACATCCTCACCGCCGCCAACGCGCTCATCGAACGGAATCAGCGCCGCCTCGGCAAGAACCTGTGGACCGCGGACGGCGACGGCGAGCCGATCCGCGTGTTCGAGGCCTTCAACGACCAAGAGGAGGCGGCCTTCGTGGTCGACGAGGTCAAGGCGCTGAACCGTGAAGGCGTGGCTCTTTCCGACATGGCGCTGCTGTATCGCTCCAACGCGCAGTCACGTGTGCTGGAACACGCGCTTTTCACCGCCGGCGTCGCCTACCGCGTCTACGGCGGCCTGCGCTTCTTCGAGCGCCAGGAAATCAGGCACGCGCTCGCCTACCTGCGTCTCCTGACCCACCCGGAAGACGACGGCGCCTTCCTGCGCGTGGTCAACTTCCCGACGCGTGGCATCGGCGCGCGCAGCGTCGAACAGCTGGCCGACGCCGCCGCGCGTACGGGGGCCAGCCTGTGGCAGGCGGCGTGCACCGCGAGCGGCAAGGTCGCCGCCTTCGCCCGGCTGATCGAGGGCATCAAACAGGCCACCGCCGGGCTCACGCTCGCCGAAACCATCGATCATGTGATCGAGGCGTCGGGGCTGGCCGATCACTACCGCGCCGACAAGGACGGCGCCGACCGCCTGGAGAACCTCGCCGAACTCGTCAACGCCGCGGCGCTGTTTTCAGAGGAAGCGGAAGACGATACCCTGGACGCCTTCCTCGCCCACGCCGCGCTCGAGGCCGGCGAGCACCAGGCCGAGCCGGGGCGCGATGCCTTGCAGTTGATGACGGTGCACGCCGCCAAGGGCCTGGAATTCCACGCGGTGTTCATCACCGGTCTGGAGGAAGGCCTGTTCCCGCACGAGCAGAGCGCGCACGACGAGTTCGGACTGGAAGAGGAGCGCCGCCTGATGTACGTGGCGATCACGCGCGCGCGGCGGCGCCTGTATCTCAGCCACGCGCAGTCGCGCATGCTGCACGGCCAGGTGCGCTACGGCTTCGCATCGCGCTTTCTCGCCGAACTGCCCGACGCCGTGCTGCTGCCTCTGAACCGCCGCGGCGCCAGCCGCGACGCTCCTGCGGCGGCGCCGGCGCGCGCGACACCGGCCGGCCACGGCACAGGCTATCGCGTGGGGCAGAGCGTCGCGCACGCCAAATTCGGCACCGGCATCATCATCGATTTCGAGGGACGCGGCGCCGACGCGCGGGTGCAGGTGAAATTCGGCGACGCCGGCACCAAGTGGCTGGCGCTCGCCTACGCCAAGTTGTCGCCGGCCTGAGGCGGCGTCGCCTCGTCCGACCACACTGCGAAAATCGCCTGATAGGAAGCGTACAGCGAGCCGAACAGCACCGGCATCGCCACCAGGAGGCCGAGCATCAGCGGCACCAGCGCGGCGAGGAGCAGCACCAGCGCCAGTGCCAGGCCATTGACCAGCAGCGCCGCCCAGTTGCGCAGCACCGCCTTCATGCTCACGCCGAGCGCGGTCATGGGGCGCGCGCCACCGAACAGGATCAGCGCCGGTGCAAACCAGGTCGCCATCATGAGCGGGGTGAACAGCAGCAAGCCGGTCAACACCGCGGGGGCAACCTGATTCAGCAGCGCCTGCATGGCCGCAGGATCCTGCTGCGTGCGCGCCGCGGCGACGAAGGTTTCGGCATCGAAACCCATGTTCTCCATCACCGTGCCGATCGCCAACGCGCCCAGGAGCTGCACGGCGCCGATGGTCATCAGCGGAATCGCCGGACCACGCACGCCGGCAAGAAAATGCGGCAGTTCGAGGTCGCGGCCTTCGTCGAGCGCACGAAAGGCGGCCATGAATCCCGCCACCATCAGCGGTGCGGCGAAGTCGGACAGGGCACCGCCAACGACGGGCACGAGGCCGAGCGCCATCACCACGCCAAACAGCATCGCAAAGGCGGCCGACAGCAACAGGGGGTTCCTGCGGTACAGCCTGAACCCGCTACGCACCCACTGCCAGCCCTCGCCGGCGGCGACCTTGCGCGGAATGTCCTGCGGCACCGGCATCAGAATTCCTTGATCACCCACATCGGCGGGCGCAAGCCCGAATCGAGACTCTCCTGGCGCGCGAACTGGCCATCGCCCCGGCTGTCGATGAGGTAATACGGCTTGCCGACGCGCGGGATGACCTTCAGCATGTAGAGCCTGCCGTTGGCACGGTACTCGATCACCCGCCCCTGCGGGCTCGGCTTGATGGTCACCGGCGGTGCATCCTCCGGCCCCGGCGGGCCGTCGGGCACGGGCTTCAGGTCGGGCGGACGGTCCGAAGGTGCCGCGGCAACCGCCGCACCGCTCAGCAGCAGGACCAGGAACAAGGCAAAACAATTGCGCATGAGGGATTCCCCTTGGAAACTTAAAGATTGAGCTGGATTTCGCGCTCGGCTATCGACGGCATGAAACCACGCTTCTCGTAATGGCTGAAAATGACGTCGACCACTTCTTCCGGACGGTCGATGATGCGCATCAGGTCGACATCCTCCGGCGAGATCATGCCCTCGCTCACCAGACGGTCCGTCACCCACTCGGCAAGCCCGGCCCAGAAGCCCGAGCCGACCAGAATGATGGGGATGGGCGCGATCTTGCCGGTCTGCACCAGGGTGAGCGCCTCGAACAGCTCGTCCATCGTGCCGAAGCCGCCGGGCATGACGACGTAGGCGGCGGTGAACTTGACGAACATGACCTTGCGCGCGAAGAAGTGGCGGAAGGTCTGGCTGATGTCCTGATAGGGGTTGGCGCTCTGCTCGTGCGGCAACTGGATGTTGAGACCGACGCTGGGCGACTTGCCGAAGTACGCCCCCTTGTTGGCGGCTTCCATGATGCCGGGGCCGCCCCCGGAAATCACGGAAAACCCCGCGTCGGACAGCTTGCGCGCAATGTCCTCGGTCAGCATGTAGTAGGCATGATCGGGCGGCGTACGCGCGCTGCCGAACACCGATACCGCGGGACGGATCGGTGCGAGGCGTTCGGTCGCCTCGACGAACTCTGCCATAATCTCCAGCATCCGCCACGACTCGCGTGCCGAATAGCCGATCTCGGCAATGCGCCCCGGGTCGGAGAGGGGGGGCAATTTATCCAGGTGCATGCTTGAACGCCTCGTGAACGATTCCGCAAAAACGCTGTTGCTGGTGGACGGTTCGTCCTATCTCTACCGCGCCTTCCACGCCCTGCCCGACCTGCGCAACGCGGCGGGCGAACCGACCAACGCGATGAAGGGCGTACTGGCGATGCTGCGCCGGCTGCAGAAGGATTACGCCGCCGATTATATCGCCTGCGTGTTCGACGCGAAGGGCAAGACCTTTCGCGACGATCTCTACCCCGACTACAAGGCGCATCGCCCGCCGATGCCGGAAGACCTGGCGCAACAGATCGCGCCGCTGCACGACATGATCCGCGCCGACGGCTGGCCGCTGGTCATCGTCGAGGGCGTCGAGGCGGACGACGTCATCGGCACGCTGGTGCGCCACGCCACCGCGCGCGGGGTACACAGCATCGTCTCCACCGGCGACAAGGACATGGCCCAGCTGGTCGACGGTCACGTCACCCTGGTCAACACCATGAGCGAGGAGACGCTTGACACCGCCGGCGTCGCCGCCAAGTTCGGCGTACCGCCGGCGCGCATCGTCGACTACCTCACGCTGGTCGGCGACAGCGTCGACAACGTGCCCGGCGTCGCCAAGTGCGGCCCCAAGACGGCGGCGAAGTGGCTCGGCGAATACGGCACGCTCGACACGCTGCTGGCTCGCGCCGATGAGGTCAAGGGCGTGGTCGGCGAGAACCTGCGCAGCGCGCGCGACTGGCTGCCGCAGGCGCGCGTGCTCGTCACCATCAAGACCGATGTCGAACTGCCCTTCGACTTCGACGACCTGGTGCGAAAACCGCGCGACACCGAAGCGCTGCGCGCGCTCTTCGAGCGCTACGAGTTCCGCAGCTGGCTGCGCGAGCTCGACGCTGCGCCGAATGCGACACCGGAACAGGACCGCAGCGGACTGCACCGCGCGCATTACGAAACCATCCTCGACGCCGACCGCCTCGATGCCTGGATCGCCCGGCTCGCCGCCGCGCCCGCCTTCGCCTTCGATACCGAAACCACCGCGCTCAATCCGATGCAGGCCGAACTGGTCGGCCTGTCCTTCGCCGTCGCACCGGGCGAGGCCGCCTACGTGCCGCTCGCCCACCATTACGCCGGTGCGCCGGCGCAGCTTGGCCGCGACACGGTGCTGGCGCGGCTCAAGCCGCTGCTGGAAGCGCAAGACGCGAAAATCATCGGCCAGCACCTCAAGTACGACCGCCACATCCTCGCGCACTACGGCATCGCGCTCGGCGGTGTCGCCGACGACACCCTGTTGCAGTCCTACGTGCTCGAGGCGCACCAGCCGCACGAGCTCGGCAGCCTCGCCACGCGTCATCTGGGCCTGGCGACGCTCAGCTACGACGACGTCACCGGCAAGGGCGCCGCACGCATCGGCTTCGACCAGGTGTCGATCGAGCGCGCCACCGAGTATGCGGCGGAGGACGCCGACGTTACCCTGCGCGTACGCGACGCGCTGGCGCCGCGCATCGCCGCGTCCGACACGCTGGAATTCGTGTACCGGCAGATCGAGCTGCCGGTGGCGGACATCCTCTTCCGCATGGAGCGCGCCGGCGTGCTGCTCGACCGCACCCTGCTCGCGGTGCAAAGCGGCGAACTCGGCGTGAAGATGCTAGCGGCGGAACAGCGTGCGTTCCAGGAAGCGGGCCAGCCGTTCAACCTTGGCTCGCCCAAGCAGATCGGCGACATCCTGTTCGTACAAAAGGGCCTGCCGGTCATCAAGAAGACGCCCAGCGGCGCGCCGTCCACGGACGAGGAGACGCTGGAGCAGCTCGCTCTCGACCACCCGATCGCACGCGCCATCCTCGACTACCGCGCGCTGGCCAAGCTGAAGTCGACCTACACCGACAAGCTGCCGCAGATGATCGACCGGAAGACCGGGCGTGTGCACACCAGCTATTCGCAGGCGACCGCGGTCACCGGCCGCCTGGCGAGTTCCGAGCCCAACCTGCAGAACATTCCCGCGCGCACCGCCGAAGGGCGCCGCATCCGCGAAGCCTTCATCGCGCCGCCCGGCCATGTGCTGCTGTCGGCCGACTATTCGCAGATCGAGCTGCGCATCATGGCGCACCTGTCGGACGACGCCGGCCTCCTGACCGCCTTCGCCGAGGACCGCGACATTCACGCCGCCACCGCCGCCGAAGTGTTCGGCGTGCCGCTCGACGCGGTCAATGCCGAGCAGCGGCGCATGGCGAAGGTGATCAATTTCGGTCTCATCTACGGCATGTCGGCGTTCGGCCTGGCAAGCCAGCTCAATCTCGAACGCGCCGCCGCGCAGGCCTATATCGACCGCTACTTCACGCGCTATCCCGGCGTGGCCGATTACATGCAGCGCACCCGCGAGGCCGCGCGCAGCCGTGGTTACGTCGAGACCGTGTTCGGCCGCCGCCTGTACCTGCCCGAAATCAACGCGAAGAATCCGCAGCGCCGCCAGGGCGCCGAGCGCGCCGCGATCAACGCACCGATGCAAGGTACCGCGGCGGATCTCATCAAGCTCGCGATGATCGCGGTGCAGCGCTGGCTCGACGCGCAACAGCTCGGCAGCCGCCTGTTGCTGCAGGTGCACGACGAACTCGTGCTCGAAGTGCCGCAAGGCGAACTCGACCGCGTGCGCACGGAACTGCCGGCGCTCATGTGCGAAGTCGCCACGCTGAAGGTGCCGCTGCGCGTCGGCATCGGCGCCGGCCGCAACTGGGAGGCCGCGCACTGACGGGACCCCCGTCGCGCAGCGCGCGGCACCGGCGCCGGCGCCAAAAGGAAACGGGCGCCGAGGCGCCCGTTTCGCTGCGTCGACCCGCTTACTGCTGCGGGACCAGTTCGACGCGACGGTTCTTCGCGCGGCCTTCCGCGCTGTCATTGTCGGCAATCGGCTGCGCTTCACCATAACCCTTGGCGGTGAGGCGCTCCGCGGCGACGCCCTTGCCAACGAGGTAGGCGCGCACCGCCTCGGCACGGCGCTGCGACAACTTCTCGTTGTAGGCGTCGGAATCGACCGAGTCAGTGTGCCCGGCCACTTCGACCTTGACCTCGCCCCATTCCTTGAGCGTGGCGGCGGCTTGGTCGAGGATCGCGGTCGCGTCCGCACGCAGCCTGGCACTGTCGTTGTCGAAATTGACGCCTTCGAGAACCAGTTTCTTCGGCAGCGGCGCGGGCTCCTCGACCTTCGGCGGACAGCCATCGACGGTGCCGGGCGCAGGGACCGTGGGGCACTTGTCCATCGCGTCGGGAATGCCGTCGCCGTCGGAATCCAGCGGGCAGCCGTCCACCGTACCCGGGGCGGACACCGTGGGGCACTTGTCCTGGTAGTCCGGGATGCCGTCGCCGTCACTGTCCAGCGGGCAGCCCCGGGCGTCGACCTTCACGCCCGCCGGCGTATCGGGGCACTGGTCGAGGCCGTCGAACACGCCATCGCCATCGCTGTCCAGCGGGCAGCCCCTGGCATCGACCTTGGCCCCCTTGGGGGTGTTGGGACACTGGTCGAGGCGGTTGGGTACGCCGTCGCCGTCGGCATCGGCGGGCGCGCCAAGACCCCAGGAATAGCCGAGCAGGGCCTGCACATTGCTCAGGCCGCCACCGGGCAGGCTGCTGTTGCCGAACGACTGGTCGGCGCGCAGCTCCCAGCGGAACGCGTCGTTCACGCCGACCGCCCAGTCCTGGCCGACGCCGAGCGAGGCCATGGGACGCGTGAAATCGGGGCCGCTGTCGGTGTTGACGTTCATCAGCCCGAGGCCGCCGGAAAGGAACCAGTTGTAGCGCTGCTGCCGCGAAATCAGCCATTCGAGGCCACCGCGCAGGGTGGTCACATCGGCATCGCCGACGCCGGCCGCATTGCCGTCATAGGGCCCATAGACGAGGTCACCGAAGAAATTGAAGTCCTCGCCCAGACGCTGGCCGTAGCGCAGGCCGAACAGCGGATTGACCTCGCCGTCCTTGCTGCCGACCAGATCGCCGTCGGCCCAGCCGCCACCCAAAAGCAGCCCGAGGCTGCGCTCGGGCATTTCGGCAGCGCCAACGCTACCCGCTGCGGCGAAAAGCGCGGCGAGCACAACCATGCGGTGTGCGTGTTTCATGTTTCCACTCCCTGATTTCGACAAACTGGACAGGCACGCGGCGCCGCCCGGATGCTTGAATTTTACCAAACGGCGCGTCCTCCCGGACCGGCGCACGGCGCCGCAGTCGCGCCGGCGCAACACGCGGCTTGACACGGCACCTGTGCCGCCGGGTCTACTTCTTCAGGCTGTCACGGATTTCGCGCAGCAGCACGATGTCTTCCGGCGGCGCGGCGGGCGCGGCGGGAGGCGGGGCCTTCTTCAGGCGATTCAACTGCTTGATCAGGACGAAGACGATGAATGCCAGGATGATGAAATTCAACAGGATGGTGAGGAAGCTGCCGTAGGCGAACACCGGCACACCGGCCTCTTTCACGGCGGCAAGCGTGTCGGCGACGCCGTCCGGCACGGCACGCAGCGGCAGGAACAGGTTGGTGAAGTCGAAACCGCCGAAAATCGCGCCGACCACCGGCATGATGAGGTCGTTGACGATGGATTCGACGATCTTGCCGAACGCGGCGCCGATGATGACGCCCACTGCCAGGTCCATGGCGTTGCCCTTGACCGCGAATTCCCTGAATTCGGACATGAAGCTCATGCGTGCTCCCCTCCCTGGATTGATCAAGCTGTTCATCATAGACAGGGAACAGGTCTTGCTCCAGTCACAGACTGTAAATATTCCTGCGGCTTGGTCGGGCGCGCCGGGAAGGGTAAAATCCGCCCCCTTATGCACATCGGTCCCCATCACCTCAAAAACCGCCTGATCGTCGCGCCCATGGCAGGGGTGACCGACCGGCCGTTCCGTCAACTGTGCAAGCAGTTGGGGGCGGGCATGGCCGTGTCGGAAATGGTGACTTCGAACTCGCTCCTGTACGGTTCGGCGAAGACCGCGCGGCGCGCCAACCACGACGGCGAGGTCGATCCGATCAGCGTGCAGATCGCCGGCGCCGACCCGGCGATGCTGGCGCAGGCGGCGCGTCACAACGCCGACCGCGGCGCGCAGATCATCGACATCAACATGGGCTGCCCGGCGAAGAAGGTGTGCAACGTGATGGCGGGTTCGGCGCTGCTGCAGGACGAGGCGCTGGTCGGGCGCATCCTCGACGCCGTGGTGAAGGCGGTGCCCGAGGTGCCGGTGACACTGAAGATCCGCACCGGCTGGGATCGTGAACACCGCAACGCGCGCAACATCCTGCGCATCGCCGAGAACGCCGGCGTGCAGGCGCTGGCGATCCACGGCCGCACCCGCGCCTGCGGCTACACCGGCGAAGCCGAATACGACACCATCCGCGCGGTCAAGGCGGAAGCGAAGATCCCGGTGATCGCCAATGGCGACATCACCACGCCGGAAAAGGCAAAACACGTGCTCGACCACACCGGCGCCGACGCCGTCATGATCGGCCGCGCGGCGCAGGGGCGGCCGTGGATCTTCCGCGAGATCGAGCATTTTCTCGCCACCGGCGAGCACCTGCCCGAACCGGAGGTGGCCGAGATCCACGCCGTACTGACCGGCCACCTGCACGACCTGTACGCCTTCTACGGCGAAGTCACCGGCGTGCGCGTGGCGCGCAAGCACATTTCGTGGTACACGAAGGGACTGGTCGGCAGCAGCGCTTTCCGCCACGCCATGAACCAGCTCGACACGGTGGCCGCGCAGCTCGCCGTGGTGGATGACTATTTCGCGCAGGCGGCGCGCGCCGACAGCCGGCTGCGCTACGCCACATCGTCCACGTCAGGCGCAACGCCGAACGTGCGGCTCGCGGCATGAAGGGGAGGCTTCCAATAATGATCGAAGAAACTGAAATCGCCGCGTGCATGCGGCGTTCGCTGAATCGCTATTTCAAGGATCTCGACGGCGAGCCACCGGGTGGGGTCTACAACATGGTGCTGGGCGCGGTGGAGAAACCGCTGCTCGCCTACATCCTCGACCGCGCCGAGGGCAACCAGACGCGGGCCGCCGAAATGCTCGGCATCAACCGCAACACCCTGCGCAAGAAAATGCGCGACCACGGCCTTTCCGACTGATCTCGCCATGAAAATCCAGCGTGCCCTGCTTTCCGTTTCCGACAAGACCGGCCTCATCGACTTCGCCCGCGCGCTCGCCGCCGCCGGCGTCGAACTGCTGTCCACCGGCGGCACGGCCGCCGCGCTGCGCGCCGCCGGCCTTGCGGTGATCGACGTCGCCGACTACACCGGCTTCCCGGAAATGCTCGACGGCCGCGTCAAGACGCTGCATCCGAAGGTGCACGGGGGCATCCTCGGCCGGCGCGACCTGGCGGATCACGTGGCGACGATGCAGCAGCACGGCATCCCCAACATCGACCTGGTGTGCGTCAACCTCTACCCCTTCGCCGCCACCGTCGCGAAGCCGCACACGCTCGACGACGCGATCGAGAACATCGACATCGGCGGCCCGGCGATGGTGCGCTCGTCGGCGAAGAACTACCGCTTTGTGGCGATCGTCACCGACCCGGCCGATTACCCGAAGCTGGTGTCCGAGATGCAGGCGAACGGCGGTGCCCTCGGCGACACCACCCGCTTTGCACTGGCGAAGAAGGCGTTCAGCCACACCGCCGAATACGACGGCGCGATCAGCAACTACCTGACCGCGCTCGACGACAAAAACGAGCGCGAGGCCTTCGGCGAAAAGCTGAATCTGCAATTCACCCGCGCACAGACCTGCCGCTACGGCGAGAACCCGCACCAGGCCGGCGCCTTCTACGTCGAGGCGGACGCACCTGCCGGCACCATCGCCACCGCCCGCCAGCTCCAAGGCAAGGAACTGTCCTACAACAACATCGCCGACACCGACGCCGCGCTCGAATGCGTGAAGCAGTTCGATGCCGCACCGGCCTGCGTCATCGTCAAGCACGCCAACCCCTGCGGCGTCGCCTACGGCGCCAACCTCCTGGAAGCCTACGACCGCGCCTATAAGACGGATCCCGAGTCGGCCTTCGGCGGCATCATCGCCTTCAACGGCCGGCTCGACGGCGAAACCGCAGCCGCCATCGTCGAGCGCCAGTTCGTCGAGGTGATCATCGCACCCGAGGTCAGTCCGGAAGCCTCCGCCGCGGTCGCCGCGAAAAAGAACGTGCGCCTGCTCGAATGCGGCGCATGGTCCGATGCCGTAAAGCAACTCGACATGAAACGCGTCGCCGGCGGCCTGCTGGTGCAGGACGCCGACGTGCTGCTCAACGCCGAACTCAGAACCGTCACGCAGCGCGCGCCGAGCGACAAGGAAATGGACGACCTCTTGTTCGCCTGGCGCGTCGCCAAATTCGTCAAGTCCAACGCCATCGTCTACGCGAAGGACCGCATGACCGTCGGCGTCGGCGCGGGACAGATGAGCCGCGTCAATTCCGCGCGCATCGCCGCGATCAAGGCCGAGCACGCCGGCCTCGCGGTACCCGGCTCGGTGATGGCCTCGGATGCCTTCTTCCCCTTCCGCGACGGCATCGACCAGGCGGCGGCGGCCGGCATCCGCGCCGTGATCCAGCCGGGCGGTTCGCTGCGCGACGAGGAAGTCATCGCCGCCGCCAACGAACACGGTCTCGCCATGGTGTTCACGGGGACGCGGCATTTCCGTCACTGATTTGGGTGAGCGGGAAGCGGTGAACGGGAAGCTGGAAGCGGTGGACGGGAAGCGGTGAGCGGGAAGCGGGAAAGCACGACGCTTCATGACTCACCGCTCACCGCTCACCCCTCACCGCTCACCCCTCACCGCTCACCGCTCACCACTCACCCCTCACCCCTCACCACTCATGAAACTCCTCGTCATCGGCTCCGGTGGACGCGAACACGCGCTGGCCTGGAAGCTCGCGCAATCGCCCAAGGTCTCCCAGGTCTACGTCGCGCCGGGCAACGGCGGCACGGCGACGGAAAGCGGTCTGGTCAACGTGCCGCTCACCGCGATTCCGGCGTTGGTGGAATTCGTGCGCCGTGACTCTGACATCGCCTTCACCGTGGTCGGCCCCGAGGCACCGTTGGCAGCCGGTGTGGTCGACGCCTTCCGCGCCGCGGGCCTGAAGATTTTTGGCCCGACGCAGGCGGCGGCGCAACTGGAAAGCTCCAAGGATTTCGCCAAGCAGTTCATGGCGCGCCACGGCATTCCGACCGCGGCGTTCGGCACTTTCACCGACGCCGCGGCCGCGCACGCCTACCTCGACGAAAAAGGCGCGCCCATCGTGATCAAGGCCGATGGTCTTGCCGCCGGCAAGGGCGTTGTTGTTGCCACGACCGCCGACGAGGCGCACGCCGCGGTGGACGCCATGCTCGCCGGCAACAGCCTGGGCGAGGCCGGTCACCGCGTCGTCATCGAGGAATGTCTTACGGGCGAGGAAGCGAGCTTCATCGTCATGGTCGACGGCGAACATGTGCTCGCGCTCGCCTCCAGCCAGGACCACAAGCGCCTGCTGGACAACGACCAGGGGCCCAATACCGGCGGCATGGGTGCGTATTCGCCGGCACCGGTGGTCACCCCGGAACTGCACGCGCGCATCATGCGCGAGGTGATCCACCCCGTCGTCGACGGCATGGCTGCGGACGGTATCCGCTATACGGGATTTCTCTATGCCGGCGTCATGGTCGGCGACGATGGTGTGCCCAGGGTGCTCGAATTCAACTGCCGCATGGGCGACCCGGAAACGCAACCGATCATGATGCGGCTGAAATCCGACCCCGTCACGCTGTTCGAGGCCGCCATCGACGGCCGTCTCGACGAAGTCGAGGCGGAATGGGACCGCCGCACCGCGCTCGCCGTCGTGCTCGCCGCCGCCGGCTATCCCGATGCACCGCAGAAGGGCGCGGTCATCGGTCCGCTGCCCGCTGCGGCCGACGACCTTCACGTATTCCATGCCGGCACCGGCGTGGCAGACGGCCGCACCGTGGTGAGCGGCGGCCGCGTGCTGGCGGTAACCGCGCTCGGCGACAGCGTGCGCATGGCGCAGAAGCGCGCTTATGACGCCGTGGCGGCGATCCATTTCGACGGCATGCAGTACCGCCGCGATATTGGCTGGCGGGCGCTGGAACGAAAAAAGTGAGGCGTGAGGCGTGAGGGGCGAGGCGGCCGAGCTGCGCGCATATCTCACGCGCGGGGGGCTGATCGCGTATCCGACGGAGTCCTGTTATGGGCTCGGCTGCGACCCGCGCAATAAGCGGGCGCTCAAGCGTCTCATCGCCCTCAAGGGGCGCGATGCCGGCAAGGGCTTGCTGCTGATCGCCGACCACTTCCGTCGCCTGCGCCGCTTCGTTGCCGCCCTGCCGCCGGCGGACCTGGCGCGCATGAAGCGCAGTTGGCCCGGTCCGGTCACCTGGGTGGTGCCGGCCTCCACCGCCTGCCCGCCTCTGCTCACCGGCGGTCGGTCCACCATCGCCGTGCGCGTCACCGCCCATCCGGTCGCTGCACGTTTGTGCCGCATGCTCGGCATGGCGCTGGTCTCGACCAGCGCCAACAAGAGCGGGCAAAAACCCGCGCGCACCGCCGCACAATGCCGCCGGGCGTTCGGTGCACGGGTACGTGTCATCGAGGGGCGCATCGGCGCGCGCAAACGCCCCTCCACCCTCATCGACCTCGCCAGCGGCACCGTGCTGCGTCCCTGATGACTACCGAAATTTTCGACAGCGCGGCCGTGAAGGCCTATTTCTCCGGCCTGCAGGCGCACATCGTCGGCGCGCTCGAAGACGTCGACGGCGCAACGTTCCGCACCGACGCCTGGACGCGCCCGACCGATGGCGAGACCACCGGCGGCGGCGCGTCGCGCGTGATCGAGGGTGGCCGCGTGTTCGAGCGTGGCGGCGTCAACTTCTCCCACGTCGCGGGCAGCCGGCTGCCACCGTCGGCGAGCGCGCACCGGCCGGAACTCGCCGGCCGCCGCTGGGAAGCGATGGGCGTCTCGCTGGTGCTGCACCCGCACAATCCCTACGCGCCGACGGTGCACATGAACGTGCGCGCCTTCGTCGCGTCGCAGGACGGCGCAGCACCGGTGTGGTGGTTCGGCGGCGGCATGGACCTCACGCCGTACTACGGCTTCGAGGATGATGCACGCCACTTCCACGCCGCGTGCAAGGCCGCGCTCGATCCGTTCGGCGCCGGGCTGCATCCACGCTTCAAGGCGTGGTGCGACCGCTATTTCTTCCTCAAGCACCGCAACGAGCCGCGCGGCATCGGCGGGATCTTCTTCGACGATTTCGCCGAAGACGGCTTCGCGCACGCATTCGCCCTGACACGCAGCGTGGGCGACGCCTTCCTCGGCGCCTACCTGCCCATCCTCGCGCGCCGCCGCGACTTGCCCTACGGCGAACGCGAACGCGACTTCCAGGCGTACCGCCGTGGCCGCTATGTCGAATTCAACCTGGTGTACGATCGCGGCACGCTGTTCGGCCTGCAGTCGGGCGGACGCACCGAGTCGATCCTGATGTCGCTGCCGCCGCTGGTGAAATGGCGCTACGACTGGCAGCCGGCCGCCGGTACGCCGGAAGCGGCACTCACGACCCACTTTCTGGTCGCGCGCGACTGGATTTGAACAAAGAAATCCATTGGAGCAGCCGTACGTGACAAATCAACGGGTTGCAGATCGGGCTTCAACCCGACATGTCGGGCTGAAGCCCGACCTGCGGTCTATCGGATAATCCGCGTTCAACCATGTCCAGATTCTCGCGCCGCCTGCTCATCGGATTCATCCTGCTGCTGCTCACGCTCGGCGTTGCCGCGCTCGTCGCCTGGGAACTGCTGTCTTCGGCGCTGGAAGCCAGATATCTCGCGAAGACCGCGCAGAAGATGACCTGGCAGATGAAACCGGGGCCGTCCGAGCGCATCCGCTATCCGGGCGGCGGACCGTACGACGTGCGCCTCGGCTACACTCGCCTGCCCGAGTTCCTGCAGCGCCTGCAACAGACCGGCTGGCAGATCGACGAACAGGCGAAGCTCAGCATCCAGATGGCGCGCGTGGCCGATCTCGGCCTGTTCCTGCCGTATCACGAGAAGGACCAGACCGGCATCACCCTGTACGACAGCGCCGGCCAGTCGCTGTATGCCAGCCGCCAGCCCGTGCGCGTGTACGAGAACTTCGCCGCGATCCCGCCGGTGCTGGTGAGCGCCCTGCTCTACATCGAAAACCGCGAACTGCTGACCGAGGAATTCCCCACCCGCAACCCTGCGGTGGAATGGGATCGCCTCGCGCAGGCGCTGCTGGAAAAAGGCATCAGCCTCATCGACCGCAACCGCAACGTACCAGGCGGCAGCACGCTGCCGACACAGATCGAGAAATACCGCCACTCGCCCGAGGGCCTCACCGCAGGCATGGGCGAGAAGCTGCGCCAGATGGCGACCGCGAGCCTGCGCGCCTACCTCGACGGCCCCAACACGCTGGCGATGCGTCGCGAGACCGTCACCGCCTATCTCAACACGGTGCCGCTGGCGGCGGCGCCGCGCTATGGCGAGGTGCACGGGGTTGGCGACGGCCTGTGGGCCTGGTACGGCCTCGATTTCGACGACCTCAACCGCACCCTCGCCAAGGCGCCCCAGGGCAAGGACGCGCGCTATGCCAGCGCGCTCAAGCACGCGCTCTCGCTCATCGTCGCCGAACGTCGTCCCTCGTATTACCTCGCCTCCAACCGCAAGGCCCTGGACGCACTCACCGACGACCACCTCGACCTGCTCGCCGGCGCCGGCGTGATTTCGACCGACCTCGCCAACCAGGCCAAGCAGGTCAAGCTGCGCGCCTCCAGCCTGCGCGTCGATCCGCCGCCACCGCATTTCGTCGAGCAGAAAGCCGCCAACGCGCAGCGCATCCGTGTCGCCGCGTTGCTCGGTGTGCCACGGCTGTACGATCTGGACCGCCTGGACCTCGAAGTCGGCACCAGCGTCCAGCAAACCCCGCAGCAGATCGTCAGCCGCTACCTGCAGAGCCTGGCCAAACCCGAAGGCGTGGCGGCGTCGGGCCTGCTCGGCCATCGCCTGCTGAGTCCGGACAATCCGCTGGCGTCGGTAATCTACAGCTTCACCCTGTACGAGAAGACACCGCAGGGCAACCTGCTGCGCATCCAGGCCGACAACCTCAACCAGCCCTTCGACATCAACAGCCAGGCGCGCCTCGATCTCGGCTCCACCGCCAAGCTGCGCACCCTCGTCACCTATCTGGAAATCATCGCGCGCCTGCACGGCGAATACCGTTCGCTCGAACCCAAGGCGCTGACGCTGAAATCGCTGCCGCAGCGTGACGTGCTGGCGCAATGGGTCGCGGCACGACTCCTCGCCGACCGCGACGAACCGCTGGCCACCACGCTCGACGCGGCGATGGGACGCACGTATTCGGCGACACCCGAGCCCTTCTTCACCGGCGGCGGCCTGCACAACTTCGCCAACTTCGACGCCAAGGACAACGGCCGCGTGATGGACGTGTGGGAAGCCACGCGCAACTCGGTCAATCTCGTCTACATCCGCATCATGCGCGACATCGTGCGCCACTACGCCAGCAGCACGCCCGGCGCGGCGGCACGCGTCCTCGAAGACGCCGGCAACCCCCTGCGCGAAACCTATCTCGCCCGTTTCGTCGATCAGGAGGGCCGCATCTACATCAACCGTTTCTACCAGCGCCACAAGGCCCTGACGCCGGAAAAAATGGCGGAGGACCTCTACACCCGCGCCGGCGCCAGCGCGCGCCGTTTCACCGCGGTGTACCGCTATCTCGACCCCGACGCCGATTTCGCCGCCTGGGTGAAGGCCCTGCACGCGCACGTCCCCGCCAGCACCGCGCTCGGCCAGAAGGCACTCGAAGCGCTGTACCGCGACCACGCCCCGGACGCCTACAGCCTCGCTGACCGGGGCTACATCGCGCAGCTGCATCCGCTCGAACTGTGGGTGGTGAAAACCCTGCGTGCTGCACCGCAGACCGGCCTCAAGACGCTCTACGAAACCGGCGCCGGCGTGCGTCTCGAAGTCTACGACTGGCTGTTCCGTACCAGCCGCAAGAATGCGCAGGACATCCGCATCCAGTCGCTGCTGGAGGTGGAGGCGTTCGACCGCCTGCTCGCCGACTGGCAGCGCCTGGGCTATCCCTTCGACACCATCACCCCCTCCTACGCGACCGCGATCGGCAGCTCGGGTGACCGCCCGGCGGCGCTCGCCGAGTTGATGGGCATCCTCGTCAACGACGGCGTGCGCCGGCCGCTGGCGAGCCTCACCGGCATGCGCTTTGCCGCCGGTACGCCCTATGAGACACGCCTGTCGCCGCAAGCGCCGGCGGGCGAACGCCTGATGCCGGTCGCGGTCGCGCAGACCGTGCGCCGCGCGCTCGCCCAGGTGGTCGAATCCGGCACCGCCGTGCGTCTGGCCGGCGTGCTCAAGGATCCCGCCGGAAACCGTCTCACCATCGGCGGCAAGACCGGCACCGGCGACCACCGTTTCGAGCGCTACGGCAAGGGCGGACAACTGCTCGAGTCGCGCGTCGTCAACCGCACTGCCACCTTCGCCTTCTATCTCGGCGACCGCTATTTCGGCACGCTGACCGCGCTGGTGCCGGGCGAACAGGCCGGGCGCTTTGGCTTCACCAGCTCGCTCACCGCGCAGATCCTCAAGACTTTGCTGCCGCAGTTACAACCGCATCTCTATCCGGAGCCGCCGGCGCCTGCCGCGCCACCTGCCGCAGCGCCCGCCGCAGAAGTCCCGCTGGCGGCCCCCTCGCCGCGCGCGCCGGCGAAGGAAAAGCCGGACGGCTCGACCAGCCAAGCCGATCCGCAGGTCAGGCAGCCGGTAACGGGCGGTTTTCCCGAGGATCTCGAGCCCAGCGTCGAGCCCGCGGCGCCGGCCGGCAACTGAGCGCCCTATCGGGGGCCGCAATCCGCTATCCTTATGAATTGGCGTCAACCGGTTTCACCATGCAGGACATTCATCCGCTGATCCAGCACACGCCTGCGGACTCCGGCAACATCAGCGTGCCGGCGCTCAAGGTACTGTCGGAAATCACCACCAGTCTGTCCACCGACGCCAACGTCGAACAGTTGCTGGGGCGCTTCCTGTCGACCATGGTGCGCCTTGCCGGCGCGCAGGCCGGTGCGGTGCGCATCATCACCGACGACCGCTCGCATCTGCGGCTCATCGGCTCGGTCGGCCTGCCACCCGAACTCGTCGAACACGAGGCCATCGTCAGCGTCGATTGCGGCGTGTGCGGCAAGGCCGCGCGCGAAGTCACGGTGAGCAGCTGGAACAACGTCGCCTTCTGCCACCGCCAGGCCAACGACCCGTATTTCACCGGCACTTGCAACAGTGTGGTCGCCGTGCCGCTGATGCACCGGAACCAGGTCATGGGGGTCTACAACCTCTTCATGGAGGCTGGCAAGGAGGTGCCGGAGGACGTGCGCCTCCTGTTCCGCTCGATCAGCGAACACCTCGGCATCGCGCTCGAGAACGCGCGGCTCACGCGCGAGAACATGCGCATCTCGCTGATGAACGAGCGCCAGATGCTGGCCAACCAGATCCACGACTCGCTCGCGCAGACGCTCGCCTACGCCAAGATGCGGCTCACCGTGTTGAGCGACGCCATGCGCCGCGAGGACTATCCCAAGGCCAACCGTTACCTCGGCGACGTCGAGGAAGCCGTCGACCTTGCCTACGCCGACCTGCGCAACCTCATCACGCAGTACCGCGACCGCATCAACCCGCGCGGGCTGGTCCCCGCGATCCAGGAACTCGCCAAGAGCTTCCGCAAGAAGGCCAACGCCGATGTCGATTTCCTCAACCTGGTGCAGGAGGTCACGCTCACCCCCGACGAGGAAATCCAGGTCTTCCACATCATCCAGGAATCGCTCTACAACATCGCCAAGCACGCGCGCGCGCGCCACGTCGTCGTCACCCTCGACCTCGAGGACGGCCAGTACATCATCAATGTCGCCGACGACGGCGTCGGTGTGCAGAAAAAACACGACGAATCGTCCACCATGGGCAAGAGCTTCGGCCTCACCATCATGCGCGAGCGCGCGGCGCGGCTGAACGGCAAGCTGACCATCGAATCCCGCCCCGCCGGCGGTACCGTCATCCGCCTCGTCTTCCCCAAACGCAAGCCGGAACCCGTCGCATGAGCCTGACCCGCATCATCCTCGTCGACGACCATACCCTGTTTCGCAAGGGTCTGGCCGAACTACTCGAACAAAGCGGCAGCATCGAGGTCACCGCCTTCACCGGCAAGGCCGACGAAGTTTCCATGCTGCTGCGCGCGCATCGTCCCGACGTGCTGATCCTCGACCTCAACATGCCCGACACCGACGGCATCACGCTCATGCAGCAGCTGCGCGCCGACGGCTTCACCCTGCCCGTCCTCATCCTCACCCTGTCCGAAGCCGAGGACGACCTCGCCCGCGCCCTGCGCGCCGGCGCCAACGGCTACCTGCTAAAGAGCATGGAACCCGACGAAGTCGTCGACGCCATCCAGCGTGCCCAGCGCGGTGAAACCGTCGTCGCCCCCGCCATGACCGCCAAGCTCGTCAACCTGTACGACAAGAAGGACCAGGACACGAGTTCCCTGCTCGACGCGCTCACCCCGCGTGAACGCGAAATCCTCTCCCATCTCTCGCGAGGCGAATCCAACAAGGCCATCGCCCGCACCCTCGACATCAGCCACGACACCGTCAAGCTGCACGTCCGCCACATCCTCGCCAAGCTCAATCTGTCGTCGCGCGTGGAAGCGGCGGTGTTCGCGGTGGAGCACAAGGTCGCGCCGGGGGGACGCGGCGACGGGCGGTAGGACGTCAGCCCCCGGCGCATGAATCGGGGAAAAGCGCACTCGACTGCAAAACGCCACACACTGCAAGCCATGCTGCCGTCAAGCACTGCACAGACCGACTGCGCGGGTCATGGCCGAAGCTGGCCGTCTGCGTCCAACCACTGATCCGCCCATACGGCGTCGCTACGACCACACGCCGGGCCGCGGCGTGAAGCTGTCGAGCACGCGCAGATAGCTCGCGCGCGCGACGAGGCTGGGGTCGGGTAGATGCTGCTGGCTCATGCTGCCTTTCAACTGGGCGATGGACTCGTATTCCTTTTCCTCCATCCAGTTCTGCATGAAGGCGAGGATTTCGGTGAGTTTCTCGGGGCCGTGCTGCAACAGGCAGGACGCGAGATGGACGACGTCGGCGCCGGCGAGAAGCAGCTTCAATGCTTCGCTCTCGCTGTGCACACCGCCGGTGGCGGCGAGCGTCAGGCGCGTGCGGCCGTGCAGGATGGCCATCCAGCGGATGCGCAGCAAGGCCTCGTCGGGGCGCGACAGGCGCAGCGCGTCGACCATGCGCAGGCAGTCGAGGTCGATGTCGGGCTGGTAGAAACGGTTGAACAGCGCCACACCCTGTGCGCCGGCCTCCTCGATCTGCCGGACGAAATCCGGCAGCGAGGAGAAGTAGGGCGACAGCTTCATGACGATGGGCAGGCTCACCACGCGGCGCAATTCGGTGAGGAGTTCCAGATAGCGCGCCTCGACCGCGGCGCCGGAGATACCGGCGTCGGCGGCGACGTGATAGACGTTGAGTTCGAGCGCGTCCGCGCCGCCGCGTTCGAGTTCGCGGCCCAGTTCCACCCAGCCCGACGGCGTGACGCCATTCAGACTCGCGACGACGGGAATTTCGAGGCGCTGCTTGAGACGGTCTAGCTGGGTGAGGTAACGCTCCAGCCCGCCACTCATCTCCACGTCACGCGGCAGGAAACCATCCGCCTCGCCAAAACCGAGCTCGGGATTGATGACGAAACGGTCGAGCATCGCGTCCTCGGCGCGCAGTTCCTCCTCGAACAGCGAATACATCACCACCGCGGCCGCTCCCGCGTCCTCCAGGCGCAGCGCGCTGTCGAGATCGCGCGTGAGCGGCGAGGCCGAGGGCACCAGCGGATTTTTCAGCCTGAGGCCGAGGTAGTCGGTGGAGAGGTCGATCATGTCAGGCTCCGGATGAAGGTTCGTCGGGACGCCCCTGCGCCATGTCCTTGTACGCCTGGTAGCGGCGCTCGGCGTCGGCCTGTGCCTGGGCGAGGAAGCGCGCCGCGGCTTCGGGGTGGCTGCGCTGCAGCATGGCGAAGCGGGTTTCGGATTCCATGAAGGCCTGGATGGGCTGCGTGGGCGCGGTGGAATCGAGCCGGAACGGGTTGCCGCCGGCCTCGGCGATGCGCGGGTCGGAACGGAACAGCGGCCAGTGTCCGCTCTTCACCGCCAGATCCTGCTGGCGCAGGTTGTAGAGCATGTCGTAGCCGTGCGCGATGCACGGGCTGTAGGCGACGATGAGCGAGGGGCCCGGATAGGATTCGGCTTCGTGGAACACGCGCAGGGTGTGCACGTCCTTGGCCCCGTAGGCGACGCTGGCGACGTAGGCATGGTCGTAGCCTGAGGCGAGCTTGGCGAGGTCCTTCTTCGCCATGGCCTTGCCGCCGGCGGAAAACTTGGCGACCGCACCGATCGGCGTGGCCTTGGAGGTCTGCCCGCCGGTGTTGGAATAGACCTCGGTATCGAGCACGAGGATGTTGACGTCGTACGGCAGCGCGAGCACGTGGTCGAGGCCGCCAAAGCCGATGTCGTAGGCCCAGCCGTCACCGCCGATGATCCACACCGAGCGACGGATCAGCCATTCGGCGAGGCTGTCGAGTTCGGCAGCGCGGGGATGCTTCGACGCCGCGAGCTTGGCGCGCAGCGTGGCGACGCGCCCGCGCTGCGCGACGATACCGGCTTCGTTGCGCTGGTCGGCCTCGACGAGCGCGGCGGCGAGATCACCCCCGAGTTCGCCGGCGAGCTCGCGCACCAGATGGCGCGCCTGCTCCATCAACTGGTCGGCGGCGAGCCGCATGCCAAGACCGAATTCGGCGTTGTCCTCGAACAGCGAGTTGCTCCACGCCGGCCCGCGTCCGGCGGCGTTGACGGTGTAGGGCGTGGACGGCAGGTTGCCGCCGTAGATGGACGAGCAGCCGGTGGCGTTGGCGATCAGCATGCGGTCGCCGAACAACTGCGTGGCAAGGCGGATGTAGGGTGTCTCGCCGCAGCCGGCGCACGCCCCGGAAAATTCGAACAAGGGGTCGAGCAGCATCGCGCTGGGAATCGTGGTGTGCTTGATCGCGCCGCGGTCGAATTCCGGCAGGCCGAGGAAGAATTCGAAATTGGTGCGCTCCTGTTCACGCAACGGCCCGATCGGCGCCATGTTGATGGCGCGCCGCGAGACGTTGGACTTGTCGTGGATGGGGCACGCCTCGACGCAGTCGCCGCAGCCGGTGCAGTCTTCCGGCGCGACCTGATAGCTGATGTGGGTGCCCGGTGGGTAGTCCTTGGCGCGCACCGGCACGTGCTTGAAGGTGGGTGGCGCGGAAGCCGCTGCGGCGGCGTCGAACAGGCGCGAGCGCACCGCGCTGTGCGGGCAGACGAGCACGCACTTGCCGCACTGGGTGCACAGGTCCTCGTCCCACACCGGGATTTCCAGCGCGATGTTGCGCTTCTCGTATTGCGCGGTGCCCAGCGGCCAGGTGCCGTCGACAGGCATCGCCGATACCGGCAGGGCGTCGCCATGACCGAAATAGATCGGCAGGGTGATGTCGCGCACGAAGTCGGGAATGCCCTCCCCTTGCGCGGGGGACGGCGTGGCGCCACGCTCGACCTCGACCGCGTGCGGCAGCGGACTGACGTGATGCAGCGCCGCCAGTGTCAGGTCGATCGCCTTGTAGTTGAGCTCGACCAGGCGCCGGCTCTTGCGCCCGTAGGTCTTGTCGACCGCCTCCTTGATCGCGGCGATGGCGGCGTCCTTGGGCAGGACACCGGAGATGGCGAAGAAGCAGGTCTGCATGATGGTGTTGATGCGCCGGCCCATGCCCGCCTCGGCGGCCACCGCGTAGGCGTCGATCACCCACAGTTGCAGGCGCTTGGCGAGAATTTCCTCTTGCAGCGCGGCGGGCAGCGTCGCCCACACCGCATCCGGGCCGGCGGGGGTGTTGAGCAGAAACACCCCATCAGGTGCAGCATGTTCGAGCAACTGCGCGTAGCGGTCGACGAACATCGGCTGGTGGCAGGCGACGAAGCCCGCCATGCCGGGTTCGACGAGATAGGCGGAGCGGATGGGCGCCGGGCCGAAGCGCAGGTGCGAGACGGTCACCGCGCCGGACTTCTTCGAGTCGTAGACGAAATAACCCTGCGCCTGCAGCGCGGTGGCTTCGCCGAGAATCTTGATCGAGTTCTTGTTGGCCGACACCGTGCCGTCCGAACCGAGCCCCCAGAACACCGCATGCTGCAACTGTTTCGAGGCATCGGTGCGAAAGCCGGCATCCCACGGCAGCGAAAGGTGGGTGAGGTCGTCGTGGATGCCGACGGTGAACTGGCGTCGCGCGCCTCCCGCCAGTTCGTCGAACACCGCCTTGACCATGCCGGGAGTGAATTCCTTGCTCGCCAGACCGTAACGCCCGCCGCTCACGCGCGGCATCGCCCGCACGCCGTCGGCAGCCGCCTGCGCCAGCGCGGTGACGACGTCCTTGTACAAGGGCTCGCCGTCGGCGCCGGGCTCCTTGCAACGATCGAGCACCGCGACCGCCTGCGTCGTCGCCGGCAGGGCAGCGAGCAGCGCATCGGCGGCGAACGGTCGGTACAGGCGCACCTTGACGACGCCGACCTTTTCACCGCGCGCGACGAGATGCTCGACCGTCTCGTGCACGGTCTCGGCGCCCGAACCCATCAGCACGATGACGCGCTCGGCGTCCGCCGCACCGACATAGTCGAACAGATGGTAGGCACGCCCGGTCAGCGCGGCGAAGCGGTCCATCGCCGCCTGCACCCCCTGTGGGAAGGCGTCGTAAAAAGGGTTGGCGCGCTCGCGCGACTGGAAGAACACGTCGGGGTTCTGCGAGGTGCCGCGCAGCACCGGGTGTTCGGGCGAGAGTGCACGCGCGCGATGCTCGGCGATACATGCCGCATCGAGCATTGCGCCCACGGTGTCGGTGTCGAGTGCGTCGATCTTCGCCACCTCGTGCGAGGTGCGGAAGCCGTCGAAAAAATGGATCAGCGGGATGCGCCCCGCCAGCGTCGCCGCCTGCGCGATGACGGCGAAATCCTGTGCCTCCTGCGGCGAATTCGACGCCAGCAGCGCGCAGCCGGTGGCGCGGCAGGCCATGACGTCGGAATGATCGCCGAAGATCGACAGCGCATGCGTGGCAATGGCGCGCGCGGCGACGTGCAGCACCATGGGGGTGAGCTCGCCGGCGATCTTGTACAGGTTGGGAATCATCAGCAGCAGGCCCTGGCTCGCGGTGAAGCTGGTGGCCAGCGCACCGGAGGTGAGCGCGCCGTGCAGCGTGCCCGCCGCGCCGCCCTCGGACTGCATCTCGATGATCGTCGGCACCGCGCCCCACAGGTTGGGCCGCCCCTGCGCCGCCCATTCGTCGGCCCACTCGCCCATGCTCGACGCGGGCGTGATGGGATAGATGGCGATCACCTCGCTGCCGAGGTAGGCGATGCGCGCGACGGCTTCGTTGCCGTCGAGGGTCAGTACGGACGTCATAACGAATTTCCGGGAAGGCGATGTTGTCATTCTAGCCCGCCCGGCGCGGGACGTCGTCCGGGCTCAGGGCGTCGTGCAGTGGCGCGCCAACTCGCCGAACCAGCGCGTCTGGGCAACGTCGCGCCGCATCAGCCGCGACGGCAGTCGGCGCAGATGGCGCAGCCAGGCGGTGCGCCGCAGTGCGCGCAGTACGCCGGCACGCACCGCGGGGCGCTCGTTTGCCAGCGCCGCGTCGAGCGCGGCGCACAGTTGCGGCAGGCACTCGGCGAAGTACACCGCGGTGGAAAACAGATACGGCAGCCAGTCACGCACCTGCGCGTCGGCAAGCGCCATGACGGCGAGCGCGTCGTCCTCGAAGTCGATGGCGCCCAGGCCGGTGTCGGGCGCCCAGACGAAATTGCGCGAGAAGGCCTGGCTGAGGTACTGGCTGGCGCGGTGCGCCTGCAGGATGTAATCGGCGCCGCGCTGCCAGAGTGCCAGGCGTTCCGCGGGCGCGGCGTGACGGATCTGCTGCTCCAGCGTGACGCAGCCCAGATCGGACAGCAGCAGCCAGTCCGCGCCGACCTCGAACAGTTCGGGGACACGCAGCCCTGCGGCCCCCAGCGCGCGGATGCGCGCGGCCTCGATGCGCAGGCCGTGGCCACCGCCGTGCGGACGTACCGGCTGCATGGCGGGTTGGCCGAGGAGTCGTGCCATGCCGGCGAGAAGCTGGTAGCGCCAGGCCGGCGGTTGCGGCAGGGTGAGCTTGAGCCAGGCCGGACGGCCTTGCCAAAGCACCGGCGCGATGTGCCCGCCGGCTGCGCGCAGGCGCGCCACTTCGTTGGTGACGGCCGCGCGGTCCTCCAGGTGCGGCGGGGTCGCCACCGTCAACTCAGGTGGCCGGGCGCTTCCAGTGGCGTGGCCGAGGTCTGCCCGGCGTCCGGCTGTGGCTGGTACCAGTTGAGTTTCTCGCGCAGCCTGACGACCTGGCCGACGATGATGAGTGTCGGCGCCTTCAGCCGGGCCGCTTCGGCCAGCGCCGGCAAGCTGCCCAGATCACCGGTGACGACGCGCTGGGTCGGCTGCGTGCCGTGCTGCACGATCGCGGCCGGCGTGTCGGGCGGCAGACCATGCTTGATGAGCGATTCGCACAGCAGCGGCAGGCCCTTCAGTCCCATGTAGATGACGATGGTCTGATCGCGCCGCGCGATGCCCTCCCAGTTGAGGTTGAAGGTGTTTTCCTTCAGGTGGCCGGTAACGAAGGCGACCGACTGCGCGTAGTCCCGATGCGTGAGCGGAATCCCCGCGTAGGACGCCACGCCCGCGGCGGCGGTAATGCCGGGCACCACCTGGAAGGGCACGCCGTGCTCGACCAGGGTCTCGATCTCCTCGCCACCGCGGCCGAAGATGAACGGGTCGCCGCCCTTCAGGCGCAGCGTGCGCTTGCCTTCCTTCGCCAGGCGCACCAGCATCAGGTTGATTTCTTCCTGCGGCACCGCATGGTCGTCGCGCTCCTTGCCGACGTAGATGCGCTCGGCGTCGCGCCGGCACATGTCGAGGATGGGCTGCGACACCAGCCTGTCGTAGACGATGACGTCGGCCTGCTGCATCAGGCGCAGCGCGCGGAAAGTGAGCAGGTCCGGGTTGCCCGGTCCGGCACCGACCAGATAGACCTCGCCGCGGCTGATGTCGCATTCGGCGCCGTCGGCGATCATGTCGACGAGCTGGCGCTCGGCGTCGGCATCGCGACCGGCGAACACCATTTCCGCGATCGGTGACGTGAACACCTTCTCCCAGAACGCGCGACGCTGCGCCGGCTTGATCGCCGCGCGCACGCGCTCGCGGTAGCGCGACGCCAGTTCGCCGAGGCGCCCATAGGCGGCGGGAATCAGCGTTTCGAGACGCGCACGCAGCAGGCGCGCGAGCACTGGCGATTCGCCGCCGCTGGACACCGCCACCATGATCGGCGAGCGGTCGATGATCGACGGCAGGATGAAGCTGCACAGCGCTGGCGTGTCGGCGACGTTCACCGGGATATGACGCGAACGGGCGGCGTCCGCCACCCGCGCCGCAACCGCCGCGTCCTCCTCCACGACGATGACAGCATCCTTGCCATCGAGCAGGTCGTCGCGGAAGACATCGGCGACGACCTGCACGCGTTCTGCGCCCGGCAGGCGCGCGAAACTCTCGTGTAGCGCGGAGGCGGCCACGTCGACACTTGCGCCGGCGCGCAGCAGCAGCTCGCTCTTGCGGGCGGCAATCTCGGAGCCGCCGACGACCAATGCGACGCGACCGCGCAGGTCGAGGAAGATGGGCAGATAATTCATGGTCACTCTGCGGCGGTGGAGTCCGCTTCGGGTTCCTCCGGTTCCGCCGAATACGGCGGGATGAAGATGTAACGCATGTCGCCGGGACTCATCTCGACGAAGTCGATCGTGACCCCCTGCAGGAAGGGCGTGCTCGGCATGGAAATCAGCAGCTGGATACCATTGACGATGAGTTGCTCATCGGCCTCGCGCTCCTGGTCGAAGCCCATGCCGAAATTGACGTCGCCGTCCTCATCCTGGTAGGCGGCGATGCGCAGCACCATCCCCTGCACATCCGGCTGTTGGGCGGCGGCGCGAATCTGTTCGGCGGCCGCATCGGTGATCTTGATCATGTGAGTCCTTGAGTGTGGGCGCGCGCACGGGCCTTGTGCACGCGCACCTGGTTCAGAAACGGTGCGATCCAGCCTCGCTCGCCCGCGCCGCGCCGGTGTGCATATCCGGCCAGCAGATTATGCCGCTGATAGCCATCGTGCACGCCATCGATGCCGTGACCGCGGGTGACCCTGTAGGCGAAGATGGAGTCGGGTGGCAGGTTTTCCAAGCTCGAATAGTGAAATTCGTGCGCGGGGATGCTGTGTGACTCCCGCCAGCGGTCATCGCCCGTCGGCTCCAACTGCGCGTAGCCCCGCCCCACCGGGCGATCGTGCATCACCGTATCGCCCGGAACCGCGCCGACCATCTGCCGCGTCTGCCCCTGCCACGCCAGGCTGCGCGACAGGTACATGAGGCCGCCGCATTCGGCGTAGGCGGGAAGCCCGGCGTCGATGGCGCCATGGATGCTCGCGCGCAGCGCGGCATTGGCCTCCAGTTCGGCCATGAACACCTCGGGAAACCCGCCACCGATGATGAGGCCATCGACACCCGGCGGCAGCGCCGGCGCGGCGAGGGTGTCGAACGGCACCAGTTCGGCGCCGGCGGCGCGCAAGGCGTCGAGATCTTCGCTGTAATAAAAACCGAACGCCGCGTCGCGTGCGATGGCCACGCGCACCGGGGCGCCCGGTGGTGCCGCCGCAACCGGCGCCGCGACAGGACGCGCTAACGCGGCATCGGCGATTGCAAGCAGCGCATCGAGATCGACCTGCGCCTCGACCCGTTCGCCCACGTGGCGGATGCGCGCCCGCGCCGCCTCCTGCTCGTTGGCGGGAACCAGGCCGAGATGGCGCTCGGTGATCTGCATCGCAGAATCGTGCTGCACCGCGCCGATGACTTCGGCGTCCGTGTAGTGCTCGATCACTGCGCGCAGCTTGGATTCGTGGCGGCTGCCACCGAGATTGTTGAGAATCACCCCGGCGATGTGGATGTCGCAGTCGAAGGCCTGGTAGCCGAGAATCAGCGGCGCCACGCCACGCGTCATGCCACGCGCGTCGATCACCAGCACCACCGGCACGCCGAGCAGCTTGGCGAGCGCCGCATTGCTGTTGCTGCCATCGAGGCTGAGGCCGTCGTACAGGCCCTTGTTGCCCTCGATCAGGCTGACGCGCGCGCCCCGTGCAGCGTGCGCGAACTGGCGCTCGATCTCGTCGCGCCGCATCAGGTGAAAGTCGAGGTTGTAGCAGGGGCGCTCGGCCGCCATCGCCAGCCATTGGGGGTCGATGTAATCCGGCCCCTTCTTGAACGGCTGCACCACGTGACCGCGCGCGTGCAGCGCCGCGGCGAGCCCCAGCGTCAGCGTGGTCTTGCCGGACGACTTGTGGGCGGCGGAAATGAACACGCGGGGCAAGCTTGCCCCGCGTGGTTCGGCGGAAGTCGACAGGGGAGCCGCGCTCATGCCAGACGCCTCACCACCGGGCGGCCGCCCGGCGGATCCGGGTGATCAGTGCTGATCCAGCTTGGCGACGGTGGCGTCGTCCAGGCTGACGGGCAGCAGGCGCAGAACCTTCACGGCGAAGGTGGTCATCAGAAGCGCGACGGCCACACCGCCCAGGCCGAGGAACAGTTCGGGCGTGCTGGGCGTGTAGGGATGCACTTCGCCGTCGAAAAAGCTGCTGCTCGCCTTGAAACCGGGGAACATGTCCAGCGGGTACGCCTGTGCGCCGATGATGGTGACGTACATCTGGGCGATGCCGCCGAGGATGACCAGCGCACACGCAATCATGAGCCAAGCGCGCTGGCGGCCCAGCGCGGTGAGCAGGATCACCAGCGGAATCACGCAGCCGATGAGGATCTGGCCGATCCAGAAGAGGCTGGTGATCGCGCCACCATCGCGCAGGATGAAGGCTTCGACGGCGTGCGCCTTGGTGAAGTACAGGTTGGTCAGGTGGTGCACCGCGACGAAGTAGAGGACCGCGGCCACGAACACCGCGAGCAGGGTTTTCAGGCGCAGCATCACCGCGTCGCCGAGCGGCCGCCCGGTCCAGGCGTAGGCCGCGGCGAGCACCATGAGATAGATGGCGAGGCCATAGGCGAACGACATGATGATGAACATCGGCGCGAGCAGACCCGTGCCATACAACTCACGGGAAATCAGGAAGCCGAACAGCGAACCGGTACCGGTGGTCAGGATCAGGCGCCACAGGAACGCGGCGGTGCCCGCCGTCTTGGTCCAGGACTTCACGCTGCGGTCGAGCATGGTCCACAGGTAGATGCCGACCAGCGCGAAGAAGCCCGAGTACAGGAACACGTTCCAGGTGAACATCGACTTGAGGTTGAAGTTCGTCATCGCCACGATGAGGCGGTCGGAACGGCCGAGGTCGAGCACCAGCACCAGCAGGCCACCCGCCAGCAGCGCCAGGGAGAGGATCGCCGAGAGCGGCGCCAGCGGCTTGTACATCGGCTTGTTGAACACCGAGGCGATCGACGCGACGTTCAGCGCGCCGGAGGCCGCGACGATGAGGAACACCGCAAACACGTGCGGCAGGCCCCACACGATCTGGTTGTCCATGCCGGTTATCACGTGGCCGTGGTGGTGCATGGTGTTCCAGGCGAGGGCGCCGAACAGGACGAAGAGGCCGAGCGCCCCGAACAGCAGCCAGTATTTCAGGCTGCTGCCTTCAACTTCGCGGAAGGTGATGCTTGCCATGTTGTCTTAGATTCCGTGATAGCGGACGCCGAGGTTGAGTTTGAGGTCGGCACGCACCTGCTTGGTGGGCAGTTCGCGCAGGCGCTTCGAGATCTCACTCTCGGGATCGTTGAGGTCGCCGAACAGGATGGCGTTGTGCCCCGCCGCCGCGCACGCCTCCGCACACGCGGTGGTGCCGTCGCCGCGGTCGATCTTCTGCACGCAGAAGGTGCAGGCCTCGACGCAGCCCATGCCACGCGGCACATCGGGTTTCTGGGTATCGTTGAGCGGCTCGTGTACCAGCGAACGCGCCTTGTACGGACACGCCATCATGCAGTAACGGCAGCCGATACAGGTGTGGCGGTTGACCAGGACGATGCCATCGGCGCGCTTGAACGACGCGCCGGTCGGGCAGACGTCGACACACGGCGGCTCCGCGCAGTGCTGACACAGCATCGGCAGGTTGATCTGCGCCTGGGTCAGCGGATCCTCGAGCTGGAGCTTGCGGATCCACTGCGGAGCCTGGCGCGGGTGCTCGCTCTGCGCGACCGGGGTCCAGCCGTTTTCCGTGCTGCACGCGGTCACGCAGTCGGAGCAGCCGCTGGCGCAGCGCGTGGCGTCGACCAGCATACCCCAGCGCACCGCGCTGCTGGCGGGCTGGTCTTCCGGGCGCGCGTCCGCGACTTCATACAGCATGACGCCGGGAACCACCGCCAGGCCGGCGACCGCGGCGGCGGCCCCGACGAAGCGACGGCGCTCCGGCGAGTGCGGTGCCTGTTCGGTCATGGTATTCAATTCGTTCATCGGGAAACCCCAGCCATCTCTTCGACGTTTGCCGACACGCTCGCGGCGTGCGGATGCGACGGATTCATCGCGGTCGTGCGCTGCGGCTTGGTCGAGTGGCAGTCGAAGCAGTCGATCTTCACCGCAGCGTAGCTGTGGCAGCTCACGCAAAAGTCTTCCTTGGCGCTCGCCACACTGCCCGTGGCCTCGCTGGCGTGGCAGTCGATGCATCCCTTCAGGCTGTGCTTCGGCGTGCGGATACCCTGGAGTACCGTGCGGTCACGGTGAACCAGCAGCAGCTTCATGTGGTTGCGCCGCATGTATGCGGTGTCTTCCACGCAGTGCTCGCCCTTCGCGGCCTTGGTGATCACCGGCACGGGCGCGCCGCCGGCCTTGGGCTGCGCCTCGGCGCCGGCCCAGGCCAGGGCCGCGGTCGTCAGCGCAACCGCACCCAGCGCCAGCAGGCTTTTCATCTTGCCAGTCACGTTCACTCACCCATGCCCATGACGATGTAGCCGGTCGGGCAGACATCGGCACAGATGTGGCAGCCGATGCACTTGCTGTAGTCGGTGTCGACGTAACGACCCACGGTGGGGTTGTCCTTCTTCTTCACCTTGAACACGGCGGTCTGCGGGCAGTACACCACGCAGTTGTCACACTCGAAGCACAGGCCGCAGGACATGCAGCGCTTGGCTTCGTCGATCACCTGCTTTTCGCTCAGGCCGTGCAGGCGCTCCTCGAAGTTGCCGAGGGCGGTCTGCTGGTCGAGCACGGTGACTTCGCGAATATTGCGCGCGACGTTGGGGAAGTGACCAAGGAACAACTCGTTGTGCGGAATGACGTGGCGGTGGGAGCGGTCCTCGAAGTTGTGGAGGATGTCCTTGCGCTCCGAGGTGCCCCAGATTTCGCCGTGCACGTCGGCATACTCGTGACCGGTCTCGAGCCACTTGCGCAACTCGTCGAAATGGTGCACGTCGACCTTCGGACGCCTGTCGAGCTCTTCGCCGCGCAGGAAGGCGTCGATGCCGTCGACGGCGATCGCGGCATGGCCGATGGCGGTAGTGAGCAGATGCGGACGGATCACGTCGCCGCCGACGAACACTTTCTCATTGTTGGGAAAGCGATAGTTCTTGTCGGCCCGGATCAGACCGTTGTTGTTGTTGAACTGCTCGAGGCCGGTGAAGTCCACGCCCTGGCCGATGGCCGAGACGATCAGATCGCCCGGGATGTCGCGCTCGCTACCGGCGACGATCTTGGTTTCCTTGCCTTCGACGGTGAATTCGGCGACGCGCAGCGCGGTGGCGCGGCCGTTGGCGTCGACCACCACGGCAATCGGCGTCACGCCGCCGACGATCTCGATGCCTTCCTGCTGGGCGTGCTCGATTTCGTGCTTGTTGGCATTCATCTTGTCGATGGTGGCACGCGACACCAGCACGACTTCGGCGCCTTCGCGGGCGGAAATCGAGGCGACGTCGCTCGCCATGTGGCCGGAGATGATCGCCTCGGGGCGGTCGTCGCGGGTGCCACCCTTGGTGACGTTACCCAGGCGGCGCGCGACGGTCGCGACGTCGATCGAGGTGTCGCCACCACCGATGACGACCACGCGGTTGCCGACGTGCTGCAGGCGGCCTTCGTTGAACGCGCGCAGGAAGGCGACGGCGGTCACGCAGTTGGGGGCCTCGGCGCCGGGGACGGGCAGCGGACGGCCGGCCTGCGCACCCATGGCGAGGAAGATCGCGTCGAAATTCTTGTCCAGTTCGTCGAAGCTGATGTCGGTGCCGACGCGGGTCTTCAGACGGGTCTCGACGCCCAGCGCGATGATGCGGTTGATTTCGGTATCGAGCATCTCGCGCGGGGTGCGGAAGCCGGGAATGCCATAGCGCATCATGCCGCCGAGCTCTTCGTGCTCGTCGAAGATGGTGGCGCTGTGGCCGCGCAGACGCAGCTGGTAAGCGGCGGCGAGACCGGCCGGGCCGGCGCCGATGATGGCGATCTTCTTGCCGGTGTCGGCGGCCTTGGTTTCGAAGGCCATCTTGTTGTCATTGGCCCAGTCGCCGAGGAAGTGCTCGACGGAGTTGATGCCGACGTGATCTTCGACCATGTTGCGGTTGCAGCCCGATTCGCACGGTGCCGGGCAGACGCGCCCCATCACGGCGGGGAAGGGGTTGGCTTCCGTCAGACGGCGCCAGGCATATTCCTGCCACGGCATGCCTGCTGGCGGCTTTTCCATGCCGCGGGCGATGTTGAGGTAGCCACGAATATCCTCGCCGGCAGGACACGAACCCTGGCAGGGAGGCGTGGAGAGCACGTACTCAGGGCACTTGTGCGTCCAGCTGGCCTGGAAGATCATTTCCTGGGACGAACGGTAGTCCGCCTCGCTCTCGCCGTCCTTGAAGCGACGCCATGTCATGCCTTCGGTCTTTGCTGCTTTGTTGGTCGTGACAGCCATGTTGATTCTCCTAACGCCTACAGATGAAGTGTTTACCCAGCGCGATCAATCGAGCTTGATCGCCTTGCTGACCAGTTGATGCACACCGCCCACCATGCTCATGTCGAAACCGTACTTGGGCAGAACCTTGGTGAACTGCGCCTTGCAGATCGCGCAGATCAGGGCCAGGAAGTTAACCTGGCTTTCCTTGACTACGTTGTTCAAGGCAGTTGCGCGTGGCAGCGCACCCTTGACCCGGACCTCCATGAGGTCATCGGTGAGCAGGCCGCCGCCGCCACCACAGCAGAAGGTCGCTTCGCGGATCGTGCCGTCGGCCATGTCGTGGAAATTATTGACCACGGCGCGAATCAGTTCGCGCGGAATGTCGAATTGACCGCCCGGCTCGGTACCCATGCGCGAGGCCCGGGCCACGTTGCATGAATCGTGGAAGGTCACCACCAGATCGTCGTTGGCCGACGGATCGACCTTGATCTTGCCCTGCTTGATCAGGTCGTTGGTCAGTTCGCAGATATGCTGCGGCTGCGGATAGCTGGGGTCGAGCTGCTTTTGCAATTCGATCGAGAAGGGATCGTTGCCGCCGTAGCCGATACCGGTGAGCGTGTTCCAGAAACTGTAGGCGACGCGCCAGGCGTGGCCACACTCGCCGACGACGATGCGCTTGACGCCGAGTTCGAGCGCCGCGTCGCGGATGCGCATTGCGACCTTGCGCATCATTTCGTAGTTGGCTTCGAACAGGCCGAAGTTGCCGGCCTCGGATGCATGCGAGGACAGCGTCCAGCTGATGCCGGCGGCATGGAACACCTTCGCGTAGCCGATGAGCGACTCGACGTGCGGCTCGGAGAAGAAATCGGCAGACGGGGTGATCAGCAGGACTTCGGCGCCCTTGACGTCGAGCGGCATCTTCACCGGCACCCCGGTGTCGGCCTCCATGTCCTCTTCGAGGCCTTCCAGGGTATCCGCGAGTGCGGGGCCGGGCAGACCGAGGTTGTTGCCGATCTTGATGACCTTGCCGAGGATCTCGTTGGTGTACTTCTGCCCGATGCCGACGTGATTGAGGATCTCGCGGCCCGCCATGGTGATCTCGGCGGTATCGATGCCGTAAGGGCAGAACACCGAGCAGCGCCGGCATTCCGAGCACTGGTAATAGTAGTTGTACCAGGCGTCGAGTGTTTCGCGGGTGAGTTCCTTGGCGCCGACCAGGCCGGGGAAGACCTTGCCCGCCACGGTGAAATAGCGGCGGTATACCTGGCGCATCAGCTCCTGGCGCGCCACCGGCATGTTCTTGGGATCGGACGTGCCAAGATAATAATGACACTTGTCGGTGCAGGCGCCGCAATGCACGCAGGCATCGAGGAACACCTTCAGCGAGCGGTATTTGCCCAGCAGGTCGCCCATTTTGCCAAGGGCGCGCTCCTTCCAGTCGTCGCCGAGTTCGCCCGGATAACCGAGGAATTCCTGGATCGGCCTGGCTGCAGGGAACGACTTCACGTGCGACATGACGCCTTCCCGCAGCTTGGGAACCTCGATGTCGTCCTTGATTTCCGGGATGTCGAATTCAGGTGCTGCCACGTGCGAGTCCTTTTTCGGTGCCTGTTATGTCCGTCTTGCGTACGTCGAGCGGCGACGATGCGTCAGCTGTTCTGGTCGAGTCGCGCCGCCCAGGCCGCCACATGGCGGTGTTCGCGCGGGTTGTCCGCCTGGTTGCGGGTGGGGCTGAAAAACACCCCGGGCGCGTGCAGCAGCTTGCTGAGCGGGAAGATCAGCATGAGCAGCGCGACCAGCGCGAGGTGCACCAGCAGCACCGGATCCTGCGGCAGCGGCTGCGTGTCGAAGTAGATCAGGCCCATGAAGAACGCCTTCAGCGCGACAATATCGGTGTGCACGACGAAGGTCATCATCATGCCGGACAGGCCGATGCCGAGGAGAAGCAGGAGCATCAGGTAGTCGGACGGGGTCGAGATGTAGCGCACGCGATCCACCAGGAAGCGGCGCGCCAGCAGGCCGGCGAGACCGGCCACCATCATGAGGCTGGCGTACTTGCCGAAAGGCTGGACGATGTCGACCCAGAACCAGACCGGTTCGGTGAAATAGCGCAGATGACGCGCCAACACGAGGAACAGGCCCATATGGAACAGCCAGCCGAACAGCCAGATCCACTTGTTGGACTTGAACAGCGATTCGAACAACACGACTTCCTTGCCCATGCGGTACACCACACCGGGCCGCGTCGTCGGAGCCGGCGTAGTGGGGATCTTCAGCGGCGCGGGTGTGCGACTGTAGTCGAAAATCTTGTAGGCCAGGCCCGCCACCAGCACGAACGTGGCGACGTAGAACAGCCCGGCATAAATCATCGTCAACGTAGACAAAACCTATCCCCCAACAACGTGTCTGTTTTCGGATCGCACGCCGCGCATGCGATCGGAAAACGGTCCACCGTGACCGCGGTCCCCCGGTTCAGGGCCGGGGGGCGCGAGAGCGGCCGCTCAGATACAGCCGGTCGGCTTGGGCAGGCCGGCGATCTTGCACGCCTGCTTGGCGGGGCCGTAGGGGAACAACTCGTACAGGTACTTGTTGTTGCCCTTTTCCGGGCCAAGCTTCTTGCCGATGGCCTTGGTGAGCACGCGGACGGCGGGAGCGATCTGGTACTCGTCGTAGTACTCACGCAGGAAGTTGATCACCTCCCAGTGGTTCTCGGTCATGTCGACCTTTTCTTCGACGGCCATGTGCTTGGCGACGTCCTCGTTCCATTGCGACAGGTCGATCAGATAGCCTTCCTCGTCGACTTCGACATCCTTACCGGCGATATTCACCATGGGCATAGCAATACTCCTTTTGATTGAAAATTACAGCCAAGACTGACAGTTGCGGTGCTCTGCGACCAGATCCACGAAACCGCCGTAATCCACGACATTGACGCCGTCCAGCACACGCCCGGCCATGCCGCGCGCCGCAAGATCCGGCCCGAGTGCGTAAATCTTGAGGCCAGCAGCCGCCGCCTGGATTTTCGCCGCTGCCGCACTGCCCTTGGTCGCGGCATACACCGCGTCCTCGATCAGCAATACGGCAGAACCTTTGGTGGCCAGCCTGAGGCAGCTGTCAAGCGAGCTGCGCTCGGTGGCCGATTTGTTCACGATATGCAGCATGTCTATCCCCTTAGAAGCTGATCACGACGTCTTGCTCGTCCATGAGATTCTTCATCTCGTCGTCGGAGAGCACCGTCACGTCCACAATCAGGTCGTCCTCGGTCAGGCCGCGCGCGTCGAGGGAAGACTGGTCGACATACAGTTTCTCGATGTCGTAGCCATCCAGAGCGCGATAGGTCTTGGAGAAGTCCTTGACCTCGATACCCTTGGTGTCGATGCCCTTCATCAACTGATAGACACCATCGTCCGTGAACACCAGGCTCACGTCCTGATCGAAAGCGGCCGTGATCAGCACCACCTCCAGGCCTTCCAGCGCGTACACGGTACCGTGCGGCGCCTTGCGGTTCAGGAACATGAATTTCTTGACGATGCCGGAGCCGTCGTCTTCCATATCCATATCGCTCATCTCGCTAATCCTCAATCACCGAACGTCACGAGACGATCGTACTGAATACCCATTTCAACCAACTGACCGAGACCGGAAATCCGGAAACCCGGCGCCAGGAGTTCGTCCTTGATGCCGCGGCGCAGCGCGGCCGCCACGCACACGACGAGATCGATGCCGTGCTCTTCGGCAAGCTTCGACCAGCGCGTGGTGACGTTGCGGTCGTCCTGTGGCGGCTCGCCCATGCGGGTCGAGTTGTTCACGCCGTCGTGATAGAAGAACACGCGCGGAACCGTATGGCCTTTCTCGATCGCGTTGCGCGCGAAGAGATAGGCCGAGTCGCTGGCCTGGTGGTTGTAAGGCCCTTCGTTTATCAGAATGCCGAATTGCATCGCTCGTTGAACTCCGAAAAAACCGTTTGTTATCGTTTCACATCATGCCGCCGCAGCCCCGCTGCGGCGGCCGTACACGCGACAATCAGAAGCGGATGTGCGCGGACGCGTTCAGGCTCGCCCGGCTGCCACGCCAGTTGTCGATGTGATACTTGGTGAAGGGCAGACCGGTCTTCTCGAAGAACGCGGGCCAGCCGATGCGCTCCACCCAGTCGGACAGGCGCTCCCACGGACGGGCGTCTTCCTTGTAGGTGTAGAGGATCTTCTTGACGACTTCCGAAACTTCCACCCAGCGCGGCGGGTTGTTCGGGATGCCGGCAGCGACCAGCTTGTGGAAGGTCGGCTTGGCGCGCGCGTTGGCGTTCTTGCCGCCCACCCAGATAGCGAACTTGGAATGCTCGGGATCGTTGATCTGCATCGGCGGGCAGGGCGGGAAGCAGGCGCCGCAGCAGATGCACTTCTTCTCGTCGACTTCGAGCGAGGGCTTGCCGTTGACCAGTGCGGGACGGATCGCCGCGACCGGGCAGCGCGCCACGACGGACGGACGCTCACACACGTTGGCGACGAGATCGTGGTTGATCTTCGGCGGCTTGGTGTGCTGCATGATGATGGCGATGTCAGCCTGGCCGCCACAGTTGATCTCGCAGCAGGACGTGGACATCTTCACCCGGTTGGGCATCTCGCAGTTGGTGAACTCGTGGTAGAGCTCGTCCATCAGGGCCTTGGTCGCGCCGGACGCGTCCGAGCCCGGGATGTCGCAGTGCAGCCAGCCCTGGGTATGCGCGATCATGGAGACCGAGTTCGCGGTGCCGCCAACGGGGAAACCGTTGTCGGTAAGCGTCTTGATCAGGGGCTCGACCTTGTTCTTGTCGGCCACCATGTACTCGATGTTGGAACGGGTGGTGAAGCGCACGAAGCCGTCGGCGAACTGGTCGGCGATGTCAGCCAGCTTACGGATGGTGTAGTGGTCCATCTGGCGCTGGGTACCGGCCTTGACGGTCCAGACTTCATCGCCGCCCTCGGCGCGGTGATAGAGGACACCCGGCTTCGGATGGCTGTGGAAAATCCACTTGCCATAGTTCTTCTTCATCACGGGGTGCATGAACGGCATCGGGTCCGGGGTGCCGGATTCGATGGTTTCCCATGTTCTTTCAGCCATGCTTTTCTCCAAACTTAGTAGGATCGGAAAATCTGATTTAACGCCCGACACCGTCTCCGGTGTCGGACTCCTTGCTCAATGCGTCAGGCGGCGGACTGCTTGCGCTCGTTCCACTTGGCCGCTTCTTCGTCCCAGCCGTCGGTACGGATGTAGGGGTTGGTACGCGGATGACTGATCATGTTGGGATCCACGTCGATACCGATACCCTCGAGGAAGTTCATGAGGCCGATACGCTCGATCATCTCGCCGGTACGCTCGTGCTCCAGCGCGTTTTCGGCGAAGAAATCGATGATGGTGCGACCCAGGTCGTTCAGCTTCTCGAAATCGTCGTCGGATTCGAGCTTCATGAACGGCACGATCACGGTACCCATCAGGTCGCCGATCTTCAGGGTGCGCTTGCCACCGACCAGGATGGTCACGCCCTTGTCCTTGCCGGGCAGCAGGCCGCCGGGGATGACGTTCAGGCAATGCATGCAGCGCACGCAGTTCTTGTTGTCGATGCACAGCGACTTGCCATCGCCGAGCGCCGCGACGGACACGGTGTCGCTGGCCTGCACCTTGTCGGTGTCGACCAGGGTGATGGCCTTGGTCGGGCACTTGCTGACCACGTCATTGACGAGGTCGGACATGCCGTGAGCCTTGTAGTAGTCCTGGACCTGGGCTTCGTTGACGCGGATGTTGTCGCGCCAGGTGCCGATCACCGCCATGTCCGCGCGCTGGATCGAGTTGACGCAGTCGTTCGGGCAGCCGGAGAACTTGAACTTGAACTTGTAGGGCAGCGACGGACGGTGCATGTCGTCGATGTTGTTGTTGATGACGGTGCGCAGGGCACGCGCCTCGTCGAAGCAGGACATCTCGCAGCGCGCGGCGCCGACGCAGGACATCGAGGTACGCAGCGCCGGGCCGGCACCGCCGAGGTCGAAGCCCATTTCGTTGAACTTGTCGAAGGCTTTCTGCACGTTCTCGGTCTTCACGCCCTGCAGCATGATGTCGCCGGACTGGCCGTGCAGTGCAATCAGGCCCGAGCCGCCGGTTTCCAGCCAGGCGTCGCACATCTGACGCAGCAGGTCGGACGAGTAGTGCATGCCGGCCGGGGGCATGATGCGCAGGGTGTGGAATTCAGCCGCTTCCGGGAACAGGGGTACGCCCTTTTCGTCCTTCAGTTCGGTGAAACGCGGGATGATGCCGCCGCCATAGCCGATCACGCCGACCGTGCCGCCCTTCCAGTAGCCGAACTTGGTCCGGTAGGAGGTCTCCAGCTGACCCAGGAGGTCAACCATCATGTCGTTTTCCTTGGCCAGGCGCTTCAGGCCGGTCACGAAGCTGGGCCACGGGCCTTTCTCGAGATCGTCCAGATTGGGGGTATCGTACATTTGTTTTGCCATCGGTATCTCTCCTAGAACAATCGATATGCCCGCTCAGCTCGGGGCTCAACGGTATGCCTGCATGCTATGCGCGCCCCGCCCTCGCGACTATCATTCTCATGGGTTAGACTCCCCACCCATCGAGGGGGGGTGCCACCTACCCGAATGGCGTAGTCGGGGTGCCCCAACACGGGGGTGCCACGCCGGCTCGAACGGTGCGACAGTACCGGCCGCACGTGAACCAGGTCGCCCACACAAGAATCTATCAGCCTATTAAAATATTGTTGATCATGCAAGCCCCCGGATCGGGTAGGGTTGAAACCCGCCGGCGCGCCCCAATAAGCTCATGATTCCCCAACGCAAACCGGACTCCACGCTCATGCCCGACATCACGCCCATCGACGCCATGCGCCTGCCCTTTGGCGGCCAGGAAATCGAGTTCCAGCATCTGGAACACGAAGCCGGCGGTGTGCCGTTCCTGCGCATCCGCATCCGCGAGAACAAGCGCTTCACCATTTTCGACGTCGATCCGGCGAGTGCGCGCCAGTGGGCCCGCCTGATGCAGGACTGGGCGGAACGCAATGCCGGGGACAGCGCATGAGCTGGGACGCGTGGCCGGACAATCGGCCACAGGAATACACGCCGCGCATGGTCGACCTGCAATTCGACCTCGCCGGCTCGACCATTCCCGCCGACAGCGCACAGCTACTTCTGGACGCGCTGCGCCCGCTGCTGCCGTGGCTTGGCGAAGACCCCGGGACCGGCATCCAGCACCTCAAGGGCGCCGAATCGACCCGTGGCGATACCGTGCTGCATATCAACCGCCGCGCCAAGCTGTTCCTGCGCGTGCCACGGGAGCGGGTCGACGCCATACAGGCGCTGGTTGGCCGGACGCTCGACCTGGCCGGGCACACGCTGACCGTCGGCGCCTTCAAGACGCGCGCCTTCAGTCCTTTCGCCAACCTCTACGCGCATTTCGTTGACACCGGCAGCAGCACTGAAGAACAATTCGTGCAGGACATCATGCACGAACTGGTCGAGCGCTTCGAGCTGCGCTGCGGGTTCATCTGTGGCAGGCAGCAAACGCTGCACAGCGCCGCCGGCCCGCTCATCGGGCACAGCCTGATGCTGCACGACCTGCCGCCGCACAAGTCGCTGCAACTCCAGGACGAAGGCCTGGGGCGCAACCGGCTGCTCGGCTGCGGAATCTTCATCCCGCACAAATCCATCGCGCCGGTTGCACCGGCGAATCTTTGATCCAACCACCCGAAAGGAGTAATCATGTCTTATGTTGTAAACGGCACCGAATTCGAAACCGACGAGGACGGCTTCCTGGTCGAAGCCAACTTCAATGACGACATCGTCCCGGTGATCGCCGAATCCGAAGGCCTGAAGCTGAACGACGACCACTGGACCGTGGTTCGTTTCATGCGCGAGCGCTACCAGGAAGACGGCCAGACCCCGAACTTCCGCAACATGGTCGCCCTGCTCGAGGAACAGGACGACAGCATCGACTGGAAGAAGAAGCTGTACGAGCTCTTCCCGCAGCAGCCCAACCGCCAGGCCGCCAAGGTCGCCGGCCTGCCCAAGCCGTTCGGCAAGGGCGGCTACTGATCAGGGATCAGGGATCAGGAATCAGGAATCAGGCGGCCAATCCTGCTATCTGATACCTGACATCTGATATCTGATACCTGATACCTGATACCTGACAACCGATACGCTCCATGTTTTCGACCACGCTCGTCAGCACTGCCGATCTTGCCGCCCATCTGGACGACCCGAACTGGGTCGTGCTGGACTGCCGCTTCACGCTGACCGACACGGAAGCGGGTCGCGCGGCGTATCACAAGGCGCACATCCCGGGTGCGCGCTACGTGCATCTGGACGAGGATCTGTCGGCGCCGGTCGGGGAGAAGACGGGGCGCCACCCCATGCCCGATCCGCACGTGCTGACCGAGAAGCTGTGTGCCTGGGGCGTGGGGGTGAACAAGCAGGTGGTGGTGTACGACGACAGCTTCGGTTCGATGGCGGTGCGCCTGTGGTGGCTGCTGCGCTGGCTCGGTCACCCGGCGGTGGCGCTGCTCGACGGCGGCTATCCGAAATGGACGCGCGAAAAGCGTCCGGTCGACGCCATCGTGCCGGCGCCGCACCGGGGTGCCTGCGCCTGCCTGCCCGAACCCACCCAGGTCGTCTCCGCGGACGACATCCTGCGCGCTTCGCAGACCGGCGAGCAGCTCATCCTCGACGCGCGCCCGGAACGGCGTTTCACCGGTGAGTTCGAGCCGCTCGATCCGGTCGCCGGGCACGTCCCCGGCGCGATCAACTATCCGTTCGACGAGAACCTCGACGTCGACGGTACTTTCCTGCCGCCCGAGGCCCTGCGCGAGAACTACCAGGCGCTGCTGAAGGGCAGGCCCGCGTGGCAGGTGCTGCACATGTGCGGCTCGGGCGTTACCGCGTGCCACAATGTCCTGGCGATGGAAGTCGCCGGCCTGTCCGGCTCGCGTCTGTATCCCGGTTCATGGAGCGAGTGGATCACCGATCCTGCCCGCCCCGTCGCCACAGGAGAATAAGCATGGCCAAACCCGTTCGCGTCAAGACCGTCTGGTTCAAGAAGGAAGGCGATCGCAGCCCGGAGGAAATCTCCACCGCGGTCGCGTCCACCATCTGGCGCGTGGCCGACAAGGCAGTCGACAACCTCGGCCGCGAAAACTACGACATTCTGACGCCAGCGCGCGGCTTCAAGCTGATCGGCGAGTTCGTCGCCTTTCTCCTGCACTACTGCGACCGCATGGCCTACACGACGCAGGCGCCGGAACGGCGCGCCGCGGTGTTGCAGGCGATGAGTTCCCGGCTCGCCGAGGTGATGCGCGACAACATCCTGGAGGCGGTCGGCCCGGACGGCGAGCGTGATTTCAAGGCGGAATTCATCGAATTCCTCAACCGCCGCTTCGCCGACTATGCCGAGTTCGAATTCCCCGAAGACGACAAGGCGAGCTTCCCGGCGCTGCGTTTTCTCGGCCTGCAGATACGCGAAATGATGGGCGAGGACGACAAGACCTGGGTGATGGACCAGATCATGGACATCGAGATGCCCGAGATGATGGGCACGGTGCAAAAGAGTTTCCAGGGCCTGTTGTCGAATGCGCCGGTCAAGCGCGGCTTCGGCTCGCCGGACATGCTGCCGCCGGAATGACCGTGGCTTCGCCGCTGTCATGACGGGGGCGGCTTCGCGTCCTGCTTGATTCGGAACCCTGATCGGTAGATGAATTCACCGTTCGACCTCGCCGACACGACCGCCTATTGCGCCTGGCGCGACGCCAGACTCGCGGCCTACCCACGCAGCGTCGACGCGCTTATGGTGCCGGTGAGCGATCCGCATCATCTCAGTGCGGACGAGATCGGCGCACTGGCCGCGCGCTGTTCACGAGCCAACATGGCGATCTACCACGTCTCCCGGCTGCCCGCCGCCGACAAGTCGATTTCCAGGGGAATCGGACAGCAGCTCGGGCTGGTCCGCCTGGAAGGCAACTACCTCGCCGACGAGGACGGTCTGTCCAGCATCACGCCGGCCGACGACGCGGACCGCCTGCGCGGTGAGTTCATCCCCTATACCCACAAGCCGATCAACTGGCACACCGATGGCTACTACAACCCGCCGGAGCGCCGCATTCTCGGCATGCTGCTGCATTGCGCGCAGGACGCCGAGACGGGCGGGGAGAACCGCCTGCTCGACCACGAGATCGCCTACATCCAGTTGCGCGACGCCAATCCCGAACACGTCGACGCGCTGATGCAGCCCGACGCCATGACGATTCCGGCGCGCACGGACGAAAACGGCGTCGCCCGCCCCGCGCAGGGGGGACCGGTGTTCGCCATCGATGCGGCCGGCGGTTTCCTCACCATGCGCTATACCGCGCGTACCCGCTCGATCGGATGGCGCGACGACGCGCGCACGCGCGCGGCGCTGCGCACGCTCACGGAAGTTCTCGCCGATTCAGAATATCGCCTGACGGTTCGCCTGCGTCCCGGTATGGGTCTGGTATGCAACAACGTGCTGCACACCCGCGAGCCGTTCGCCGATTCACCCGGACGGCGACGTTTGCTGTATCGCGGACGCTATTACGACCGTCTGCGCTTCGATACGCGTCCCGCCTGACAGCGGTTAGAATACCCTCGTCTGAAGACCGGCCATCTGCCGCCATGCAGCTACTCGCCCTCGGGGTCAACCATCACACCGCGCCACTCGCCATCCGCGAGCAGGTCGCGTTCGGCCCGGAAAAGCTGGAGCACGCCCTGCACGACCTGACGCAGAGTCGGCGCGCGACCGAGGCGGCGATCCTGTCGACCTGCAACCGTACCGAGCTGTACGTCAACTCGCCCGAGCCGGAAACGGTAAGCGCCTGGCTCGCGGAATTCCACCGCATCGAGCCGCAGGAGCTGGCACCGTACCTGTATGCGCTGCCGCGCGAAAAGGCGGCGCAGCACGCCTTCCGCGTGGCCGCGGGGCTCGACTCGATGGTGCTGGGCGAGACGCAGATTCTCGGCCAGATGAAGCAGGCGGTGCAGACGGCGGAAAAGGCCGGGACGCTGGGCCTGCTGCTGCACAAGCTGTTCCAGCGCACCTTCTCGGTCGCCAAGGAAGTGCGCAGCAGTACCGAGATCGGCGCCAATTCGGTGTCCATGGCCGCCGCCGCAGTGCGCCTCGCCGAGCGCATCTTCCCCAGCATTCGCGAGCAGGCCTGCCTGTTCATCGGCGCAGGCGAGATGATCGAGCTGTGCATCACCCACTTCGCCGCGCAGCATCCGCGCCGCATGACCGTGGCCAACCGCACCGTGGAGCGCGCGCGCCCGCTGGCGGACCGTTTCGGCGCCGGCGCCATCCCGCTCACCGCCCTGTCCGATGAACTGGCCGACTACGACATCATCGTCACCTCGACGGCGAGCCCGCTGCCCATCCTCGGCAAGGGCCTGCTCGAGCGCGCGGTCAAACAGCGCCGCCACCGGCCGATTTTCATCGTCGATCTCGCCGTGCCGCGCGACGTCGAGGCCGAAGTCGCGGAGATGAACGATGTTTTCCTCTACACCGTCGACGATCTTGGCCAGGTCGTGCAGGAAGGCATGGACAACCGCGTCGCGCAGGTGGCGCAGGCGGAGGCGATCATCGAGACCAGCGTGGAGAACTTCCTGCACTGGATGGAGGGCCGCGAGCTGGTGCCGGTGATCCGCTCGCTGCGCGACGCCGCCGAGCGCCACCGCCGCCACGAGATCGAGAAGGCGCAGAAAGCACTGGCGCGTGGCGAGGATCCGGCCAAGGTGCTCGACGCGCTGAGTCATACCCTGTCCAACAAGTTGCTGCACGCCCCAACCCACGCCTTGAGCCACGCCAGCCGTGACGAGCGCGAGCAGATTGCCCACCTCGTCAGCAAGCTCTACGGCCTGCACCAGGAATGAAAGCCTCGCTTGCCGACAAGCTCGCTCGCGCCGACGAGCGGCTGGTGGAACTTGACGCCCTGCTGGCACAGCCGGAAATCGCCGGCGACATGGACCGTTACCGCAAGCTCTCGCGCGAGCGCGCCGACCTCGATCCGGTGGTCGCCCTGTACCGGCAATACCGGCAGGCCGAGGCGGACCGGAACACCGCACGCGAGCTGCTCGCCGACCCCGACATGCGCGAACTCGCCGAAGCCGAGCTCGCCGACGGCGAGGCGAAGATCGTCCGGCTGGAAACCGACCTGCAGGCCGCGCTGCTGCCGCGCGACCCCAACGACGAACGCAACATTTTTCTCGAGATCCGCGCCGGCACCGGCGGTGACGAATCGGCGCTGTTCGCCGGCGATCTCCTGCGCATGTACACCCGCTACGCAGAGCGCCACGGCTGGCGCGTGGAAATCGTGTCGGACAATCCCGGAGAGGTCGGCGGCCACAAGGAAGTCATCGTGCGCATCGTCGGTCAGGGCGCCTATTCGCGCCTGAAATTCGAATCCGGCGGCCATCGCGTGCAGCGCGTGCCGGAGACCGAATCGCAGGGTCGCATCCACACCTCGGCGTGTACCGTGGCGGTGATGCCGGAGGCCGACGAGGTGGGCGAAGTCGACATCAATCCGGCTGATCTACGCATCGACACCTTCCGCGCATCCGGTGCCGGCGGCCAGCACATCAACAAGACCGATTCCGCGGTGCGCATCACCCACCTGCCCACGGGCCTGGTGGTCGAATGCCAGGACGACCGCTCGCAGCACCGCAACCGCGCGCAGGCGATGAGCGTACTCGCCGCACGCCTGAAGGACCGCGAACTCCAGGCACAACAGGCCGCCGAGGCGAGCACGCGCAAGCGGCTCGTCGGCAGCGGCGACCGCTCCGACCGCATCCGCACCTACAATTTCCCACAGGGCCGCATCACCGATCACCGCATCAATGTCACGCTGTACAAGATCGACGCGATGATGGACGGCGAACTCGACGAACTGCTCGACGCGCTGGCGGCCGAGCACCAGGCCGAAGAGCTGGCGGTGCTTTCCGGTGAATAAACAGGGATCAGGGATCAGGGATCAGGGATCAGAGGTCTGGCCGACGGTGACCGACATGCTGGCCGACGCCAGCTGCCGGCTCGCCGCCGTGCTCGGGCTGGATAAACGCGAGGCCCGGCTGGAAGCGCGTGTGCTGGCCGCGTGGGCCTGGCACGTCGCGCCGGCCTGGCTGATCGCGCACGCTACCGACACGCCCGACGCCTCCGCGTACGCGCGCTTCGGGGCACTGCTGGCGCGCCGGCTGGCGGGCGAGCCGGTGGCCTACCTCACCGGACAGCGCGAGTTCTACGGACGTGTATTCGAGGTCGGCCCGGCGGTACTGATCCCGCGCCCGGAAACCGAACGCCTGGTCGAACTGGCACTGGAGCGCATGCCGCCCGGGGAGTCCCTGTCCGTACTCGATCTGGGCACGGGCAGCGGCTGCATCGCCATCACCCTGGCGCTGGAGCGGCCCCAGGCACGCGTCACCGCAGTGGACCGCGCACCCGCCGCGCTGGCGATCGCGCGCCGCAATGCCGACATCCTGAACGCGACTGTCGAATTTCTGGACAGTGACTGGTTCGCCGCACTCGGCGGTCGGCGCTTCGATCTCATCGTCGCCAACCCGCCCTACGTCGCGCACGGCGATCCGCACCTGAGCCAGGGCGACCTGCGCTTCGAGCCGGCGTCCGCACTGGCCGCCGGCGCTGACGGCCTGGAAGACCTGCGTGCGCTCACCACCGCCGCCCCCGCCCATCTCGTACCAGGCGGGGCGCTGTTGCTGGAACACGGCTGGAACCAGGCGGAGGCCGTGCGCGGCCTGCTGCACACGGCGGGTTTCGCCGCTCCCGCCACCTGGTACGATCTTGCCGGCCAGCCGCGCATCAGCGGCGGCGTTTTGTCGGAAAATTTTACACTCGAAGTCTGAGGCCCACCCACGGCCTCCCGGGAAATCCGCCTGGAAAGGGCCTTTGTGACGATCACGCCACGGCTGGCGCGAAAATTGCTAGTAATCTGCACATATCCGACAAACCGCTTCATCCATCGAGAACCGCCATGGCCGACCTGACCCCAGACCCGCAGGACACGACCCCCGGAACCCCGTCCGCCGAGCCGAGCAACCCCTCGCGGCGTCGCCTGGCGGGCGCCGCCCTCGGCGCCGGCGCGGTGTTCACGCTGTCCAGCCGCCCGGTGTGGGCGAGTCAATGCAGCATCTCCGGCATGATTTCCGGCAACCTGTCGAAACCCAAGGTCGTGTGCGAAGGCTGCACGCCCGGTTACTGGAAGCAGGACCAGCATCTCGATTCGTGGGCGGCCACCGGTTTCAGCACGAAGGACACGTTCAATTCCGTATTCAAGGTCACCCAGTACGTCCGCCGCGACGGCAAGCCCTACACCCTGCTCGAAGTCATGCGGGAACTCAATGGCAACGCCGACCCGATCGCCACCAACCTCGGCTTCCACGCGGTGGCCGCGCTGCTGAACGCCGCGCACCCAAGCGTCAATTTCGGCTACACCGCCGGCGAGCTCATTGCGCTGTTCCAGAAGAACTATCTGAGCAATCCCGCCGGACTGAAGGATTCGCTGGCCATGCTCAACGAGCGCGCGTGCCCGTTGAACTGACGGATGGCTGACAGCATCCCGCCGCGCGACTGGCTGCTGCGGGTCTGGGATGACGAGGCCGTCGCCTTCGACGTCGCCTCGGGGGATACCCACTATCTTCGACCGCTGACGCGGGCCCTGTTCCAGACCTGCCAGGCCGATCCCGGACTCGACGCCGCCACGATCGCTGCGCGCACCGCGACAGCGCTGGGAGTCGCGCTCTCAGCGGACTTCCTGAACGCCGTGGACGACGGACTCGACAGCCTGCGCCGCATCGGTCTGCTGCAGGCCCCATGAAACTGCTGCAGCTGCCGCCCGCCGAACTGCGCCGTCAACTCGCCGGCCCGGGGGTGTGGCTGCGCACCGGACCATTCTCGGTACGGGTACGATCACACGTCCCGCACGTCGCCGAGGGCCTGACGCAGCTTTACGGCCAGTTCGAGGTGCGCAGCCCGCACGAGGCCTTTGCCGACTTCCACGTCTCGGTCGACCGGCCGCGCGGCCTGCGGCGCTGGCTGCGCCCGCAGGTGAATTTCGCCGTAGACGGCGTGCCGCCCTTCAAGCCCCTGCCGCTCGACCAGGCGTTTCCCATGCTGGAATGGGGCCTCAACTGGTGCGTGTCGACGCGCGCCCACCAGTACCTCATCATCCACGCCGGGGTGGTGGAGAAAAACGGCCGCGCGGCGATCCTTCCGGCGCCGCCCGGCTCGGGCAAGAGCACCCTGACCGCGGCGCTGATGCTGTCGGGCTGGCGCCTGCTCTCCGACGAACTGACCCTGATCGACCGCAGGACCGGCCTCGTCCAGCCGCTGCCGCGCCCGGTCAGCCTGAAGAACCAGTCCATCGACATCATTCGCGCATTCAGCCCGGACGCCTTTGTCAACCGCGAGTCGCGCGACACGGTCAAGGGCACGGTGGCGCACCTGCGCCCGCTGCGCGACAGCGTGCGCCGCCAACACGAACCCGCGCGCCCCGGCTGGGTGATCTTTCCGCGCTGGCAGGCGGGGGCGGCGGCGCGCCTCACCCCGCGCTCGAAGGCGCAGACCTTCATGTTCCTCGCCGAAAATGCGTTCAACTACAGCCACCTGGGCGCGGACGGCTTCCGGGTGGGCAGCGCGCTGATCGACCAGACGGCGTGCTACGACTTCGAATATGGCATCCTCGACGAGGCCGTGGCGCAGTTCGAGCGCCTCGCTGCGGAGGGTAGCGCATGAACGCACCCGACCTGCTGTCGCGCACGCTGCGTGCCCCGGACGCCGCACGCGCGCTCTCCATGGGCGAGTGGGACCTGCTGCTGCGCCAGGCGCACCATGCCGGGCTGACCTCGCGTCTGTACCATATCTTGCGCCAGGCCGGCTGCGACGAGGCCATCCCCGCCCCCGCGCGCTGGCACTTCGAAGCGGCCGACACGCTGGCGGCACGCCAGCAGGTGGCGGTGCGCTGGGAAATCGCGCAAGTGAAGAAGGCGCTGGGCACCGCCGGCATCCCCCTGCTGCTGCTGAAAGGCGCCGCCTACGTGGCCGCCGGACTGCCTGCCGCGCAGGGGCGGCTGTTCAACGATCTCGACATCCTGGTGCCGCGCGAAGCGCTGGATGCCGCCGAATCCGCGCTGATGCTCGCCGGTTGGCACGCCACCGGCCTGTCCGCCTACGACCAGCGCTACTATCGCCGCTGGATGCACGAGATTCCGCCGCTGCAGCATGTGCAGCGCGCAACCGTGATCGACGTGCACCATGCCATCCTGCCTGACACCGCACGCAGCCGGCCCGACCCCGCCCGGCTGCGTGCGCAGGCGGTCGCCGTGCCCGGCCTGCCCGGCGTGCGCGTGTTGTGCGCCACCGACCGCATTCTGCATTCCGCTGCCCACCTGTTTCACGACGGCGAACTGCCGCACGGCCTGCGCGACCTCTCCGACCTCGACCTGCTGCTGCGCGACGCCGCCCGCGAGGCGGATTTCTGGCCACGCCTCGTCGCCCGCGCCGGGGAACTCGAGCTGGGGCGTTCGCTGTTCCACGCGCTGCGCTATGTGCGGCATTTTCTCGCCACGCCGGTGCCGGCCAGCGTCGACGTCGCCCTCGCGCGCTTCGCGCCGGCACGTCCCGTGCAGGCGCTGCTCGATGCCGTCTTCACCCGCGCCCTGGCCCCGATGCATCCGAGCTGCGAGGACCGCCTCACCCCGGCCGCGCGGCTGGCCGCCTACGTGCGCGCGCACTGGCTGCGCATGCCGCCGCGCCTGCTGCTGCCGCATCTGTTGCACAAGGCTTTCCTCGGCGAGGACGCGCGCGAGGCCAAAGCCGCTTGACGCGCCCGCACGCAGGGGTATAATTCTTGAGCATTCCACTCAAGTATTCAGGAGCCACGATGACCCCGCTCGATCGCATCCGCGAACAGGTAACCCAGAACAAGATCGTGCTGTACATGAAGGGCACGCCGCAGTTTCCGCAGTGCGGCTTTTCTGCCCGTGCCGCGCAGGTGCTCCAGGCTTGCGGCGTGCAGGACTTTCTCGCCGTGAACGTGCTGATGGACCCGGAGATCTTCGAAAACCTGAAGTACTACGCCAACTGGCCGACCTTCCCGCAACTCTACGTCAACGGCGAGCTGATCGGCGGTTCCGACATCATGATCGAGATGTACCAGAAAGGCGAAATCCAGAAGCTGCTGCAGGACACCCTGGCCGCCTGAGCGGCGCCTTTTCCTTCCCGCGCCCCCGGACCTCCCCCGAACGGGGCGCGGCGCGTCGCCTTGCACGGTGGGCGCGTTCAAGCCGACACCCGTCGGCTTTTTTTTGCTTACGTGTCGCGTTCCACGTCCGCATCCATCCCCAGCTCATGGATCTTGCGCGTCAGCGTGTTGCGCCCCCAGCCCAGCAGATGCGCGGCCTCGATGCGGCGGCCGCCGGTGTGGCGCAGGGCCACCTCGATCAGCGTCTTTTCGTAGGCCTGCGTCAGCTCGCCGAGAATCGCCGCCTCGCCGCGCGCCAGCCGCGCGCCCGCCTCGGCGGCGAGGCCCTGCAGCCAGTCGCCCACGTGCGGCGCGTCGCGATCCTGCATCAGATCCGCCGGCAGGTCGCCCGCCTCGACCACCTGCCCCGGCGCCATCACGCTGAGGTAGTGGCACACATTTTCCAGTTGGCGCACGTTGCCACGCCACGGCAGACCGACCAGCGTCTTCATCGCCGCCTCCGACACGCCCTTCGCTTCCATGCCGAGTTCGCGCGCGCTCTTCTGCATGAAGTGGCGCACCAGCAGCGGAATGTCCTCACGCCGTTCGCGCAACGGCGGCAGGCGCAGGCGGATGACGTTGAGCCGATGGAACAGGTCCTCGCGGAACAGGCCCTCGCGCACACGGGTTTCGAGGTCCTGGTGGGTGGCGGCGATCACGCGCACGTTGGCCTTCACCGGCGTGTGGCCGCCGACGCGGTAGAACTGGCCGTCGGCGAGCACGCGCAGCAGGCGTGTTTGCAACTCGGCCGGCATGTCGCCGATCTCGTCGAGAAACAGGGTGCCGCCGTCGGCCTGCTCGAAGCGCCCGCGCCGCTGCGCCGCCGCGCCGGTGAAGGCGCCGCGTTCGTGGCCGAAGAGTTCGGATTCCAGGAGATCTTTCGGAATCGCCGCGGTGTTGAGTGCGATGAACGGGCCGTGCGCGCGCGGACTGTGGCGGTGCAGCGCGCGCGCCACCAGCTCCTTGCCGCTGCCCGATTCGCCGGTGATGAGCACCGTGGCGTGTGATGGCGCCAGGCGCCCGATGGCACGGAACACCTCCTGCATCGCCGGCGCCTGGCCGAGCATTTCGGTGACCGGTACGGCGTTCGGTGCGGGGGCCGCGCGGCTGGCGTTTTCCGCCAGTGCGCGGCGCACCAGGTCGAGCGCCTGGTCGAGGTCGAACGGCTTGGGCAGGTATTCGAACGCGCCGCCCTGAAATGCGGCGACCGCACTGTCGAGATCGGAATACGCAGTCATGATGATGACCGGCACCCTGGGCAGACGCTCCTTCAGCGCCTGCAGCAGTTCGAGGCCGGACACGCCGGGCATGCGGATATCGGACAGCACCGCCGTGGGGGTGCTGCGCTCGAGTTCGCGCAGCGCATCACCGGCCGAACCGAAGGTCATGCAGGGGATGTCCTCGCGCAGCAGCGCCTTTTCCAGCACCCAGCGGATGGAGCGGTCGTCGTCGATGATCCAGACGCAGTTCGATTGGGACATGGGGGGTCAGCCTGGCAGCGGAAGAAACATGGCGAATACGGTGTGGCCGGGGCGGCTCTCGCATTCGAGCGTGCCGTGATTCTGCGCCACGAGGGTCTGCGCCACGGCGAGTCCGAGGCCGCTGCCGCCCTCGCGTCCCGATACCAGCGGATAGAAAATCTGCTCGCGAATGTCCTCGGGAATGCCGGGACCGTTGTCGATGATTTCCACGCGCAGGCCCAGGCGATAGCGTCGCGACTCCAGCGTGATCTGGCGCGCCACACGCGTGCGGAAGACGATCTCACCCTGGGCGCGCCCATTACCGGTTATTGCCTGCACGGCGTTGCGCGCAATGTTGAGCACGGCCTGGATCAACTGCTCGGCGTCGGCACGGATCTCGGGCAGGCTGACGTCGTAGTCGCGGTGCAGCCTGACGCTGGGGGTTTCAGCGAGGATCAGGCTGCGCACGCGTTCCAGCACCTCGTGGATGTTCACTGCACCAAAACGGGGCATGCGATGCGGGGTCAGCAGGCGCTCCATCAGTGACTGCAGGCGGTCGGCTTCCTTGATGATGACCTGGGTGTATTCGCGCAGGCTCTCGCGTGGCAGTTCGTGTTCCAGCAACTGCGCCGCGCCGCGGATGCCACCCAGCGGGTTCTTGATCTCGTGCGCCAGGTTGCGCAGCAGTTCGCGGTTGGCCTCCTGCTGCAGGCGCGCCTGCTCCAGGCGGGCGATGCGCAGGTGCGGGTCGACCGCGCGCAACTCGACCACCAGGCCGCCCGGTGGCGCGTCCAGCGGCGACACGCTGCACCCCAGGCGGATTGGCGGGTGTCCACCCACCGCCACGTCGAGTTCGTGTTCGATCACCGTTTCCCCGGTGTCGCGCACCGTACGCAGGGCCGTCGCGAGCTCGGGGCTGCGCTCGAAGGCGTCACGGGCGCGCTGCCCGGCGAAGAGCGCACCGGACACGCCGAGCAGGGTTTCGGCGGCCGGATTCAGGTGCAGGATACGGTCGTCGCCGTCGAGCACCATCACCCCGGTGGACAGGTTTTCCAGCCCTGCGAAGACGTTCGGAGAAGGCAGCTTCATGCTCATACCCTGCTGAAGCACGCATTGTGCCAGAGAGCGGGGAGCCGCTACTTCAGGTTGGCGAGTTCGCGCTGGATGGCCGCGACGTTCTGCTCGTGCTGCTGCACGGTCGCACGCAGCTTGTTGACACGGTTGAGATAGGAGGCATCGGTCGCCCGTTCGCCGGGTTGCAGCCGCTCGCCCAGCGTGAGCTGGCGACGCGCTTCCTCGGCATTGCGGCGCTCGCCGGCGATCTCCTCCTGCAGTACCTCGCGGCGGATGTCGTCGCGCCGTTTCTGCGTGGCGGCATCGATGCGGGGAAAGTTCGCCGGGCTGGGTGCGTACGAGGCACGGCGCGACCCCGCCTTGCTCGCGGGCAGGCTGGACGGCGCGCCGGGCAGCTCGATCTTCTGCGCGCCCTTGCGGTAGGCATCGGTGAAGGTCACCTGGCCGTTCTCGTCGACGTACTTGTAGATTTCGGCGTGCACGGGTGCCGCCGCCATTAGCGTCGCAAGGAAGGGAAGAAGGGCAATGCGCATGGGTCCGAGTGTAGCCTGTCCCCTTGTCTACGGCCAAAAGTGCGCCGGACTTGAAAACGAACGGGGTGGCCGCAGCCACCCCGTTTGCAACGCCACACAGGCTTACAGCGAATAGTACATCGCGAATTCGACCGGATGGGTGGTCATGCGGAATTTGGTGACTTCCTCCATCTTCAACGTGATGTAGGCGTCGATCATGTCGTTGGTGAACACGCCGCCGCGGGTGAGGAACTCGCGGTCGCGGTCGAGTTCGTCCAGCGCCATTTCCAGGCTGTGGCACACCTTCGGGATCTTCGCGTCTTCTTCCGGCGGCAAGTCGTAGAGATCCTTGTCGGCCGGATCGCCGGGGTGGATCTTGTTCTGAATGCCGTCGAGGCCCGCCATCATCAGCGCAGCGAACGCGAGATACGGGTTGGCCAGCGGGTCGGGGAAGCGGACCTCGACGCGGCGCGCCTTTTCGCTGGAGGAGATGGGAATGCGGATCGACGCCGAGCGGTTGCGCGCCGAATAGGCCAGCATCACCGGGGCTTCGAAACCGGGCACCAGACGCTTGTACGAATTGGTGCCCGGATTGGTGATGGCGTTCAGCGCACGGGCGTGCTTGATGACCCCGCCGATGTAGTACAGCGCGGTCTCCGACAGCCCGGCGTAGCCGTTGCCGGCGAACAGGTTCTTGCCATCCTTCCACAGCGACATGTGCACATGCATGCCCGAACCGTTGTCGCCGACGATGGGCTTGGGCATGAAGGTCGCCGTCTTGCCGTAGGCGTGGGCGACGTTCTGCACGATGTATTTCAGGACCTGGGTCTGGTCGGCGCGGCGGGTCAGCGTGTTGAACACGGTGCCGATCTCGCACTGGCCGGCGGTCGCCACCTCGTGGTGGAATACCTCGACCGGCACGCCGGCCTCTTCCAGCGCCATCACCATGGCGGCGCGGATGTCCTGCAGACTGTCGACGGGGGGCACCGGGAAGTAGCCGCCCTTGATGCCGGGACGATGCCCGCTGTTGCGTTCCTCGAATTTCTCGGCGGACGACCAGGCGGCTTCCTCGGACTCGATCTTCACGCCACAGCCCGACATGGTGTCGTGCCAGGTGACCGAATCGAAAATGAAGAACTCGGGCTCCGGACCGAAGTAGGCGGTGTCGGCCAGCCCGGTCGATTTCAGATAGGCCTCGGCGCGCCGGGCGACCGAGCGCGGATCGCGCTCGTAGCCCTTGCCGTCGGACGGCTCGATCACGTCGCAGGTGAGGATGAGCGTGGGCTCGTCGAAGAACGGGTCGAGGTAGGCCGAACCCGGATCCGCCTTCAACAGCATGTCGGACGCCTGGATTCCTTTCCAGCCGGCAATCGACGAGCCGTCGAACGGATGGCCGTCCTCGAACCAGTCCTCGGTGACGATGCGCGAGGGGATCGAGACGTGCTGCTCCTTGCCCCGGGTATCGGTGAAGCGCAGATCGACGAACTTGATTTCCTCGTCATGAATCCTCTTGAGTACATCGGCCACGGCCATGCTGAATCTCCTCGAACTGAAATGAATGAAACGGCGGAACGGCACGCGTACGCCGCAGACACGTTCAACTTAGCAGCAAGCGTGCCACGTGTGAAATGTCAACGAAAACATTGTGCCACAAGGCTCCGGGGCCCGGACATCGCGGTGGGCCCATCCCTCGCGCCCGAAAACGGTGCGCACGGAAACCGCGGCGCACCATTTTGGTGCGCGTTGCGGCAGGCAGAGTCTTGCATATACTGAGTACGGGTCCAGAAGGGGAAAGAGGCGTGGGGCGGATCACCGAATTGCTCGATGAAGCGCACGGGCGGGGCCGGGCCAAGGCGCTGCCTTACGCGGGCGAGCTTTTGCCCCACGAGGCGCACGAACTGCTTCGACTGGCGCCCGGCGCGCGACTCGTCGACGTCCGCTCGCGCGCCGAACTGGAGTTTGTCGGCAGCATCCCCGGCGCCCTGCACATCGAATGGCAATCATGGCCAGGCTGGGTGCCCAATCCGCACTTTCTCGCGCAAGTGGCGCAGGCGACCGACCCCGAGGCACTGCTCCTTTTCGTCTGCCGCAGCGGCCATCGCTCGCACCACGCCGCCGCAGCCTGCGCCCGGGCCGGGCGGGGCGGGTG
>MKWN01000033.1:77525-114458 GCA_001899775.1 Thiobacillus sp. 65-29
CACCGGCCACCGCAGCGCGCAGAACGGCTGGAAACGACGCGGACTGCCGTGGAGCCAAAGCTGAACGAGCCGCTCACGCGCTAAAATAGCGCGCCATGACCGATCGTTACGCCGTTTTCGGGCACCCCGTCGCCCACTCCAAATCCCCGCTGATCCACGCCGCCTTCGCCCGCCAGACGGGACAGGACATGACGTACGAGGCCATCCTCGCGCCAAAGGACGGCTTCGCCGCAAGCGTCGCGGCCTTCGTCGCCGCCGGCGGACGGGGCGCCAACGTCACCGTGCCGTTCAAGGAAGAAGCCTGTCGCCTGGCCACCCGCCTCAGCGCGCGCGCCGAGTGCGCCGGGGCGGTCAACACCCTCACCTTCGCTTCGGGCGAAATCCGCGGCGACAACACCGACGGCGCGGGCCTCCTCGCCGACCTCACGCAGAACCTCGGCCGCGATCTTGCCGGCCGCCGCATCCTGCTGCTCGGTGCCGGTGGCGCCGCGCGCGGCGTAATCGAGCCGCTGCTCGCACAGCAACCCGCCACCCTGGTCATCGCCAACCGCACCGTCGCACGCGCGCAGGGCCTCGCCGGCTTGTTCGGCCACGGCGTCGTGGCATGCGGCTTCGACGCCTTGGCCGGCGCCTTCGACGTCATCGTCAACGCCACCGCCGCGAGCCTCGCCGGCGAGCTGCCGCCGCTGCCGCCCACGATCTTCGCCGCCGGCAGCCTCGCCTACGACATGATGTACGGCCGCGACACCCCCTTCCTCGCCTTCGCGCGCACGCACGGCGTCGCCACCGCCGACGGACTGGGCATGCTGGTCGAACAGGCCGCCGAAGCGTTCTTCGTCTGGCGCGGCGTGCGCCCCGACACCGCCCCGGTCATCGCGAGCCTGCGCGCGGCATGCTGAAAAACCTGCTCGCCTGGATCGGCAAGGGCATCGCCGCTGCCATCAGCCTGGTGTTGCTGTATCAGTTGTGGATCTTCGCCCACGTGCTGTGGTGGATCGACCACAACCCCGCGTCCACCGCCTTCATGGAAGCCGGCCTTGCGCGCCAGCAGGAAAGGAATCCCGACGCCGAACTGCGTCACAAGTGGATGCCCTACGCGCGCATCTCGATCCACCTGAAGCGCGCCATCGTCGCCGCCGAGGACGCCCGTTTCCTCGAGCACGAAGGCTTCGACGTCGAAGGCATCCAGAAGGCGGTGAGGAAAAACCTGAAAAAGGGACGCCTGGTCGCCGGCGGCTCCACCATCACCCAGCAGCTCGCCAAGAACCTCTTCCTTTCCGGCGAGCGCAGCTTCATCCGCAAGGGCCAGGAAGCCGTCATCACGTTGATGATCGAGGCCACCTGGAGCAAGCGCCGCATCCTCGAGGTCTACCTCAACGTCATCGAATGGGGCAACGGCATCTACGGCGCCGAAGCCGCCGCCCGCCGCTACTACAGAACCTCCGCGACGAACCTCGACCGCGACCAGGCCGCGCGCATGGCGGCGATGGTGCCGAATCCGCGCTGGTATGAACACAACCGGAACTCGCGCACGTATCAGCGGCGTGTTGCCCTCATCAAGCGCTACATGGCCTACGCGCAGGTGCCCCGCTAAGACTTCCCGGGCAGCGCATTCAACCTGGAAACCGCAGTTGACCGCTCCGCTCTCGCGCCTCCTCGCAGGGGCGCCCGGGAGCGTCGGACGCGGGGCCCCGCGCAGCGGGGATCGGCCAGCGCAGGGGCGCCAGCGACCGCGCCCTGGCGTCCGGTATCCCGCTTCGCGGCAGACACGTGCCCGGACATGCAATCGGGCACATTCCGCTGCGGGTTATTGTTCGGCGTTTCCCGAATTTTTCCCGCTGCCCGGGAGCGCCCATGCGGGCCGCGATACAATCGCGGGGCTTTTTGCACGAACACCCCATGACCGACACCCTCGAAAGCCACTCGCAGGAGAGCCTGGAAACGCATCTTGCCCAGGTGCAGGCGCTGCTCGCCAGGATGCATCTGGTGGAGGACCTCGTCCACCGCCAGGAGGGCCCGCGCCAGGATCTGGTGGAAGACCTGGTGCACAAGCAGAATCTCGCCGAACTGCGTCGCAAGCTCGATGCGCTGCACCCGGCCGACGTTGCCTACATCCTGGAGGCGCTGCCGCTCGACGAGCGCTCGTTGGTATGGGATCTGGTCAAGGCCGAGCGCGATGGCGACATCCTCGTCGAAGTCTCGGATTCGGTCCGCGAATCGCTGATCCAGACCATGGACAAGGCGGAGCTGCTGGCGGCCGCCGAATCGCTCGACACCGACGAGATCGCCGACATCGCGGCCGACCTGCCGCTGGACGTGATCCAGGAACTGCTCACCTCGCTCGACGCGCAGAAGCGCGCGCATCTGCAGTCGGCGCTGGCATACCCGGAAGACACCGTGGGTGCGCTGATGGACTTCGAGATGGTGACGATCCGCGCCGACGTCAGCCTGGAAGTCACGCTGCGCTATCTGCGCCGCCTGGGCGAACTGCCCGACCAGCTCGACAAGCTGTTCGTGGTCGATCGCAACGACGCGCTCATCGGCGTGCTGCCGCTGAAGCGCCTGCTGACGAGCGACCCGGAAGCCTCGGTGGCGGCGGTGATGGTCGAGGACTTCGTGAAATTCCATCCCGAGGACGAGGCGCACGAGGCGGCCCAGGCGTTCGAGCGCTACGACCTCGTGATGGCGCCGGTGGTGAACACGCAGGACCATCTGATCGGCCGGCTCACCATCGACGCGGTGGTCGACTACATCCGCGAATCGGCCGACGCCGACATGCTGTCGATGGCTGGCCTGAAGGAGGAGGAAGATCTCTTCGCGACGGTATGGCGCGCGGCGAAGAACCGCTGGATGTGGCTGGCGATCAATCTGTGCACCGCCTTCGTCGCCTCGCGCGTGATCGGTGCGTTCGAGGGCAGCATCGAGAAGCTCGCCGCGCTGGCGGCGCTGATGCCGATCATCGCCGGCATCGGCGGCAACTCGGGCAACCAGACCAACACCCTGATCATTCGCGGCCTCGCGCTCGGCCTCATCACCCAGGCCCACGCGCGCCGTCTGGTCGTCAAGGAGATCGGCGTCGCGGCACTCAACGGCCTGACATGGGGCGCGGTGGTCGGAGTCTTCGCCTGGCTGCTGTACGACAATCCGGCGCTCGGCGGCGTGATGGCGCTGGCGATGCTGCTGAACCTGATCGTCGCGGCACTCGCCGGCATCTTCATCCCGATGGCACTGGCGAAAATGAAACGCGATCCCGCGATCGGCTCGTCGATCCTGCTCACCTTCACCACCGACAGCATGGGCTTCTTCATCTTCCTCGGGCTCGCCACCCTGCTCCTGCTATGAGTGTATCCGACAGCCGCACGCTGTATCTGCGCCTGCTCGGTTATGTGAAGCCGCACTGGCGCATGTTCGCGCTCTCACTCGTCGCGCTGGTGGCGACCGCCGCCACCGAGCCACTGCTGCCGGCACTGTTCAAGCCCCTGCTGGACCAGGGCTTCGTCGCCAAGGATCCCGACTTCATCCGCTGGGTGCCGATGCTGCTGCTGGCGCTTTTTCTGGTGCGCGGGGTCACCAGCTTCGTCAGCACCTATTGCATGGCGTGGGTCGGCAGCCGTCTGGTGATGGACCTGCGCGCGGCGATGTTCGACAAGCTGATGACGCTGCCGACGCGCTATTTCGATCAGAATCCGAGCGGCCAGTTGATTGCGCACCTGGCGTTCAACGTCACCCAGGTGACGCAGTCGGCGACGAGTTCGCTGACCACGCTGGTGCGCGATACGGTCACCGTACTGGGCCTGCTGGGTTATCTGCTGTGGCTGAACTGGCAGCTCACGCTGATCGTGTTCGGCATGGTGCCGCTCACGCTGTGGATCGTGCGCATCGCCAGCCGGCGCCTGCGCGGGCTGTCGCGCAAGGCGCAGCAGAATATCGGCGAGCTGACCCAGGTGGTCGACGAGGCGGTGGGCGGCCATCGCGTGGTCAAGCTCTACGGCGGCGAGCCCTACGAGCGGGACCGCTTCCGGCTCGCCGCCAACCGGGCGCGTCTGTTCGAGATGAAGCGCGTCGCCGCCAACGCGGTCTACGAACCGGTGATCCAGTTCATCGCCGCGGTGGCACTCGCCATCATTGTCTACATCGCCGCTGGCCAGGCCAGCGCCAACACCACCACCGTCGGCGGCTTCGTCTCCTTCTTCATGGCGATGCTGTTGCTGTTCGCGCCGCTCAAGCGGCTCACCGCGGTGAACGACCAGATGCAGCGCGGACTTGCCGCCGCCGAGACCATTTTCACCCTGCTCGACGAGGAGGCCGAGCGCGACCGCGGCACACGCGTACTCGAGCGCATCGAAGGCCGTCTCGCCTTCCGCGACGTCGCCCTCACCTACCCCGGCAAGACGGTCCCGGCGCTCGCCGGCATCACGCTCGACATCGCACCGGGCGAAACCGTGGCGCTGGTCGGCGCATCCGGCTCGGGCAAGACCACGCTGGCCAACCTGGTGCCGCGCTTCTACGATCCCGATGCCGGCCGCATCGAGCTCGACGGTATCGATCTGCGTGAACTGCGCCTGCATGACCTGCGTCGCCATATCGCGTTGGTGTCGCAGGACGTGGTGCTGTTCAACGACACCCTGGCGCACAACATCGCCTACGGTAGCCGCCGCGACGCCACGCCCGACGAGATCCGCGCCGCCTGCGTCGCCGCGCACGCATGGGACTTCATCCAGGCCATGCCGGAGGGCCTCGACACACTGATCGGCGAGAACGGCATGCGCCTCTCCGGCGGCCAGCGGCAACGGATCGCGATCGCGCGCGCGATCCTGAAGAACGCGCCCCTCCTTGTTCTCGACGAGGCGACCTCGGCGCTCGACAACGAATCCGAGCGCCACGTGCAGGCGGCGCTGGAAACGCTGATCGCCCACCGCACCACGCTCGTCATCGCACACCGGCTGTCCACCATCGAGCGCGCCGACCGCATCGTCGTGCTCGAAGGCGGACGCATCGTCGAAATCGGCACCCACGCCGAACTGCTGGCAAAGCAGGGTCGCTATGCGCAACTGCACGCGATGCAGTTTTCCGCATGAGTCACGCCGCGCCGGCCTGGGCCAGACCCTCGCGCTCCCTGGCGAGTGCCGCCGGCCGCGCCATCGGCGACTACCGCATGATCCGCGATGGCGACCGCATCCTGCTGGGGCTCTCCGGCGGCAAGGATTCGCTGTCGCTCCTGCACACGCTGCATCACCTGCAACAGAAGGCGCCGGTGAAGTTCGAACTGCTGGCGTGCACCGTCGACCCGCAGTCCGACCAGTTCGATCCCTCGCCCTTGAAGCCTTATATGGCCGCGCTCGGTGTGTCGTATTGCCTGGAATCGCAGCCGATCGTCCAGGAAGCGCAAAAGACGCTGACGAAGGACAGCGACTCCTACTGCGCCTATTGCTCACGCATGCGCCGCGGCATCCTCTACCGCGTCGCGCGCGAACGGGGCTGCAACGTGATCGCGCTGGCGCAACACCTCGACGACCTTGCCGAGACGCTGATGATGTCGATGTTCTTCGGCGGCAAGCTCAGGACCATGGCGGCGCATTATCTCAACGACGCCGGCGATCTCCGGATCATCCGCCCCTTCGCCTACGCGCGCGAACGGCAGACCCGCGCCTTCGCCCACGACGCCGGTCTGCCGGTGATCTTCGAGAACTGTCCCGCCTGCTTCGCCAAGCCGCAGCAGCGCTACGCAATGAAGCAGATGCTCGCCGAGCAGGAGAGACAGCACCCGCGCATTTTCAACAGTCTGTTGACGGCGATGCGGCCGCTGATGGGCGAGCCGCCGGCTTGAGGTCGAATTCGGCCCGCAAGCGGGCCTCCTACAGACGACGGGGCAATCACGGTCAAAACGGCTCGCGCCGCGAGCCGCGCTCCTACCAACGCAAACCCACGTAGGAGGTCCGCTTGCGGGCCGAACAAACCGCTGTTCACGCCGCAAGCGGGCCTCCTACGGCACAATCCGTGCATGGCCCATCAGAACCGTTTGCGCATCGGGCGGGTGTCGCTGCCTGGCCAGCCTTATCACATCATCACCGCCACCGCCGGGCGGCGGCCGCTGTTCGTCACCCTGGATTGCGCACGCGCCGTCATAGGCGTGATGCGCAGCCTGCACCAAGGCGGCTGGGTGCATTCCCATGCCTGGGTCCTGATGCCGGATCACCTGCACTGGCTGTTCACCCTGGGCGAACGTGCGACGCTTTCCGCCACGATGAACCGCTTCAAGTCAGGGAGTGCCCACGAAATCCGCAGACCATATCCCGAGATCGCGCAGATCTGGCAGTCCGGTTTTTTCGACCACGGCATCCGCCGCGACGAAGACCTGCGTTCCGTCGCCCGTTACATTGTCGCCAACCCGCTACGTGCCGGCCTGTGCCAACACGTCGGCGATTACCCGTGGTGGGATGCCGAATGGCTCTGATAGCGCCGTAGGAGGCCCGCTTGCGGGGCGAACCACGCGAAAACCTTCGCACTCGGCGTTCGCGCCGCAAGCGGCGCTCCTGCACCGGGGTGCGCCCATTCGTGTGGCCTCGCCATCATGTAGAATCAATCCATTGTTTTGATTGATTTTTTCCACAAGGCAGGCAAGGTCATGACCGTTCCCTTCATCCCTCCCCGGCGCATCCTTATGGGCCCCGGCCCTTCCGACGTCCCGCAGCGCGTGCTCGATGCGATGGCACGCCCGACCATCGGCCACCTCGACCCCGCCTTCGTCGACCTGATGGAAGAGATCAAGGCGATGCTGCGGATGGCGTTCCAGACGCAGAACGCGCTGACCTTCCCGGTGTCGGCGCCGGGTTCGGCGGGGATGGAGATGTGCTTCGTCAACCTGGTCGAACCGGGCGACAAGGTCATCGTCTGCAGGAACGGCGTGTTCGGCGGGCGCATGCTGGAGAACGTCAAGCGCACCGGCGGCGTGCCGGTGGTGGTCGACGATGCCTGGGGCCAACCGGTCGATCCGCAGAAGGTGCGCGACGCGTTCAAGTCCAATCCCGACGCCAGGGTGCTGGCCTTCGTCCATGCGGAAACGTCGACCGGCGCGCAGTCCGACGCCGCAACGCTGGCGGGCATCGCTCAGGCGCACGGCGCGCTGACGATCATGGACTGCGTCACCAGCCTCGCGGGAACGCCGGTGCGCCTCGACGCCTGGGGCATCGACGCGGCCTACTCGGGCAGCCAGAAATGCCTGTCGTGCACACCGGGTCTCGCGCCGGTGTCGTTCTCGGAAAAGGCCATCGCGAAGATCCAGTCGCGCAAGACGCCGGTGCAGAGCTGGTTCCTCGATCTCAACCTGGTGCTCGGCTACTGGCAGTCCGCCGGCAAGCGCACCTACCACCACACCGCACCGATCAACCCGATGTACGGCCTGCACGAAGCGCTGGTGATGCTGGAAGAGGAAGGTCTGGAGAACGCGTGGGCACGTCACCGCGCGATGCACGAAGCGCTCAGGGCCGGCCTCGAAAATCTCGGGCTGAAGTACGTGGTCGACGAAGCCGCACGCCTGCCACAGCTCAACTCGGTGTTCGTGCCCGCAGGCGTCGACGAGGCAGCGGTCCGCACCCGGCTGCTGAACGAATTCAATCTGGAAATCGGCGCGGGCCTGGGCGACATGGCCGGCAAGATCTGGCGCATCGGCCTGATGGGCTATTCGGCCAGGCAGAGCAACGTCGACTTCTGCCTGCAGGCGCTGCACACCTGCCTCCGCTGAAACCCTGATCCGGCGCGGCTGCGGCGCCGGTGCGACATCATGTCGCACCGGCGCGCGGCGCGTTCCGGGTTAGCATCGGGCCATTGATTCCGGCGGCCCCGCCGGGGAACGCCAGGATGCCATCTCTGTGCTGCTGGCCACGCCGCCAGCGGTTTTCGGGTCGACGCCTCGTGCACGAGGACGCGGCTCACGGCTTTCCCCCATGCTGGGTATCCGCCTTGCGGAAAACAGGATTTCCAACAGCCCACGGAGCTCATCCCATGTCGTTCACGCCCAGACCCGTCGCCCTCGCGGTGGCACTCGCCCTGCCCGCCCTCGCTGCGATGTCCGCTCAAGTGCACGCCACCGACCCCGCCACCCTGCCGGAAGTGACCGTCAGCGCCGCGCGCGACACCGCCCCGGCGGGCTCGAGTGCGAGGCTCGATGCGGCCGACCTGACGGCGACCCGCGCCGCCACCAGCGACACCGCCAGCCTGCTGCGCGACGTGCCCGGTGTCAGCCTCTACGGTTCCGGCGGCGTGTCCAGCCTGCCCTCGATCCACGGCCTCGCCGACGACCGCCTGCGCATCAAGGTCGACGGCATGGACCTGCTGTCCGCCTGCCCCAACCACATGAACCCCGCGCTGTCGTATCTCGATCCCTCGCAGGTGGGTTCGATCAAGGTCTACGCCGGCATCGCGCCGGTCAGCGTCGGCGGCGACAGCATCGGTGGCTCGATCGTCGCCGAGACCGCCGAGCCGGAATTCGCGGCACCGGGTCAGGCAAGCCTCGTCAAGGGTGAAGTCGGTGCCTTCTACCGCAGCAACGGCAACGTCCGCGGCGGCAACGCGGCGGCGACCTACGCGACCGAGAGCTTCAACATTTCGTATACCGGCGCCATTGCGAAATCGGACAACTACGACGCCGGCGGCAACTTCAAGGACCGGCTCTTCGTCGCGGGAACGCCCGCCGGATTCACCGGCCGCCCGGGCCACACCCTGCCGGCCGACGAAGTCGGCTCGACCGCTTACGACACGCGCAACCACACGCTGGGCCTGGCGTTCCGTGGCGGCGCCCACCTGGTGGAAGCCAAGTTCGGTCTGCAGGACATGCCCGAGCAGTTGTGGCCGAACCAGCGCATGGACCTGCTCGCCAACGACCAGAAACGCGTGAACCTGCGCTACGTCGGCGACCTCGCCTGGGGCAAGCTGGAGGCGCGCGTCTACCATGAGGACGTCGACCACTTCATGGACTTCGGCGCCGACAAGAAGTACTGGTACGTAGGCGGCACCCCGACTTATTTGGGCGCGCCGTGCGGCGGGCCCAGCGCAAGCTGCGCCGCCGGCATGCCGATGAACACCGAGAGCACGAACACCGGCGCCGTCGTCAAGGCCGACGTCAATCTGACCGAGCAGGACCTGCTGCGCGTCGGTGCCGAATACCAGCGCTACCGGCTCGACGACTGGTGGCCGGCCTCGGGCGGGGGCATGTGGCCCAATGCCTTCCTCAACGTCAACGACGGCGAGCGCGATCGCATGGCGCTGTTCGGCGAGTGGGAAAAGCAGCACAGCCCGCAGTGGATGACGCTCGCCGGCGTGCGCTTCGAGCGGGTGAGCATGGACGCCGGGGATGTGCACGGCTACAACACGAACACTTTCCCGACCACCATCGCCGCAAGCGGCGGCAACCAGACGCGGGATGCCGCCAACTTCAACAACGCCGACCACAGCAAGACCGACAACAACTGGGACATGACCGTACTGGCGCGCTACACACCCGACGCCATGCGCGACATCGAATTCGGCTTCGCCCACAAGACGCGCTCGCCCAACCTGCACGAGCGCTACACCTGGTCGACCTGGACGATGGCGGCGTTGATGGTGAACTGGTTCGGCGACGGCAATGGCTACATCGGCAACCTCGACCTCAAGCCAGAGCAGGCCAACACGGTGTCTGCCAGCTTCGACTGGCACGCACCCGACCGCGCGTGGGAATTCAAGGCGACGCCGTACTACACGCATGTGGCCGACTATGTCGACGCGGTCCAGTGGGACGCCACGGCGAATGCCCCGCGTGCGACGCTGCAGACGGGCCAGTACACGGTGCTCAAGTTCGTCAACCAGTCGGCGCGCCTCTATGGCCTCGACCTATCGGGCAGGATGCCGCTGGCACAAACCGGGCTGGGGGCTATCGGGCTCAACGGCCTGGTCAACTACACCAAAGGTGAAAACCGCGACACCGACGACAACCTGTACAACATCATGCCGCTCAACGCCAAGCTCGCGCTGACGCAGAAGCTGCGCGGCTGGAACAACGCCGCCGAAGTGGTCATGGTGAGCCGGAAGGAGGACGTCTCCGCCATGCGCAACGAGATGGAAACCCCCGGCTACGCCCTCCTCAACCTGCGCGGCAGCCACTCCTGGAAACAGGTGCGCCTGGATTTCGGCGTCGAGAACGTGTTCGACCGGCTCTACTACCATCCGCTCGGCGGCGCCTATATCGGCCAGGGCACGACGATGACCTCGAACGCCGTGCAGACCGTACCGCAATGGGGTACCCCGGTTCCCGGCATGGGCCGTTCGATCTACGCTGCGTTCAATTACAAGTTCTAAATCGTTCTCAAACAGAACTTGCAACTGCCCGGCCCCGCAAGGCGCCGGGCAGTTTTCTTCGCAGGACCACATGCGTCAATTTGTCGCAGGCCACGGACGCGCGATTCTCTTACCATTGCGACAGCTTGCCGCACGGAGTCTTCCTGTGCGGATTTCCGGGCTTGCCCGCCGCCGCGCAATGCGCGACCCTCTGCTTTTTTGCCGCATGGACTGGAAAGCCCGCCCCGCGCGCCGCTGGCTCATCGTCGGACTGCTGGTCGCCCTGGCTCATGCCGGGGTCTGGTTCGGCCTCGACCGCCTGCGCAACACGGCGCAGCCTGTACCCGCGTTCAAGGTGATCGAGGCGGCGCTGCTGCCGCCTCCTGCGCCAACGCCCACCCCTCCACCCGTGTCGCGGCCGCGCCCGCTGCCGATGGCGCCGCCCCCGCCGAAAAAAACCGCCACGCCGCGCCCCGAGCCCTTCCCGCCGGCGCCGGTGCCGCGCGCAACGCCGGCCGCACCGCCCGAGCCGGCGCCCGTACCGATCGTCGCCACACCGCCTGCACCGGAACCCGCTTCGCCAGCACCGCCTGTACCTGCGCCAGCACCAGCGCCACCCGCGCCACCGCCCGTGGTCGAGGCGCCGCGTTTCAATGCGGCCTATCTCAACAATCCGCCACCGGACTATCCCGCCGTCGCGCGCCGGCGCGGGCTGGAAGGCCGGGTGGTGGTGCGCGCCGAAGTGCTGGCCGACGGCCGCTGCGCGCGCGTGGAACTGAAGCAGGGCAGCGGCCACGCGCTGCTCGACGAGGCAGCGCTGGAAGCCGTGCGAAAATGGCGCTTCATCCCCGCGCGCCAGGGCGATATGGCCGTGAACGCATGGGTGGATGTACCGATCGCCTTCAAACTGAAAAACTAGGATTCCTCATGTTGGGACACTCGACCTCGGGCATCGTCGCCGCCACGCTGTGGCTGCTGATTGCCTTCTCGGTGCTGTCGTGGACGCTGATCGTCATGAAGGGCTGGCTGCAATTTCGCCTGTCGCGGCAGAACAGCGCCTTCCTCGAGGCGTTCTGGAACACCGCGGATCTTGCGGCGGGTGAACGCGTCGCACGCACGTCCGAGGGTCCGCTGGCGCAGGTGGGTCGCACCGGCTTCGACACCCTGCGCGAGCTCGGCTGGAACGGCACGGGCCGCCCGCAGAACAGCGGCGACATTCAGCCCGTGCTGGAGCGTCGTCTGCGTGCCGACGCGCAGAAAGCCATGCGCCGCCTGGAGAGCGGCCTGATGGTGCTGGCGAGCGTGGGCTCGACCGCGCCCTTCGTCGGCCTGTTCGGCACGGTGTGGGGCATCATGCACGCGCTGCAGGGCATTTCCGAGTCCGGCTCGGCCGGGCTCGACGTCGTCGCCGGGCCGATCGGCGAGGCGCTCATCGCCACCGCAGTCGGCATCGCCACCGCGATCCCCGCCGTGATCGCCTACAACTACGGCCTGCGCCGGGTGAACCTCTACGGCGCGGAACTGGAGGCCTTCGCCGACGACTTCCTGCACCATGTGCTGAAGCCGGATCTCGGCACCCGTTAGGCGGACATCCCATGGCCCTGCACATCACCTCGAAACAGTCCGCAATGTCGGAGATCAACGTCACGCCGCTGGTCGACGTCATGCTGGTGCTCCTGATCGTGTTCATCGTCACCGCACCGCTCCTGATGCAGGCCGTGCCGGTCGACCTGCCCAAAACTGCCCAGGTCGCCCCGCTGAAAAAGAGCCGCACGGTGCAACTCTCGGTGGACGCGCAGGGCGCGGTGTACATCGACCAGCGGGCGATCCATTTCGACGCGCTGGAAAACGAGCTCGCGACGCTACGCGAAACCGGCGACGATCTGTCGGTGCAGTTGCACGCCGACGCGAACGTGCGCTACGGCCGCGTGGCGCAGGTAATGGCCGCGGCCAACCGCGCCGGGATTGCGAAGCTGGGTTTTGTGACGGTGCAGGAGTGACCCGGATTCACCGTTTGCAGGAGGGCCACCTTCGGCCCGATGCCGTGATAGTTCGATCATCCAAAAATCGCGGCGAGGGCGCCGCTCCCACAGGCGTGCGGTTGCAGTAGGGTCGCCCTCGGCCCGATGCCGTGGTGGTTGCATCGCCCACGATCACAGCGACGCCACGCTGTTGTAGGAGGGCCGCCCTCGGCCCGATGCCGTGGTGGGTGCATCGCCCACGATCACAGCGACGCCACGCTGTTGTAGGAGGGCCGCCCTCGGCCCGATGGGGTGATGGTTGTGGCGTCCGACAATCGCGGCGAGGGCGCCGCTCCTACATAAGGTACGCTGTTTTGTAGCGGTTCGCTTGCGAACCGAATTCGGCCTTTTGCCACCGAAGTTCCATTTCGCTACCAGCAGTCGACGTGTCCACACCGGGCATGCGGCCGTTGTCGCCCTCGCCGCCGGCCCCTTCCCCCTCAAGGGGGAAAGGAGACCGCACTGCGCGGTGAGCGCGGTCCAAAAACCCCCTACAACCCCAGCCGCTGCCAGATGGTGCTCGACGGGCCAGCCTGGTTCATGGTGTAGAAGTGCAGCCCCGGCGCGCCGCCGGCAAGCAGGCGATCGCACAGGTCGGTGACGACGTCGAGGCCGAAGGCGCGGATCGACGCAAGGTCCTCGCCGTAACTTTCCAGTTTCTTCCTCAGCCAGCGCGGGATTTCTGCGCCGCACGCGTCAGAAAACCTTGCCAGTTGCACGTAGTTGCCGATGGGCATGATGCCGGGGACGATGGGGATGCTCACACCCAGTGCACTCGCCTCGTCGACGAAGCGGAAGTAGGCGTCGGCGTTGAAGAAATACTGCGTGATGGCGGCGTTGGCGCCGGCGTCGACCTTGCGCTTGAAGTTCTGCAGATCTTCGGCGTACGAGCGCGCCTGCGGGTGGATTTCCGGATAGGCCGCGACCTCGATGTTGAACCAGTCGCCGGTTTCCTTGCGGATGAAGGCGACCAGTTCGTTGGCATACTGGAATTCGCCGACGTCCATCGAACCCGACGGCAGGTCACCGCGCAGCGCGACCAGATGGCGAATGCCCTGACGCCGGTATTCGTCGAGGATGTCGCGGATGCTCGCTTCGGTCGAGCCGATGCACGACAGGTGCGGCGCGGCCTCGCTGCCGCTGGCCTGGATCTCGCGCACGGTTTCCAGGGTGCGGTCGCGTGTCGAGCCGCCGGCACCGAACGTCACCGAGAAGAATTTCGGTTTCAACTGCGCGAGCTGCCGGTGCGTGGCGCGCAGTTTCTCCACGCCCTCGGGCGTCTTGGGTGGAAAGAATTCAAAACTGAAGGTACGTTGCGTCATGAATCAGCCTTTCTTGCCGGGGATCAGCGCAGACAGCAGCCACGCGATCACGCCGTAGAGGATGGCGCCGACCAGCGCAGCGAAGAACCCGCCGACGTGAAAGCCGGGCAGGAGCGCACTGGCGAGCCAGAACAGCAGCGCGTTGAGCACCAGATAGAAGAGCCCCAGCGTCAGCACGGTGAGCGGCAGGGTGAGGATCGCCAGCACCGGCCGCACCAGGGTGTTGATGAGGCCGAGCATGAGCGCGGCGGCGAGCGCCGATCCGAAGCCGGCGAGCTCGATCGACGGCAACAGCCAGGTCACCGCCAGCAGGGCGACGGCATTGAGGATCCATACCAGCAGCAAACGCATGGCGTGCTCCCTTCAAAGGCTTGCAATCAGTAGCGGTAGTGCTCGGCCTTGTATGGCCCCTGCTTCGGTACGCCGATGTAGGCCGCCTGCTGGTCGGAGAGCTCGGTGAGCTGCGCGTTGAGCTTCCTCAGTTGCAGGCGCGCGACCTTCTCGTCCAGATGCTTGGGCAGGGTGTAGACGCCGATCGGATACTTGCCGGAATCGCGCTCCTGCCACAGTTCCATCTGCGCGATGGTCTGGTTGGCGAACGACGAGCTCATCACGTAGCTCGGATGACCGGTCGCACAACCGAGGTTCACCAGGCGGCCCTTGGCGAGCAGGATGATGCGGTTGCCGGACGGCATGACGACGTGGTCGACCTGCGGCTTGATCTCTTCCCACTGGTAGCCCTCGATCGATGCGACGTCGATCTCGTTGTCGAAGTGGCCGATGTTGCAGACGATGGCCTGGTCCTTCATCTTCGCCATGTGGTCGTGGTTGATGACGTGGAAGTTGCCGGTGGCGGTGACGAAGATGTCGGCCTTGTCGGCGGCGTAGTCCATGGTCACCACGCGGTAGCCCTCCATCGCCGCCTGCAGCGCGCAGATCGGGTCGATCTCGGTCACCCACACCTGCGCGGAGAGCGCGCGCAGCGCCTGCGCGCTGCCCTTGCCGACGTCGCCGTAGCCGGCGACCACGGCGATCTTGCCGGCGACCATGACGTCGGTGGCGCGCTTGATACCGTCGACCAGCGACTCGCGGCAGCCGTAGAGGTTGTCGAACTTGGACTTGGTGACCGAGTCGTTGACGTTGATCGCCGGGAACTTGAGTTCGCCGCGCGCGTGCATCTGGTACAGGCGGTGTACACCGGTGGTGGTCTCCTCGGTGACGCCCTTCACCGCGGCGAGACGTACCGAATACCAGGTCGGGTCCTTGGCCAGCTTGGCCTTGATCGCCGCATAGAGAATGCGCTCCTCCTCGCTGGTCGGATTGGCCAACACCGCGATGTCCTTCTCGGCGCGCGCGCCCAGGTGCAGCAGCAGCGTGGCGTCGCCGCCGTCGTCGAGGATCATGTTGCTGTAGCCGCCGTCGGTCCACTCGAAGATACGGTGGGTGTAGTCCCAGTAATCCTCGAGCGACTCGCCCTTGACCGCGAACACGGGGACGCCGTCGCTGGCGATGGCCGCGGCGGCGTGGTCCTGGGTGGAGAAGATGTTGCACGAGGCCCAGCGCACCTCGGCGCCGAGCGCGGTCAGTGTCTCGATCAGCACCGCGGTCTGGATGGTCATGTGCAGCGAGCCGGTGATGCGTGCCCCCTTGAGGGGCTGGCTTGCGGCATATTCCTCGCGGATCGCCATCAGGCCCGGCATTTCGGTCTCGGCGATGCGGATTTCCTTGCGCCCCCAGTCGGCAAGCGCCAGGTCGGCGACGACGAAATCGGTGAAGTTCTTGTCAGCCACAGCGTTCATGTGATGCTCCGTTGCATGTGGCCGGGCGGACGGGGTCGACTGGACCCGAAGGGGCGGCAGCGGCGCTCACCCACGTCCCGAACCCGGCAGGGTTGAGAATAGGCGAGCGCGGTTATTGCCTTTCCGAGCCTGGGGACGGCGATCCGCCTCGCAGCGCTCCTCGGAACCAACATTATAGCGCAACGATCCGTCGCACACCGGCGATAATGCGCGCATCGAGCCGCCATGCTGGAGGAACATGGAACGATTCGGAAACACCGTCTGCGACGCAGGCCTGCTGCAGGCGATCCTGCGGGAGTCGATGACCGAGGTGATGGTTTTCGACGCCGACACGCTGCGCATCCTGTACGCCAATCCGGCCGTGCTGCGCAATCTGCAGCGTGCGCCCGATGCGCTCCAAGAACTCACGCCGCTGGAACTGCTGGCACCGGAGGACGTGCCCGCTTTCCAGTCCGCGGTGGCGCTCCTGCACAGTGGCCGCCGGCGCCGCAGCCGCCTGCGCCTCAATTGCCGCCGTGACGACGGCAGCCTCTACCCGGTGGACGCGCGCCTGTTCCTGCGCCGGCAGGGCATACGCACGCTACTCGTCTGCATCGCCCACGACGAAACCCGCCACGATGCCGCCGAACAGGCGCTCGCGCACGCCGTGTCGGATCTGCGCGCAATCGTCGCGAGTGTACCGGGCATGGTATTCCAGGTGTGCCGCCCGCCGCACGGCGCCCCCATGCTGCGCCACGTCAGCGATCAGTCCATGCAGCTCCTCGGCATCAAGGCCGCGACGCTGCGCGCGGATCCGCAGCGTTTCTTCCGCATGATCCACGACGACGACCGTGCGGACTATCTGGCAAAGCTCGCCGCAGCCGCCGGTGGTCACCTCAGTTTCAACTGGGAAGGCCGCCTGCGCATGCGCGCATGGAAGGACGTGAAATGGGTGTCGGTGCGCGTCAGCCATCGCAGCACCGGCGAAGGTGACATCTGGGACGGCATCATGCTGAACGTCACGCACAGCAAGCTCGCCGAGGCCGAAATCAACCAGTCACGCGCGCAGCTGCGCGCCATGGCCGCCCACATCGAAACCGCCAAGGAGCAGGAACGTCTGCGCCTGGCACGCGAGGTGCACGACGATCTCGGCGGCAATCTCACCGCGATCAAGATCGCGCTGGCCGGGCTGACGCGCCGCCTGCCACGCGAGGACGGCGCACTCGCCGAGCGCATTGCTTACCTGGAAAACCTGATCGACCAGACCTTCGACGCGGCGCATCGCATCGCCGCCAACCTGCGGCCCGCGACACTGGAACTGGGCATCGTCGCCGCGCTGCGCCAGCAATGTGAACAGTTCACCCGCCACACCGGCATCGACTGCCGCTTTGTCACGCGCGGTGCGCCGCCGCCTCTCGACGCGGACGCCGCCATCGCCGTGTACCGCATCGCCCAGGAAGCGCTGACCAACGTCGCCAAGCACGCGCGCGCCAGCCAGGTCCGCATGCGGCTCGCGTGGCGCAACGGCCATCTCGTCCTCACCATTGCCGACGACGGCCGCGGCTATGCGCCGGCGCGTTCCACGCGCGCCGCGTCCGGCTTCGGCGTGCTCGGCATGAGCGAGCGCGCCGCCGCGTTCGGCGGACATCTGGAGATCGAAGCCGCCGAACCGCGCGGCACCCGCGTGTGCCTGACGTTGCCGCTCGACGCCGGCAAAACGCGGCATAATCAAGCCGCCTGAATACGGAAAAAATCTGTGCCGAAAGCAAAACCCTACCGCGTTCTCATCGTCGACGACCACGCCATCGTGCGCGCGGGCCTGAAGCAGATCCTTGCCGACGTTCCCGACATCGAGGTCGCCGCGGAAGCCGACTGCGCGAGCCAGGCGCTGCGTCTGGCACGCCAGGAATCCTGGGATGTGGTGCTGATGGACATTTCCATGCCCGACCGCAGCGGGCTGGAGGCACTGGAACTCCTGCGCCGCGAGCATCCCGGCATCAAGGTGCTGATGCTTTCCATGCACCGCGAAACGCAGTATGCGGTGCGCGCGCTGAAGACCGGCGCTGCCGGCTACCTCAACAAGCAGAGCGCGCCGGCGCAACTGGTCGATGCCATCCTTACCGTCGCCTCGGGCAAGAAATACATCAGCGCCGAAGTCGCCCAGGAGCTCGCCAGCCAGGTGAGCGGCGAGCGCGAGGCCGCGCCGCACGAAGGCCTGTCCAACCGCGAGTACCAGACGCTATGCCTGCTCGCCTCGGGCCTCACCGTCTCCGCCATCGCCGAGCAGCTCTCGCTATCGGTGAAGACCATCAGCATGTACCGCACGCGTCTGCTGACGAAGATGCGGATGACGAACAACGCCGAGCTGACCCACTACGCCATCAAGCACGGTCTGGTCGACTGACCCTCCGCTCACCCCTCACAGGCCGGCAGCCGCCCTGAGTGCCGCCGCCTTGTCGGTCACTTCCCAGGTGAAGTCGGGCTCGTCGCGGCCGAAGTGGCCGTAGCTCGCGGTGCGCGTGTAGATCGGCCGCAAAAGGTCGAGCATCTGGATGATGCCCTTGGGCCGCAGGTCGAAGTGGCTCTGGATCAGTTCGACGATCTTCGCGTCCGGCACCTTGCCGGTGCCATAGGTCTCGACCATGAGCGAGGTGGGTTTCGCCACGCCGATGGCATAGCTCACCTGGATCAGGCACTTGTCGGCCAGGCCCGCGGCGACGATGTTCTTCGCCACGTAGCGCGCGGCGTAGGCGGCGGAGCGATCGACCTTGGACGGATCCTTGCCGGAGAACGCGCCGCCGCCGTGCGGGGCGGCACCGCCATACGTGTCGACGATAATCTTGCGGCCGGTGAGGCCGGCATCGCCCATCGGCCCGCCGACGACGAAGCGCCCGGTGGGGTTGACGAGATAACGCGTGTCGGCGGTGAGCATGTCCTTCGGCAGCACGGGCTTGATGACCTCCTCGATCACCGCCTCGGTGAGCACGGCATGCGACACTTCCGGATGGTGCTGGGTCGACAGCACCACGGTGTCGATTGCCTGCGGCTTGCCGTCGACATAGCGCACCGACACCTGCGACTTGGCGTCCGGGCGCAGCCACGGCAGGCGACCGTCCTTGCGCAGCTCGGATTGGCGCTGGGTGAGACGGTGCGCCAGATAGATCGGCAGCGGCATGAAAACCGGCGTCTCGTTACAAGCATAGCCGAACATCAGGCCCTGGTCGCCAGCGCCCTGATCGAGAAACAGCCCCTCGCCCTCGTTCACACCCTGGGCGATGTCGGGCGACTGCTTGCCGACGGCGACCATCACCGCGCAGGTGTGGTAATCGAAGCCCTTGTCGGACGAGTCGTAGCCGATGCGCTTGACGGTCTCGCGCGCGATGGAACTGAAATCGATGACGGCGGAGGTGGTTATTTCGCCGGCGATGACCACCAGACCCGTGGTCAGCAAGGTCTCGCAGGCGACGCGGGCGTGTTTGTCCTGGGTTAGAATCGCGTCCAGCACCGCATCCGAGACCTGGTCGGCCATCTTGTCGGGATGGCCCTCAGACACCGATTCCGAAGTGAAAATGAAATCCTTCTGCATGACTGCTCCTGTCGTCCCACCGATTGACTGCGCAACCGGCTCGGGGGACAAACGGAGCGGTGACGCTTTAGCTGTATTTGTATCCCGCCCGCAAGTTGTCTGGATTAACCCGGCGGCACGCGCATTCTGCCGCGCCACCCGCCCCGCCGTCAATCCCGTGCGCTGATCCGCGGATGATCCTGCTCCGTCTGCTGGCCCGCCTGCCCCTGCCGCTGATGCACGGCCTCGGCATCGTGCTGGGCTGGCTCGTCTACTGGGCGCCGGGGCGTCATTCCGGGCGCCTGCGCGCCCATCTGCTCGCCGCCGGCCTGGCGGACTCGCCGCGCGCGCAGCGACGCCTGCTGCGCCGCACCATCGGCGAAGGCGGCAAGGCGGTGACCGAGCTGCTGCCGGTGTGGCTGCGCCCTTACGCGACGGCGCTGAAATTCGTGCGTGGTACCAGCGGCTGGGACGCGATCGACGCCGCGACGGCGGCGGGCAAGGGGGTGATCCTGCTCTCGCCGCACATCGGCTGCTTCGAAATGATCAGCCTGTACGTCGCCTCGCGCCAGCCCTTCACGGCGATGTACAAGCCGCCGCGCAACGCCTTTCTCGACCGCCTCATGCTGACCGGACGTCAGCGCGGGCAGGCGAACCTGGTGCCGACCGATCTCTCGGGCGTGCGCGCGCAACTGGCGGCGCTGCGCCGCGGCGAGGCGATCGGCATCCTGCCCGACCAGGTGGCGACCGGCGGCGACGGCGCCTGGGCGCCGTTCTTCGGCCGCCCGGCCTACACGCCGACGCTCGTCGCCAGTCTGCAACGCAAGACCGGCGCGCCGGCGTTCTTCGTCGCCGCGGAGCGGCTGTCCTGGGGGCGCGGCTATCACCTGCACGTGATGCCATTGGGCGACCTGCTGCCGGCCGACAAGGTCGCCGCCGCGACCCGCATCAACGAGGCGGTGGAAGCCATCGTGCGGCGCTTTCCCACGCAATACCTGTGGAGCTACAACCGCTACAAGCGGCCCGGCGGCGCCCCTGATCCCGACACGCTGCCGCCGGCATGAAGCCTGCCGACACGTCCCTGTATCATCGCGCGCTGTGGCCGGTGTGGCTGGGCGTGGGCTTCCTCTGGCTGCTGCGCTGGCTGCCGTTCCCGTTGCAGGCGGCGCTGGGCAACGGCGTCGGCTGGCTGATGGCGTTGCGTCCCGGCCGACGCCGGCGCATCGCCGAGACCAACCTCGCGCTGTGCTTTCCCGATGTGCCGCCGGCGACACGGCGTCGCTGGCTGCGACAGAACTATCAGGCCTCGTTGCGCGCCGCGCTCGAATATGGCGTGCTGTGGTTCAGCTCGGCCCGACGCGTACGCCGCATCATCCGCATCGACAACCCCGAGGCCGCGCTCGGCGACGGCGTGCGGCCGGTGATCTGGCTCGCGCCGCACTTTCTCGGCCTGGACATGGGCGGCGTGCGTCTGACCATGGATTACCGCATGGCGTCGATGTACGCACCGGCCAAGGATCCCGTCACCGACCGCTACGTGCGCCACGGCCGCACGCGCTTTGCCGACATCGTGCTGATTCCGCGCCACGCGGGCATCAAGGCGACGCTGGAGGCGATCCGCTCGATGCGCCCGTTCTACTACCTGCCCGACCAGGACCACGGCCGCCGCAATGCCGTGTTCGTGCCCTTCTTCGGCATTCCCGCCGCCACCGTGTCGGCCCTGCCGCGTCTGGCGAAGCTGACCGGTGCGCAGGTGGTGCCGGTGGTCACGCGCCAGTTGCCGTGGGGACGCGGCTACGCCGTGCGCTTCTACCCGCCGTGGGAAAATTACCCGAGCGGCGACCTCGACGCCGACGTCGCGCGCATGAATGCCTTCATCGAGGAACGCGTACGCGAAATACCCGCGCAATACCTGTGGCTGCACCGCCGCTTCAAGACGCGGCCGGTCGGCGAACCGGGCCTGTATGACGTCTGAACCAGACATTCGCCTCGCGCCGATGGCACCTGCCGACGTCGATGCCGTCGCCGCACTGGCGCGCACGGTGTGGCAGGCGACCTATCCGGCGCTCATCCCGCAGGCGCAGATCGACGCCATGCTCGCCGACCGCTATGCCGCCGCGCGCATGCGCGCACAGCTCGACGATCCGGCACACGCCTGGCGCGTGGCGTGGCAGGACGACACCGCCGCCGGTTTCGCGCACGCGTATCTCGACGGCGACGCCTGCAAGCTCGACAAGCTCTACGTCCACCCCGTGCAGCAGCGACGCGGAGTGGGCGCAGCACTGCTCGCGGCCATCGCCGCCTGGGCACGCGCGCAGCCTGTGCGCCGGCTGCGCCTGCAGGTGAACCGCGGCAACACGCAGGCCCTGCATGCCTATGCGAAATACGGTTTCGTCATCGTCGAATCGCGCGTGTTCGACCTCGGCAACGGCTTCGTCATGGACGACCACATCATGGAAAAACCGCTGTGAGATACGCGCCGGCTATCGCCCGCTGGCGCACGGCGCTACACTTCCCCACACCATGAGACTGCGCTTCACCAAAATGCACGGCCTGGGCAACGATTTCGTCGTGTTCGACGGCGTCAACCAGCGCGTCGGGCTGACGCCCGAGCAGTGCCGCCGCATCGCCGACCGCCACTTCGGCATCGGCTGCGACCAGATCCTGCTGGTGGAAAGACCCGGCCGAACCGACGTCGACTTCCGCTACCGCATCTTCAACGCCGACGGCGGCGAGGTCGAGCAGTGCGGCAACGGTGCGCGCTGCTTCGTGCGCTTCGTGCACGACACGGGGCTCACCACGAAATCGGCGATTCGCGTCGAGACGGCAGCGGGAATCATCGAACCGGAACTGCTCGCCAGCGGCCTGGTGAAGGTGAACATGGGCGCGCCGCGCTTCGCGCCGGCGGAGATTCCCTTCGTCGCCGACGCCGAGGCGCTCACCTACCCCTTGCAGGTGGGCAGTCACACCCTCGACATCGCGGTGGTGTCGATGGGCAACCCGCACGCGGTGCTGCGGGTGAACGACCTCGACAGCGCGCCGGTCGACGTCCTCGGCGCGGCGATCGAGTCGCACCGCCGCTTCCCCCAGCGCGTCAACGCCGGCTTCATGCAAGTGCTCACGCCCCACGACATCCGCCTGCGCGTGTACGAACGCGGCACGGGCGAGACGCTGGCGTGCGGCACGGGCGCGTGCGCCGCGGCGGTGGCGGGCATCCGCCAGGCGTGGCTGAAAAGCCCGGTCAGCGTCCACACCCGGGGCGGCGACCTCGTCATCGAATGGGCTGGCCCCGGCCAGCCGGTGTTCATGACCGGCCCCGCAGTCACCGTATTTGAAGGAGAAATCGAACTCTCATGAACAGCCTTGCCGACATGCAACCCGAACTCATCGCCGAGTACCTCACGCGGCACCCGAATTTCTTCAACGACTTCCCCACCCTGCTCGCGGACCTGCACATCCCGCATCCGCACGGCACCCACGCGGTGTCGATGAGCGAACGCCAGCTCATCGCGCTGCGCGACAAGCTGCGCATGCTGGAAGGCAAGCTCGCCGAGCTGATTCAATTTGGCGAGGAAAACGACGGCATTTCCGAAAAACTGCACGCGATGAGCCTGGCCATGGTCACCGCCACCCAGCCGCAGGACATCGTCGCCGCGCTGGCGATCCATCTGCGCGACGGCTTCGCGGTGCCGCACCACGTGCTGCGCGCGTGGACGCTGACGGGCGAGCCAATGCCCGGATTCGACGCACCGGTCTCCCAGACAGGGCGCGACGCCGTCGCCGCACTGGCGCATCCGGTGTGCGGCGCACTGGCGATTCCCGAGGCAAGCGACTGGTTCGGCGAGATCGCGCCGCATCTGCGCGCGTTCGCCACCATCCCGCTGCGCCCGTCGCCCGCTGCCGCGCCGCTCGGTGTGCTGGTGCTGGGGTCGGAGGAAGCCCGACGTTTCTACCCCGGCATGGGTACGCTCTATCTGGACCGCCTGAGCCAGTTGGTTGGTGCCGCGCTGGTGCGCCTGCAAGGGTGAGACGACCCGGCGAGCCGCTACCCGAGGTGGTCGCGCGCTATCTGCAGCACCTCGCCGCCGAGCGGCGGCTGTCGCCGCATACGGTGGACGCCTACCGGCGCGACCTGGAAAGCCTGCTGCAGCTCACCACCGGCCGCACGCTCGACACGCTCGGCAGCCCCGACATCCGTGGCGCCGTGGTGCGCCTGCGTGGCCAGGGACTGGGTCCCACCAGCGTCGCGCGTCATCTGTCGAGCTGGCGGGGTTTTTACACGTATGCCTGCCGCCGCCTCGGTTTCACCGCCAACCCCTGTGTCGGCCTGCGCCCGCCGAAGGCGCCGAAGCGCCTGCCGGAGCCACTCTCGGCGGATGCCTGCGCGCAACTGCTCGACACCCGCGCAGCGGACAGCGATGCCGCGCTGCTCACGCGCGACCGCGCCATGTTCGAACTGCTGTATTCGTCCGGCCTGCGGCTCGCCGAACTGGCCGGGCTCGATCTTGCCGACGTCGACCTGGCCAGCGGCGAAGCGCAAGTCACCGGCAAGGGGCGCAAGACGCGCATTGTGCCGGTCGGGCGTCACGCGCGCGCCGCGCTCGCAGCCTGGCTGCCGCTGCGCGCCGCGCTTACCCCCGACAGCACGGCGCTGTTCGTCAGCCGCCGCGGCACACGGCTCGGCCCACGCAGCATCCAGCTGCGCCTGCAACGCTGGGCGCGTCAGGCCGGCCTGGCGCAGCACGTCCATCCCCACCTGCTGCGGCACGCCTTCGCCACCCACGTATTGCAGTCCTCCGGCGACCTGCGCGCGGTGCAGGACATGCTCGGCCATGCCAGCATCAGCACCACCCAGGTCTACACCCATCTCGACTGGCAGCACCTGGCAAAAATTTATGACCAGGCGCATCCGCGCGCACGCCGCAAGAACTGACCGGCCTGCCGACGGCGCCGAAGATGTGAGCACACGCACTCACTGAAACACCGGTTTTTCCAACCCTAAAGGAATGGCGCCTGCGGACGATTGACTCCGTATGCGTCTCGATTCCGTCCCGCTGTCCGTCCGCCTCGCCAGTCCCCTGCGTTCCGCCCGTCTCGAAGTCCATGTCCGCGTCGTGGGCATGGTGTTGCTGGTGCTGGGGATCGCTTTCGTGGTTGCCACGCAACTGGCACTGCACATCGCGCGCGACAAGGCCAGCGCCTCGCTGGATGAAGAAACGGCCGCCCAGACGAAGGCCCTCTCCGCGCTGGCCATCGCCGCCCACACGCGGCGCGACTACCGCGCACTGGAAACCCATGTTCAGGCACTCGTGGGCGAAGGACATCTGGCGCGCGTCGCCTACGTCGCGACGGATGGCTACGCGCTAGAGCAGCATGCCCAGCCGATGCATACCGATCGCCCGGAATGGTTTGCCCGCCGCGCCGGCCTATCCCGTCCGGCGACGCCGCACGCCGTCCTGAACAACGGCGTGCACCATGGCATGCTCACCGTCGAGCCTTCGGCGCATGCGTACGAAGACCTGCTGTGGCAGATGGGTGTTTCTCTCGCTGCGTTGCTTGCGGCCGCGCTCGGCGTCCTCGCCGTGCTGCTGCACCGGTTGCTGAAACGGGACCTCGGCGGTCTGCATCAGTTGCGCGCGGCGGCGCGACGCATCGAAAGCGGCGACCTCTCGGCATCCATCGAGCTGCCGCCGGGAAGTCCGCCCGAACTGGAGGAAACCGCGCGTGCCTTCAACCACATGGGCGCGGCGGTGGCCGAGCTGCTGGGCAGCCTCGGCGAGCAACAGAAAGCGCTCGACAGCGCCGCCTGCGTCACCGAATGCGATCTGGACGGCAACATCGTCGCCGCCAACGACGCCTTCTGCATCCTCAGCGGTTACCCTCGCACCGAACTCATCGGCCGCAACCACCGCATCGTCAATTCGGGTTTTCACGACAAGGCTTTCTTCGCGCAAATGTGGCACACCATCCAGGACGGCGGGATCTGGCGGGGCGAGGTATGCAGCCGCGCACGCGACGGTCGCCTGTTCTGGGCCGCCACCACCATCGTTCCCCTGTTCGACACGAAGGGCGCCGTACAGAAATATCTCGCGATCCGCTTCGACATCACCCAGCGCAAGGTCGACGAAGTCGCGATCCGCGAGGAGAAGGCCCGCTGGGAGGTCACGCTGCAGTCGATCAACGATGCGGTCATCGTCACCAACGCGCGCAACCAGGTGAACCATCTCAACCCCGCGGCCGAGAGCCTGCTCGGTATTCCGCATGAAGACGCACTGTCGATTCCGCTGAAGAATCTGCTTCGCCTCGAACACGGCGGCGAGAACTGCCTGCTGTCTCCCACGCCCACAGAACGCGGCTGCACCGGGTCGGCGCGTCTCGTCCTGGATGGCGGCGACACGCTCGACATCAGCTACAGCTGCGCGCCGCTCAGTGGCGATGGCGGTGGCGGCGCGGTCTACGTCCTGCGCGACGAGACCGAGAAGAAAAAACTTGTCGACGACCTGCGCGAGATGGCCTTCCACGACACCCTCACCGAGCTGCCGAACCGCCGTGCGGTGGAGGGGCGCCTGGCGCGTGCGCTGCGCACCGCCAACGACGAGGATCGCCAGCACGCCTTCGGCTACATCGATCTCGACCATTTCAAGCTTGTCAACGACACCTGCGGGCACGCCATCGGCGATGCGCTGCTCGCCGACATCGCGAAGACCATGCGCGCGGCCCTCCCCGGCCAGGCGTATCTGGGACGGCTCGGCGGCGACGAATTCGGACTCATCCTGTTCGACACGTCACCGGAAGAATCGGTGCGCGTCTGCCGGCAACTGGTGCAGCGCATTCGAGATTTCCGCTTCGAACACAAGGGGCGGCGTTTCACGCTTGGCGCGTGCGCCGGCATCGCCCCCATCACCCAGGTGTCGAACACTGCTGGCGAACTCATGGTGCAGGCGGACATGGCCTGCTATCGCGCGAAGTCGGAAGGCAGCGGCCGCGTGCTGCTGTACGAAGCCGACGAGGTCGGCTTCCGCCGCCTGGAAGCGGAAATGGGCTGGGCCGCCGATTTCGCGCAGGCGCTCGAAGCCAACCAGTTCCTGCCTTACCGTCAGTTGATCCAGCCGGCTCACGCCGGTGCCCAGCCGCACTACGAAGTGCTGATCCGCTGGCAGCGCAACGGCACCATCGAAGGTCCGGCCAAGCTGCTGCCCGCCCTGGAACGCTACGGCCAGGCGCCGACGCTGGACCGCTGGATGCTCGAGGCCGTCATCGGCCACCTCGCCGCGCATCCGGACGACGAGGCGGTGTATTTCATCAACCTGTCGGGCAAGACCGTCGCCGACGACACCTTCCTCGGCACCGTCTGCCACCTGCTCGAACACTACGGCGTGGCCGGCGAGCGCCTCGGTTTCGAAGTCACCGAAACCGCCGCGGTCGTCAACCTTGCGGATGCCCAGCGTCTCATCGAAGGCCTGCGCCAGCGTGGCTGTCGCTTCGCCCTCGACGACTTCGGCCGCGACGCGTCGTCGTTCTTCTACCTCAAGCATCTGCCCGCCGACTTCCTCAAGATCGACGGCGCCTTCGTGCGCGGCATGCTCGACGACAATCGCGATCAGGCGATCGTGCGCTCGATCGCCAAGCTGGCGTCGGATTTCGGCATGCGCTCGATCGCCGAGCAGGTGGAAAACTCCGCCATGGAAGCCCTGCTGAAGGAGATGGGCGTGGATTACCTGCAGGGCTACCACGTGCACCGGCCGGAACCCTTCCCGCACTGGCAGCCGATGCGCGCCAGCGGCGCTTCCCATCTGACCCGGGTGAAATGAAGTTACAGAGGGTGGCACATTGTTCGGCTGCACGGCACGGTCGGGCACCGTGGCAGGGCCGGCCCTCTAAGGCACCGCCCGGCCGGGTGTGAGTCGCATCCAGCGCCCGAGCGCACCATGGATCTCGTCGAGGGTGAGGTGGCGCATCAGGCTGCGATTGCCCGGCGCGAGCTGGTTCCACGCACAACGCATGCCGCGCAGTTCGGGCTGCGCAGGGTCGCGCAGACGGAACTCGGTGACGTAGTAGAGGAAGGTGGGACTGCCGTCGAAGGACAGCGCGACCGCCTGCGAAGCCCCCGCAGCCGCGACGGGATTGACGCTGCGCGTCACCCGCAGCACCTCGAAGCGGCCCGGCCGCAGTGTCTGCGCATGCGGACTGACGGTTTCGAGCTCGACGATGCAGAAGGGGTCGTATTCCTGCACCGAATTGGCAGCGACCACTTCGCCGTATTGCAGGCGCACCGTCGCCGCGTCGGCGGTAATCACGAGAGGGTGGTACAGCTGCGCGGTCCAGCCGACCGCCCCGTCGTCGCCCGACAGCGCCGCGCAACCCCCCAGCCATGTCAGCAACGCCGCCCCCATCCACATCCGCATGCTTCCCTCCGCAGTCCAAATGCTGAATGGATTATCGCGCAGCCGCGACCTGTGCGACAGCCCGGCGTAAACTGTCGGTTGTATCGACCCCGGAGTGCCCCATGCCCGCATCGCCCAAACCCCTCACCGAAGCCGCCCTGCTGAAAATGCCGGACGCCGCCTACATGAATGCCGCGCAGCTGGCGTTCTTCCGCGCGCGGCTCCAGGTTCTGCGCGAGGAAATGCTCGACAACGCAGCGGACACCGGTGCGCATCTGAAGGAGAGCGAGAATGTCTCCGACCCCAGCGACCGCGCCACGGTCGAGGAGGAGCACCAGCTCGAACAGCGCGTGCGCGACCGCGAACGCAAGCTGCTGAAGAAGATCGACCAGGCACTGGCGCGCATCGACAACGGCGACTACGGCTGGTGCCTCGAAACCGGCGACCCCATCGGCCTGCCGCGCCTGCTCGCCCGCCCTACCGCGGAATACTCGATCGAGGCGCAGGCGCGCCACGAGCAGCTGGAACGGCTGCGCGCCTGACCGCCGCCGGCATGGACACGGACGCCCCGCTTCCCGTTACCCTGCTGACCGGGTTTCTGGGCAGCGGCAAGACCACGCTGCTCAACCAGGTGGTGCGCCGGCTGCCGCGCACCGCGATCCTCATGAACGAGTTCGGTGCGGTTGCGCTCGACCACCAATTGCTGCAGGAAATGGACGGTCCCATGGCACTGCTGTCCGGCGGCTGCGTGTGCTGCACCATTTCCGGCAGCCTGTCGCCGACGCTGAAGAACCTGTGGATGGCGCGCAAGAACGGCGACATTCCGGCGTTCGAGCGTGCCATCATCGAGACCACCGGCATCGCCGACCCGACAGCGGTGCTCGACAATCTGCTGCACGATCCCTGGGTGCGCGCGCGTTTCCGTCTCGACGGCGTGATCACCCTGGTCGACGCGCTGTTCGGCATGGGGCAGCTCGACGCGCATTTCGAGGCGGTGAAGCAGGTTGCGGTGGCCGACCGGCTGTTCCTCACCAAGACCGACCTCGCGCCGGCGGACAGCTTGGCGGCGCTGCGCGCGCGGCTCACTGAACTGAATCCCGGCGCCGATATCGTCACCGTGACCCACGGCGACATCGACCCGGCGGCGATCCGCAACCTCGGCCTGTGGAACGCCGACACACAAAAGCTCGAAGCCGCGCGCTGGCTGAATCCGCAACGCTATCGCCCGGCGCGCGCGTCGCCGTTCGGCGGCACGCCCGCCGGGCACGACACGCGCATCCGCGCCTTCTCGGTGGTGCTCGACGAAGCGCTCGACCGCTTCGGTCTCACCGCCGCGCTCGACATGCTGCTGTCGTTCCGCGCGGAAAACCTGCTGCGCTTCAAGGCGATCGTCCACGTCAGGGACGAACCGCTGCCGGTGGTGCTGCACGGCGTGCAGCACGTGCTGTATCCAGAAACCCGCCTCGACGCCTGGCCCGACGACGAGCGCCGCAGCCGCTTCGTCTTCATCGTGCGCGACCTCGATCCGGCCTTTGTCGAAAAGCTGCTCGCCGAATTCGCCGGCGCCGCGGCCGGAAGCCTTGCGCCGTGAACCCTGGACAGCGCCTGCTGATCGGCCTCATCCGTGGCTACCAGCTCCTGCTTTCGCCCTGGCTCGGGCGGCAGTGCCGGTTCCTGCCCACCTGCTCGGAATACAGCAAGGAGGCGATCGCAAAGCACGGCGCCCTGAAGGGCGGCTGGCTCGCCGTCCGTCGCATCGGTCGCTGTCGCCCGGGCTGCGCGCACGGCTACGATCCCGTGCCACCGGTCGAGCCGCGCGACGAACAGGGATAGAATGCGCCCCATGTCGTCGCGCCGCGCCCTGTCCTGGCTGCTTGCCCTGTGTCTGCTTGTCGGACAGGTGGCGGCGTTCGCCCATGCACTTGGCCACCTCGATCCGCACGGCACGGCACCCGATCACGTGTGCGAGCTGTGCGTGGCGCACGCGCAGCTCGGCAGCGCGCTGCCCGGCAAGCTTTTCCTGCCGCAGACCGCGGCCGCGCCCTTCATCCTCGCGCCGACCGCGCCGCTGCCGCACGCCCGCCTCTCCGTTCGCCACGCCGCCGCGCGCGCGCCGCCCGCTTCCGTCTGAAAAAAAGCCGCCTTGCCTGTCCGCCTGCGCCCTGCGCGGCGGAGCGTCCGCTATTTCTTCGACGGAATCCCTCATGCTTCGAACCACCCTGCTCGCAGCCGCGCTGAGCGCTGCGTTTCCCGCCTTCGCGCAGTCCGAACTCGACACCCTGCGCGCCGAACTGAACGACCTGAAAACCAGCTACGAGGCGCGCATCGCCGCGCTCGAAGCGCGTATCCGCGAGGCTGCGGCGCAGCCGGCCGCGCCGGGCGACACGGCGCGCACCGCCGACGGTTTCAACCCGCAGATCTCGCTCATCCTGCAGGGGCGCTACGCCCACCTCGGCGACCCCGAACACCGCGGGATCGCCGGTTTCCTGCCGGCCGGCCACGCGCACGGCACACCGCGCGGTTTCTCGCTCGACCACACCGAGCTCGCGATATCGGCGAGCGTCGATCCCTACTTCGACGGTTATCTCAATCTCGCCCTCGCCGACGAGGAAGTGGACGTCGAGGAAGCCTGGTTCCGCACCACCGCGCTCGGCCACGGCCTGACCGTGAAAGGCGGGCGCTTTCTCTCCGCACTGGGCTACCAGAACGAACGCCATCCGCACGCCTGGGACTTTGCCGACAACACTCTCATGTACCGCGCGCTGTTCGGCGAGGCCTACGCGCATGACGGCGTGCAGGTGAAATGGGTGGCGCCGACCGAACGCTTCGCCGAGTTCGGTGCGGAAGCGGGACGCGGTGCGGCGTTTCCCGGCACCGACCGCAACCGCAACGGCGCCGGCGCCTACAGCCTGTTCGCCCATACCGGCGGCGACCTTGGCGCTTCGCACAGCTGGCGCGCCGGGCTGTCCCGGCTCTACACCCGCGCCGAGGCGCGCGCAGGCGAAGTCGAGGATCTGACCGACACCGAGGCGATGACCTTCTTCAGCGGCCGCAGCCGCACCTGGATCGCGGACTTCGTGTGGAAGTGGGCGCCCGATGGCAATGCGTACGAACGCAATTTCAGCTTCGCCACCGAGTATTTCCGCCGCGACGAGCGCGGCGATCTCACCTGCGCCGACAACAGTGCCGCGGGGGGTGCGTGCGGCGACAGCACGGACGCCTATCGCGCGCGCCAGTCGGGCTATTACGCGCAGGCCGTGTATCAGTTCATGCCACGCTGGCGCACCGGCTACCGCTACGACCGCCTGGACCCCGGCCACGTCGAGCTGGGCGCCAACGAGGCGTTCCTGCCGCTCAGCACCCACCGCCCGACACGCCACACGCTGATGGTCGATTATTCGCCGTCGGAATTCTCGCGCCTGCGCCTGCAGTATGCGAAGGACAGATCGATGGAAAACCAGGACGAGAACCAGTGGATCGTGCAGTACATCCACAGTCTCGGCCCGCACGGCGCGCACCGGTTCTGAGGTGTGGATCATGAAGCGACTCCTGCTCCTGTTCATACTCTGTCTGCCCTGCGGCGCCGAGGCCGCGCTCAACGTCTTCGCCTGCGAACCCGAATGGGCCGCGCTCGCCGGTGAAATCGGCGGCGACGCGGTGCGCGTCTACAGCGCCACCACCGCGCGCCAGGATCCACACCGCATCGAGGCGCGCCCGAGTCTCATCGCGCAGATGCGGCGTGCCGACCTGGTGGTGTGCAGCGGCGCCGGCCTGGAGGACGGCTGGCTGCCGGTGCTATTGCGCGAAGCCGGCAATGCCGGCGTGCAACGTGGCCGTCCCGGCCACTTCGAGGTCGCACGCTACGTCACGCTGCTGGAAAAACCGGCAGTGCTCGACCGCGCCGAGGGCGACGTTCACGCCGACGGCAACCCGCACGTGCACACCGACCCGCGCAACATCGCCCGCGTCGGCGCGGCGCTGGCGGCGCGCATGGGTGAACTCGACCCGGCGACGGCGAGCCGCTACCAGGCGCGCTGGCAGGATTTCTCCACACGCTGGAATGCCGCCATCGCGCGCTGGAGCCAGCGTGCGGTGCCGATGAAAGACATGTCGGTGGCGGTACAGCACAAATCGTTCAGCTATCTCATCGCCTGGCTCGGGCTGCGCGAGGTCGCCACGCTCGAACCCAAGCCCGGCGTGGAACCCTCGCTCACCCATCTCGCGCGGGTGGCGGCACAGTTGCAGGCCACGCCCGCGCGCGCCGTGCTGCGCGCAACCTACCAGAGCCCGCGCCCCGCCGACTGGCTCGCCGCGCGCGCCGGCATTCCCGCGCTGGCGCTGCCCTACACCGTCGGCGGCAGCGCGCGCGCGGCGGATCTCTTCGGTCTGTTCGACGAGACGCTTGATCTCCTGTTGCAGGCAGCGACGCGATGAAAGGCGACGACGCGCTCCTTCTCGTCTGGCCCTTCCTCACCGGCCTGCTGGTACTCTCCACCCACGTCCCGCTGGGGCGTCGCGTGCTGACGCGCGGCATCATCTTTCTCGACCTCGCGGTAGCGCAGCTCGCCGTGCTCGGGGTGATCGCCGCGCACGCGTTCGAACTCGGCGATGGCGCACTCGCCACGCAGTTCGCCGCGGCGACCGCGGCGCTTGCAGGCGCGCTCGGACTCGCCGCGTGCGAGACGCGCTGGCCGCAGTTGCAGGAAGCACTGATCGGCTCGGCCTTCGTCGTCGCCGCAAGCCTTGCCATTCTCTTGCTCGCCGGCGACCCGCACGGCGGCGAACATCTGGCTGAACTGCTGAGTGGACAGATCCTGTGGGCGACGCCGGCGCAGGCCGGCCGCCTCGCCGCCCTGTATGGTCCCCTGCTCGCCGTGCTGGCGTGGCGCGGCGCGCGCCTGGGCACCTACGGCTTTTATGTGCTGTTTGCACTGGCCATCACCGCGTCGGTACAGCTGGTCGGTGTGTATCTGGTGTTCGCCAGCCTGATCCTGCCGGCGCTCGCGGTGCGTCATTTGGCCGCGCCGGCCGCCCTCGCCGGCGGTTGGCTGCTCGGCGCACTCGGCTATGCTGCCGGCCTGGCGGCGTCGCTCCTGCTGGACTGGCCCGCCGGCCCCGCGGTGGTCGTGGCGCTGGCCGTGGTCGCGCTGCTCGCCGGCACCGCCCGCACGGTTGCCGGAAACCGGCGTCAGCGCTAGTATCTGCATCCGTACCTCATCAGGTCCCAATTCCGTGGCGCTTCCGTTTTTCGGCAAAAAGAAGGACAAGGCTCCGCCGCCCAAACCCGCGGCGCGACCCGCCGCGACACCGTCGCCTGCCGAGACGCCGCCGACCGAAACCCTGCTGACCATGGAAATGGGGGGCACCGGCATCGTCGTCGAGGAAACCAGCGGCGCACCCGAGTCACCGGTCGACGAGGCGGCGATCCTCTACGCCAGCGGCCAGGCCGACGCCGCCGAACAGTTGCTGCGTGGCGTACTCACCCAGGGCGACCGCCGCGCCTGGCACATGCTGTTCGACCTCTTTCGCGTGCGCAACCAGGAAAAGGAATTCGAGCAGCTCGCGCTGGACTACGCCGTGCGCTTCGAGACCTCGCCGCCGGTGTGGCAGAGCCTCGCACCCGCGGCGGCGGCCAAGCCCCAGGCACAGACCGAAAGCCTCGAACTGCCGGGACTTCTCGACAAGAACGCGGCCGCCACGCTGCGTGATGGCATCGGCGCCATGCCGAAAGCCGCGGTCGTGCGCGTCAACTTCTCACATATCGAAATGATCGACGAAGGCGGCGCGGAAGCGTGCACCGAAATCCTCGCCGCCGCACGCAAGGCCAAGCGCAAGTTCCAGGTCAGCGGCGTGGATCGTCTGATCGCCCTGCTGCAGGATCTCACACGCGCCACGCATAGCCGCGCGGGCCACTGGCTGCTGCTGCTCGAGCTCTACCAGACCCTCGGTCAGCAGGATGCCTTCGAGGATCTCGCCGTCGATTACGCGGTGCGCTTCGAAGTGTCACCGCCGTCGTGGGCCGCGGTGCAGGCCGCGGAGGTGGTGCAGACGGCACCCGTCGCGCCCGCCGACGACGCGCTCAGACTGTCCGGCGAAATCACCCCGGCCAACGACAGCGCGCTGCAGCAGGTCGGCGGCTACGCCGCCACCCACACGGAGGTGATCGTCGACCTGTCCGAGGTCACCCGCGTCGACTACGGCAGCGTCAGCCAGTTCATCAGCGTACTCATGCAATGCCTCGGCAGCGGCAAGAGCATCACCCTGCGCGGCCACAACGCCCTCATCCACGAACTGTTCCGGGTCATGGGCATCGACCAGCTGGCCCAGCTCATCCCGCACCAGCCCAGGTAGCGCATGTCCGACGCGCTCATCGCCGAGGCTGCGCTTGCCGCCGCGGTCGCATGGGGCGCCGGGCTGCGCCTGTACGCCGTGGCGCTGGTGCTCGGCCTGCTCGGGCGCTACGCGGGGTTCGATCTCCCGCACGCGCTGCAATGGCTGTCGCACCCGCTGGCGCTGGGTATCGCCGGCCTGCTCACGCTGGCCGAATTCGTCGGCGACAAGATTCCGCTCGTCGACAGCGCCTCCGACACCGTGCAGACCTTCATTCGCATTCCCGCCGGCGCGGCGCTCGCCGCAGCCTTTTTCGGCGACAGCGGCGGCGCGGCGCAGACCCTGGCGGCCCTGTTCGGCGGCGGCATCGCGGCCGGCAGCCATATCGCCAAGGCCGGCGCGCGCGCCTTCATCAACACCTCGCCCGAACCGGTGAGCAACGTCGCCGCCTCGTTCGGCGAAGATGCCCTGCTCGGTGGCGGCCTGTGGCTCGCTATCGTCCATCCGCTGATTTTCCTCGCTGCCCTCGGTGCATTCCTGCTGGCGGCGGTCTGGCTCGCACGGCGCCTGTGGCGCTGGCTGCGGTCGCCCCCAGCACCGCGCCGCGTATAATCCTAAAAACCGCAGTTGACCGCTCCATTCCCTTATGAACATCGTATGACTGGTGAATTTTCAGGCTTTATTCGCCGCCACCTGTTGGGTGAGACCGCTACGCACCCGCTGGCACGCCGGCTCACGCACCTGCCTTTGCACCCGCAAGGGGCAGGCCGGATTCGTAAAGCCGCTTGCGCGGCAACGACTCCGCACTCGCGCCTCCTTGCAGGCCCCGGCCTGCGGCGTCGTTGCTTCGCGGCAGGCACGCGATCCGACGCACCATCGGGCGCGTCCAACTGCGGTTTTTAGGATAATTCCACGCATGGAACAATATCGCGGCACCACCATCCTCTCCGTGCGCCGGGGGGCAAACGTCGCCCTCGGCGGCGACGGCCAGGTCACGCTCGGCAACGTCGTCATCAAGGCCAGTGCGCGCAAGGTGCGCCGCCTGCACCAGGACAAGGTGCTCGCCGGTTTCGCCGGCGGCACCGCCGACGCCTTCACCCTGTTCGAACGCTTCGAGGCCAAGCTCGACAAGCATTCCGGCCACCTGCTGCGCAGCGCGGTCGAGCTCGCCAAGGACTGGCGCACCGACCGCATGCTGCGGCGTCTGGAAGCCATGCTGGTCGTCGCCGATAGCGAGCACTCGCTCATCATTACCGGCAACGGCGACGTGCTGGAGCCCGAACACGGCATCGCCGCCATCGGCTCCGGCGGCCCCTACGCCCAGGCCGCCGCACTGGCCCTGCTGCACAACACCGACCTGCCCCCGCTTGAAATCGTGAAAAAAAGCCTCACCATCGCAGGGGATATCTGCATTTATTCGAACCAGAACCATGTGATCGAGGAACTGGGCGCTAGGGATTAGGATCCAGGGGCTAGGAGCCTGTCGGACTTGAGCACGATCTACTGCGCCGGTGGGATAGCGGTCCATATTTGTCCATTTTTTCGTTACATAGGCCCACTATGCGCCTCAAAAATGGACAAATCTGTCCTCGCTCTCCCACTCGGCTCGCTACGATCGCTCAAGTCCGACAGGCTCCTAGGGGCCAGGGAAGGTGCGGCCTTCGGCCGCGCCTCCTTTGAAAAGGCCGCGCAGCGACCACCCCTAGCCCCTAGCCCCTAGCCCCTAACTCCTAGCCCCTAGTCCCCAGGCCCTAGCAATGACCCCCAAGGAAATCGTCCACGAACTCGACAAGCACATCGTCGGCCAGGCCGCCGCCAAGCGCGCGGTGGCGGTGGCGTTGCGCAACCGCTGGCGGCGCCAGCAGGTCAGCGAGCCCTTGCGTCAGGAAATCACGCCCAAGAACATCCTCATGATCGGGCCGACCGGCGTGGGCAAGACCGAGATCGCGCGCCGCCTCGCGCGCCTCGCGCACGCGCCCTTCATCAAGATCGAGGCGACCAAGTTCACCGAGGTGGGCTATGTCGGCCGCGACGTCGATACCATCATCCGCGACCTGATGGAAACCGCGGTGAAGCAGATGCGCGAGGAAGCCACCACCAAGGTGCACTTTCGCGCCGAAGAGGCGGCCGAGGAACGCGTCCTCGACACCCTGCTGCCGCCGCCGCGCAGCAGCGGGTTCGGCGAGGAAGCGCCGCGTGAAGACGGCGCAGCACGCCAGCGCTTCCGCAAGATGCTGCGCGAGGGCCAGCTCGACGACAAGGAGATCGAGATCGAGCTCGCCGCCGTCGCGCCCGGCATGGAAATCTTCGCGCCCCCCGGCATGGAAGATCTCTCGCAGCAGTTGCAGGGCATGTTCCAGAATCTCGGCGGCGGTCGCCGCCAGCGCCGCAAGCTCAAGGTGCGCGAGGCGATGAAGCTCCTCACCGAGGAGGAGGCCGGGCGTCTGATCAGCGACGAGGACACCAAGCAGCAGGCACTCGAAGCGGTCGAGCAGAACGGGATTGTCTTTCTGGACGAAATCGACAAGATCGCCACCCGCAGCGAGGCGCACGGCAGCGACGTGTCGCGCCAGGGCGTGCAGCGCGACCTGCTGCCGCTGATCGAGGGCACTACCGTGTCGACCAAGTACGGCATGGTGAAGACCGACCACATCCTGTTCATCGCCAGCGGTGCCTTCCATCTTTCGAAGCCGTCCGACCTCATCCCCGAGCTGCAGGGGCGGCTGCCGATCCGCGTCGAACTGCAGGCGCTTTCCGTCGAGGATTTCGAGCGCATCCTTACCGCGACCGACGCCTGCCTCACACGCCAGTACGAAGCCCTGCTGGCGACCGAGGGGGTGACGCTGAAATTCACGCCCGACGGCATCCGCCGCATTGCCGAAATCGCCTTCGAGGTCAACGAGCGCACCGAGAACATCGGTGCACGGCGCCTGCACACTGTGATGGAAAAGCTGCTCGAGGACATCGCCTTCGACGCCGGCAGCTTCACCGGCGAATACGTCGTCGATGGCGAGGCCGTCACCACCCGACTCGCCGCGCTCGCCGCCCGCGAGGACCTGGCGCGCTACGTCCTCTGACGCGCCGTTCACACCGCCCCGTCGACACATGAATCCCCCAGCCCGTCCGTCCAGCCATCCGCGCACCGCATCCGTGCCGGCCGCGCCCGTCTCCCGCGTCCCGTGAACGGCAAACACCTCACGCTGTCTCCCGTGGTCGCCGCCC
>MKWN01000034.1 GCA_001899775.1 Thiobacillus sp. 65-29
ACTGGAGAGCCGTGTGCGGGAGATCCGCACGCACGGTTCGGAGGGAGGGGAGGGCGAGCGCCCTTCTCTACCCCTATCATGGGTGCGCGGTGTTGTAGGAGGGCCGCCCTCGGCCCGATGGGGTGATGGCTCCACCGCCCGGAAATCGCGGCGAGGGCGCCGCTCCTACATGGGTGCGCGGTGTTGTAGGGGGGCCGCCCCCGGCCCGATGGGGTGGTGGCTCCACCGCCCGGAAATCGCGGCGCGCCCGTTGATGGACAGCCCGCTTTAGTCGTTCATATGCAAGGAAACACACCATGATCAAAGTCGGTATCGTCGGCGGCACAGGCTACACCGGGGTTGAACTGCTGCGTCTGCTGGCGCGCCATCCCGAGGTCGAACTCAGGGCGATCACCTCGCGCAAGGAAGCCGGCATGCCGGTGGCGGAGATGTTCCCCAACCTGCGCGGCCGCGTGAAGCTTGCGTTCTCCACCCCGGAGGACGCCGACCTGGAGCGCTGCGACGTGGTGTTCTTCGCCACCCCGAATGGCGTGGCGATGCAGCAGACCCGCGCGCTGCTCGACGCCGGCGTGAAGGTGATCGACCTGGCGGCGGACTTCCGTATCAAGGACATCGCGGTGTGGCAGCAGTGGTACAAGATGGAACACGCCTGCCCTGATCTGGTGGCCGAGGCGGTGTACGGCCTGCCGGAAATCAACCGCGACAGGATTCGCCGCGCGCGCCTGATCGCCAACCCGGGCTGCTATCCGACCGCGGTGCAACTGGGTTTCCTGCCGCTGGTCGAGGCCGGTGTGGTCGACACCGGTTTTCTGATCGCGGACGCCAAGTCGGGCGTGTCGGGCGCCGGGCGTAAGGCGGAAGTCGCTACCCTGTTCGCCGAAGCGGCGGACAACTTCAAGGCCTATGCGGTCGCCGGCCATCGCCACTGGCCGGAAATCAAGCAGGGGCTGGAGATCTTCGCCGGCAAGGCGGTGGGGTTCACCTTCGTGCCGCACCTGACCCCGCTGATCCGCGGCATCCACGCCACGCTCTACGCGAAGGCGAGCGCCGACCTCGACCTGCAGGCGCTGTTCGAAACGCGCTATGCGGGCGAACCCTTCGTCGACGTGCTGCCGGCGGGCGCGCACCCGGAAACCCGTTCGGTACGCGGCGCCAACGTCTGCCGCATCGCGGTGCACCGGCCCCAGGGCAGCGACACCGTGGTGGTGCTGTCGGTGATCGATAACCTGGTCAAGGGCGCGGCCGGACAGGCGGTGCAGAACATGAACATCATGTTCGAACTCGCCGAGGACACCGCGCTCGCCGACGTCGGCATGCTGCCGTGACCCGCTCCGGAACTCCGCGGGTCAAACAGGGTCTTTGCTTGACGTAAGGCGGGCGATGCGGATAATCACCCCACACTTCAATCAGGAGCATTACCATGAATGCAACAACCGAAATGGAATTTCCGCTGATCTTCACCGACAGCGCAGCGAGCAAGGTCAAGACGCTGATCGATGAGGAGGGCAACCCCGACCTGAAACTGCGCGTGTTCGTCTCCGGCGGCGGTTGCTCGGGTTTCCAGTACGGCTTCACTTTTGACGAGACGCAGAACGACGACGACACCGTGATGGAGAAGAACGGCGTCACCCTGCTGATCGACTCGATGAGCTTCCAGTACCTGGCCGGTGCCGAGATCGACTACTCGGAAGGCCTCGAAGGCGCGCAGTTCGTCATCAAGAACCCGAACGCTGCCACCACCTGCGGCTGCGGCTCGTCGTTCTCGGCATAAGCGCGGCACTTTGCCCGACAAAAAAGCGGCTGCGGCTGCTTTTTTGTCGTCTTCACGCTGGGTAGATCGCCCCGAGCACGCGCGGTCCGCGTGCGCCGGTCACCGACGGCAGGTTGCCCGGCGCGCGGTGCACTGCCTGTCGTGCGAGCCAGGCGAAGGCAAGCGCTTCGACCCAGTCCGGCTCGATGCCGAGTGCAGCGGTCGTGGCCACCCGCAGGCCGGGCAGGTGCGCGGCGAGGCGCCGCATCAGTGTGCCGTTGTGCGCGCCGCCGCCGCATACATACACTTCCCTGGCGCCCGCACATTCCTCGCGGATGGCGGTGGCGAGACTCTCCGCAGTGAATTCGAGCAGCGTGGCCTGGACGGTGACGGGCGGCAGCGTGTGACCCGCCTGCCCCAGTGTCGCGTCCAGCGCGTCGAGGTTGAATTGCTCGCGCCCGGCGCTTTTCGGCGGTGGTTGGTGCAGATAGGGGTGTGCCAGTAACACGTCGAGCAGGTGCGGGTCCGCCTCGGCCGCGCTCGCCCAGTTGCCGTCGCGGTCGTAGGTCTCGCCACGATGGCGCTGGATCCAGCCATCGAGCAGCATGTTGCCCGGCCCGGTGTCCCAGCCACGCACCGCGCCCGCGGGTGGCAAGTCGGTGATATTGGCGATGCCGCCGATGTTGGCGATGACGCGATGGATGTCCGGGTGGGCGAGCGTGTGCGCGTGGAATGCGGGCACCAGGGGCGCGCCCTGGCCGCCGGCGGCGATGTCGCGGCTGCGGAAATCGGCGACGACGTCGATACCGGTGAGTTCGGCGAGGAGCGCGGCGTTGCCGATTTGCAGCGTGTAGCCGTCGGCGGGGCGGTGGCGTAGGGTCTGGCCGTGGCAGCCGATCGCGCGCACGCTGGCGGGCGCGATCTCGCCGAGCAGCGCGTGCACGGCCCCGGCATACAGGCGCGCCAGGTCGTTGGCGGCCCGCGCGGCGAGGTGGATTTCGTCGGACTGCGGCGCGTTCAGCGCCAGGAGGCGCGCGCGCAGCGTGTCGGGATAGGGCAGGTAGTGGGTGCGCAGCAGGCGCGGCGCGCTGCCGGTGGTGACTTCCGCAAGCACCGCGTCGACGCCGTCGAGGCTGGTGCCTGACATGAGGCCGACGTAGCGTTCGACCTCATGCATGGGCGCCGGGTTCAATCCAGCGCGGCGAGATTGGTGCCGCGCAACAGGCCGAGGGTGTCCGCCCAGCCGGCGGTCTGGCTGCGGAACTGCGCGAGCTGGGCCGCAGCCAGCGGCGGCGAGCCCGGCAGCTTGATGCCCAGCGGGTTCTGTGGTGCGCCGGCGATGCGCACTTCGTAGTGCAGGTGCGGGCCGGTGGAGGCGCCGGTCGAGCCGACGTAGGCGATGACCTCCCCCTGCGCGACGCCGCGCCCCGGGCGGACGCCCGCGGCAAAGGCGCTGAGGTGTGCATAGTAGGTTTCGTAGCCGTTGTTGTGGCGCAGGATGACGAGGTTGCCATAGCCGCCCCGGCGTCCGGCGAAGCTCACCGTGGCGTCGCCGGTGGCCTTGACCCGCGTGCCGGTCGGTGCGCCGAAGTCGACGCCGGTGTGGGCGCGGTGGAAGCCGTAGAGCGGATGCTTGCGCGAGTTGCTGAAGCTGGAGGTGACGCGGGAGAATTCCAGGGGGGAACGCAGGAAGCCCTTTTTCAGGGATTCGCCGTCCGGTGTGTAATAGTCCTCGCGACCGCTGGAATCCCGGAACAGCACCGCACGATGGGCCTTGCCCGCATTGACGAATTCCGCGGCGAGCATGCGGCCGGGGCCGACCGGTTCGCCGTTGCGGTAATTGACCGTGTAGACCACCGAGAAGGTGTCGCCGCGGCGCAGGTCCTCGCGGAAGTCGATACGGGTGGAGAAGGTTTCCGCCATCTGGTCGGCGATCTTGCCGGGGATGCCGGCGCTGTCGGTGGCGCCGTACAGCGAGGTGAGGATGCGCCCCGATTTCATGACCACGCGCGATTCGAGGAGCGTGTCGCTTTCCCCGGCGACAAAATCGTCGCCCTGGCGCTGGAGTGTCAGCGTGGGCGCATCGCGCCGCTCGAAACTGACCGCCAGGAGCTCGCCGTCCGGCGTGGTCGTGGCGTGCACGCGCTGGCCGGCGCGCAGGCTTCTGGCGACCGGGCCCATGGCCGGCGTGGCCAGCAGGCGCTGGATTTCGAGGTCGTCGACGTGCAGGCGGGTGAGCACTTGCGCAAGGGTGTCGCCAGGCTGAAGTTCGCCTTCGCGCTCGTAGGCTTCATTTGCGCTCGCTGCGGCGAGCGTGGGCAGGGCGATCGCTTCGGTGACCGTTTGCGGTGTGATGTCGAGGGTATTGGTGTCGGGGGCCAGGCCGAAGGCGGCAACGACGCCAAACAACGGCAGGCTGGAGAGGACCACCAGGGTGCGCAGACTGAAGCGGCGTTCCGCTCCGGTAAGCCCATCGGTTAAGATTCTCAGTTTGGTGAGCGGCATGGACCGGTTCCCTTCCTTGAACGAGCCGGGAGTCTAACACAAATGCTTCCCGGAAAAATATTCAATCCAAACATCGGCTTGGGCGAGTTGGACAGGATGGTACCCAGGTATCAACGACCAAACCGGGCAAAACTTGAGACGACAGAGAGGGATTCTTGATGCAGGACGCCTTGCAGGAAATCAAACGCGGAGCCGACGAGCTCCTGATCGAGGCCGAACTGGTCGAGCGGCTGAAGAGCGGCCGCCCGCTGCGCATCAAGGCGGGTTTCGACCCCACCGCACCGGACCTGCATCTTGGGCACACCGTCCTGCTCAACAAGCTGCGCCAGTTCCAGGAACTCGGGCACCAGGTCATTTTTCTGATTGGTGACTTCACCGGCATGATCGGCGACCCGACCGGGAAGAACGCCACCCGTCCGCCACTGACGCGCGAGGCGGTGGTGGAGAACGCAAAAACCTACCGCGAACAGGTGTTCAGGATTCTCGATCCGGCGAAGACCGAAGTCCGTTTCAACTCGGAGTGGATGGAAAAGCTCGGCGCGGCCGGCATGGTCCGCCTCGCTGCCACGCATACCGTGGCGCGCATGCTCGAACGCGATGACTTCCACAAACGCTACACCAGCCAGCAGCCGATCGCGATCCACGAATTTCTCTACCCCCTGATCCAGGGCTACGATTCGGTGGAACTTCGGGCCGACGTCGAAATCGGCGGCACCGACCAGAAATTCAACCTGCTCATGGGGCGCGAATTGCAGAAGCATCACGGCCAGCCACCGCAGTGCGTGCTCACCATGCCGCTGCTGGAGGGGCTCGACGGCGTCAACAAGATGTCGAAGTCGCTCGGCAACTACGTCGGCATCAACGAGCCGCCGCGGGAAATCTTCGGCAAACTGATGTCCGTCTCCGACGAGCTCATGTGGCGCTACATCCATCTCCTGTCGTTCGAGCCGCTGGCGACGATCGAGGGCTGGAAACGCCAGGTCGCCGAGGGCGCCAACCCGCGCGATGTGAAGGTGCGTTTCGCGCAGGAGATCGTCACCCGCTTCCACGGCCGCGCCGCGGCGGAGGAGGCCCTCGCCGAGTTCGAGGCGCGCTTCCAGCGCGGTGCGCTGCCGGACGACATGCCTGAACTGAGCCTTGCCGGGGTCGACGGCGCGCTCGCCGTGCCGCAACTCCTCAAGCTGGCCGGGCTGGTTCCCAGCACCTCCGAAGCGATCCGCCAGATCGCCGCCGGCGGCGTGCGCCTGGACGGTGAACGCGTGGTGGACAAGGGCGCGAGCGTACCGGCGGGCGCCACCGTCGTCGCCCAGGTGGGCAAGCGCAAGTTCGCCCGCGTGACGGTCGTGTGAAAATTATTTCGCCGAAGGTGTTGACGGAATATTTTTGCTCTGTAGAATGCGCACCTTCTCGAAACGCAGCGCACTGGCCGGACTGGCGGGTGCTGTGCCAAGGGACTGATCTTTAACAATTTACAGCCGATAGGTGTGGGTGTTGTGGTGGTTGCTGTCCTGGTTTTTTGCTGGGGTAGCGCTAGCATAGATGCTCATGCCGAACGAATTGATTCGTTTGAGTTGAGCGATAGAAGTTTGTAGTAATTTGCAGTGATTGAACTGAAGA
>MKWN01000035.1 GCA_001899775.1 Thiobacillus sp. 65-29
AGTTAACGCCAATACTACGTCACCCTTGGAAAACGAAATTTCGGGGGAAGGTCAGTAGGCGAGAACATCAATACTGACGAACTGGGCAATCTCAAACTCAGCGACCAAGAAGTGGATGATATCGTCGCTTTCATGCATACGCTGACGGATGGCTGGAAGCCGAATTCTCGCGGGCACTAAATCACACCACGCTCCAGACCTAAAATCGTTTAGCCACCGAAATCCAACCAGGAACCCTCCCTCGACCAGTGTAGTGGGGGTGGTTCCTGCACGGGTACAGAACAACTGGTCAGCATGCAGTTCCGATAGCGCTTACGCTATTGTCACCCTAACCACATCTCGACTCTATTCCGACCATTTTGCCGCCCCCACTTCAAACCGTTATCTATGTTGTGGCCGTACTGATCGGTGGCTACTACTTCGGTCGTGAGGCACTCGAGAAACTGATCAAGGAACGGGAAATCTGTCTGGTGCCGCTGCTACTCGGCTCTGCGTCCAAGGGAACAACGCGATGAGAAACTACAGCTAAGTACAGTCTGCCCTTCATTCCGCATATCGTCAAAGAACCCCAAATACTTCTTGCGCTATCAATCACACTCAGTTTATCATTTTCGTAATCGTCTAAATGATAAGCGCTCCCGATGCCTGCTACCAAAATTATCTCCAGCCCTGTCTGCCACGTAACCTGCTTCGAGCAAGAGAAGGTCGCCCGGATCAAGGCCGAGCTGGCGAAAGAGGAACAGTTGCTGCCGCAACTCGCCGAGCTGTACAAATTGCTCGGCAACGTCACACGGCTGAAAATATTGCTGGCGCTCGCCCATGGCGAACTGTGTGTTTGCGACGTGTCCCATGTCCTGGGACTGACCATCGCCGCCACCTCGCACCAGCTCAAGCTGCTGCGCAGCCAAGGTTGGCTCACCATGCGCAACGACGGCAAGATGGTCTATTACCGGGTGCACAACGAGAGCCTGCTCAAGGCGCTCAAGGGTGACTTCTGTCTTCTTGAAGAGCGCTTGGCATGAACGCCGAAATCACGGATAAACCCCTGCTGGTCACAGTGCGTACGGAGCTGCGTAGCGCGATGGAGGCGACCAAGTGCCACCGCTGCGGATGCTTCCAGGACACCGTTGCCGCCTTCGAGGCCTCGACACCCCTGCGAACGCTGCTTCCGGGTCTGATCGAAGAGGCGAGGACACTGTTCGAGGCTCGGCGCTACGACTGCCTGGGCTGCGAGGTGTGCTGGCCGGCGCTGGCAGACAACGCCGCGTCCGAGCTGGACCCGGCCTTGGCGCAGACGAGCCACTGCGCTACCGAGGAGCCGCTGCAGCGCAAGGGCTGGCCGCCGGTTCCCGGCGACTACCGGGTGCTGCGCTTTCAGGCGCCAGTTGCGGTGTGCACCCTGAATTCCGACGAACTCGCGGCGCGCCTGGCCGCCATCCGCCCGCCAGGCATGGCGATCGTCGGCAGCCTGCGCACAGAGAACCTCGGCATCGAACATCTCATCCGCAACCTGCTGCCCAATCCCAGCGTGCGCTACCTCGTTGTCTGTGGCGAAGACACGCGCAAGGCGATTGGCCATTTGCCCGGGCAGTCGCTGGTCAGCCTCGTGCAGCACGGTCTCGATGAGAATGGGCGCATCCGCAACGCCCAAGGCAAGCGTCCTGTCATCAAGAACGTGGGGCGTGAGCAGGTCGAAGCCTTCCGCCGCCGCGTCGAGGTGATCGACCTGATCGGCGAAACCGATGTCGGGACGATTGCCGAGGCGATCGCGCAGGCCGCCGCCAACAACCCGGGGGCGGCGGCGGATCTCGTCCCCGAGGCGGTGCAGGTTCCCGTCGAGCAGGCGGTGGAGCCGGCACGCCTGATATCGGATCCGAAAGGCTACCTCGTGATCTATCCAGACCGTCGGCGCCACCTCTTGGTACTGGAACACTACGCCAACAACGGCGTGCTTAACCGCATTTTCGAAGGCGCGACTGTGACTGCCTTGTACGCTACCGTGATCGCGGAAGAGCTAATCAGCCGCCTCGATCACGCCGCCTATATCGGACGCGAGCTAGCACGGGCGGAGCACGCACTGCGCTCCGGCGGCGAATACGTGCAGGACCGCGCTCCGGGTGAGAAAGGCGCTGCGGCATGGGCCTGCGCCAGCGTCTCAAGTTGCGGTTGAGTGGCATCGAAGATTGGCGCCCAATGAATCCCCGGAAGGAATTGAGGAAATGAAAAAATCGAAGGTGACCGAAATGCGGGGGGTGGAATCGACCGGAACCGTTAAGAAGCGTAGGTACTGGATTGCAGCGCCGCTCGTGTTAAGCGCCGCATTGGTGACGGGTACCGCGTTCTTGGCCGGTGGCAAGGCCACGAGCGCCTTGCCCGACTTACTGGGCAAGGCGCAGCTGCCGCTGCCCAAGGGAGCATTGCAAGTGGACGATTTAAAATCCGATCCGAGAGGCTACACCGGCAGCATTCTGGTGCGCGGCGTCGTGGCAAAGTTCGCTCCCAATGACCCACATTTGGTGGGCTTGATTGACTCGCGCGAGGCCCGGGTCTGCCGAGACCTTAATTGTGCGCAGTGGTACCTTCCGGTCATGGTCAAGGACACCAATCTCAAGCCCTGGGATGAGGTGAACGTTCGCGGAACCATGACAGAGGACCCGAACAAGAAAATAGTTTATCTCCTCGCCGACTCAGTAGAGAACCTGGGCTCGATCAAGAAATGAACCTCAATCAATTGGTATGGCGCAACCTGCTGCGCCGACGCGGGCGCTTTATCTTCACCTTGGCTGGCGTCAGCGTGGGAATGGCAGCGTTCGTTGCCTTGATGACGATAGGGCAAGGCCTAAAAGATGAGATAAAGAAGCAGGCGCAAGGACTGGGTGCCAATCTGGTGGTCACGCCTAAAGGCTGGTGTGCCTATGAACAGATTTCTGTGCTCACCGGGGAACAACTGCCCAGCGCGATTCCCATGTCTGAGCTAGCGAAGATTCGAGCTGTACCGGGTGTCAAGAGCGCTGTGCCCCACCTCAACGAAAAGACCGCGTTTCGCAACCAACCGGTGCTGGTGATCGGCATTTGGCCTGAAGAGATGCGTGCGTTGCAGAAGTGGAGTATCGACTCAGGGCGCTACTTTAACTCCCCGGACGAACGCGCGGTCGTCATCGGCGCGGCGATCGCCAAACAATTCAAGCTCAAGCCGGGTGACGAATTCACCGTGCGTGGCAAGCCGGTTCCCGTGATCGGAATTCTTCGGGAAGCGGGCAGCAAGGACGATATCGCCACCTTCATTCCGCTCGCCCTTGCACAACAAATTTACGACGTGCAGGACAAGGTATCGTTCATCGCCGTCCAGGTGAGTGACCTCGAAAAAATGGAGGCAACCAGCCTTAAAATCCAGGAAATTGCCAACGTCGCCGTGGTCACCGACAAGCAACTGGTGTCTTCTGTACTTTCCATCGTAGGTTCGGTCGGTGCGGCGATGCAGGCGGTGGCGGCAGTCGGCGTACTTGCTGCGGCGTTCGGTATCGTCAATACCCTGCTCACCGCAGTGCATGAACGCCGACGCGAAATTGGAATTATGCAGGCGCTCGGCAGCACCCGGCGCACCTTGTTCCTGGCATTCATGCTCGAATCCGGGCTCTACGGCTTGCTCGGCGGGATTCTGGGCGTGACGATTGGCGTTCTCGTCGCTTACCTGTTCGGCTCTTACCTCACCGACAATGCGTTCACCGCATCGCTACATCAGTCACAGACGGTGGCGTTCGACTCCGGGACCATCCTCCTCACAATGGGCTTTTCCGTGTGCCTCGCACTCTTCGCTGGTCTTTACCCGGCGTACCGGGCGACCAAGCTCTCTCCGGTGGAGGCCATGCGCCATGTCTAACGCCGTCATCAAACTGGAGAAAGTGAGCAAAACTTACGGCAGCGGCGCCGCTGAGGCGAAGGCGGTCTCGGAAGTCTCGATGACCGTGGAGCGTGGCAGCTGGGTCGCGATCATGGGACCTTCCGGTCATGGTAAAAGTACGCTGCTGCAACTCATCGGCGGGCTGGACCGCCCCAGCGCTGGCCGCATCGTGTTGGACGGCTCGGAGCTTGGCACCCTCGATGCCGCAGAACTGGCCGCCGTGCGCGGCAAAAAAATTGGTTTCGTGTTCCAGTTCTTCAACCTGATGCCACACCTTACGGCGCTGGAAAACGTTGAGATCGCACTCTGGCTCGGCGGCGGGGCACACAGCAAGGGACGCGCCATGGGCCTGCTGGAACGCTTTGGCTTGGGAGACAAGGCCCACCACCTGCCGAGCATGCTCTCCGGCGGCCAACAGCAGCGCGTTGCGATCGCCCGCGCCTTGGCCAACGAACCCGATATTCTTCTTATGGACGAGCCCACCGGAAACCTGGACTCCGGCTCCGAGGCGGAACTGCTGACGCTGCTCGGTGAGCTACACAAGGCAGGCAAAACGCTCATCATGGTCACCCACAACCCGACTGTGGCTAGCCACGCGCAGCGCTTGGTGCACGTCAAGGACGGGCGCATCGAGGAGGACCGCTGCAATGGCGTTTAAGCGGAACCTGTTATTCGCGTTGGTGGCGATTGCGGTGTTCAGCGCGGCCATCGCTTTTTATGCACACGCACAACGTCCGGCCGCGCCCGACGCCATGTTCACGACGCTCGACGGTCGTCAGCTCCGGCTGGCGGACTTGCGGGGCAAGACAGTGGCGGTGGTGTTCTGGGCCACGAGTTGCCCCATTTGCAAAGGCGAAATGCCCGATCTCGTCGAGACCTATCGCAAGTACCAGCCCCGCGGTTTTGAACTGATCGCCGTGGCAATGGCATACGACTCCCCGGAGCAGGTGAAGAACTTTGCGGAAAGCGGTGGGCTACCGTTCCCTGTCGTCCTGGACACGGGCGGAGACCTCGCTCGTGCGTTCAGCGACACGAAGGTGGTTCCCACTACCTTTCTCATCGACGGGAGCGGGAAATTCGTTTCGCGGACGCTTGGGGCGATCGATTTCACCAAACTGCGCCAATACCTCGATGCGTCGCCTGGCGCCTGACTCGAACAAGGGAAGGAAGCAACATGATCAAGCTGAAACACGCCGCCCTCGCGGCGATTCAAATCTTCACGCTTCAGGCGGGTGTCGCGTTTGCCGCCGAAGAGCCGCTTCCGCCTGACCAGGCGTTCAAGCTCAAAGTCTCCCTCCGGGGTTCCAACACCGTCATTGCAGAATTCACGCCTGCAAAAGGCCATTATTTGTACAAGAATAAGACCTTCTTTGCGCTGAAAAACTCGAGCGGCATGCTCATCAGGGAAGTTCGGCTGCCGCCCGGTGAGGTCAAGAACGATCCGTTCTTCGGCACGATGGAGACCTACAAGAAACCTATCCAGGTCGAGATCGTCCTGGACCGCACGCCGAAAGCAAAACGCCTTACGCTGCTCGCGAACTACCAGGGATGCAACGAAAAAATCGGGGTCTGTTATCCGCCGCAACAGAAGTCTTTCGACCTGGTATTTCCATAGCATTCGTTTTCGGCTGTGTTTACCCGTCAATTTTATTTTGAACTGCATGCATACATGCGCTATCATGCATGTATGCATATCATTCAAGTCAAACCGCAGGTAATCTTTCAGGCTCTCTCCGACCCTATTAGGATTCGGATCATCCGGCTGTTGGCCGAGACTGGCGAGGAAGCGTGTCTTTGCGAACTGGTGGACAGCCTG
>MKWN01000036.1 GCA_001899775.1 Thiobacillus sp. 65-29
GTTCCATGCGTTCGGACACTTCGAGCCAGTTCCAAGCTCGATTTCCAACGGACTGGGGGAACCGCCCGCGCGGACAACTCCCTTGCTGCTGGATTTGCCCACTCTGCCCTCCACAGAGCCTGAGTCTCCCTTCCGCCCTCCCCGAACCCTCACCCTCATCTAACTCCGCGTAGCGCGGAGTTCAGCCTGCTTTTTCCTCTACGGCTCATCGTCATCGAGCGGTGTGGTCATGTTTGTCGCGCCTTCGGGCGCTGTTCGAGGTTACTCATGAAAAAACGGAATGCTCGTTTCCCGCTCACCGCATTGGCCGTGGCCGCCATGTGCGTGTTCTCGTCTGCTGCTCTGGCGGCCGATCGGCCGGCCAGATTCGCCGTGCCCAACAGCCAGATTCAGGCATTGGGCATTCAAACCGCGCCATTGCAGGGTCAAACCGGCTCGGTCAAGGCAAGTTTCCCGGCGCAGGTGATCGTCCCGCCGAATGCGGAACAGGTGGTCAGTTCGCGGTGGCCGGCATGGTTTCGCAACTGCTGGTGCAGCAGAACCAGGCGGTGCGCGCCGGCGCGCCGCTGCTGCGTATCGCCAGCCCGGAACTCGGCCAGTTGCAATTGCAACTGCTGCAAGCGAGCGCCCGCGCCACACTCGCGCGGCAGGCGGCACAGCGCGAGCAGCAGTTGTTCGACGAGGGCATCATCCCGCAGCGCCGGGTGCAGGAAGCGCAAGCCGGGTTGAAGGAGGCCGAAGCCGCACTTGGCCAGGCCAAGGCTGCATTGCGTCTAAGCGGCATGCCGGCCGCGACCATCAACCGCATCGCTGCCTCCGGCCAGCCGCAGGACAGCGTCACTCTGGCCGCGACGCGGGCGGGCATCGTGACCGAGATTGCGGCCAAGCCCGGCCAGCGTGTCGAGCCCGCCACCGCGCTCTTGCATGTGGCGCAAACCGATACGCTCTGGCTCGACATCCAGGTTCCGGTGACCGAGCGTGCCAGTTGGCAGCCCGGAACCCGGCTCAATGTGCGGGGCAAGGACATCGCCGCGCACCTGTTGAGCGCCGGTTCGACCGTCTCGGCCGGCAGTCAGACCGTGATGCTGCGCGCCGTAATCGAAGGCAAGGCGGGCCAGGTGCGTCCGGGCGAGTTTGTCACCGTCGAGCTGCCCGTTGCGGCCGCGCAGGACGGTT
>MKWN01000037.1 GCA_001899775.1 Thiobacillus sp. 65-29
AGCGGTGGCAACACTGTGGAGGTTCGAGTCCTCTTCTGGGCACCAAACGCAGCTAGAAAATTTAGCTTGATACAAAAAGCCGACCTCGCGTCGGCTTTTTGTTTGCCTCGCCTGCACGCTCAGACGTCGTACGGGTGGCGGCGCACGATGGTTTCCACCCGGTCGGGGCCCGTCGACACCACGTCGACCGGTACCTCGCACAGTTCTTCCATGCGCTTCAAATAAGCTTGCGCCTTCTGCGGCAGCCTGTCGAATTCCTGCACGCCGACGGTGGTCTCGCTCCAGCCCGGATGATCCTCGTAGATCGGTTCGACACCGGTGATCGACTCAGCACCCACCGGCAAAATATCGCAGGTCTGGCCGTCGATCCGGTAGCCGACGCACACGCGCACGGTTTCCAGGCCGTCCAGCACGTCGAGCTTGGTCACGCACAGGCCCGACACGCCGTTGATCTGGATCGAGCGCTTCAGCGCGGCGGCGTCGAACCAGCCGCACCGGCGCTGGCGTCCGGTGGTGGCGCCGAATTCGTGGCCCTTTTCGCCGAGATACTGGCCGACGTCGTCAAACAATTCGGTCGGGAATGGACCGGAGCCGACCCGCGTGGTGTAGGCCTTGGTGATGCCGAGCACGTAATGCATCGCCGCCGGGCCGACGCCGGAACCGGTGGCCGCGCCGCCGGCGGTGCAGTTCGACGAGGTGACGAAGGGATAGGTACCGTGGTCGATGTCCAGCAGCGTGCCCTGCGCGCCTTCGAACAGCAGGTTGCCGCCGGCCTTGTTCGCCTCGTACAGGCTGCGCGGCACGTCGGCCACCATCGGCTTCAGCCGCTCGGCCATCGCCATCATGCTGTCGAGCGTCTCGTTGAAGCTGACGGTGTCGGCCTTGTAGTAATTCTTCAGCATGAAGTTGTGATGGTCGAGCACCTCGCCCAGCTTGGCGGCGAAACGCTCGCGGTGGAACAGGTCCTGCAGGCGCAGCGCACGGCGCGCCACCTTGTCCTCGTAGGCGGGGCCGATGCCGCGCCCGGTGGTGCCGATCTTGCCGGCGCCCTTGGCGATCTCGCGCGCCTGGTCGAGCGCGACATGGTGCGGCATGATGAGCGGGCAGGCCTCGCTGATCTTGAGGCGACCGGCGACGTCCACGCCTGCGGCGCCGAGCATGTCCATTTCCTTCAGGAGTGCGTCCGGTGCGAGCACCACGCCATTGCCGATGTAGCAGGTGACGTTCTCGCGCAGGATGCCGGAGGGAATCAGGTGCAACACGGTTTTCTTTCCGCCCACCACCAGCGTGTGCCCCGCGTTGTGGCCGCCCTGGAAGCGCACCACACCCTGTGCGCGGTCGGTCAACCAGTCGACGATCTTGCCCTTGCCTTCATCGCCCCACTGGGTGCCGATGACGACGACGTTCTTCGCTGCCATGCCAAATCTCCCTGTTTACTGTCCCGTCGGCGCGCCGGCACGTACCAGCTCGCGCAAATCCATGCTGAATCCGGTGGCCGGCCGCGCGCGGCCGAACACACGCCCCACCTCGTCGTAGCGTCCGCCCTGGGCCACCGCGTGGCTACGCCCACCTACGTAGGCGGCGAACACGACGCCGCTGTGGTAGCCGTAGCCGCGCAGCTCCGCCAGATCGTAGGCGAGGTCCGTCTCCCCCAGCTCGCGGTCGATGGCGTCGAGCACATCGAGTGCCGCCTCGACCGCAGGCAACTGCGGCAGGCAGGTACGCGCTTCACCGAGCACGCTGCGGTCGCCGTACAGGCGCGGCAGCGCGGCGAACGCATCGCGCAGCGCGATGGGCAGGCCGGCGGTCAGCACCGCCACCGCACTGGCATCCTTGGCCTGCAGGGCGCCGAAAAGCTCGTGTTCGACGGCCCCGTCGAGGCGGGCTTCCCTGGCGAGCGCACGATACACGCCGACATGTCCGATATCGAGCTGGAACACGGCGATGCCGCACGCGGCCAGCGCCTGCCGCATCAACTGCAGAATCTCGAGATCCGCGGCGACGCCGGCCTCGCCGTAGAGCTCCGCGCCGATCTGGATCGGCTCGCGCGAGCGGTGGAATCCGGCTGACAGCGTGTGCAGCACGCTGCCCGCATAGCACAGGCGGTTCACCGCATTCCCGGCAAGCAGATGCGCATCGATGCGCGCAACCTGTGGTGTGATATCGGCGCGCACGCCCATCAGCCGTCCCGACACGCGATCGACCACCTTGTAGGTCTTCAGGTCCAGCGCCGCGCCCACTCCAGTCAGCAGCGAGTCGACGAATTCCATCAGCGGCGGAATCACCAGTTGGTAGCCGCGGGCACGGAACAGGTCGAGCAAGACGCGACGCATGTCCTCCATGCGCCAGGCCTCCGGCGGCAGGACGTCCTCGACGTTTTCAGGCAGCAGCCAGGCGGTCATGGGTCTTGCGGCTCACTTGAACGACAGCAACAGCAGGAGGCCGGCGAGCATCGAGGCCGCGCCGATAAAACGCAGCTGGCCGTCGCGCAGCGCGGCGATGCGGCTCACACCGTCCCGCCACGCCGCCGGCGCGGCGAACGGCAGCATGCCCTCGATCACCAGCAGCAGGCCGACCGCCGCGATCCAGTCCCAGCTGGTCATTGCCCACCCGCGGCCCGCGGATTCTTCATGTACTTGAAGAAGTCGGCGCTCGGATCGAGCACCATGACATCGCTCTTGCTGCGGAAGCTCTCGCGATACGCCTGCATGCTGCGGTAGAACGCATAGAATTCGGGGTTCTTGCCGAACGCCGCGGCGTAGACCGCGGCCGCCCGCGCATCGCCCTCGCCCTTGACCTGCTGCGCGTCACGATACGCTTCGGCGACGATCACTTCCTTCTGTTTGTCGGCATCCGCCTTGATCTTCTCGGCTTCCGCCGCGCCGGTCGAACGCAGCTCGTTGGCCACCTGCTTGCGCTCGGCCTCCATGCGCCGGTAGACGTTCTCCGACACCGTTTCCGGCAGGTCGACGCGCTTGATGCGCACGTCGACCACCTGCACGCCAATCTTGCGCGCATCGCTGTCGGCCTTGGTGCGGATGATGTTCATGATCTCGTCGCGGCTGCCCGAGACCACGTCGTTGATGGTGCGTTTGCCGAACTCGGCACGCAAGCCGTCGTTGACCGTCTGGTTGAGACGGATCTGCGCGCGCATCTCGTCGCCGCCCACCGACACGTAGAACTGCTTGGCGTCGATCACGCGCCACTTGATGAACGAGTCCACCAGCACGTTCTTCTTTTCCGAGGTAATGAAACGCTCGGGGTCGGCTGCATCGAGGGTGAGGATACGCGTATCGAAATAGCGCACGTTCTGCACCAGCGGCAGCTTCCAGTAGAGTCCGGGCTTCGTCTTCACGCCGACCACCTCGCCGAGCTGGAACACCAGGGCGTTCTGTCGCTGGTCGACGGTGAACATGCTGCCGGAAAGCACGACCAGGGCGACCAACAGGGCGACCAGCACCGGGGCGAGGTTTCTGCTCATGGCCGGTCCTCCCGGTCACGGCTGCGCAAGGCGTCGCGCGAGCGCACGTCCAGCGATTGCGTGGACGGCGCGGTGGGCGCAGCCGGCTGCGGAAGGGTCTCCGTCGTGCCAGAATACGTCTGGCCGAGATTCTGCTGCAACTTGTCGAGCGGCAGATAGAGCAGGCTGTTGCCGCCCTTCTGGTCGACGACCACCTTGCTGGTGTTGTTCATCACGGTCTGCATGGTGTCGAGGTACATGCGTTGGCGCGTCACCTGCGGTGCCTTCTGGTATTCGTTGAAAATCTGCGAGAAGCGACTCGCCTCGCCCTGCGCGTTGGCGGTCACCGCCTGCTTGTAGCCCTCGGCTTCCTCTTTCAGGCGCGACGCGAGACCACGTGCGCGCGGCACGATGTCGTTGGAGTAGGCCTCGGCCTCGTTCTTCAGCCGCTCGCGGTCCTGGCCCGCCTTCACCGCGTCGTCGAACGCCGCCTGCACCTGTTCGGGTGGCTGGATGTTCTGCAAGGTGACCTGGCTGATGCTGATGCCGGTCCGGTAGCGATCGTGGATTTCCTGCATCAGTTGCTTGGCGCGTGCGGCGATTTCCGCGCGTCCTTCATAGAGAACGAAGTCCATCTTGTTCTTGCCGACGATCTCGCGCATCGCGGTCTCGGCCACTTGTAGCGCACTGTCGTCAGGCGCGCGGTTGACGAACAGGAACTCGACCGGATCCTTGAGAACGTACTGTACGGCGAACTGCAGGTCGATGATGTTCTCGTCGTCGGTGAGCATCAGCGATTCCTTGAGCACCTTGCTCTTCACGTTGTTGCGGTAGCCGATTTCGACGGTGCGCACCTGGTCGACGTTGACGACCTCGCGCGACTCGATCGGCCACGGCAGGTGCCAGCGCGGCCCCGGATCGGTGGTCTCGACGTACTTGCCGAAGCGCAGCACGACGCCCCGCTGGCCGGTGTCGACGATGTAGAAGCCACTTGCCACCCACACCAGCGCGAGGATGCCGATCAGGCCCAGCACCAGATTACCGCCTCCCGGCACACCGACGCCGGACGGACCCTCGCCACCGCCATTTCCCCTGCCGCCGAACATGCCGGCCAGACGCTGGTTGAAGCGCCGCCATATCTCGTCCAGATCGGGAGGGCCGCTGTTGTTGCGCTTACCGTTGTTGCCCCATTGGGGGTCGTTCCAGGCCATATCGTGTCAAGAAGTGTGTGCCGTTGGTTGGGGCGCGGCGCCGACGGATTCGTCCGCCGCAGCGCGGGCGCGCTCGGCGCCCAGGATTTCCGACAGCGCACCCCGCAGAAGTTCAAGTCCGGCACCGGTTCGGGCGGACACGTAAACACTGGCGAGTTTAGCATATTCGTCCCGTGCCACCCCCGGCGCCACCTCGGTGAGATCGAGCTTGTTGTAGACGCGCAGAACCGGCACGTCTTCGGCACCGATCTCCTTCAATACCTGTTCCACCGCGCCAATCTGGCGCTCGCGTGCCGAGCTGGCGGCATCGATCACGTGCAGCAGCAGATCGGCTTCGGCGGTCGCCTCCAGCGTGGCGCGAAACGCCGCGACCAGGCTGTGCGGCAGATTGGTGACGAAACCCACGGTATCGGACAACACCACTTCGCCGATTCCGGGCAGGTAGACCTTGCGCGTAGTGGTGTCGAGGGTGGCGAACAACTGGTCGGCGGCGTAGGCGCCGGCACGGGTCAATGCATTGAAAAGCGTGGACTTGCCGGCGTTGGTATAGCCGACCAGCGCCACCGACAGGACGTCGCGGCGTTCGCGTGCGCGCCGCTGGGTGCGGCGCTGGCGCGCCAGCTTGTCGATGCGTTCGCGCAGGGCCTTGACGCGCAGGCCAATGAGGCGACGGTCGGTTTCGAGCTGCTTTTCGCCAGGGCCGCGCAGGCCGACGCCGCCGCGCTGGCGCTCGAGGTGGGTCCAGCCGCGCACCAGGCGCGTCGACAGGTGCTGCAGCTGCGCGAGTTCGACCTGCAGCTTGCCCTCGGCGCTGCGCGCACGCCGCGCGAAAATGTCGAGAATCAGGCTGACACGGTCGATCACCCGGCAGTGCAAGCGGCGCTCCAGGTTGCGCTCCTGCGCCGGCGACAGTTCGTGGTTGAAGATGACGACGTCCGCCTCGGTCGCCGCGACCAGCGCGGCAATCTCGTCGGCCTTGCCGCTGCCGACGAACAGCGCCGCGTCGGGACGCGCCCGCCGGCCCTCGACTTCGCCACGAAGGTCGAGCCCCGCGCCGCCGGCGAGCAGGCGCAGCTCGGCCACGCTCTCGGCGTAGTCCGGGTCACCCAGATCGATGGCCACGAGCACCACCCGCTCGCCGCCCGCGTGTCGCTCAAACATGGCGTGGGGCAATCGCCGCGTGGGGGCACAGCACGGATCGGATGAGGTGGGGCATGCGGACGGGAGAATACGGATGGACAGCCACGCATTGTAGCGCGCCACAGTCCGGAAGCACGGTCGTGGAGGGTTGCGTCGAGGACGAAGCCGGCCTGGACGCGCCGGCGACGAACACCGACCCGCGCGGCACAATGGGGTTGATGCGGATTCCGTGGACCCGCTGGCTCAATGGGGATGACACCACGGGTCGTCACCTCTGCACGCAAACATGAACGTGGCGCCGTGCGGTCGCGGCGCATTCTGACCATGCCCTCAGCACGAGGTTTGCCCCCTGCCGGCGCGGGGATTTGCGTTGACGAGGGGCCGGCCGGCGCTCAGAATGACGAACCATTCCTGCAAACGCTCATGACGATTCACCACCCCGGAACATGCAACAACGACTCGTCATGAACGTTGCGTTCTCCTCGCCCTCTCGCGCAAACGAGAGAGCGGGACAAAGTCTCGCGACGCGAGTTTCACGTTAATCGGAGCCCCCCATGGACGACAAAGCCCTGCACGACGAACAGCGCCTGATGCGCATGATGCGCAAGACCCTGACGTCCATCGTGCGCGACACCGCACCGCGCGACGGCAACCCGAGCCCGCTGACGGAAGCGACGGTCATGAACATCAAGGATTGCCTGATGGTGATCGCCAGTCGCGAAACCGAGCTTGCGCGCCTGACCGGGCGCACGCTCGACGAGCGGCCGCACTTCAGCGACGAGACGCCGACCTCGCATGCGATCAAGGTCGGCAGCATTTCCAAGAAGCCTCACTGACGGCGCCGCACATGCCGCTGCCCAGCAGCCTGTTTGCCGACACCGAAACCAGCGTTGTCGCCACGGTCGCGGCGGTGATCTATGCGCCCGCGGGCAAGGGTCGCAAACGCTTTCCGGAAGGCGTGGTCGAGGTGTATGCGAGCGAGGACGAGGCACGCAGCCACGCCGATCCCACCAGACACCGCCACGCGGCCATCGCCAGCGGACCGTCGCGCTCGTCGGAAGGCTTCAGGCTCTATTACCTGGTACGCTGGCTCGACTGAGCCGCCGGCTCGCGTCCATCTCAGCGGTTTCTTCGCGCGCGCCCAAGACGGGTGGGCATGGCCGTCAGGTGTCGCCGTACACCTTGCGCCGTATGCGTTTCTCGCGCCGTCGCCGGGTGGCCTCGCTCTCGGTGAGCGGCCCACGCTGTTTCCCTTCGAACGGATTCCTGCCGGTATCTTCCTTGACCTGGATCCGGAGCGGCGTGCCCTGCAAATTGAATGCCTTGCGAAAACAGCTTTCCAGGTAGCGTTTGTAGTCGTCACGCAGGCCTTCCAAGGCGTTGCCGTGCAGGACGATGACCGGCGGATTCTTGCCGCCCTGATGGGCGTAACGCGGCTTGGGCCGGAACAGGCCGCTCTTCGGCGGCGCGTGCTGCGCCACGGCGGCTTCCAGTACGCGCGTGAGCTTGGGCGTCGTCATCCTGATGAAGGCCGCGGCGTGTGCCGCCTCGACGTCCTTCAACAGGTTCTCCAACCCCTTGCCCTTTAGCGCCGAAATATAGTTGAAGCGGGCAAAATCGAGAAAGGCGAGTTTGCGTCCGATCTCGCGCTTGATATCGTCGCGCCGCTCGGCGGACAGGCCGTCCCACTTGTTGACCGCGACCACCAGCGCACGCCCGCTCTCCAGGATGAAGCCGGCCAGGTGCGCATCCTGCTCGGCAATGTTCTCGCGCGCGTCGAGCACCAGCACCACCACGTTGGCGTCCTCGATCGCCTGTAACGTCTTGATGACGGAAAATTTCTCCACTGCCTCGAACACCTTGCCCTTGCGGCGCACGCCGGCGGTGTCGATGAGGATGTAGGGCTTGCCGTCACGCTCGAATTCGACATGGATCGAATCGCGTGTGGTGCCAGGCTGATCGAAGGCGATGACGCGCTCCTCACCGACCAGTGCATTGACGAGGGTCGACTTGCCGGCGTTGGGCCGCCCCACCAGGGCGATCTTCGGCACGCCGTGCTCGCTCGCTTCCTCCGCCATTTCGGGAAACGGCGCCAGCGCCTCGGCGATGAGATCGCCGATGCCATCGCCATGCGCGCCGGAAATCGCCAGCGGCTCACCCAGTCCGAGTTCGTGGAATTCCGCAGTCACCACCGCGCGATTCATGCCCTCGGCCTTGTTGACGGCGAGAAACACCGGACACTGCGCGCGACGCAGGCGGTCGGCGATGACCTTGTCCTGCGGCGTCAGGCCGCTGCGGGCGTCGACCATGAAGATGACTGCATCGGCCTCGTCGATCGCCTGCAGCGTCTGCCGCGCCATCTCGGCGAGGATGCCGTCCTTGGCCACCGGCTCCAGGCCGCCGGTGTCGACCACGAGATAGGGCTTGCCGCCGATGCGGCCGCGCCCGTAATGACGGTCGCGCGTCAGCCCCGGCATGTCGTGCACCAGCGCGTCGCGCGTGCCGGTCAGCCGGTTGAAGAGCGTCGATTTGCCGACGTTGGGACGGCCGACGAGGACGAGTGTGGGAAGCATTTATTGTACGCGGAAGGCGACGACCGTACCCTTCGTCGTCTGCGCCGCGAAGCCGGGGCCGATATCGACCGGCGCCGTGCGCACCGCGCTGTCCACGCGGGCGCGTGCGACGAAGCTGCCGTCGTCCACCGACAGCACATGCACGTAGCCTTCGCCATCGCCGACCGCGACCCAGTTGCCCAGTGCCAGCGGCGCGGTGACCTGACGGCGGGCCAGTTTGTCCTGGCGCCACACGGCACGGCCGGATGCCTTGTCGTAGGCGGTGACGGCGTCCTTGTCGTCGGTGACGTAGACGTTGCGCCCGTCCATCGCCAGTCCGCTGTTACTGGAGGTGTCCCGCGCCCACATCGGTCCGCCGTTGCGGCGGTCGAAACAGGCGACGCGTCCCTGGTACGCCACCGCGCAGACCTGGGAGGTATCGACTGCGGGGTTGCCCATCACGTCGGCCACGCGTTCGAGTTCGGTGGCGCCGCGCGGCAGGGCCACGGTGGCCTCCCACAACTGCGCGCCGTTGCGGGCATCGAGCGCGACGAGCTTGCCGCCGGGGAAACCGGCATAGACCACACCCTCGAAGGCCGTCAGGCCCCCGGAGCCGCGCAGGCTCAGCGGCGGCAGGTTGCGGCTGTACAGCCACTTGCGGCTGCCGTCGGCAAGCGCAAGGCCATGCACGCGGCCATCTCCGGTGCGCACGATGACGGTATCGGCGACCGCCAGCAATTGCCCGGTCACTTCGCTCGACAGGGCGGCTTTCCAGCGCGGCTGGCCATTGGCAGCATCGAGTGCGACAAGCTCGCCCTTGGCCCCCCCGGCGAGAGCCAGCCCGAGGCCGGCACCCGCGCCGGCGGAAAGCCTGAGACCCGTGTCCTGCCGCCAGGCAAGGCTGCCATTGTTGACGGCAATGCGTACCACGCGCCCTCCCCCGGCGGCGAAGACGTTTTCGCCATCGGCCTGCGGAGACAGCAGATAGCCGTCAGCATCGCCGGTATCGGCTTTCCAGGCTTCGCTCAGGGCGACACCCGGCTTGAAATCGACCAGCTCGGCCGGTTTGACCCGCGTCGGGCCAGCGCCGAACCAGCCGCCGACGGTACCGGTCACCGACGAGACCGTGCTGCACCCGACGAGCGCCAGCGCGGCGCCGGCGAGGAGTGTGCGCCGGATCACTTGACCGCTCCTCCCACACCGTCGAGCTTGAGCTCGACGATGTTGCGATAGGGGTTGTCGTCACCCAGTTTGCCAAGGGCCGCCTGGTAGGCGGCGCGGGCCTCGTCCGCCTTGCCCTGGGCGAACAGGACGTCGCCCCGCAAATCGTCGAAGCGTGCGGCGAAAGCGTCGCTGTGGCTGCCCGCGAGCGTCTTCAGTGCCGCGTCGTAGGCTTTCTGGTCGAGTTGTACGCCGGCGAGACGCAGGCGCGCGAGGTCCTTCAGCGCCGGCTCCTTCGCCTGGGCAAGCGCCCATTCCAGTTGTGCCTGCGCGCTCTTCAGGTCGCCGCTACCCGCATTGATGCGGGCCAGCACCAGCGCCGCACGCGGCGCGTACGCCGTGCCCTGGTACTGGTCGATCAACAGCCCTCCCGCCTCGCGCGCGGCTTTCACATCGTTGGCGGCGAGCGATTGCGTCAGCCGTTCGTACACGGCGCCGGCTTCCACATTCTGCGTCAGCGTACGCTGTTGCCAGTAGCGCCAGCCGGCCGCAGCGGCCACGACCACTGCCAAGGCAATCAGCGCGAGGTTGCCCCAGCGCTTCCACCAGGCCTTCAGTTCGTCCAGCCGTTCCTGCTCGTCGAGGTCGTAGGTTGCCATTACACGTAGCCTTTTCAGATTGATGCGTTGTTCAGAGAGTCGATCGCCAGCGCCAGTTCGACGCGGGTCTGTTCGCCGGTGCCGCGCAACGGTTTGAGCGTCACCTGCTGCGCCGCGGCTTCCTCGTCACCGATGATGACGGCATAACGCGCGCGGCTGGCGTCCGCCTTCTTCATTTGCGACTTGAAACTGCCGCCGCCGCAATGCAGGATGGCAGCGAGCCCGGCCGCGCGCAGTGCCGCGACAACCTGCCAGGCCCAGGCCTCGGCTACCGCGCCGGCGTGGACGACGTAGGCGTCGGGCACCGGCGTTTCCAGCATACGGCCACCCGCCTCGACGAGCGCGAGCAGGCGCTCGATACCCATGGCGAAGCCGGCCGCCGGTGCCGGCTTGCCGCCCAACTGGGCGATCAGCCCGTCGTAGCGTCCGCCAGCACACACCGTGCCCTGCGCGCCGAGCTGGTCGGTGACCCATTCGAACACGGTGCGGTTGTAATAGTCGAGACCGCGCACCAGCCGCGGATTGATCTCGAAGGCGATACCGCTGGCGCGCAGGAGATTCTGCACGGCGTCGAAATGCGCCAGGGCCTCGTCCTCCAGTTCATCCATCAGCTTCGGTGCAGCGTCGTTGATCGCCTGCATCGCCGGATTCTTGCTGTCGAGGATGCGCAGCGGATTGCTGTACAGACGCCGCTCGGCGTCGGCGTCGAGCGCATCGCGGTGCGCCTCGTAATGGGCGACGAGCCGGGCGCGGTGGCGCTGCCGTGCGGCGTGGTCGCCCAGCGTGTTGAGTTGCAGCGTCGGCGCGATGCCGAGCTCGCGCCACAGGTCGGCGCACATGACGATCAGCTCCGCGTCGACGTCGGGACCGGCGAATCCCAGCGCCTCGACACCGACCTGATGAAACTGCCGGTAGCGTCCCTTCTGCGGGCGCTCGTGGCGAAACATCGGCCCCGTGTACCACAGGCGCTTGCCGCCGTCGTACAGGAGGTTATGCTGAATCGTCGCGCGCACCGACGAGGCGGTGCCTTCGGGGCGCAGCGTCAGCGATTCGCCGTTCAGCTCGTCGACGAAGGTGTACATCTCCTTCTCGACGATGTCGGTGACTTCGCCGATGGCGCGCTTGAAAAGCCCCGTATGTTCGAGGATCGGCGTGCGCAGTTCGCGGTAGCCATAGCGTCGCAGCCAGTCGCGCACGATCGCCTCGAACGCCTGCCAGGTGTCGGCGGCGTCGGGCAGGCAGTCGTTCATGCCGCGCACGGATTGTATGGTGTTACTCATGACAATAAGTTTTTCTTGTCCGCGAAGGACGCGAAGAGACGCGAAGTAAACGTCAATGAAACCCGGTTTGGGTTTTCTTCGCGCAACTTCGCGTCCTTCGCGGATAAATGCTTTTCAGCTTCCATAGCGCCGCCGCACATAGTCCTCGACCAGCGCCTGGAATTCCTCGGCGATCCTCTCGCCTTTCAGTGTCACCGTCTTTTCGCCGTCGACGTACACCGGCGCCACCGGCACTTCGCCGGTGCCGGGCAGCGAAATGCCGATGTTGGCGTGCTTCGATTCGCCGGGTCCGTTGACGACGCAGCCCATCACCGCGACCTGCATGGTTTCGACGCCGGGATACTGGCTGCGCCACACCGGCATCTGCTTGCGAAGATAAGTCTCGATCGCCTGCGCGAGTTCCTGGAACACCGTGGAGGTGGTGCGCCCGCAGCCCGGACAGGCAGTGACCTGCGGCGTGAATGCGCGCAGGCCCAGCGCCTGCAGGATTTCCTGCGCGACGCGCACCTCCAGCGTGCGGTCGCCGCCGGGCTCGGGGGTCAGCGAGACGCGGATGGTATCGCCGATGCCTTCCTGCAGCAGCACCGCCAGGGCGGCGCTCGAGGCGACGATGCCCTTGCTGCCCATGCCCGCCTCGGTCAGGCCCAGGTGCAGCGCATAGTCGCACTGCGCGGACAGGTCGCGATACACCGCGATGAGATCCTGCACCCGACTCATCTTGCACGACAGGACGATGCGGTCGCCGGCAAGGCCGAGTTCCTCCGCCTTCGCCGCCGATTCGAGCGCGGAGGCGACCATCGCGCGGCGCATCACGACCTCCGGATCGAGCGGCCGGGGCAGACGCGCGTTCTCGTCCATCATGCGTGCCGCAAGCGCCGGGTCGAGGCTGCCCCAGTTGACGCCGATGCGCACCGGCTTGTCGTAGCGGCATGCGGTGTCGATCAGCGTGGAAAACTGCTCGTCGCGCTTGCTGCCGCGCCCGAGGTTGCCCGGATTGATGCGGTACTTGGCCAGCGCCTCGGCACACGCAGGTTCCTGCGTCAACAGCTTGTGGCCGTTGAAATGGAAATCGCCGACCAGGGGCACGCGGCAGCCCAGCGCGTCGAGACGCGCGCGAATACGCGGCACCGCCGCCGCGGCTTCCGCAGTGTTCACGGTGATGCGCACGAGCTCGGAGCCGGCCTCGGCAAGTGCCTGCACCTGGTTCACCGTGGCCGTGACGTCGGCCGTATCGGTGTTGGTCATCGACTGCACCACCACCGGCGCGTCGCCACCGACCCGGACCGCGCCGACCCGCACCTGGCGCGTGGGGCGACGAACAATCTGCGACATCATGTTTCCCGCTTGTCTTTCTTCATGGGTCATTCTTCGAGCGTGAAACGGGCGACCGTCACGTCGATGAAGGGTTTGAGATCGATCGGGCGACCGTTGTAAGTCATGCGCACCTGCGCCGCGTTGCCGACCACCACATCGAACGGCGGCTCGCCACGCACCTCGATGCTGCTGCCGGCCGTGTCGAGCTGACGGTGCAGCATGCGCCCCGTCGCATCGCGAATTTCGACCCACGAATCGGCGCCGAATTCCAGCTGCAACACACCGCGCACAACCGGCGCCACCGCAGACGGGGTTTCGTCCGCAGCTACGGCGCCGGCATCCTGCACGGCCGGCACTGTGGGGACGGCCTCCGGAGTCGTCGGCGCTTCGGCGGCCACAGGCGGCTCAACCGGCACCGTGTCGGCCGCTGCCGGCGTCGCCGGCGCGACAGCCGGTGCCCTCGTCGCACCCACGGGCACCTCGTCTTCGTCACTGTTGAGCCACCAGTAGAGTGCCACCGGAACCACCGCCAGCACGGCCACGCCGAACAAAGCGAGCAGCAACCAAGGCGACGTCAGCCAGTTGCGCGACGGCAGCGGCGCCTCCGGGCGCATCACGACCGGTTCGGCCGTCGCTCCGCCCATGTCGGCCAGCAACGGGTCGGGCGCGAGCCCCAGCAGGCGCGCATAATTGCGTACGAATCCGCGCGCGAACACGGGCTGTCCGAGCGAGTCGAAGTCGTCGGCCTCCATCGCCTCGATCTGGCGGCGCATCAGGCGCAGACGTGCCGCCACGTCGTCGACGCCGAGGCCCTGCGCTTCGCGCGCGTCGCGCAGCGTCTGTCCGACCGGCCCGGATGCGGGATCGCTCATTCGTACTGCCCCGCCAGCAGGCGGCGCGTCTCATCGGCATCCGGAAAACGCTTGCGCAGTTGTTGTCCGTAGACCGCCTCCTGCGCACGGTCGCCCAGCTTGCGTTCCACACGCACGCCGAGCCACAGACTCTCCGCGGTGGGTGGCGCGAGCTCGGCATGACGGGCCAGCAGACGCTGCGCCTCCGTCACTTGCCCCTGGCGGAAACGCAGGCCGGCCAGCTTGAGCAGCGTGGTCGGGTTGTCCGGCTGCAACTTGAGCGATTTCTGCAGGTTGGTCTCGGCCAGCGCGAGATCGCCCTTCTGCTCCGCACACAGCCCCGCATTGGCCATGGCGCGTTCGGGATACGCATACAACGGATTACGCAGGGCGGCCGCGAACTGTTCCAGTCCTTCGTCGTACCGGCCGCGTGTGCACAGGAACCAGCCCAGATTGTTGCGCGCCTCGGAATCGTTGCGATCGAGTTCGATCGCGCGCCGGAAATTTTCTTCCGCCAGCTTGTCCTCGGCCAGTTCCATGTAGATCAGGCCGTAGACGTTGTAGGCCGGTCCATAACGATTCTCCGCCGAGATCGCCTTGCGCAGTTCGTCGAGCGCGACCTTGTACTGGCCTCGCGTGTAATACGCGCTCGCCAGGTCGGTGAAGGCACGCGCGCGCTGGCCGCTCTCGCTGTCGGCGGTCCTGCCGGATGCGTCGTCACCCCCCTGCGGCACGGCTGCGCAGCCGCACAGCCAAAGGCTGGCCAGAAGGGTCTTCCAGTTTTTCACGCCGCCTCCCTGTGCAGTCGTTTGATCACGCGCCCGCTGCGGTCCGCCACCTGCCCCGCCAGCTGACCGCATGCGGCGTCGATGTCGTCGCCGCGCGTCCTGCGCGTGGTGACCACGTAGCCCGCATCCTGCAGGATCTCGCGAAACACCCGCATCGCCTCGCCGCCCGGTTTCTCGTAGCCCGCATCCGGAAAGGGATTGAACGGAATGAGATTGAACTTGCACGGCACGTCGCGTGCAAGCTCGACCAGCTCGCGCGCGTGCACAGGCTGATCGTTCACGCCTGCCAGCAGGACATATTCGAAAGTGATGAAGTCGCGCGGCGCATGCACGAGATAGCGCCGGCACGCCGCCATCAGCTCGGCCAGCGGATATTTCTTGTTGATCGGCACGAGCCGGTCACGCAAGGCATCGTTCGGTGCGTGCAGGCTCACCGCCAACGCCACCGGACAGCGCTCGGCCAGGCGATCCATCGCCGGCACCAACCCCGAGGTCGACACCGTCACGCGGCGGCGCGACAGACCGTAGGCGTGATCGTCGAGCATGACACCGAGCGCGGTCACCACATTCTCGAAATTGGCCAGCGGCTCGCCCATGCCCATCATCACCACGTTGGACACCGGGCGCTCGGCGATCTCTCCGGTGGTACGGTTGGCTTCGGTCTTCAGGGAATGCTGCGCCACCCACAACTGACCGATGATCTCGGCCACGCCGAGGTTACGGTTGAACCCCTGGCGCCCGGTCGAGCAGAAGCTGCACTCCAGCGCACAGCCCACCTGCGAGGACACGCACAGGGTGCCGCGGTCGTCCTCGGGGATGAATACGGTCTCGATACCGTTGCCGACGCCGACATCGAACAGCCACTTGCGCGTGCCGTCGGCGGAGCGGTGCAGGAACTTGATCGCGGGCGCCTGCACCACCGCCTGCGCTTGCAGGGTCTCGCGCAGGCTCTTGGCGATGTCCGTCATGTGCGCGAAATCGGCCACCCCCGCCTGGTGGATCCAGCGAAACACCTGGCGGGCACGGAAGGGCTTCTCGCCAAGTTCGGCGAACCAGGCGGTCAATCCGGGAAGGTCGAAATCGAGCAGATTCTGTGGCATGCGTTTTCCTTTCCTCATCCTCTTCCGCAAGCAGGAGAGGAGACGACAAGGTCTCGCTTCGCGCGTTTCAGATCAACGGCCGGCGTAGACTTCGCAGCCGGGGAAGAAATAGGCGATCTCGATCGCCGCGGTCTCCGGCGCGTCGGAGCCGTGCACGGCGTTGGCGTCGATGCTCTCGGCAAAATCCGCGCGGATGGTGCCCGGCTCGGCCTTCTTCGGATCGGTCGCGCCCATCAGCGCGCGGTTCTTGGCGATCGCGTCCTCGCCCTCGAGCACCTGCAGCACGACGGGGCCGGACACCATGAACTCGACCAGATCCTTGAAGAAGGGGCGGTCCTTGTGCACGGCGTAGAAGCCTTCGGCTTCCTGACGCGAAAGGTGCTTCATTTTCGACGCCACGATCTTGAGGCCGTTGGTCTCGAAACGGCTGACGATCTTGCCGATCACGTTCTTTTTGACGGCGTCGGGCTTGATGATGGAAAACGTGCGCTGAACGGCCATGATGATATGTGCTCCCGGAAAGAAAAAACGTTCAAAAAACGATGAAAATCAGCCCGCTAGGATAGCACGCGCGGCCGCTCGCTGTCTTGCCCCGGCAACCCTTCCTGCACATCCGGCTGAATCCCGGCCTCCCCCGGCCCGGCGTGGAACGCAGCATCGATCCCGATGCCATGCACCCACGCCAACCGCCCGTCGCACCACAAAAGCGGCAGGCGCGCGCGCTGCCACGGCGGCACCGCACGTTCCTGCATGAGGTTCTTCAGGCTGCGATGCGGGCCGTCCGGCGTCAGCTGCATGCGCTCCCCACCGGTGCGCGCGCCCAGCGTCACCACCGCGTTTTCCAGCGCCGCGCGGCGCAGGCCGGCGCCCGCCACCGGCTGCATCGCCACCGTGACGCCTGCCGCCGGCACCCATAGTGCAGCCTCGCCGCGCCAGCGTACCGGGGGCGCGGGTGGCGGCAACGACGGCGCGAGGTAGGCGCCGCCACGAAAACGCCACAGTGACCACGGACCGAGATTCACCTGCACGCGCGCGTCCTGGCGCGCCGCGAGCAGCTGGCGCAGGGCTTCGTCCAGCACCCGCGCCTGCGGCATGGGCAGACCATGGCGGGCGATGAAGTGACGCAGCAGATTGCGTGCACGCGCCGGCGTCAGTCCCGCCAGCGCCGCACAGTCGAGGCGCGCGCCAGCGACCGCCCCGGCTGCGTCGATGAGCGCCAGCTCGTCGAGGAGTTCCGCCGCCTCGGCCTGCAGACCCGCCGCGCGTGCGAGGGTGGCCGAACTGCCGGGAAAATGTGCCGCCAGGCGCGGCATGATCTCCTGGCGCAGCGCGTTGCGCCGGTAGCGCATGTCGACGTTGCTGTCGTCCTCGACCCATTCCAGATCGTGCGCCGCGGCGTAGTCGCGCAACTGGGCGCGGCTGATACCGAGCAGAGGGCGCAATTGCACGGCGCGCCAGCCGGAGCGCCGTTGCAGCTCGGGCATGGCCGCCAGTCCCTTGGGGCCGGCGCCGCGCAGCAACTGCAGCAGCAGCGTTTCCGCCTGGTCGTCCTGCTGGTGCGCGGTGAGCAGGAAGTCCGCGTCCACCTCGGCGAAGATGTCGTGGCGCAGGCGCCGCGCCGCGGCTTCGATGCCGGCAGCATCGTCGCGCGTGACCGTCACGCGGTGCACGGCGAGCGTGACGCCGTGCATCGCACAGTGACGCGCGCAGAAATCCGCCCAGTCATCCGCCTGCGGCGACAAGCCATGGTGGACATGAACGGTATGCAGGGTGAAGCGGTGATCGTCGCGCAGGGCGCCGAGGACATGCAGCAGCGCCATCGAATCGAGACCACCGGACAGCGCCAGCGCCAGACGGGCGCCGCGCGGCACGTGGCGAACCAGCACGTCCGCCACGCTGGCGAGGACGGCTTTACTTGGCGGAAGCTTCCTTGAAACTGCCATACGCCCGCAGACGCTGGTAGCGCGCGGCCAGCAGGGCATCCAGCGGCTGCTTGCGCAGTTCCGCCAGGGTGTCGGTCAGGGCGCGACGCATGGCCTGGAACATGGTGTCCCAGTCACGCTGCGCGCCGCCAAGCGGCTCGTCGACGATGCGGTCGACCAGGCCATTGGCTTTCAGGCGATCCGCCGTGATGCCCAGCGTCTCGGCAGCAACCGACGCCTTGTCCGCGCTCTTCCACAGGATCGAGGCGCAGCCTTCGGGAGAGATGACCGAATAGGTCGAGTACTCCAGGATCAGGGTGCGATCGCCGACACCGATCGCCAGGGCGCCGCCCGATCCACCCTCGCCAACGATGCTGCAGATGATCGGCGTCTGCAATTCGGCCATCACGTAGAGGTTACGCGCGATGGCCTCGGACTGGCCGCGTTCTTCCGCGCCGATGCCCGGATAAGCGCCGGGCGTGTCGATGAAGGTGAAGATGGGCATGCGGAATTTTTCCGCGAGGCGCATCAGGCGCAGGGCCTTGCGGTAGCCCTCGGGCCGTGGCATGCCGAAATTGCGATGGAGCTTTTCCTTGGTATCGCGCCCCTTCTGGTGCCCGATGACCAGCACCGGCTCGCCGTTGAAGCGTGCCACACCGCCGACGATCGCCGGATCGTCGGCAAAGGCACGATCGCCATGCAGTTCGACGAAATCGGTGAACAGGCCCTGCACGTAATCGAGCGTATAGGGACGCTGCGGGTGACGCGCCACCTGCGACACCTGCCAGGCGGAAAGCTTGGCGTAGATGTCCCGGGTCAGCGTCTGGCTCTTCTTCTGCAGGCGGCGGATCTCTTCCGAGATATCCAGCGCGGAATCATCCTGCACGAAGCGCAGCTCTTCGATCTTGGCTTCGAGCTCGGCGATCGGCTGCTCGAAGTCGAGGAAGGTGATTTTCATCAAGCGTTGGGGGAATGGAATGTCAGCCGGTTATTTTAGCAGGCGGCCGCCGCGCCGCCGTTTGCTCAATGATGATGACCGTGGGCGCCGTGGGCGTGGCCGTGCGCCACCTCATCGGGCGTCGCGGCCCGCACCTCGGCCACCGTGCACTGAAAGTGCACCGCCTGTCCGGCGTAGGGATGGTTGCCGTCGACGACGACCTTGTCATCCGCGATATCGGTCACCGTGTAGAGCATTTCCTCGCCACCCTCGACCGGCGCACCGACGAACTGCATGCCGACCTCGATATTGTCGGGAAACACCTCGCGCGATTCGATCCGCACCAGTTCGTCGTCGAATTCGCCGAAAGCATCGGCCGGCTGCAATTTGAGATCGACGGTCTCGCCAGTGGCCTTGCCTTCCAGCGCCTGTTCGACCAGCGGGAAGATGTTGTCGTAGCCGCCGTGCAGGTAGCTCACGGGTTCGTCGCTTTCCTCCAGCGTGCGGCCGTCGAGGTCGCGGACGATGTAGGAGAGGGTGACGACGGTGTCCTTGCAGATATTCATTTGAGTTCCTTTACCAGTTCCAGCACTTCCGCCGCGTGACCACGGCTGGCGACACCATACAGCGCGTGGCGGATAACGCCCCGAGGGTCGATGACGAAGGTGGCACGCACCGCGCTCTTGCGCATGACGCCATCCACATCCTTGTCCTGCATCACGCCGTAGGCCTCGCTCATCGTCTGCTCCTTGTCGGCGAGCAGCGGCACGCCGATGCCGTGCTTGTCGCGAAACTCGCCGTGCTTGATGCAGTCGTCGCGCGAGACGCCCAGCACGACCGCGCCAAGCCTGGCAAAATCGCTCTCGAGTTCGGAGAATTCGATCGCTTCGGCCGTGCAGCCGGGTGTATCGTCGCGCAAATAGAAGAACAGCACGACAGTCTTCCCGCGCAACTGCGACAATTCGATGAAATTCATGTCCGCGTCCGGGCTGGAAAAGTCCGGCGCGGGGTCGCCCGCCTTCAGCATGAGAAGAACTCCGCAATGCAATTTTCGGCGCATTCTAGCCCGGGAATGCGTCGCTATAATATTTTTTTGTCGAATCGCGTCCGAAAGGCTCCGCAAGGATGAATACCATCGAAACCCCGTCCGAACTGCGCGCCGCATTCGACGCCCTGCTCGCCGGCTGCCACCGCACGCTGCGGCTGTACGACCACGACCTCACCCTGTTCGAACTGGACGACATGGAGCGCCATGCCGCATTGCGCGCGTTCTGCGTGGCGGGGGGCGGACGCCGCATCGAGTTCCTGCTCGACGACATCGACCGCGTGGCGCGCACCCACCCGCGCCTGATGCAACTGGTACGCGACTTCGGCCATGTCCTGCAGATCCGCCAGTCCGATCCGCATGCACCACGCCCCGACGAGGCTTTCGTACTCGCCGACCGCCTCGCTGTCCTCGTGCGCGCGGACAAGTCCGCGCTGCGCGGAAATCTGCACGCGGACGATGCGGCCGTTGCCGCACCGCTGCACCAGGTCTTCGAGGGCATGTGGCAGCGTGCACCGGCGCAGGTGTCGGCGACGACGCTGGGACTCTGATCCCGGCTCAGCGTCGTTCCACCCAGCGGATTCCCGCCAGCGCGAAGCCGAGAAAAATCAACAGCGGCAGGGTGGACACCGCCGCCGGCGGCCAGTCGTTGAGCAGACCGAGGTGGCCGAACAGGCGGCTCAGCAGATGAAAACCCAGACCGGCCAGGATGCCGAGGAAGATCTTGCTGCTGGTGCCGCCCGTACGCGGCCCCTGGATCGCGAAGGGCATCGCGATCAGCATCATGATCGGGATGATGAAGGGGTTGACGAATTTGCTCCACAGCGCGACCTCGTAGCGCGAGGATTTCTGGCCGTTCGCCTTCAGATGCGCGACGTAGCGCCACAGCGTGCGCGCCGACATACGCTCCGGCGCCACCAGCAGCACACTGAGAATGTCCGGTGTCAGCACCGACTGCCAGGTCTGCGCCTCCCGGTGAACCGCGCGCAAGCCGTCCGCACTGAAATGCGTTTCCATCACTCCGGTGAGGTTCCAGCCCTGCTCGCCGCGCCAGTCGGCCTCGCGCGCCGCGCGAATCCAGCCGAGCCGCCCCTCGGCGTCGAAACCGTAGATCTCGATGTCGCGCAGCGTGCTGTCGGGCATGACCTCGCGCACGTTGATGAAGGTGCTGCCGTCCTTCACCCACAGGCCGGACCGGAACTGTTGCGCCACCACCGACCGCGTCGCCGACAGCTTGAAACGTTGCGCCGCCTGTTCCGACCACGGCGCGACGTATTCGCCGAGCAGCAGCAGGATCAGCGAGAGCACCACCCCGATCGCGGCGAAATAGCCGGCCACGCGCCAGTTCGACAGGCCCGACACACGCATCACCGCATACTCGGTGTTGCCGACCAGGCGTGAAAGGGCGAACAGCGTGCCGATCAGTGCCGCCACAGGCAGGATTTCGTACAGGTGGCCCGGCATGTTCAACAGCACCACCACCGCCGCCTGGCCAAGACCGTAGTTGTTGCGCCCGAGGCTGCCAAGCTCCTGGATCACGTCAAAAAAGGCGAACAGCACGAGCAACCCGAGCAGCACGAATCCGGAGGCCCCCAGCACCTGTGCGCCCAGGTAGCGTGCGAGCAGTCTCATGCCGTTCCCCGGCGCCAGGGCCGCGTGCGCATGCGCCGATGGAACAGCAGTGCGGTGGCGGCGAGCATGATCAGGTGCGGCGCGACGATGCCGACGGCGGCGTTGAGCTTGTCCTGCGACACCCACGCCTGCGCCAGCGACAGCAGGTTGTTGTAGACGAAATACAGCAGCAGCGCGACCAAGAGCCCGTAGGAGCGACGCGCGCGCGTATTGACGAAGCCAAGCGGAATCGCCATCACCGCGAGGATCAGCGCGGACAGCGGCACGCCGAAGCGCCACAGCAGCTCGGCACGCGCCGGCGGCGACGGATCGCGCAGCAGGTCATCGAGCGGCGCGTGGCGCACGCTGGTTTCCTTGCCGCCAACGGCGACGGGGTCGAGGCGCATCCAGTACCGTTCGAATTCGATGACCCGGTAGTCGAGCCGCCCCGGGGTGCCCTCGTAGCGGCGACCGTCCTTGAACACCAGGTAGCGCGAGCCGTCGGGCAGCTCGGTGTGGCTGCCTTCGTGCGCCACCACCAGGCCAAGCTGGCCGTCGATGCGCGACTGCATGAAGACGTTGCGCACGATACCGGTGAGCGGGTTGAGGGATTCGACGTAGTAGACGCGCTGCCCACCGCTGGATTCCGCGAACAGCCCCGGCGCGATCAGGCTGCTCTCGCTGCGGCTGCGCAACTCGTCGCGGTATTCGTTCTTCTTGGCCTGCGCCCAGGGATTCAGGACCACGGTGAGCAGGAAGATCACCGCAGCCAGCGGCAGCGCGAAGGTGAGAACCGGACGCAGCCACTGCGTGAGCGACAGCCCGGCACCGAACCAGATCACCATCTCGCTGTCGCGCCACATGCGTGACAGCGGCAGCAGCACCCCGGCGAACAGCGCGATGGTCATCAGCACCGGCAGGAAATACAGCAGGGAAAAGCCGAGGAACGTGAATACCGCCTCGTTGGCGAGCTCGCCGCGCGCCACGTCACCGAGCAGGCGGATGAACAGGACCACCAGGGCGATCGCGACCAGCACCGCCAGCACGGCGCCCGCGGTCAGGCCCATTTCGCGCGTCAGCGTGCGCCGGTAAAGCATGGCTCGAAGCGGACACACCGCAAACGCTTTTGACATTCCACACGGCCCGCGCCAATAATCGTGCGATCGGCAGCATCGTCGCCGGACGCCACGGTAAATTGTATTTTTTTGAGCACGGACATGAAGAACAGGGAAATCGAGGTCGAATTTAGCATAAAAAGCGGTGCCCCCGAAAAGCAGCGCACCGCCTGCATCGTGGTCGGCGTATTCGAGGGACGCAAACTCTCCGGTCCCGCACGGGAAGTCGATCGCGCCAGCGACGGCTATCTTGCCGGCATCCTGCGCGGCGGCGACATGGAAGGCAAGGCCGGGGCCTCGCTGCTGCTTCACGGTGTCCCCAACATCCCCGCCGAGCGCGTATTGCTGATCGGCCTCGGCAAGGAGCGCGAGTTCCATGAAAAGGCCTATCGCGACGCCATCGCCAGCGCGGTGAAAACCCTGCGCGATACCGGTGCGATGGATGCGGTGATCACGCTATCCGAGCTTGCCGTAAAGAAGCGCGACGTCATCTGGAGCATCGAGCAGGCCGTGGTCGCCTCGCATGGCACGCTGTATCGCTTCGACGCCATGAAAAGCAAGCGTGAAGACGCTCGCCGCCCGCTCAAACGTGTCGTGTTCACGGTTGCGCGCCGCGGCGAGCTGAAATCCGGCGAAACCGGCCTCGTGCACGGGCAGGCCATCGCCCGCGGCATCGATCTCGCGAAGGATCTTGGCAACACCCCCTCGAACGTCTGCACGCCGGACTACCTGGCCGCCGAGGCGAAGCGGCTGGCGAAAGCCTACCGCTTCGGCTGCGAAGTGCTCGACCAGGCCGCCTGCGAGAAACTCGGCATGGGTTCCTTCCTGTCGGTCGGCAAGGGCAGCGACAAGCCGCCGCGCTTCATTGTGCTGAAGCACAACGGCGGCAACAAGGGCGACAAACCCGTGGTACTGGTCGGCAAGGCGATCACTTTCGACGCCGGCGGCATCTCGCTCAAACCGCCCGCCGAAATGGACGAGATGAACTACGACATGAGCGGCGGCGGTGCCGTGCTCGGTGCGTTTCGCGCCATCGGCGAACTGGGCCTGCCGCTCAACGTGATCGGCCTCGTGCCCTCCTGCGAAAACCTGCCCGACGCCCACGCCAACAAGCCGGGCGACATCGTCACCTCGATGTCCGGCCAGACCATCGAAATCCTCAATACCGACGCCGAGGGCCGCCTGATCCTGTGCGACGCGCTCACCTACGCCGAGCGCTTCGAGCCGGACGCCGTCGTCGACCTGGCGACACTCACCGGCGCCTGCGTCATCGCGCTGGGCGCGCACCCCAGCGCCCTGTACGCCAACCACGATCCGCTCGCGCGCGAGATCGAACATGCCGCCGATCATGCCTGGGACCGCGTCTGGCGCATGCCGCTGTGGGACGATTACCAGGAGCAACTGAAGAGCAGCCTTGCCGACATGGCCAACATCGGCGGCCGCCCGGCCGGGTCGATCACCGCCGCGTGTTTCCTGTCGCGCTTCGCCAAGAAATATCACTGGGCGCACCTGGACATCGCCGGCACGGCCTACAAGGGAGGGCGCGAGAAGGGCTCGACCGGGCGACCGGTGGCGCTGCTGGTGCACTTCCTGCTCAACCGCGTCGCCAAAGCGTCGTGACCGAAATCACCTTCTACACGTTCGCCGAGGATCCGCTCGATGTCGCACGCCGCATCGCGACGAAGGCTTACACGCGCGGCCAGCAGGTGATGCTCTACGCGCCCGACGCGACCGTCGCAGGCAACGTCGACCGCCTGTTATGGACCGTGCCCGCGCTGACCTTTGTGCCACACTGTCGCGACAGCGACGCCCTCGCCGGCGAGACGCCGATACTGATCGGCAGCAACCCCGACGCGCTCGGCCGCGCCGATGTACTGATCAACCTCGGTGCCAGCGAGCCGCCCGGCTATGCGCGTTACGAGCGAGTCATCGAGATCGTCGGCCAGGGCGACGACGCGCGCGAACAGGGTCGGGCACGCTACCGCTTCTATCAGGCGCGCGGTTATGCCATGCAGACCCACGACCTGCGTGCGCGCGAGGAAAGCCGATGAGCGACAGTCCCCTGCTCGGCAAGATGGATGCGCTGCTGAAAAAGCACCGCGGCGGCGACGCGTTGCCCGCCAGCGAGGCGAGCGCCGCACCCCCGCCGGACGCCTGGCTGCCGGTGCTCACCGACGTCATCGAACGCGGCACGCCGCCTGCGCCTGCGGAAGCGCCGCCAGCGACCGCGAACGCGGTCGAACCCGTACCCACCATGATGGCACCCGAGCCAACCCCCCCCGCCGTCGCTCAGGGTCCGCTGCTCCCCGTGGGCGACACCCTCACCGAGCAGTTGATGAGCGAACTCGCCCCGCGCCTGACCGAAGTCATGGAAAAACAGGTCGCTGCCGAATTGCGCAAGAACCTCGACGAAACCGTGTCCACCCTGCTCGCCCAACTCGACGTCAATGTGCGCGAAATCGTGCGCGAAGCCGTCGCGGAAAAACTCAAGACACCGCGCGATCCCTCCGCCTGAGCCGCTGCGCCTGATCGCGCGGCACGCTTTTTTGGGATAATCACGGCTTTGCCCGCACGCCATGGAACTCGCCAAATCCTTCGAACCGGCTGACATCGAGAAGCGCTGGTACGCCCACTGGGAAAGCGCCGGCTATTTCAAGGCCGGCGACGCGCCCGACACGCCCGCTTACTGCATCCTGCTGCCGCCGCCCAACGTCACCGGCACGCTGCACATGGGTCACGCCTTCCAGCACACGCTGATGGACGCGCTCACACGCTACCACCGCATGGCGGGCGACAACACGCTGTGGCAGCCCGGCACCGACCACGCCGGCATCGCCACCCAGATCGTGGTGGAGCGCCAGCTCGACCAGCAGGGCGTGTCGCGCCACGCCCTTGGCCGCGAGAAATTCCTGGAAAAGGTGTGGGAATGGAAGGAGCATTCCGGCTCCACCATCACCCGCCAGATGCGCCGGCTGGGCACCAGCCCCGACTGGAGCCGCGAGCGCTTCACTATGGACGAAGGCCTGTCGAAGGCCGTCACCGAGGTGTTCGTGCGCCTGTATCGCGAGGGACTGATCTACCGTGGCAAGCGCCTGGTCAACTGGGACCCGGTGCTGCAGACCGCAGTGTCCGATCTCGAGGTGGTGAGCCAGGAGGAGGACGGCTTCATCTGGGAGATCAACTATCCGCTGGAAGACGGCACAGGTTTCCTCACCGTCGCCACCACGCGCCCGGAAACCCTGCTCGGCGACACCGCGGTCGCCGTGCATCCCGAGGACGAACGCTACCGGCACCTGATCGGCAAGCAGGTGCGCCTGCCCGTCGCCGAGCGCAGCATTCCGGTCATCGCCGACGATTACGTCGATCGCGAATTCGGCACCGGCGTGGTGAAGATCACCCCCGCGCACGATTTCAACGACTGGCAGGTCGGCCAGCGCCACGGCCTCGTCGCCAGCAACGTGCTCACGCTCGACGCGAAGATGAACGATCTTTGCCCCGTCGAATACCAGGGCCTCGACCGCTACGATGCGCGCCAGAAGCTGCTCGACGCGCTGCAGGCCAAGGGCCTGCTGGTGTCGGCCAAGGCGCACAAGCTGATGATTCCGCGCGGCGACCGCACGCACGCGGTGATCGAGCCCATGCTCACCGACCAATGGTTCATGAGCATGGAAGGCCTGGCCCGGCGTGCGCTCGACGTGGTCGACAGCGGTGAACTCAGGTTCGTCCCGGAAAACTGGACCACCACCTATCGCCAATGGCTGGAGAACATCCAGGACTGGTGCGTGTCGCGCCAGTTGTGGTGGGGACACCGCATTCCCGCCTGGTACGACGCCGACGGCAACTTCTACGTCGCCCACAACGAGGCGGACGCGCAAAAACAGGCCGGCGGGCGCGAACTCACGCAGGACGCCGACGTCCTCGACACCTGGTTCTCCAGCGCGCTGTGGCCCTTCTCCACGCTCGGCTGGCCGGACGAGACACCCGAACTCGAACGCTACCTGCCGACCTCGGTGCTGGTCACCGGCTTCGACATCATCTTCTTCTGGGTCGCCCGCATGGTGATGATGTCGCTGCACTTCACCGGCAAGGTGCCGTTCCGCGAGGTCTATGTGACGGGTCTGGTGCGCGACTCCGAAGGCCAGAAGATGAGCAAGTCGAAGGGCAACGTACTCGACCCCATCGATCTTATTGACGGCATCGGCATCGACGACCTCGTCGCCAAGCGCACCTCCGGCCTGATGAACCCCGGGCAGGCCGCCGGCATCGAGAAGCGCACCCGCCGCGAATTCCCCCAGGGCATCGCCGCCTACGGCACCGATGCGTTGAGGTTCACCTTCGCCAGCCTCGCCACGCACGGGCGCGACATCAAGTTCGACCTCCAGCGCGCAGAAGGCTACCGCAACTTCTGCAACAAACTGTGGAATGCCACCCGCTTCGCGCTGATGAACCTGGAAGGCCACGACTGCGGCCTTGACGCGTCGGCCTCCTTCGAGTATTCCGATGCCGACCGCTGGATCGTCGCACGGCTACAGCAGGCCGTCAGCGACGTGCACGATGCCTTCGCCGCCTACCGCTTCGACCAGGCCGCGCGCGGCGTTTACGAATTCGTGTGGGACGAGTTCTGCGACTGGTATCTCGAACTCGCCAAGGTGCAGTTGAACACTGGCACCCCCGCGCAGCAGCGCGCCACGCGCCGGACGTTCGCCGGCGTGCTCGAAACCACGCTGCGTCTGGCCCACCCCATCATTCCCTTCATCACCGAGGAGTTGTGGCAGAAAGTCGCCCCACTCGCCGGCGTCGCGGGCGAGAGCATCATGCTCGCGCGCTATCCGGAACAAAGCGACGCGCAGCGCCACCCCGAAAGCGTCGCCGCCATCCAGTTGCTGAAGGAACTCGTCAACGCCTGCCGCACCCTGCGCGGTGAAATGAACCTTTCCCCCGCGCAGCGCGTGCCGGCCGTGATCGAAGGCGACACCGCGCGCATCGAGGCCCTCGCGCCCTACATCACCGCACTCGCCAGACTCTCCGGCGTGAACGCGGTGGCGACGCTCACCGAGGCCGACGCCCCCATCGCCCTCGTCGGCGACATGCGCGTGATGCTGGTGGTGGAAATCGACAAGACCGCCGAACGCGCCCGCCTCGACAAGGAAATCGCGCGCATCGAAGGGGAGATCGCCAAGGCGCAGGCCAAGCTCGCCAACCCCAGCTTCGTCGACCGCGCACCCGCCGCCGTCGTCGCACAGGAAAAAACCCGGCTCGCGGATTTCGGCACCATGTTGGACAAGCTGCGCGCGCAGCGTGTACGACTGGGCTGACAACGTCATCAGCGCCTCATTGGGCAGGGGGGCGCACCAGAGCCCCCCCGACCCCTGCACGGATCAGACCGAAGTTGTGGCGGGTGCAGGGCACGACGTGCCCCGTCGACTGCCCCCTGCCCATACGCCGCATGGGGCGGCGTGTCTCCACCGTCACTTCCCGACCCTGGCGCGGGCGAAGGCGGCGAGGTCGTCTGGAAGGGGGCCGCTTTGCAGGGCGCGCTGGTAGGCGGTGCGGGCTTCGGCGGATTTGCCCTGGGCTTCGAGGCTGATGGCGAGACCGGCCCACCAGGTACCCTGGCCGGGTTGCTGGCGCAGGGCCTGTTCGTAGTGGCGGGCGGCGTCGGCGGGACGGTCGAGCTGGACGAGCATAGCGGCCAGGGTGGCGTGGTAGTCTGCGCCGGCACCGGGCTTGTCGGCGGTTTCAATGAGGGTGGCCGCAGCATCGGCGGTGTCGCCACGGGCGGCTTGCAGGCGGGCGAGGCTCATGGCAAGGCCAGGGTGGTCGGGCGTGAGGGCGCGGCCGTTGCGCAGGAGGACTTCGGCATCGGCGGCCTGGCCGCTGCGACTGAGCAGTGCGGCGAGCGCCAGGCGCGCGTCGGCATGAGCGGGGGCCGCGTCGAGGGCGGCGAGAAGCGCGAGACGGGCACTCTCGGTGCGCCCGGCCTGAAGTTCCGCGAGGGCCTTGCGGTAATAGGTGTCGGCGATTTCGCCGCCGGAGGGCGGGCGGGTTTCGTGCTGGATGGTGGACACGGCGGGTTCGGCCGCAGGGGTGGCCGGCAGCGTTTTTGCCTGCTTCAGGGCGAGCCTGTTACCGGCTTCAGGCAACGCGCGCGGGGGGGGTAGCGGCTTCCGGCACCGGCCACGGCGCGCGAGGCGGGTTGACGGCAAGCATATCGGCGGTGGCGGGTGCCGGGGCTGCGGTGGTGGGCGGCGTCACAGGAGAGGCCGGTGCAGCGACGGGAGCCGTCGACGCAGACGCTGGCGCGACTGCAGGGCCAACAACGACGGGCGCGGGGAGTGAGGGCCGGGCGGCGTGTGGAGGCGCAGGAGGCGCCTTGCCGAGGGTGCTCCACGCGAACCAGGCGGCGGCACCGACAATGGGCACGAGCAAGGCGGCGAGCGCCCACCGGCCGGGACGGCGCCGGCCCGTGGCGCCGGCAGATGCCGGGAACGGCGCGGCGGGCGCGGCGCGGCGGGCGTCCAGTTCACGCAGGGTCTGGTTGATGATGCTCATGCGAGGATGCCCTGTGCGAGCCAGCCGGCGATGGCACCGGCAGCGACGAGCGCGATGCCGGCGAGGATGCGCAGCCGGACGCTGGCGGGACGCGCTGCCAGGGTATCGCGCGCGGCTTCGCGCACTTCACGCAGACCGGGGCGCTCGAGGCCGCGCCCCCAGGCGAGCAGCAGGGTCTTGTGGGCGACGACGTTGGCAACGCGGGGGACACCGCCACTGGCGGCATGCAGGGCGGCGACGGCACGCGCGGGGAACAGCGGCGCGGCAGCGGGACCGCGGCCCGCGCGCGCGACGCGGTGGTCGAGATAGGCGGCAAGCTCGCTGCGGGTGAGCGGGCGCAGGGTATCGTGAAAACTGATGCGCGTCTTGAATTGCGGAATGATTTCGAGGCGGGCGTCGAGTTCGGGCTGGCCGAAGAGAACGATGCAGAGGAGTTTCTGCTTCTCGGTTTCGAGGTTGGACAGCAGACGCACGGTTTCCAGGCTTTCCGGCGACAGCGCCTGCGCCTCGTCGATGACGAGGACGACCTGGATGCCGGCTGCGGCCAGTTCGATGAGACGGGTTTCGATGCTGCGCTGCACGGTGTAGGCACTTTCGCTGTCGCAGAATTCGAAACCCAGTTCAGCGGCAACCGCGCGGAGGATGCCGGCGGGATCGAGCGCGGGGTTGGGCAGATAGAGTGCGCGGGTGCCGGACGGCAATGCCGCGAGCAGGGTACGGCACAGGAGCGTCTTGCCGGTGCCGACGGCGCCGACGATGCGCAGAAAACCTTCGCCGCCGGCGAGCGCATGAAGCAGGGTGTCGAGCGCTTCACGGTGCGGCGGCGAAGCGAAGAAGAAGTCCGTGTCGGGGGTGAGGCCGAAGGGTGTTTCGGCAAGGCCGAAGTGGGCGAGATACGAGAGCGTGCGGCCTGCCGGCACGGGAGCCGGCACGCCAAGCGAAGTGTCAGGGGTGGGAGCCGGCACGGCGAGGGTGTTCATCGCGGGTTGTTCAACGATCCTGGCATGGCCGATGATCGACCTACGGAAAATTGGTACAAGGTCATGGCAGGGTGACGGGGCGTTCGAGCTTTTCGATACGCTGCCGGGTGGCGACGGCGTCGGCCTGCCAGTCTTCGTGGCGATCGATGACGGTGGGCTTGATGAGGATGACGAGTTCACTCTTCAGCGTGCTCTGGCGCGTGTTACCGAAAAGATAGCCGACGAGTGGGATGCTGCCCAGACCGGGAATGCGGTTGGCACCACCGTCGAAAGCCTGCTTCATCATGCCCCCGATGGCAACGATGCGACCGTCCTCGACCTGCACGACGCTGTCGGTCTCGGATACCGCACTGGATGCGAGCGGCAGGATGAGTTCACCGGCGGCACCGGCGTCGATGAACTTGACCTTTTCGGTAACGACGCTGACGGAGGGGCGCACATGCAGGGTGATGCGCCCTTGCTCGTCGATCTGCGGGGTGACGTCCAGCGCGATGCCGGAGAAGAAGGGCTGCAGGGTAACACTGGGAGTGGTGGTGGTGCCCGCACCACCGGTGTTGCTGGTGGTCGATACATCGGTGACGAAGAAATCGTCGGTACCGACCTTGAGCACGGCTTTCTGGTTGTTGAGCGCGGCGATGCGCGGGCTGGACAACACATGCACGCTGCCCTGGGTTTCAAGGAAGTCGATCAGCGCGGCGAAGCTCTTGGTCTGGAAGGCGAGGCCGAAGACACCGCCAGTGGTGCCGGACGCCGCGGGCAGGCCGCTGCCGAGCACTTGGCCAAGCGTGCCGCTGGCGGCGCCGGTGACGAAGTCGAAGCTGCCGGTATCGGCGCCGCCGGAGGTCCTGTGCTGACCGTTGTGCAGCACCGCCCAGTTGATGCCGGTCTGGAAGCCGTCCTTCAACTGGACTTCGAGGATCTTGGCTTCCAGCATGACCTGGCGCTCGACGGCGAGCGCGGTGGCCTTGAGGAAGCGTTCGACGTCGCGCATGGCCTGCGGCGCGGCCTTCACCACGACCACGCCGGATTGCGGATTGACGATGACCGTGCCGCCATCGCCGGTGATGGCGCCGAGTGCGGCTTTCAGTTCACCCCAGAAGTCGGAGGTGAGAGTCGTGGTGACCTTGCTGGTTTCCAGCGACTGCTGCGCGGCACTGCGGCTGCCCGAGCCGCCGGTGCTGCCGGCCCCGCCGCCTCCGGTGTTGACGGAGCCCGAAACGACACGGGTGTCCGAGGCGCCGGCGCGCGTGCCGGCAAGGTAGTTGACCTTGAAGATGCGGGTCTGCGCGGTGAGCGGATGCACCACCACGCGGCTGCCGTCGATGGCGTAGTCGTAGCCATAGAGCTCGCGGATCGAGGCCAGCGCCTCCGGAACGGTGACGTTCTTGAGGTTGGCGGAAATCGTGCCCGCCACGTCCGGATGCACCAGCATGCTGTAGCGCGTACCGGAAACAATGGCCATGAACACATCGCGCGCGGGTGCACCGTTGACGGCGAGATCGAAGCGCGTTTCGGGGACCGCGGCCGGCGCAGCTGCCCTGGGAAGCTCCAGTGCCAGCGGCGGCAGCAGCGCGGCACGTGCCTGGGCTTCGCTGACCGGCGGCGGTGCGGGTTGCGCGGCGGCCTCGGCTTCCGCACGGATCGCCTCTTGCGTCGGGCGGGGGGTGAGCGGTCCGGCACACGCCGCCAGCAGCAGCGGCACGGCAACGTGAAGGGCCCAGGGTTTGTTCATGGGGACGTTCTCCTGTATTTCATTGCTTGCGCCGCCGCGTCTCGGCCTCGGGATGCAGCTTCAGCACCACGGTTTCGCTGCCACGGCGCAGCGTCACTTCGGTTTCGTCGATGCGCACGACACGCGCACCCTGATAACGGTCGCCAACCCGCACCGACCGGCCGTCGAGGATGGCGACACGCTGCGCCCCGCTGCTGCGTATGGCGGTGAGTGCGACCGGCGGTGGTGCCTCCACACTGTCGGCACGCGGCGGTGGCGCGGTAGGATCGGGCAGTTCCGCCTGCGCGGGCGAGGCGGCGAGCGCGGCGAGCAGGACGAGCGAGATCAGACGCGCAGCCATGCTTCGTCCAGACTGAGGGTGTGGAGGGTGAGGACGAGCGTGAGCTCGGGGCGCATGCTCGCGTCGAGCCGCACTTCGGCCCACTCGAACTGCCAGGGCAGCGCCTCGACGCGCTCCAGATAGGCGACGAGATCGGCGTAGCGGCCAACCAGGGTGATTTCGAAACCGTGCCGCCAGATGCCGGACGGTGCGGCGCCCTCCCCGCCCGCCGGCCGCAACGGCTGCGGTTCGAGCGAGCGCAGACCGGTGACACGCACGCCCGCGCCACCGCGCGCCATCTCGCGCAGCACCTGCGGCATGCGCTCGGGCGGCACCATGGCGCGCATGCGCTGTTCGAGTTCGGTATCGAGTTCGGCGAGGCGCGCCGTAGCGCGGGCGAGCGCCTCGCGCGCTGCCTGGTCGGGATCATGGGCCGTGCGTGCGCCAAGTTCGCCCTGCTGCGCGGCGAGTTCCGCGATCGCGGCATCGGCGGCTTCGATACGCGTTTGCGCGGCGGCCCGGCGTGCATTGACGGGGTCGATCAGCAGCAACTGGATCAGGGCGAGCAGCGCCACGACGAGGGCGGCGAACACGAACAGTCGCTCGCGCAGACTCATGGCGTCGACGCGTACGCGCATGCGTTGCAGGCTCTCAGCGTTCATCGCCCGTCTCCGTTGCGACCTTCGCCGGCACACCGGCGACGAGGGTGAAATCGACCTGGCCGGGCGCGCTGGTCTGCGCCTGCGCCGGTGCCACCTGCATGGCGGAAAAACGCATGCCGGCAAACGGCGCCTGCCGGCCGAGCTGGTCGAGGTAGGCGCTCAGCAGGCGCGCCTCCAGCGCCGAGCCGTTCAAGGCGACGTGGCCGGGCGCAAGGGTAAAACCATTCAACCACACGCCGTCGACACGGCCGTGCGCGAGCGCCCGCAGGCGCGCCGCAAAGCCGCTGGATACGGTGCCAGGCGTGGCACCGAGCGACGCGCGCAGCGCCTCGCGCGCGGCCACCTGCGCCTCGATGGCACGTGCACGCTCGGTGACGAGCTTGCTGGCAGGGCGCGCGGCCGCCGCGGCCTGCGCGTCGAACGCCTGCTGGGCGGCAGCCTGCCCGGCTTCACGCGCGGCGGCACGCGTTTCGTCGGCGGCAGCGCGGGCATGCAGCCAGGCGGTCCACGCAAGCGCGACGACGAGCGCGAAGCCGGCGCCGAACGCCATCTCGCGCAGGCCGAAGGCGTAGCGCTTCTTCAACAGCAGCGGGTTGATGAGGTTGATTTGTTGGCTCATGGCTGCGTGTCTTCCCGGCGCAGCGCGGCACCGATGGCATGAAAGCAGGCCGGCGGCAGCGCGGCGACATCAGGCAGCGCGCTGGTGTCGAGGACTTCGGCGAGCGACAGAACCTCGACCGGCAGGGCGAGATTGGCAGCGAGCCCCTCGCGCAGCCGTTCGACCTGTGCGAGCGGGGCGAGCAGCAGGCGGTCCACCGGAATGCCGCCGAACTGACGGTCGAAATGATCGAGTGTGCGCTGGATTTCCAGCGTGGGGCGTTCGAGCGCGGCGCCCAGGTCGCCGCCGTCGAGAATCGCCGGATTCACCGCCAGCGTGCGCGCCATGCACAGTTCGCCGTCGAGCGAGAGGGTGAGCAGGCCACCCGACTCGATGAAGGAGAAGATCGCCAGTGCACGGCCGGGCTTTTCCAGGCGCGCGGCGATGTTGCGCTGCGCGGTTTCGATGATGTCGATGATCTTGAGATCGAGACCGGCCGCCAGCGCGAGCGCGGTTTCGTCCGCCAGCAGGGTGTTGCGCGCGGCGACGGCGAACAACTGGCGCACATGGCTGAGGTGTTCGGGATGCGGCACGGCGAGCACGTCGAAGGTGCCGTCGTCGGCATGAAAATCGAGCTGGTCCTGGATCTGCCAGCGCACGGCTGCCTTGAGTTCGTCCGCCGGCACATTGGGGGCGTCGACCAGGCGCAGGCGGTAGTCGGCCGCCCGCAATACCAGACTTGCTGGCCCCCGCGCGTGCAGGTTCGCCAGCGCCTCACGCCAGTTCTCCCCTGCCACCGCCACCTCGCCAGCGGCGAGCAGCCGGGGCACCGCGACGCGACGGTCGACGCGCGCGTAGGCGATGCGATCCGCCAGACGCAGGTATGCGGTGAGACCCCCTTCGGCTTTCCGGCGAAAGAAACGCATGAGATTTTTGGCGCAAGCCCCTAATAATTCGACGAATACTACAACCAAACCCACCCGCGCACGCGTGTGCCGCGCACAACTGTGCGATTCACCCCACACTCGGGCCGGCGCCCCTCAGTACATCTCGCGCATGTAGATCAGGCGCCGGCTGCCGCGATAGAGGCCGAAGCTCGCCCGCGCGACGGGATCGTTGTCCCAGGTCGTGCCGGGCGCCCACTTCCCCTGCAGGTAGGACATCCCCGCACCCGCCGCAACGCAATGGGTGCCGCCGGGCGGATCGCTGCCGAGGTCGATGCACAGATCGACGCTGCCGCTGTTGCCGGCCCCCGGCGCGGAAAGCCGCAGGTTGCCACGGCCGGCCTTGAAACGCCCGGATAGCGTCACCGTCGTCTCGGGGCTGTTCAGATCGCGCTGCCAGTTGCCGAGCGCCACGTCGGCCGCGGAAAGCTGGGTGCAGAAATCCGCCGTATTGAGCACGAATCCGCTGCCGTTCCAATAGCGGGTTTCGATCGGCACCGGCAGGCCGAGCAGCTCGGAACCGTGGGCATTGGACAGAACCAGCTGACCAAAACGGATTTGATTGCCGGCGTCGAAGGCGATATCCGGAAACTGCGCGGGGACCGCCGTGTCGATGGTACCGTTGCCCGACACGCTGTTCTCGGCGATGTCCTGAACGCTCATCGACAGGGTGATATCGGCCAGGAAGGGGGCGACCGGGCTTGAGCGCACAAAGGCGAGTTCGTCGGTGGGGTTGGCCGTCATGGTGCCCTTTCCACCGCCGGCCCCGGTGACGGTCGGTGTCCCAAGAAGGCTGATGTCCAGCGTACCCGTGACCACTGTATAGGTCTGTACGGTACCGAGCGGTACCAGTTTCCACAGCGGGCCCGCATAGTTGAGCGTGAGCGCGCCACCGGCATTTTTCGCCATGATGGTGGCCTGCGGCAGCGTGACGTAGCCGAACGGCTGGCCGACGTAGGTAAAGGAACGGACGGGACAGGTGGCGTCGTTGAAAGTCCTGAACTGGGGTACGCTGGCGGTGGCGAGATCGAAATGATCGGGAACGAAGCGGCCTACACCGAATGGCGCCGATTCGATCTGGCGCTCGGCAATGCTGGAACCGTCGCCAGCGTCGACCGCGGTAAAGGCCGTATCCACGAGTTTCATGGTGAACGCGCCAACCTCGCCATAGGTGGCGCTGTCGCTCGTCAACGTGCCGGAAGACGTGGTCCAGACACCGGCAGCGAGTATGCCCGGTGCGCAAGCACTGGCCGGCAGCAGGCAGCTTACGAAACTGGCGAGCGGATTTCCGGTGTAGTGTGCCGTAGGCGTGCCGACGGCGTTGTAGGCCGTGGCGCGCAGGCTGAATGGGCGCCCTGCCCGATGCACGACACCGCCGCTCGCGGCCAGATTGTCGAGTGTGCGGCCCGTGCCGGCACTGGCGCTGTCGGCATCGCTTGCCGACAGATTGCCGAAGCTCGCCGGACGAATGGCGAGCGCGTCAGCGGAGCACGCGACGATGCTGGGGGCGCCCGTCGCCGGATAGCTCATGCGCACGCGCACGTTGGGCCAGGCTTCCGGCTCGCTGATGCTCCCAAGCGTCTTGCGGCCATGGTCGGCTGCGCTGAAAGCCAAGGTACCGAGGTTGCGGATCGTCGCATGCGAGGCGCAGGCAACGCCGCTCGTCGCGTCGACCAGCTCGACCTTGACGCTGCCGGCGAACGCCGCCTGCACCGCAGTGCCGGCACTGTCGAGTGCGACGACGTCGATGGCGAAGGCATTCGCGGCGACCTTGGTGCGAATCACGCCTGACGTGCTTCCCGCGGGTGTACCGGTTTCGAAGGCATTGAAACCGCCGGGAGCGGTCGGCGCCCCGGTGACGGTCAGCGTGGCCGTGGCCGGACCTACCGAACCGGCACTCGACGTCACCGTTCCGGTACTGTTCACGTAGCTCCCGGCGATGCTCGACGTGACCGACACGCTGACGCTGCATGACTGGTTCCCCGTGATGCTTCCACCCGTCAGCCTGAGCGACGTGCCGTTCGGCGCGGCTGTCACGCTGCCGCCGCAGGTGTTGACCACATTGGGTGCCGCGGCATTTTTCAGATTCGCCGGATATGTGTCGGTAAAGGTGATGTTCGATGCGCCCCCGGGGGGTGGCCGGTTCTGAATGATGATGGTGAGTGTCGAATTCCCTCCCGTGGCGATCGTATCCGGGCTGAAACTCTTGGTCACTGAGACGAGGTCGGCATCGGCATGCGGCACCAGGCCAAGCAACAGCACCAGGATCGCAAGCCAGGTGCCGAGACGGTCGATGCAGTGCAGAGGGTATCCGGTATTCATTTCGCAAACACCGCTTCGATGCGTCGTTCGACGTAATCCGGCTCACCCGCCGCGCCGGCCGTCGCCGTGGACCTGATCTGATAGACGGAAACGGTTTCCGCACCATCACTCACGTCGCTGCGCCGGCATTCGACGGTGACGGAGAAAAGCCCGAGCGTCGCACCCAGAGTGAGAGTGGACGGTGAAGGTGGACAGGGTGTGGCGGGTCCGGGTGGAACGATCACCTGCCACGCCGCCCACTCGATGCCGGCGCGCGCGGCCTGGTAGGCGCGCGCGCTGTGCACGTCGAGTGCGGCGGCGAGGTGGCTGGTGCGCGACAGCGTGACCAGGTAGGCGCCCAGCGCGGCCAGCACCACCAGCAGAAAGATCGCGGAAGGAAGCGCGAAGCCGCGTCCGGCGCGGCGGAGCATGGTGCGTGTCATGGCTGGTTCACCACCTGGGTCGCGGCGTAGAGGCGCGCGCTTTCGTTGTCGCGCGTGAGCGTGAGGGTGACGCTGACCAGTCCGCCACGCTCGGTGACGCCCGGTTCATAGGTGATGCGACAGGCACTGACACCGTCGGCAAGCAGCGCGCTGGGCGTCGCCGCGGCAAAGCTCGTCGGCTGCGCCGCGCCGACCGCATAGCCCCAGTAGCGGGTGAGCGTATGCGCGGCGGGGTCGCATACGTAGCTCACCGGACCTTCGACGACATAAAAACGGCTGCCCGGCGAAGCGAGTGGAAAGAGCTTGGCGGCGATGTTGAGGGTCGTCGCGCTGCCGCTCGCACCCGTATACGCAGCCAGGGTTTCGCCCGCCCAGGCGTCGGCGCCGGGTATGCCGAGGTTGTAGACCGCGATCATGTCCCCGGCGCGCATGACGATGGCCGGTCCCAGCACGTCGAAGCTGCTGTCGGCGGCAGTGAAGTCGAGGATGTCGCCGCCGCCTTCGGCGCGGTAGCGCCCGCCCGTGCGGGTGGCGAGGAATTCCAGATAGGTGACGCCGCCCACCTCGACCACCCGCACGCTGTTGGGCAGCGCCAGACGGATGTCGCGCCCGATGCGGCGCAGCGCGGTGTCGGCCGCATCGGCGAGGCGCGCGCGGCGATCCTGCGCCACGTAGCTCTCCAGCGGTGCGCGCAGGAACACCGCGACCATGGCACCGACGATCGCGGTGACCGCCATGACGATGACGAGTTCGACCAGGCTGAAGCCGGCGGCGCGGACGGGTTCACAGATTCGGCGCATGGCGGGTGCGGTAGCCGGACAGGCTGAGACTGTGATTGCCGGGACCGGTCGCGGTCACCGTGACGAGCAGGGTCTCGCCCGCGGGAATGCCGTTGAAGATCCCGGCGGGGACGACGCTGACGGTGGCGGAATAGGCATCCAGTCCGGCCACGACATCGCCGGCAAGGTCGGCGATGCCGGTCATGGCGAAGCCGTCATAATCATTGACGTTGTCGAAGGGGCGCGTGGCAGCGTAACGTGATTCGCCTGCCTCCGGCCCGCTGGTCTCGGGTGTCGCGCAGTCGGCGGCGCTGGTGGCGGTTTCGGTATTGGGGTCGTCCGGATCGCAATACGTGAAGGGTTTGGCCAGCACTTCTTCCAGCAGCGACTCGGCGATGGCCTGCACCTGCTTGCGCACCACCGGGTCGGCGCTGGCGCGCGTGCTGGTGCTGTAGACCGTCAGCAGGCCGGCGACGGCGATGCCGACCACGACGATGAACACCAGAAGTTCGATGAGGCTGATGCCGTGCTGGGTAAATTCGGCACGCGAGCGAACGGCTCGCACCGCCTGTGCCAAGCACCTGGACCGCGGCAGTCGCCGGGGCGACGGTCTAATGAACATAGCCCGTCTCCCGTTCCACCCGCACGCGGTAGGTGCCGGCGCCGTTGACCAGGATATCGAGAGTGGCCGCGATATCGGGACGCCCTCCGGCGTCGAAGCCGAGCGTCGTCGCGGGGCTGAGCACCACACCGGCCGGCGCGGTGACGGCGTAGGGTTTCTCCCCACCCGGGCCGGGGGCAGGCGTGGTGCAGGGGGCCGCCGCCAGGTAGCACAGACTGGCCTGTCCGGCAGTGACCTGAACGAACACGTCGCGGCGCTGCGCCACCGCGAGCTTTTGCGCGTAGCGGACCGTGGCCGCGAGCTGATCGGCGTAGCCGCGGCTGTCGAAGCCGTTGCGCCCCACCAGACGCGGCATGGCCACCGCCGCAAGAATGCCGGCGATGGCCATGACGACAATGAGTTCGACGAGGGTAAAGCCGTGGACCGGACGCGCGCTCACGGCATCGGCCAGGAACTCAGCAACCCGTGGTCGTCACCGCGCTGACGACGGGTGCCGCGTTCGCCGCGGGGGCCGTGTAGGTGAACGAGCAGTTCGCCGGGGCACTGCCGCCGCTCACAAGGATGGTGATGACCGCGCCAGCCCCCCCGCCGCCGCCTGCGAGACGGTAGCCTTCCGGTGCGAGTGCGGTATTCGCGGTGGCAACGGTGGTACCGGCCGGGAAGAAAGTCGAGGTCAGGCCACTCGCGTTGACGATACCCATCACGTTGGCGGTGGGATAGGTGTTGAGGATCTGCACCAGGCCGCTTTCCGTACACAGGTTGGTGGTGTTGTTGGCCGGGCTGGCGCCAAAGCCGGTAGTAACCGGGCAGGCTACCGTATCGGCCACACCGCCGCGCGCCAGCGCGGTGCCGTGAACCATTGCCGCAGCTGCCTGCACCGCGCCGCGCGCCGCATTGAGCTTGGCGATGCGGGCGTCGCGCTGGATATTGGTGAAACGCGGCAGGGCCACCGCGGCAAGAATGCCGAGGATGACAATGACGACGATCAGCTCGATCATGGTGAAACCGTGTTGCCTGGTTTTCATTTTGGTCTCCACAGGTTGGGGGTCGGATGACAGGCAAGTTTCGGGCCCGTTGCTGCAAATTTCGGCACATGGCGCCAGAACTTTATAGGCTTCACGGTTTTTTTCATTGTGGCGGGCCCATCGCCGCCACCGGCGGCGATGGCCGCGCGGACGCGGTTGCTGCATGGGGCCTCACTTGATCGCGACGCGTGCGAGATCCCACATGGGCAGGAACACGCCGAGCGCCAGCACGAGCACGACGGCCCCCAGGGCGACGACGATGATCGGCTCGATGCGTGCGGCGAGGGTCTTGATTTCGTAATCCACCTCGCGTTCGTACATTTCCGCGACTTCCTGCATGAGTTCGTCCATGCTGCCGGTTTCCTCGCCGACGGCGATCATCTGCAGCACGACGGGATTGAACACGCGCGTGGCCTGGGCGGTGCGCAGCACCGATTCGCCGCGCTCGATGCCGTTGCGCATCTGTTCGATACGCGAGGCGATCCAGGCGTTGTCGCTGACTTCGGCGACGACCGCCAGTGCCTGCGCGGCAGGAATGCCGCTTCTCAGGGAAAGCGCGAGGCTGCGGGCAAAGCGCGCGAGCGTACTACGCAGCACGATGGACCCGGTGAGCGGCAGGCGCAGCTTGAAACGGTCCCAGACGAGCCGCCCGCTGTCGCTCGCGCGCCACAGACGGAAACCGGCGATGGCGCCCGCCAGCGCGGCGAGCAGGAGCCAGCCGTAGTCGAGGGTGAAGCGTGAGGTGCCGATGAGGATCCTCGTCATCAGCGGCAGCTCCGCGCCGAGCCCCGCGTACACCTTGGCGAAGGCCGGAATGACGAAGACGTTGATGACGGCGATGGCGGCCGCCATGGCGATGACGACGAAGATCGGATAGCGCAGGGCCTCCTTGATGCGCGCACGCGTTTCGCGTTCGAATTCGAGGTACTCGAACATGCGCAGAAGGATTTCCTCCAGCCGGCCGGTGGCCTCGCCGATGCGCACCATCGCCACGTAGAAGGGCGAGAACACCTGCGGATGCTGGCGCATCGCGGCAGACAGGTCACGCCCCGCCTCGAGTGCGGTCTTGAGCGCTTCGATCACGCGTTTGAACGCGACGTTGACGGTCGACTCGGCCAAGCCGTCGAGCGCACGCAGAATGGGCACTCCGGCGCGCATCAGGGTGTAGAGCTGACGCGAGAACAGCTGCACGTCGATGGGCTTGACCACGGGCGCGAACAGCGCGAACGGCGCACCGCCGGCGCCGCGCCGCTCGGCGCGGTCGCTCTCGGTGATGCTGACCGGTGTGATGCCGCTCCGGACGAGATAGCTCGCGCAGGCGACGGCGCTTTCACCGTCGAATACCCCGCGCACGGCGTCACCGCCTTGTGCCCGTCCGGTATAGACGAACTGAGGCATCAGGCCGTGTCGTCCTGGGCGCTCACGCGCATGGCCTCGGCAAGCGAGGTGGCGCCGGCGCGCGCGAGTGCGAGCGCCTGGTCACGCAGGGTGTGGCCGGCCAGCGAGGCACGCGCGGTGGCGACGAAACGGGCAGGTTCCTCGCGCGCGAGACTGTCGGCGAGCGTCGCATCGATTTCGAGGAGTTCGTGAATCGCGCGCCGCCCGGCGTAGCCGGTGTGGTGGCAGCGGTCGCAGCCGCGCCCGGCGACAAAGCCCGTGTCACCGCCGTTCTCCGCCGCGCTGCCGAGCCACACCTGTTCCTGCGGCGTAAGCGTGTGCGGCGCCTTGCAGTGGTCGCACACCCGGCGCAGCAGCCGCTGCGCCAGCACCCCCTGTACCGAAGTCGCCACCATGAAGGCCGGCACGCCCATGTCGAGCAGGCGCACCGGCGTGGAGGCGGCGTCGTTGGTGTGCAGCGTGGACAGCACGAGGTGACCCGTCATCGCCGCGCGCAGCGCGATCTGCGCGGTTTCCGGGTCGCGCATCTCGCCGACGAGGATGACGTCCGGATCCTGCCGCAGCATGGCGCGCAGCACACGCGCGAAGCTGAGGTCGATCTTTTCGTTGGCCTGCACCTGGTTGACGCCGGGCAGCCGGTATTCCACCGGATCCTCGACGGTGATGATCTTGGTGCCGGGATCGTTGAGTTCCGCAAGCGCAGCATACAGCGTGGTGGTCTTGCCGCTGCCGGTGGGGCCGGTCACCAGCACCAGGCCGTTCGGACGGTGCAGGATCGCGCGGAAGCGCTCCAGCATCGCCGGCGGCATGCCGAGATGGTCCAGGCCCGGCGCACTGTCACCCTGGCTCAGCAGGCGCATCACCACCGATTCGCCATACTGGGTGGGCAGCGTGGACAGGCGCACGTCGAGGGTGCGGCCGCGCACCTTGATGGCGAAGCGACCGTCCTGCGGCAGGCGTTTTTCGGAAATGTCGAGCCCGGAGACGATCTTCAGGCGCAGGGCCAGGGCCGGAGCGATCTTCAGGTCGGCCTCGGTCTGCGGATGCAAAATACCGTCGATGCGAAAACGGATGACGAGCTGCTTTTCCTGCGGCTCGATATGGACGTCGGATGCGCCAACCTGCATGGCGTCCTCGAACAGGGTCTGCAGCAGGCGCACCACCGGCGCGTCGACGGCGCCCTCGCCAAGCGCTTCCAGGCCGATGATGTTGGCATCACTCTCGCTGAGATCGCGCGCGAGTTCCTCGGTAAGCCCCTGGATGTCGTCGGTGCGGCGGTACAGCCGGTCGATCGCGGCGAGCAGGTCGCCCTCCGCGACGACGGCAAGCTGGATACCCTCGGTGATGAGGCGGGCAATTTCGTCATACGCGGCAAGATCGGTCGGATCGGCCATGCCGACGAGCACGTCGCCATCGCGCCGCGCCAATGGAATCGCGCGGAAGCGCCGCGCCTGTGTTTCCGACAGGCGCTGGATGATGCCCGTTTCCGGATTGAAGCGCCGCAGATCGACGAAGGGCAGCGCAAGCTGGCGCGCCAGCGCCTGCGCGATGTCGTTCTCGCCGGCCAGGCCGGTCTCGACGATGATGCGCCCGAGCCGCCGCCCGCTTTTCTTCTGCGCCGCGAGCGCCACCTCCAGATCGGCGGCCGAAATGACCTTCTGCTCGACCAGCAGGTCGCCAAGACGGATCTTCTGGCGTGGGGGGGGCGTCGACGCGACGGGTTCGGCTGGCATGGCGGGCGGATCTCCTGAATGTGCCCCTATCGGCGCAAACGGGCGCCGGCTTTAGTGTGTGCTCGTGTGGCACGCGCCTTGTCCGTTCATTTTATCCGCGAAGGGCGCGAAGGAACGCCAAGAACAAATCCTGTCGCGGTGCATTGCGCATCGAGCCGGCGCGGCGCGGGTTCGGCCGGGGACGTTCACCCTCTCCCCAACCCCTGAAGGGGCCCGAGCGCACCCCCGCTCCCCGCTCCCCGCTCCCCGCTCCCCGCTCCCCGCTCCCCGCTCCCCGCTCCCCGCTCCCCGCTTACCGCTTACCGCTTACCGCTCCCCGCCTGCCGCTCCCGGCCCACCCACCCATTCCCCCGCCCGCGTACCGGGGCGCAAGCGGCCCTGGTAGATGAAGCCGGCGCCGTAGCGGCGGCTGCCGTCGGGCGCGACGACGGGCTCGTTTTCGCTCCAGATCCACACATGACCTTCGCGGGTATCGAGGATGAAGGCGCGGCCGCCACCCTGCCCTCCCGCTGCACCGGCGAGGGGAAGCGCCTGGTAGCGCCCCTCGTCGGCGAGGGTCGCCATCGGCAGGGCGAACAGCCCCAGAAGCATGCAAAGGGTACGCATCGCGGCTCCTTTCACTCAAACAGCGCGGCAACCGCCACCGCGTCGAGCACGTATTCGTGGTTGCAGATGTCGTCATGCACGCGGATTTCGCCGTGCTCGGCGAGGATGGCGTCGCATTCGGCGCGTCCGACGCCACGCAGCATGGCGTGGATTTTCGCCGGGTCGTAGGGACAATGATAGGTCACCGGGCGCGGGTCGAACACACGCACGTCCTCTTCGGGAAACAGCCGGCCGATCAGGGCGATGGCGCCCAATCCGAGCAGTTCGCCGGGGCGCACGGTGGCCGCGAGCTGCTGCACGCGATTCCAGCCGTCGGGATCACGCGCCGCCGCACCGGGAAGCGCCTGCAGAAAAAGACCGGCCGCGCTGTCGCGGTCGGCGGCGAGCCACAGGCGGGTGGGCAACTGCTCGGATTGGGCGAGATAGTGTTCGAACGCGGCGGCGAGGGTGTCGCCCTGCAGCGGCACGTGGCTCTGATAGGGCTGGCGCATGTCGGCGACGTCGAGGGTGAGCGTCAGCGCACCCTCGCCGAGCAGTTGCGCGAGCGTGCCGGCGACGACGTCGGGCGCGGCACGCGCCATGCCGCGCAGGCGCAATTGTTCGTCGCAATCCATGACCAGCAGCGGAATGGCGCCGTCGCCACGCAACTGGAAGGTGAGGCGGCCGGGTTGCTTGAGGTTGGCGGCGATGAGCGTGGTGACGCCGGCGAGCTGGCCCAGCAGTTCGAGCGCCGGTTGCGGGGTGTCGCGTCGCGCGGCCATGTCGCGCCAGGCGGACCCCAGTTGCACCCACGCGCCACGGATGTCGAGCGCCTCGAACAGAAAGCCGCGCACGCAGCCGGCATCTGCCTCCGTGTTCAATTGAGCTGCACCCGCTCGCCCCAAGGCACGGGGGCCTTGCCCTTGACCAGCCAGACGACGGGATAGGCGGGCGGCACCTTGGGGAAGTCGCCCTCGGCATCGGTGAAATACACCAGCAGATTCGGGCTGCGGCCCGCCCGCTCCACCCAGTCGAACACCGGATGGAAATCGGTGCCGCCGCCGCCTTCGATGCCTTCGGGCAGTTGCAGGGTGTCCCAGGGTTCGAATTCCCACGGACCGGCTTCGTCGATGCATGTGTCACAGGCAAGCAGGGTGATGCGCGCACGCACCAGGCCCTTCAAGGCATCGAGCTCGCCGGCGAATGCGCGCAACTCCTCGTCGGTGATGGAGCCGCTGGTGTCGATCGCGGCGATCACGTCGATGCCTTCGCTCGACAGGCGCGGCAGCAGCGCTTCGCCCTCGCGCCGCGACGGCCGCCGCCACGAGTAGTCGTCGCGCTGGTTGATGGCAAAGAAGCGCGCCAGCAGCGCGCGCCAGGGCAGACTGGGGGCGAGCAGGCCGTCGACCAGGCGCAGCATCGACTGCGACAGCTTGCCGGCCTGGCGCGCGGCCTGGGCGGCCGCAGCCAGCCGGTTCTTCCATTGCTCGGCGAGTTTTTCGCGTTCGCTTTGCGACAGGGGCTCCGGTTGCGCCGAGGCCTCGCCGCCGCTGCCCTGCTGCGGCTCGCCCTCGCCCTGGCCTTCCCCGGCCTGCCCGCCGGAGTCACCGGTATCGGGCTTGTCCTGGCGCTCGCCCTGATCCGGACTGCCGCTTGCCTGGTTGTCGCTGTCGAACAGGTGCTGGTCGAAGGATTCCTCGGTGGTGTCCTCGGGGATGAGGGGATAGATCTCCTCGGCCGACAGCGTCATGTAGTTCTGGTCGGCGAGGATGCCGTGCAAGGGCGGTTTCATCCCCTCCTCGATGAGGATGAGGTTCACCGCATGGTCGCAGGCGACGTCCCAGCGGTGCCGGGAACGGTACTGGCGTCGGTGCGGATGGCCCATCGCACAGTGCATGGCCTCGTGCGCCAGCACGAACTGGGTCTGCGCAAGGCTGAGGTTGTCGATGAATTTCGGGTTGAAGTAGAACGCCTTGGCGTCCGTCCCGGTGGTGGTGCACCAGTCGCCGCCCGGCGTCAGCGGCAGATGCATGACCAGCGCGCCGAGGAAGGGGCGCTCCATGATGAGCCGCGTGCGCGCCGCGGCGAGCTTGGTGAGGATGGGTTCGAGCGCGGGGCCGGGCTGGTCAGCCATCAGTGTTCGTAGAGGACCAGATCGGTGATGCTGTTGGCCCATTCGGCGAACGCCGGCACGGTGAACAGCGGCCGCCCGACCGCACGATGCAGATCGGACACCAGCATCACACCCATCTCGCGCTGTGGGAAACGTTGTGCATACTTGAGAATGTTGCCGTACACCGTGGCCGCGTCGCCACGCTCGGCGGCGAGCAACGCCTTGCGCACCAGCGCGGCAGCGACGCCGTACTGCAGGTCGATGCCGGCCGGCACTTCCGCCGCTTCGCCGGCGATGATGGCGTCGATGTCCGGCATCTGCGCCATGTTGTCGACGAAGGTTTTCAGTTCCAGGCCGGCGGACTGGCCGACACAGGCGATCAGCGCATCGGCGAGCAGCGCGGTGGCGTCGAACTTCTGCAGGGCGCGGTGGGCGAACTCCCACGAGCGCGGGCTGGGGAAGGCAATCGGCGTGTGCGCGGGATCGAAGCTGAACAGGAGGTCGGGGCGGAAGCGCAGGAAGGCGATCACGCGCGCATCGATGTTCTCGGTGTAGGCCCAGCGCACCCAGTCGTCGAGAAACACCTCGACCTCGTAGTGGGTGAACCGGTTGGCGAGCGGCGCCGGCATGGCGTAGGTGACGCCGCGGTCGCCCTGGCGGTTGCCGGCGGCGAAGATGACCCAGCCGTCCGGTATGCGGTATTCGCCCAGGCGACGGTCGAGGATGAGCTGGTAGGCCGCGGCCGACACCGTGGGTGGCGCCGAGGTGAGCTCGTCGAGGAACAGGATGCCCGAGGGGCCATGGCGTGCCGCGTCCGGCAGCACGGCGGGGATCGACCACTCGACGAGTTGCCCGCTGCGGAACGGAATGCCACGCAGGTCGGTCGGTTCCATCTGGGAGAGGCGGATGTCGATGAGCGGCACGCCGTGCTGCCGGGCGATCTTGGCGACGATCTGTGACTTGCCCACCCCGGGCGGTCCCCACAGCATCACCGGGGTGTGGTGACCGCCGGCGGTGCTTGCGAACTCGCGATCGAGGATGGTTTCAATGTGGGAAGGACGCATGGGCTTTGAGGCACGGCGATATGTATTTTGGGATAATAAACGCTCGCGCACGCGCATTCCAGTTTCGCCCTTGCCCGGAATGGGGGGATTTTGCTACGGTGCGGCGTCAGGACAAGGCTCGCTGCGCGAGTTTTACGTCAATGAACTGGATTCGGCATGAATTACTGTAGTGAATGCGGCGCGCCCGTGGTTCTGCGCGTGCCCGACGGCGACAGCCTGCCACGCTATGTGTGCCCGAACTGCGGCACCGTCCATTACCAGAACCCGAAGATGGTGGTGGGCTGCATCCCGGAATGGGAGGACAGGGTACTGCTGTGCCGCCGCGCCATCGAGCCGAAGCATGGGATGTGGACGCTGCCAGCGGGCTTCATGGAAAACGGCGAAACCACCGCCGAGGGCGCGGCGCGCGAGACGTGGGAAGAAGCCGGTGCACGCATCGAGATCGGCAGCCTGTACACGCTGTACAACCTGCCGCACGTCAACCAGGTGTATTTCATCTTCCGCGCGCGCCTGCTCGATCTCGATTTCCAGCCGGGCATCGAGTCACTCGAGGCCCGGCTGTTCACCGAGGCGGAAATCCCCTGGGACCGTATCGCCTTCCGCACCGTGCGCTCGACGCTGGAACAATATTTCGCCGACCGTCGCAACGACCGCTTCGCCTTTCATTTCGGCGACATCCGCACGCGCTGAGACGCGCCGCGGTCATTCATGCCGCCCTTGTACCCGGACCTTGCCAATGGACCGTAGGTCGGGCTTCAGCCCGACAGCCGTTGTCGGTCCGTTGTGTCGGGTTGAAACCCGACCTACCTGCGATCGACATGCTTCTCATGAGCCAGGACAACGATGCTTTCAGGCCGCAGCGGCGAACTGCTCCCGCCCCAGCACGTCCATGCCTACGCGCAGCCAGCCTTCGTGGGCTTCCTGCACTTCGCCCAGCCGCAGGCGATAAATCACATCACCGTCGCGCAGGGTGAGATGGGCGCCAAAGCGGTAGTGCGCCTTCGGCAACAGCAGGTTGCAAAGTCCCTGCTCCTGCTCCGCCAGCGGCATGAACAGCGCCCAGGTACGCGTCTCGCCCTGGCCATCGGCCTGCCGGTCGAACAGCACTTCCACCCGCTTCGGATGGCGCGACAGGCGCTGCGCACCGAGCAGATTCTGGCCGCCCTCCTCGCGCGTCCAGCGTACCACCAGCAGTTGCCACACCGCCTCGGCCGGATCCCAGCTCACCGCGAGCAGGCGGCCGTGCGGCAAGGTGTGCCGCTCCGGCAGCATGAAACCCATGCCTTCCGTGCTTTCGTCGCGCAGCATCCACGGTTCGAGTCCCGCGCGATTCGGAGCCGAGCCCGAAGCCGCCAGCGTCGACATCACATTGTCGACACCCGCCGCCACCCATACCTGGCCGAAACGATGTGTGCGCTGACGGTTGCGCCGGATGCCGCCGCGTTCGATCAGGCTCGCCACCTGGCGGGTCAATGCCTCGTCCACGCCCGCCGCCCCGCCGGCATCGGCGGATTTCAGGTGCGCGACCAGATCGTCGAGCGCGAAATAGCGCAGGCGGCGGCCACGTACCCACTCCCCGTCAAGCTTGCTCGCGCCCTCGGCAAGCGACAGATCGACGACATGGCTGTCGACGTCGCGGGTCGGCACCGCCGCGGGCAGCGGCAGGGGTTCGTAATCGGCGAGCATGCGCGCGATCAGTTCGACCTCATGCGCACGGAAGCCGACCGGATGGACCAGCCCCATGAGCACGACCAGCGCATACTCGCGTGCGCAGTGCGTGCTTTCGTCGCCGATCGTCGCCGGCGCGCGGTCGAATCCGTCGCGCTCGACCAGACGGAAAATCTTGTTCACGCGCCGCCAGGCCGAGGGCGCGGGTTCGCGCGCCTGGTGGTAGTCCCAGCGCATCACCAGACCGGCATAGCGCAGCGCACGCGCCGCGATTTCGGCCACCTGGGGCTTCAGTTCGACGCTTTCCGCATTGCGGTAGGCTTGCTTGAGAAAATCCAGCCAGGCCTCCGCCAACAGCGACCAGAACATCCAGGATTCGCGCCACAGTGCCTGGCGGGCGAGACGGAAGGTCGCCTGATTGCGCACGTACTGCTCGACGATGCGCTGTTGCAGCACAAGACCGGTGGCCTCCAGCCTCTGCAACATTTTCATGCGCGCCAGCGTCGCCGTGCCACGTTCCGCGTTGAAACGCTCCAGCCCTTCGACGAGTGCATGATGCGCGTCGTAGTCCGAATCCGCCGGCAGGTGCTGCAACCATCGCTCCGTCGCCTTGAGCGAGGCGAAGGGCGAACCCGCTCCGGCCTTGCGGCGACGGGCGATCGTGCTCAGCATTCCGAAAAATTCGTTCATGGTCCGGTACCGGGAGATGACATACCCGGCTCAGCAGTATCCATGCCAGTTGGCGGGGCTTGCGGCCCTGTGGCAAGCACATGTTTCGCCAAGGATTCGTTCGGACGCCGCACCCTGTTCCACACACATTTCCACGAAAACTCGACAGCGCCTGTCGACGCACCGACAGGCGGTCAAGGCGTCGCCCGGGGCGCGCCGAGCCGGTACAATGCCGGGGCCTGAGACGCAGAAACGGCAATCGGACCGGGAGACCGGTTTCGCCGCGTGCAGCGGATCGGGCCACAATGCGGTCGCCGGAACCCAAAACCCGTCGCCTGCATCGTTCAGGTCGTTGGAAGCGTGGCCGAGTGGTTTAAGGCAGTGCTCTTGAAAAGCACCGAGGGCTGATACCCCTCCGTGAGTTCGAATCTCACCGCTTCCGCCAGAACATCAATAAAAACAATAATTTGAAAGTGTAATGCAGGCATTACCCACCACAACACCCACCACTTCGAGGGTGCTAGGGAACGTGCCACTCATGTAGCGCTTTTTCGGAAAGGGAGAGGCATGAAGGCACGCAACACGCTCACGGCTGCACTCATACTGGCATCTGCTCTACCCGGAGCAGTGCAAGCAGCCCTGCATGATCGCGGCGGCGGTTTCATCTACGACGATGCTCTCGATGTCACCTGGCTGCAGGATGCGAATTACGCCAAGACCAGCGGGCATGATGCGGGCGGCCTGATGACCTGGCAGGATGCCATGGCTTGGGTTGCAGGCCTCAGCGTTTACGACGCAGTTCGCAACACCACTTACGACGACTGGCGGCTCCCGGTAAGCGATTTCTGCTTCAACTACTCAGGCTGCGTCGACAGTGAAATGGGGCACCTGTATTACATCGACCTCGGCGGTGTGGCCCACGTAGATCTAGCCACGACTCACAACGACAACTACCTGCTTTTCCAGAATATCCAGAACCCATTTGACGCCGGCCATTGGTCGAGCACCGTGGCAAGCACCTATCCGTCGCTTACGGTCTGGGCTTTTGATATGGACAACGGCATACAGAGCAAGAATGGCGCATCGAGCGACGCATACCTTTACGCTTGGGCCGTTCGCGATGGCGACGTGGCCGCAATTCCGGAACCCGAGACCTACGCCATGATGCTGGCGGGCCTTGGGCTCGTTGCCTTCGCGGCAGGCCGCCGGAACCATCTCAAAGCCAGGTGAAACCCCGCCTCACCGCGCACCCAGCACCAGCGGCTCGTGCCCTCGGTTCATGCTTGCATAAGGGTCGTATTCCTGCGCCTTGTGCATGACGGCGGGGCCAATATCGTCAAGGCTCCCCACCGGTACCGGCACGGCGAAGGTGATCGCCAGCGCGTCGGCCGAGTCGGGTGAGGCCAGGCCGCGCGCCTTCATGCTTTCCTTCTTCTCTAGCAGGATGGCGTCGGCGGCGTTGTAGCCATACTCGACGCCGGTCAGGTCAGTGGCGAGCATTTCGTCGCGGGGGATCGCCCCACCAGCCAGCCATTCACGCATTAATCCCCAAATCTCCGCGCGCCGGTTCGCCCACTTGCGCGGGTCCATTGCCCGGCCGCCGAACTGCACTTCGTTCACATCAAAGCCGATGGAGCGCAGCCGGTCGATCACCCCGCCGCCCACACCGCCGCCGTCGACGTTGACGATGACGCGATTGCCGGCCAGTCGCAGCGTGTTGACGTGCTCGACCACTCGCGCGGCCAGGGTCATGGTGTCCGCGCCCTTCAGACGGATGGGAGCCCACGAACGCGCGTCACGCCCGCAGCGGGTCCATATCACGCTGCTGTCGTCGCCGAAGCGTGCTGGGTCAACACCTACGACGAAAGCCTCGTGGCGCTCTGCGGACACTTCCCGCACTTGGGCGTCATTGACCACATCGCGCGAGATGAACTGCAGGCTGGATGCGCTCGGGAACTCGCCCAGGACACGAACCTTCACGAAGTCCGAGCCGATGCCGTAGTCGGCCACCCACTCGTCGATCTGATTCTTGTTGGTGATCTGGCACGTGCGGCTGTCGATCTGCCGGATGTTCCAGCGGTGCCGCTGGCCGTTGAAGCACTCGAAGAACTTGGTTCCGGTCCGGGTAGGGTTGCCGAATGCGAACCACATCGGCGCACCGTCCGTCATGCCGCCCTCGGCCACTTCCCAAATCTTGGCCGGGATCGCGCTCGCCTCGTCGAAGATGTAGAACGGCGTCGAATCGGCGGCGTGCAGGCCGGCGAAGGATTCGCTGTTTTCCTCCCGGCACGTCTGCGCATCGCAGCGCCAGGACTCTGGATACTCGGCCATCGTCATGCGCATCGCGCCCTTGCCGGCCGTCACATCGAACCACTCGCCAAAGATGCAGCGCTTCGTCCACTTGCCGATTTCCGCCCAGGTCTTGGACTCAAGCTGTGGCGCCGTGTTCGCCGTCACCACGCCGCGCGCATTGGGGCGCGTGCTCATGATCCAGTTGACCAGCCATGCGGTGATCGCACTCTTGCCGATGCCGTGGCCGCTGCTGATCGCGTTTCGGATGGCATCGACTGCGGTACGCCCGTCGAATGCTCGTTCCGTCACCTGGCTGCCAATTTCCTCCAGCAGCTCGCAGGCCCAGGCATCGGGGCCGTGCTCGGTGTCGTAGGTCTCTCGATATTCCTGCGGCAGCTTCACCACCTGCAGCGAGCGGTCACGATCCCACTCGTAGGCAAACAGCACAAAGGCCAGCGGCTTGTCGTAGAAGTACCCAGCCATGCGCTGCAGGACGGTGGCGGGCTCGATCTTCCGGCGGGTTGAGCGCTCAGCAACGAACCCAATTCTCAGCCACCCACGGGCGATGCGCCCAACGTCGCCGGGCGTCCCGGCAAGCGCCTGCAATTCCTCCCTGGTGTGAGACGGCTTGGGCGGGGTGCGCCTGGCTGCGAGGATTTCAGCGCGAATGTCGTGGGCTGCGGACTGCGCGGCTTCAATCTTCTCCAGCCGGCGGGAAATGTTGATGGCCGTCATTCCGGTTCATCCTCGGTGTCGTTGCTCAATAGTGCGGCGGAGCCTTCCAGTGCCGGCTTGCCTTCAAGAGTGCGCAGCCGGCGCTCGTGCTCGTCGACCACCACCGCCTTGGCATAGGTGTCCAACATCCGCAGCAGCTTGTCGCCAGCCTCGGCGCTGATTTCTCCGTCAGCCACCGCCGCAAGGATCGCGGTCGCCTTGTCCTGCAGCGTCTCGGCCTCCTTCAAGCCAGGCACCACCACTTTCTCGGCTTCCGGGCGAGGCGCTGGAGCCAGTCGCTCCAGACACACCTTGATGCTGGTCGGGTCACCCATCTTGGCGAGCTGGACAGCCTTGGCGATGATCTCTGCCTTGTGCGGCTCGATGAGATCCCGTACCTGCTCCGACGGGCTTTTGCCGCGCGGGCGCCCCGGCGATTTCAGGCCATGCCCGGGGAGCAGCTTTCCGCCCTCCGCCCGTTTGACCTGCGTTTTCTCCGTCATGGCGCCAGCTTCTCCGTTCGGCTCACAACCCTGATGCGAACAGGCTCCACGTTCCGGCGCTTGTTGCCACTCTTCCCGACCCATGACTGCACGGTTGAGCGATGGACGCCAAGCGCCTTGCCGATGGAGCGATACCCCACACCAGCCGCGTACATCTCGCGTGCTTTGGCGACCACATCATCGTCATGCCGCGCCATCCCGTGCGACGCGCCGACAAGCTTGCCGATGGCGTTTTGAAACAAAATCTCGATTTTCGTGAGCATTCCTAGTCCTCCGGTAGCAGATTGGCCGACGTGTGCCCGCGCACCTGCAAAGCCAGGCGTAGTTTCCGCATCGCTTGGTGCTCGATGCGCCGCACCTCCTGAACCGTCACCGTGCGGCCTTCCTCCTCGGAGAGAGCCGCGGCGATTTCCTCTTCCGTTGCAGCATCATCGGAGCGGCATTCCACAGTTAAGACTTCTTCGATGCCTCGTTCATCTGGTACCAACTGCTTGCGACTTGGCCGGCAGAAGTGAGTAGAGAAGACGCGCCCGAAGCGAATGGACTGATACCGGCAGCAGACCCGTACTTCATAAGCGCCTCGCTCTGATAGTTCGCTCCTTGGGTTCTGTATCCCCAGGCACTCCGAACCGCATTCGACTCAAGCGTCATGCGGTCTGTCTCTTTGAGGATTTCCGTGCTTGCCTGCAGTTCTGCTGCATTGCCTTCGCCAAGGTCGATGCCGTTGGCGGCCATCGAAGCACGTTGACGCGCCTTGAGCTGCCCGGCCTGCATGGTGAGGCTGGCGACTTCCTTCTGGCCGCGCTCCATCGCGCCGCGATAACCCAACTCAGCGATGCGGGCGTTGATGCGCGACATGCTCGCCTCAAAGGCAAGCTGGTTCTTGGTCATTTTTGCGCTATAAAAACCGCCGATGGCTCCAGATACGGCACCGGCCGCTTGCAACCCGAGAGAGAGATTTGCGTACATGGACATGGGTGTTCCTCCTTCAGTGGATTCGGTGAGTGTTGTTCAGAATCACGGGCGACATGCGCACCACTTCGTCGGTGATGATCGGCCAGCGATCGCACAGCACATCGAGAACGAAGGCCACGTCCGCCAGGGTGAAGCCCTCTGCCATCTGGGCGTCGGATGCCGACAGCCCAAGCTCGCCGGATTGCAGCTTGTCGAATGCCTCCAGCGGTTCGATTTCTTCCGGGGCGCCACGCTCGAACGCCAGCGAGGCCAACTCCCCGGCCACGGCAATCGAGCGCCGCAGCGAATCGGGTAGATCGCCAGATGGATGGCGAACCCAGCAACCGCCGTCGAAGGACTTCCCGCCGGGGTGAGGGTTGACCGCCAAGTGGATCTCGCAGCCTGCGGAGATGGCAACGACGCCCTGGCCAACGACATGGGCGATGGTGAGGCTGAGGTCTTGATTAGCGTTTGCCATTCTTCAGCTTTCCGGCAACACGCTGGCTGCGTGCCTTCTTGGCCAGCATCACGATGGTCTCGGCGTCGTCACCCAGGCCCATTGCTTCGATAGCTCGCGCTACGCGGGCATCACGTGCCACCAGCGCCCGGGCGTCGCGCAGGGCTTGCTTGGCTCCGCTGCCGAATTCGCGATTGAGCGCGTCGACGGCAGCCTCGCGCTGGGTGATGGTCTCCACCGGCGTGCTGCGCAGCGTCTCAACTCTGGTGCGCAGGGTACGCACGTCCAGCACGCCGAGGTCGAGGTCGGCCGCCATTTCCCGCAACTCGACTGCGGCCTGGCGCGCGTCAGAAGGGTCGATGCCTTCCGCTTCGCATTGCTCGTCGGTCAGTTCCTGCACCACATCGCGCAGCATGGACTGTGCATCGAACATGCGGCGCTCAGGAAGGTCGCGCAGTTCCTGCACCTCTGGCGGGACCTCGGCCAGCGGGGCGGACTTCTCCGGTTCGGGGTAAAGGATCGCCTGCATCTCTTCGTCGGTGTGCGGGCGGGGCGGTGCGTCCTGCGCCGGCTCCGTGTCAGGGCCACCAAACAGGCGCGCGGCGGGGTCGCTGACAGGTTCGGCAGGCTTCGCTTCAGGCTTTGGTGTTGACGGGTAGAGTCGTTCGGCCATTGCCGTGGCCTCGTCTACGGGCGCCTGCGGGGTTGTGGGTTTGGGCGTGCCGTAGAGGCGTTCCGCCATCGTTGCGTCGTCAAGCATGGTCAGCCCCCATTCGCGGCAGGCAAAGCCCGCCAGTAACTCGGTTCGTCGGTCAGGAAGGCGTTCGCCTCGCCCTCGGTGAGTGCAGCGCCGGCAGTGGTCAGCATCAGGCCGGCATAACGCTCGTATTCACCGTCGGGGATGCGCACGCAGGCCAGCATGGTGCCTGCTGGAATGGGCGTCGTACTCGTCGCCACAGGGTCGCACTCGATGTGCTCGGTTGCCGAGCCATCGGTGGCGATGGGGATTTGCGCATCGGATACCAAGGCGAAGGTCAGCGTGCCATTGCCTGCTGCCGTGATGGCCGAATACGCCGTGATGACCAGCCAGCCAGCGGTGTGCACCGGGCCGGGCATGTTGTACTTCATGTCGAGATGGTCGCCGATGATCGCTGTGCCGATGGCAAGTGGCAGCACGCCCGATGGCGCACCCCCTTTGCAGAATCGTTCCCAGTCGCTCATGAACATGGTCAAAGCTCCTGGTTGACCTGCTCGGCCAAACTGGCGACTGCGGCCTGCAGCTTCTTCGAGCGCGCGGCGAAGGCGTCACCCACAGCACCAAGGTCATGGCGCTGGAGATGCACGGACGGGCTAGGCGCGAGCTTGCTGAAAACGCCCAGGCGCAGCATCTCGCCCTCAAGCAAGCTGCCAAGCAGTGAATCTCGCAGGGCAACACCCTGGACAATCGCAGAGTAGCGGTCACGCTGGCGCGTCGGAATCTGGCGCAGCAGTTCGCCTGCATCTACGCGGGCGGCATCGCCATGCTTGTGCATTTCCTCAAGCACTGAGACCAACTGCGCCAGCGCTTTGTCGACCTTGCCAGCGAGCGCTGCAGCGGCGTCGAGTTCGGCCACCACGCGCTTGACCCGGCCCAGGTTGGAAGCCTTCTGCTGGGCGCGGCCCTCGTCGCTCAGTTCTCCCTGCAGTTTCGCCAGGCGGCGCTCGTTGGAGGCTGCCATCGCCTCGCGCACGCCGATCTCGCTTTGGATCACCGCGACTTCCTCGGCGTTGCCGCTGTCCGCTGCGTCGTCGAGTTCCTGGCGCAGCAGCTCCAAGGCCTTGCGGTTGGCTTCCTCCTGCTTCTGCAGGCCTTCAATCTTTTCCGTGATGCTTGCCATGGTCGGCTCCTGTGTTGAGTTGCTGCCATGGTGGCTGTCCATGCTGCATTTGTGGGCCAAAGGGAGGGATGCGGGAGGGATAACCTTCATTCGATGCGCACCGGCAGCCCGAGCGGGTCATAGCAGCAGCGGACGGTCGCCCCTTCAGCTCTGAGGCGAATCGACCGAACGGCCTCGGCCAGTGTGTGCAGGTTCATGTCGGCAAGGCGCTTGGCGAGCCGCCTACGCTGATCCTTGAGCGCGTCGCGGCTAAGTTCAGTCGATGCGACAACCCACTCCCCAGGCGAAGCCAATGCGCGGCCGGCTTCACAAGCAATGCCCGGCACCCTTGCCAGGGTGCGGGTGTAGCCCTCCGTGTTCGTGACGCGCAGCGTGCCGGCCTCGTAGCGCCAGGCGCAGGGCTTCGCCGACAGTGCGCGCAGTTCCTCGATCACCTCCAGCACGTCGGCCATGCGTCCGGGGTCGCTCGGCAGGTGCATGGACAGAATGCCGGCGGCGATGGTCGCTTGCTCGGGGGTCATCCAATCGCCTGTTTCTTGCGGTCGGTGGCGGGTAGAGCGGTGGGTATTGGCGACAAAGTATCCGCAATACCGCACCAGCAAAGGACTACAAGCGGATAATGGTTCCGCCATACTCGTCTGCTGGCGTGGTTGCCGATGGCCTCAGTGCGGCCCGAGCCCGTCGAATCGCGCTCAGCTATGCGTTGCTGCCCTCGCCCGCTTTGCCCAGCCAGGATTGAGTGCGGGTGCTCAGTTCCACCACCATCTCTCATGGCTAGGGACTCCATCAGCATCCAGTGCGGATAGGTGTTTCGCACCAATTCGCACCAGTCTCTGTCCATCCCGTTTTCCCGTCCCGTTATCGTTCCCGCAGCTCCTATAGCTGCTGCGGGAATCGCGGGAAAGTCCGGGGTTCCCGTTTCGGGACATTTCGGGAATCGCGGGAAACGCCTGTAAGCCTTGCCGTTATTGGCCTTCGGGGCATTTATTGATTTCGGGAATGCCCACTTTTTCGTCCTGAGTTTCCCCTGGCGTATGAGTTCGGGTCTACCCACCACTTCGGGAAAAAACGGGAAAGTCAGACGCACCATATCCAGCCCTCCCGATGCGCCAGATTCCCGCGTGAAATAAGCCCGGTGATTGCTGACTGTGTTCGCTCGGTCTGCCGCTTCGGATCACACACGAGCCTGCCACGCACCGCCTTGATCGCGTCTTCCAGGCGAAGGCACGGACGCCCGTTTGGGACGCCTTTGGGGGCATCTTGGGGCGCGAGTGTCCCGGCAGACTTGAACAGTTCACCCAAGGCATCCCAAACGACGCGCTGGTTTCCGGACTTGGGCGGCAGTGCCCGCCGAACGCTCTCGCTCGGGCCTTGCTCGGCTTGCACCACACACGATGTAACGGGCTCGCCATCCTCATCGATACCAAGATCAACAACCCGCAAGGTGAACGGATGCGCCTTGCCGTCCGCCCCATCCTTGGACTTGAACACGCGCCACGAGCGCCGATCTTCCTCGCGGCTCACCTCGATGGCGCAATCCAGGGCAGCAATCAAGCTTGAGTGCCCACGCAGCCCTTTGTTCGAGTCCTTGCCAGTGTGGTGGACAAGCAGGACCAGCCCACCCAACTCGGCTTGTATGGCCTTGGCGGCGCCGATGACTTCCCCCATGTCCTGCGAGCTGTTTTCATCCATGCCAGGCGCGGCGCGGTTGAGAGTGTCGATACACAGAACACCATCGGCCCACCCGGCCGCCCTCACCGCTTCGATCAAAGCAGCGCGATCCATCGGACTCCGTATGTCCATCGGCGTCAGCATGTAGCGCAAGCCACGACAAGGGCCGTGCTTGATGCGGCGGGCCTTCACCCGTTGCGCGATTCCGGCTTCCCCCTCCAGCCCGACGTACAGCACAGGCGCATCCTTCACCCGGCAGCCGAACCATTCATCACCACCCGCAACCGCTGCAAGCAGATCGAGCGTGAGGAAGCTCTTGCCGCTACCACTCGGACCAAAGATCGCAGCGATGCCGGTAGCCGGCAGGACGCCACGCACCAGCCACGGAACGGGCGGCATGGCCTCCAGGTCGTCGTCGGTCAGCAGTTTGAACTTTGGCGACGGTGCCATCTCGCCAAACGGGTCAGCCGTCATGCGGCTTTGATTTTTCTGTGTGCTACCATGCCCATAGAGTGTTTTACCTTGTGCGCCCCGCCCTTCGTGGGGCGTTTCTTTTTGGGCGGCCGCCATCGGTGGCGATTGTGCGAGAACGTCGACCGTCATGCCGCCCCCTTGCGCTGCCGCTGCCTGATCCAGTGGTCGACCTCATCCTCGACGAACATCAACCGCCTGGGCGCGACCTGAACCGGCTGGACGAACTCGCCACGGTCGACCATGCGCTCAATCGTCCGCCGACTCGGCCCGTCATCACCGCCGAGCTTTTGTTGCACCGCCTCGTAGCTGATGAGCTTCATTGTTGCCCCCTGTGTGATCTCATGCGCTCAGTGTCGGCTTGTGGTCGGTGGGTACGCGCACCCTGGAGAACGTCGAGCCAGTCGCCCACCACCGGCGGTACGTTCACCTCAACGTCAAAGCCCTGCTGCACCAATCTGAACGCGGCGACATAGGCGGCCCGCTGCCCCGTGAAGCTGGCGTCGTTGTCCGCGAAGATCGTGATGCGCTTCACACCCGCAGGCGGCTCGAAGGTTTCGATGCCGTGCGCCGTGACGCATGACCAGACTGGAATGCCGAACCGAATGGAAGCCGCCAGGGCCGTTTCAATTCCCTCGGCTATGCCTATCCCTTCACCGACTGCCGAAAGTCGAATGGCGGCCCCTGTGACGGGCCTGCCGGGCATCAATTTCTTCGGACACTCGACCGGCGCCTTGTTCCCATCCTTGAGATAGGTCCGATGGAGCGTCACGCCCGTTCCGTCCGGTGCCAGGACGCGCGCAACCATCGCCGGGAACTTGCCGACGAACTTCTCGCCGTCGTGATACGGAAGGGCCGGATGCAATCTCAGGTTGTCCGGTGGGCTTGCCAGATCGAGCCCACGCCCTGCCAGATAGCGCATCACCTCGTCGCTTATGGCCAGGGGCCTGCACTCGCTCCACACTCGGCGCAGCGCATCCAGCTTTTGCGCCTCGTCGGGAAGCTTCGCGACCGGCGCCGGCTGCACCACTCCGGCGATAGCCTCGATCTCCTGGGCCGCCGTCTTGAAGTCCCAGCCCTTGAGTGCCATCACCAGCGCCACACCATCACCAGCCTTGCAATGCGAGCAATAGAACGTCCCGCGCCCCTCCTGATCGTCGAAGCGGAACCGATCTTTCCCGCCGCACATCGGGCAGGCCGTGTGTTTGCCGGAGAGATGCTTGTCGGTCAGGCCGAAACTGGACAGGATGCCGCGCCAGCGGCCTTGTGCCACCTCACGGACGGGCTGCAGCATTGGCAGCCTCCTTCCGCTTGGCATGGCGAATATCGCGGGATCTCACAAAGCTGATAAGGGCTTCCGATGCCGGTGCTGGTGCGTCATCAAGCCCCCTCGGCCACACCCCGAAGATGTCGCGGTAAATGTGTGCGGCCCACCCAAGCTTTCGACCCTTTTCGCGCGCCATCCAAAGCAAGGCGGAATAGGCCGCCTGCTTCTCGTCCCGCGTCGGTTTCTTGCCGCGATCGAGCCTCACAAGCTCGCCATCCTCGACCTCGACCTCGGACTTCCTCTCAGGCTCGAAGCCACAGGCCGGGCAAACGTGCACCTTAGGCGGCCGAACATAGCTGCAGGACGGGCACTTCTTCGGTTTCGATTCATCCTTCTGCTTGGCGCCGCTCGCCTTCTTCGGCGTGCCGTCGTCCAGTTCAAGCGGCAGGTCGTCGGTCGGATAGCCGAGATGCGCGGCGCTGCCGGAATGGTCGAGGATGATGGCGCGGGATTTTCCCGGATAAGGGCGCAGCACCCGGCCAGCCATTTGAATCCACCGCGTCAGGCTTCGAGTCGGCCGCGCCAGGATCATTACCCCGCAGGCCGGCATGTCCCACCCTTCGGTCAAAATCCCCACGTTGGAGATCACCCGAGTCTGTCCGCTGGTGACGCGCTCCAGAATGCCACGGCGCTCTTCCTCGTCTGTGTAGCAGTCGATGTGCTCAGCCGGAATGCCGGCGGCGTTGAACTCACTGGCGATGTGCTTGCTGTGGGCAATGCTGGTCGCAAAGCAGACGGTCGGCAGGTCACCGCCAAGCCGCTTCCAGTGCGCCACGATGTCGCCCACCAAGGAAGGCTTGTCCACGGCTGCCGCCAGTTGGCGCTCGTTGTAGTCCTGCTCACCGAATGCATTGCGCACCAGGGCGACGCCTGAAAGATCAGGCTCAGATGGCGCGTAGATGTCGCAGTCGACCAGGAAGCCCAGGTCGATGAGTTCCCGGATGCTGGCGGCCTTCACGATGCGCTCGAACAGCGGACCGCCCAGATCGTCGTAATGCTTGCCGAGCCCCTTGGCGAACGGCGTGGCACTCAACCCGATCACTGGCAGGGCGTTGTACCGGAACAGCAGCTCGCGATAGTGGCGGGAGCCGGCGACACCATGGGCCTCGTCGATCACGATCACGTCTATGTCGACGGGCAAGCCTCGCCTGGCCACGGTATGAATGGAGCAGACCAGAACAGGCGCATCAAGCCGGTGGGTGTTGTCACCTTGCAGCACGCCGACACTCAGGCCGGACTGGCGCAAGCGGCGCGCAGCCTGCTCCACAAGCCCGATCCGGTTGGCGACGAACGCCACACGCCGGCCTTTACTGTTGGCGGAGTGGATCAGCGCAATGGCGATCTCTGTCTTGCCGCTGCCAGTGGGTGAGTAGATGATTTGCCGCAGGAGGCCGGCGCGTCCATTCTCTCGGGCCTGCTCCACGGCGCCGGACTGGTAGGGGCGGAGTTCCATCACTCGCCCCCCTGCATCGGGCCGCATGACTCAGCCTTTGGTGCTGGTGGTCGGACGGCTCGCCGCCACGCGCTGCTTGATCCAGGCGTCGATTTCCTCGGCAACCCAGCCAGTCGCGCGGACGCCCAACTTGATGGGCGGCGGCATGTCGCCGGTTTTGACCTTCAGGAATACTGAGGACCGCGAAAGGCCCGTGCGGGCCATCACGTCAGGTAAGCGAATGATGTTGACCATCTTCTGCACTCCGTTAAATTCAAAGGAGTCCTAAGACTATTGGCCGTTTTCTGAGGTACGCGCACCCCCCCCAGGACACAAAAGAAAAAGCCCGCACTGGGCGGGCCTTTCTGGCTGATTCGACTACCTGAGAAACGTCATCGGCTCGTCGTGCTGACCCTGACCAGCAAACGCGCGAATGCTACAGCCCCGGATAATGGCGGCTTGCCGCTGGTGGTTACGCTGATCGTCTGGCCGCGCTTGCCGGGGGCTTTCCGAGTTTGTTTTTTGCTGGTCATGTCATGACCTCTCACAAAAGTTTCGGTCCCAGTTGGCACGGCTTCCGGAAGGGGACCACATTGCCACCGCATTGGATCGGGTTGTCGGCATAGGCCACACCAGACGCGGAAACTTCTTCTGCGATGCAGTCAGGCGTCCATTGCTCCCTCAGCGACAGGTCCATAACGACACCACCCGCTTCAACCATGCCTCGTAACTCGGCGGTAAGTTCGTAGACCCTATTAAGCGCCGAATCGTGCAATCTGTAGCCACCCGACATTCCAGAACTGAACTCGCGCTCAATTCCATCCAGCAGAGAACCAATCATGCGGCCGGTTTGATCACGGTATTCACGCGTAGTCCTAGGCCATGACGCCACGAGCTCTTTGGCCTGCCGGAGTTCCTTTTCGCATTTCTCGCTTTGCTCCTGAGCTGCTTTTTCTTCCTCGTTCAAATCACGGTAGACGCTGAACGTCGTCTTGGACGCGCGACGGATGCTGATTTCTCGCCCCAGCGGGTCTATCGTCTTGCATGTGGTTTTCTTCTCGCCGGGGTCGCCGGGGAAAGGCCACTCGCGGGTGATGCCGTGCTGAATCAGCGCCTCGCGCGTTCCCCTGGCACAGTGGCCCCACCAGTGGTGTTCGATCTTGACGCCACGCGAGCGGCTAGAATTGGATGCAGCCATGATGCAATCTCCTAGACAGGTTGTTTTGTGGTCAGGGCTGGTCGGGTGTTGCTGCACCCTTCCGGCCCGCTTTGCCTGAATCCGTCAGGCGGCGGCTTTACCTTTGATCGACACTACGTTTTCCTTCGGCTCGCACCACGCGGCCCAGTCGGCCATCATCTGGCGCCGCTTCTCGAACATGTCGCCGCGCCGGTATGCCGCCTCCACCTTGTTGCCAACCACGTGCGCCAGCGCCATCTCGGCCATCTCGCCGGGGTAGTGCGTGACCTCTGCGGCCCAGTCCCGGAACGCAGAACGGAACCCGTGGACCGTGATGCCTGGGCTCATCCGGCGCAGCAGCATGGTGAGGCTCATATCTGACATGGGCTTGCCGCTGCGCACGCCGGGGAAAATGTGTTCACCCTGGCAAAGCTTCTTGGCATCTTCGAGCACCGCCAGCGCCGCATCCGAGAGAGGAATCCGGTGTTCCTTGCGAGCCTTCATCCTCGACGCAGGGATGACCCACACGCCCTTTTCCTCGTCTATCTCGGACCATTTCGCCTTCAGGGCCTCGCCACTGCGGCAAGCGGTGAGGATGACGAACTCCAGGCACAGCACACTGACCCCCTCATGGGTGCGCAGTTTGCCCATGAACTCGCCCATCTGATCGTATGGCAGGGCGGCGTGATGCTTGTGCGGCGCGATCTTGCCCGGCTGCGGCAGCACGTTGTCGAGGTGCCCACGCCAAGCTGCGGGATTCTCGCCGCTGCGGTAGCCCTTCACCTTGGCGTAGGACAGCACAAGCTCAATCCGTCCGCGCAGCCGCTTGGCCGTTTCGGTCTTGGTGAGCCAAATCGGGTTGAGCACTTCCAGCACCCTGGCGGTGTCCACCTCGCCGACCGCAATATCCCCCAGCACGGGGTAAGCGTAGGAGGCGAGCGTGTTCTCCCACTGGGCGGCGTGCTTGCTGTTCTTCCAGCCGGCCCGGTTGGCCTTGATGTATTCCAGCGCCATCGCCTTGAAGGTGACGGCCCCCGCAGCAACACGGGCGGCTTGCTCGGCCGCCACCTGGGCTTGCTGCTTGCGGTTCTCCAAGGGGTCGATCTTGTTGTGTACCAAGGCCCGCGCCCCGGCCGCCAGCCGCCGCGCATCCTTCGCGCTCACGTCGGCCAGCGAGCCCAGCCCCATCTCGCGGCGCCGGCCGTTGATCTGGAACCGGTAGATCCACGACTTCGCACCCGAGGGGCTCACCTGGAGATATAGCCCGTCACCGTCAAGCCAATACCCAGGCTTGGCATGTTTTATTTTCAGCTCAGTAAGCATCTTCCACCCTCCGCCATAGTCAACCACCCACCATCTACCCACCACTCTACCCACCATTATGGCGATGGATTGCAAAAAATCAAGGTGAACTGTAGTGGACTATAAATCGCTGAATTGCGCTTTCCTTATGGCTTTGCGGTTGACTTTGCTGAACAAAAATAAACTGTAGTGGACTACAGATTGGCGGACACCGCTTCCGCCAATTTCCGCACCGCCCCGTGCGAAAATCCCTGCCATGGCACGCACCGCCCCCCTCACGTCCCGTGACCACGACCGCGACAACGCGGGGATGCGCTACGTGTATCCGGTGGTGTCGCGCCGTGCCGGCGGGGTGTCGGTGGGGGTGAATCTCAACCCCAACAACGCATGCAACTGGGCATGCGTCTATTGCCAGGTACCCAACCTCACGCGCGGCACGGCGCCGGACATCGATCTGGAACGCCTGGAAGCCGAACTGCGTGCGATGCTCGATGCCATCCTGCACGGCGATTTCATGCAGACGCGCGTGCCGGAAGGCGCGCGACGGCTCAACGACGTCGCCCTGTCGGGCAATGGCGAGCCGACCAGCGCCAAGGCGTTCCCCGACGTGATCGAACGGATCGGCCGCGTGCTGACGGATTTCGATCTCGCCGGGCGCATCAAGGTGGTGCTCATCACCAATGGCAGCCTGATCGATCGTCCGCGCGTACAGGCGGGACTGCGGCAGATGGCGGCGTTGAACGGCGAGATATGGTTCAAGTTCGACAGCGCGACCGTGGCGGGCATGCGCATGATCAACCAGACGCGCATCAGCCCCGAAAAACAGTTCGCACGGCTCGCCCTCGCCGCGCGCCTGTGCCCGACCTGGCTGCAAACCTGCGTGTTCGCGCGCGATGGCGAGCCGCCCGCCGAGGCGGAGCAGGAGGCCTACCTCGCCGCCGTCGCACGCATCGTGCATGAGCGGATTCCGGTACGCGGGGTACTGCTGTACGGCCTCGCCCGGCCGTCGCTGCAACCCCAGGCCCCGCGCCTCTCGGCCCTGCCCGCCGCGTGGCTGGAAGCCTTTGCGGACAGGATCCGCGCGGCAGGACTCGCCGTCCGGGTGACGCCATGATTCACGGCATCGGCACCGATCTGGTCGACACGCGGCGTGTGCGCGACGGCCTCGCACGCTTCGGCGAACACTACGCCGACCGCCTCCTCGCTCCGGCCGAGCATGCCGACTATTACGCGAGCCGCGACCCGGCGCGCTTCCTCGCCAAGTGCTTCGCGGCCAAGGAGGCGTTCGCCAAGGCGGCGGGCACGGGACTGCGTGCGCCGGTGACGCTGCGCAATCTTGCGGTGCTGCGCAATGCGCACGGCAGGCCGCATTTCGACTGCGCACCCGAGCTTGTCGCCTGGCTGACGGCGCAGGGCATCGTCGCGCACCACCTGTCGCTGTCCGACGAGGGCGAACTCGTGCTGGCTTACGCAATTCTGGAGAAGACATGACGCTCGGTCCCCTGATGCTCGACGTCGCCGGCACCGAACTGACAGACGAGGACCGGCGCCGTCTCGCCCATCCGCTGGTCGGCGGGGTGATCCTGTTCACCCGCAACTATCGCGACCCCGCGCAACTGGCGGCGCTCACCGCGGACATCCACGCCCTGAAATCTGCGCCGCTGCTGATCGGCGTCGACCACGAAGGCGGCCGCGTGCAGCGCTTCCGCGAAGGTTTCACCCGCCTGCCGCCGATGCGCGCCTTCGGTGAAATCTGGAACGCGCACCCGCACCGCGCGAAGGAACTCGCGCGCGAAGCCGGCTACGTGCTGGCGAGCGAACTGCGCGCGCACGGCGTCGATTTCAGCTTCGCGCCCGTGCTCGATCTGGATTTCGGTGCGTCGAGCGTGATCGGCGACCGCGCCTTTCACGTCGATCCGCGCGCGGTGTTCGAACTGGGACAGGCGGTGATGCTGGGCATGAAGGACGCCGGCATGGCGGCCTGCGGCAAGCATTTTCCGGGACACGGCTTTGTTGCCGCCGATTCGCACGTCGACATTCCCATCGACTCGCGCACGCTCGCGGCCATCGCCCTCGCCGATCTTATACCGTTTCGCCTGATGGTCGAGGCGGGGCTTGCTGCGGTCATGCCCGCCCACGTGATCTACCCGGAAGTGGACCCGCAGCCCGCAGGATTCTCGCGCATATGGCTGCAGAAAATCCTGCGCCAGCAACTGCGCTTCGACGGCGCCATCTTCAGCGACGACCTGTGCATGGCGGGCGCCGCGGTGGCGGGTGGCGTGGTCGAGCGGGTGACCGCGGCGCTGGACGCCGGCTGCGACATGGCGCTGGTGTGCAACCGCCCCGATCTCGCCGACGAGGTGCTGGCGAAGCTCGAGGTCGACTGGCCCGCGCCGGCGCGCGCCCGCCTGGCACGCATGCACGGCCACCCGCATCCACCCGACATGACCGCGTTGCGCGAATCCGGCCGCTATGCACGCGCGCTGCACCACATCGCCGGACTGGGGCTGGACAGCGCCACGCTCAATCTGCAGGTCGACCCGACGGATTACTGTGCACGCTCATGAGCATCACGGCGCAGGGCACAGCCATGCGCACCACGATCAACCGCAACACGGCGGCACGCTGCTTGCCGCGCTGCTGCTGACCTTTGCCTTTTCCGGCGTCGAGGCGCTGGCCGGCTGGTGGGCAGGCTCGCTCGCCTTGCTCGCCGACGCCATCCACATGCTCACCGACGGGTCGTCCCTGGCATTGGCGGCCGCGGCCGCATGGCTGGCCCGGCGGCCGCCGAGCCTGCGGCACTCCTACGGTTTCGCGCGCGCAGAAGTGCTGGCCGCGCTCATCAACAGTGTCCTGATGCTGGTGCTGCTCGGCTTCATCGTGCACGAGGCCATCGGCCGCATCGGCACGCCACGCGCAATCCACGGCGACACCGTGGTCGGGGTCGCCGTCATCGGCCTCATGGTCAATCTCGCCGTCGCCTGGCTGCTGAGTCGCGGCGCGCAGACGCTCAACAGCCGCGCCGCCCTGCTGCACGTGCTCGGCGATGCGCTGGGCTCGGTCGCGGCGATCGTCGCGGGTCTGGTCATCCTCATCACCGGCTGGACGCCGATCGATCCGCTGCTCTCGATGCTGGTGGCGGCACTGATCCTGGTGTCCGCGCTGCGTCTGGTGCGCGAGGCGGTGCACGTGCTGATGGAAGGCGTACCGTTCGACCTGCAACTGGACACCATCGGCCGCGAGCTGGCCGCGCTCGATGGCGTGCTGCGCGTGCACGACCTGCACGTGTGGACACTCGCCTCCGGCAGCGTCGCGCTGTCGGCGCACATGGAAGTTCGCACGCTCGACGACTGGCCGCGCATTCTCGCCGAGGCACGCGAATTGCTCGATGCACACCACGGCATCCATCACGTCACCCTGCAACCGGAGGTACTCATGGCGCAGCCTTTGGTGCAACATGTGAGGGCGCCGTCATGAATTTCGATCCCGACTGCCGCGCCTGCCCGCGCCTCGCCGGTTTTCTCGACACGGTGCGCGCCGCGCACCCCGACTACCACGCGCGACCCGTGCCGCCATTCGGTGACCCGGCCCCCCGTCTGCTCATCGTCGGGCTCGCCCCCGGCATGCACGGTGCCAACCGCAGCGGCCGCCCCTTCACCGGCGACCACGCCGGCATCCTGCTGTACCAGACGCTGCACCGCTTCGGCTACGCCAGCGCGCCGCAATCCGTCGCGGTCGACGACCGTCTGCAACTCACCGGCTGCCGCATCACCAACGCGGTGAAATGCCTGCCGCCCGCCAACAAGCCGGAGTCGGCGGAAATCCGTACCTGCAACCGCTTTCTCGCCGCCGAACTCGCGGCCCTGCCGCCGCGTGCGACCATCCTTGCGCTGGGTCGGATCGCACACCAGGCGGTGCTGCGTGCCCTGGACCTCAAGCTCGGGGACTATCCCTTCGCCCACGCCAGCGACCATCGCCTGCCCGACGAACGCCGGCTGGTCAGCAGCTACCACTGCTCCCGCTACAATACGCAGACACGCCGCCTCACCCCCGAGATGTTCGCCGCAGTATTCGAGAAAATTCAGAGCGAGGACTGACCATGCCCGTCGTCACCATCAAGCTCGCCGGCACGCTGACGCGCGAGCAGAAGCAGAAAGTCGCCGAGGAAATCACCGCCACCCTAGAACGCCACGCCAACAAGCCCGCGTCCTACACCTACATCGCTTTCGAGGAACTGCCCGACGCGAACTGGGCGATCGCCGGCAAGTTGCTGGATGAAGAATGATTTTTATCCACGAAGGACGCGAAGAGACGCGAAGTAAAAGCGTTCAGCCTTTCTTCGTGGTCCTTCGCGCCCTTCGCGGATAAACGGGTTTTGCATGCAAACGTCGACTCCGCAGCAACGCCTCCATGTCGGGCTGAAGCCCGACCTACGGTCTATTGGATCATCCGGGATGATTTTTGTCCGCGAAGGACGCGAAGAGACGCGAAGTAAAAGTGTTTCGCCTTTCTTCGCGTTCCTTCGCGTCCTTCGCGGATAAACGGTTTTGCATGTGAGCATCACCAAGGACTTCCTCGCTTCCCTGCCCACCCTGCCCGGTGTCTACCGCATGCTCGACGCCGCGGACAGCGTGCTGTATGTCGGCAAGGCGAAGGATCTCAAAAAGCGCGTGGCCAGCTACTTCCAGAAGAGCGACCAGAGCCCACGCATCAGGCTGATGCTGAAGAGCGTCGCACGCATCGACACCACGGTGACGCGCACCGAGGCCGAGGCCCTGCTGCTGGAAAACAACCTCATCAAGGGACTCAAGCCGCGCTTCAACATCCTGTTTCGCGACGACAAATCCTATCCCTATCTGCTGCTCACCGGACACCGCTTTCCGCGCCTCGCGTATTTCCGCGGCACGCCGAAGAAGCGCGACCTGGCTTTCGGCCCCTACCCCAACAGCCACGCCGTGCGCGAGAGCATCCAGTTGCTGCAGAAAGTGTTCCAACTGCGCACCTGCGAAGACACGGTGTTCGCCAACCGCTCGCGGCCGTGCCTGCTGCACCAGATCAAGCGCTGCACCGCACCGTGCGTGAACCGCATCAGCGCCGAAACCTATGCACGCGATGTCGCCGAAGCGGTGCAACTGCTGAAGGGCGAAGCGAGCGCGCTCACCGAAACGCTCACCATGCAGATGAATGCCGCCGCCGAGCGGCTGGATTTCGAGACCGCCGCCTTCCTGCGCGACCGTCTGCGCATGCTCGCCACGGTACGCGAGAAGCAGTTCGTCGACACCACCGGCAACGAGGCCGATGCCGACGTGGTTGCGGTCGCCGAGGCGGGTGGCGTGATCGCCGTCAACCTCACCATGATCCGTGGCGGCCGCCATCTCGGCGACCGCAGCTTCTTTCCGCAGCAAAGCGAGGGCGCAAGCCTCGCCGAGGCACTCGAAGCCTTTCTGCTGCAACACTACCTCGACCACCCTGCCCCGTCCCGTATTTTCGTCAGCGAGCCGATCGAGACCGATGCGCTCGCGGCCCTGCTTGGCGAACAGGCGGGCAGGAAGGTCAGCGTGCAGCACCGCGCCACCGGCGAGCGTCGCGTGTGGATCGCCATGGCGCAGGCCAACGCCAGGCTGTCTGCCGACCGCCGCAGTGCCGACCGCTCCCAGCAATCGCAGCGCCTCGCTGCCCTGGCCGAAACGCTGGACCTGCCGGGGTTGAAGCGCATCGAATGCTTCGACATCTCGCACACGATGGGTGAGGCGACGGTCGCCTCCTGTGTCGTGTACGACGGCGACGATCTCAAGAAAGCCGACTACCGCCGCTACAACATCACCGGCATCACGCCGGGTGACGATTACGCCGCCATGCGCGCCGCACTTTCCAAACGCTTTCACAAAAGCCTGGAGGAAAACGGTGTGCTGCCCGACCTGCTGCTGATCGACGGCGGCAAGGGCCAGATTTCCAGCGCGGTGGAGGCGATGACCGAGCTGGGCCTGGGCGAGGTGCCGCTGCTCGGCGTCGCCAAGGGCGAATCGCGCAAACCGGGGCTGGAAACGCTGATCTTTCCTGACGGCCGCGAACTGCACCTCGCGAAGGATCATTCCGGCTTCCATCTCATCCAGCAGATTCGCGACGAGGCGCACCGCTTCGCCATCACCGGCCACCGCGCCCGACGCGGCAAGGCGCGCGTGCAATCGACCCTGGAGGACATCCCGGGCATCGGTCCCAAGCGGCGCAAACAGCTGCTCGAACACTTCGGCGGCCTGCAGGGTGTGCGCGATGCCGGCGTCGACGCGCTTGCCTCGGTGAGCGGTATCAGCCGAGAATTGGCGGAAACGATCTACAGCGCCCTCCACTGACCCGATGCCGTTCAACCTTCCCAACCTGCTGACCTGGCTGCGCATCCTGCTCATCCCGCTGATGGCCGGCGTGTTCTATCTGCCCGATGGCTGGGTCGCGGCGCACCGCGTCAACCTGTTCGCCACGCTTTTCTTCGCCGTTGCCGCGCTCACCGACTGGTTCGACGGCTATCTGGCGCGCGCGCTCGGGCAGACCTCGGCATTCGGCGCCTTCCTCGACCCGGTGGCGGACAAGCTGATGGTGGCCGTGGCGCTCATCGTGCTGGTCGATCTCGACCGCGTCGCGCCGCTCGTCGCGCTTGTCATCATCGGCCGCGAAATCACCATTTCCGCGCTGCGCGAATGGATGGCGAAGGCCGGCAAGTCGGCCAGCGTGGCGGTCTCCTTCGTCGGCAAGCTGAAGACCGCCGCGCAGATGGTCGCCATCGTCCTGCTGTTGTACCATGATCCGCTTGCCGGTCTGCCCGTCGCCACGATCGGCAGCGTGCTGATCTGGGTGGCCGCGATCCTGACGCTGGTGTCGATGGCCTATTACCTGGCGATGGCCGCACGCGCACTGCGGAGTTCCGCCTAGGTGTTGACACGAAAGGCCGGACTCCCCATAATGCGCAGCCTTTAGTGCGGGAATAGCTCAGCTGGTAGAGCGCAACCTTGCCAAGGTTGAGGTCGGGAGTTCGAACCTCCTTTCCCGCTCCAGAATTCCGGGGAAAACAGAAGGCACAGTCCGGATGTTTTCCCCTTTTCGTTTACGGTGGTTTGCCACGACGGCGCGTTAGCAAAGCGGTTATGCACCGGATTGCAAATCCGTGTAGGTCGGTTCGACTCCGGCACGCGCCTCCAGATTCCGGATTGCCGTCCGCTCCGCCCGGATGGTGAAATTGGTAGACACAAGGGACTTAAAATCCCTCGCCAGCGATGGCGTACCGGTTCGATTCCGGTTCCGGGCACCAACAATGCTTTTTGTCTGCTGCCCGTGGTGATACAATCCGGGCGCTTCAAAGATCGATAACGATGGGCGGTTCGCCCATTTTTTGTTTGTGCGGTGCCTGAAACGATGATGGATCTGTCCACCCGACTGGAACCCGTGCTTGCCGGCCTCGGCTACGAGCTGGTGCTGCTCGAGCGCGCCGGCCGCGGGCTGCTGCGGATCTTCGTCGACAAGCCCGGCGGTGTCACCATCGACGACTGCGTCGCGGTGAGCAATCACCTGACCCACCTGTTCACGGTCGAGAACATCGATTACGAGCGTCTGGAAGTGTCGTCGCCCGGGCTCGACCGGCCGCTGGTGAAACCGCAGGATTACGCGCGCTTCGCCGGCGAGACCGTGACACTGAAGCTGCGCGTGCCGATCGAGAACCGGCGCAAGCTTGCCGGACAGTTGATCGGGCTCGCGGACGGTGCGGTGAAGCTGATCGTCGACGGCAGGGAAATGTCGGTCGACCTGATGAATGTGGATGTGGTGCGCCTGAAACCGGCGATTTAGGGACCGGCGCACAGGAGAAAACGATGAGCCGTGAAATGTTGATGCTGGCGGATGCGCTGGCGCGCGAAAAGAACGTGGACAAGGACGTGGTGTTCGAGGCCCTGGAGCAGGCGCTCGCCTCCGCCACCAAGAAACGCTTCAAGGAAGACGCCGACGTGCGCGTGACCATCAACCGCGAAACCGGCGACTACGAATCCTTCCGCCGCTGGAAGGTCGTCTCGGAAACCGAACTCGAATCCGAGGACAACCAGATCCTCCTGGTGGACGCACGTGACAGCCATCCCGACATCGAACTTGGCGACTACGTCGAGGAGCCGCTGGAAAACGTCGAATTCGGCCGCATTGGCGCGCAGGCCGCCAAGCAGGTGATCCTGCAGAAGATCCGCGACGCCGAGCGCGAGCAGATCATCCAGGACTTCCTCGCCCGCAAGGAGCACCTCGTCAACGGCGTCGTCAAGCGCATCGACCGTGGCAACGCCATTCTCGAGTCCGGCCGTGTCGAGGGCTTCCTGCACCGCGACCAGATGATCCCGCGTGAGAACCTGCGCATCGGTGACCGCGTACGCGCCTACCTGCTGCGCATCGACCGCGGCACCCGCGGTCCGCAGGTGGTCCTCTCGCGCACCGCACCCGAATTCATCATGAAGCTGTTCGAGCTCGAGGTCCCCGAGATCGAGGAAGGCCTGCTGGAAATCAAGGCAGCCGCCCGCGACCCTGGCCTGCGCGCCAAGATCGCCGTGGTTTCGCACGATCCGCGCATCGACCCGATCGGCACCTGTATCGGCCTGAGAGGCTCGCGCGTCACCTCGGTGACCAACGAGCTCGCCGGCGAGCGGGTCGACATCATCCACTGGTCCGAGGATCCGGCACAGTACGTCATCAACGCGCTGGCCCCCGCGGAGGTGAGCTCCATCGTCGTCGACGAGGACAAGCGCAGCATGGATGTCGTCGTCGAGGAGGAGCAGCTGGCGATGGCGATCGGCCGCGGCGGCCAGAACGTGCGCCTGGCGTCCGAACTGACAGGGTGGAACCTCAACATCATGTCGCGCGAAGCGGCGGCCGAAAAACAGCAGAGCGAAAGCGAGACGACGCTCCAGCTCTTCATCGAGAAGCTCGACGTCGACGAGGAAGTCGCGCAGATCCTGGTCGACGAAGGCTTTTCGACGCTGGAGGAAGTCGCCTACGTGCCCCTCAGCGAAATGCTCGAGATCGAGGCGTTCGACGAGGAACTCGTCAACGAACTGCGCAACCGCGCCCGCAACGCGCTGCTCACCGCCGCGATCGTCGGCGAGGAGCAGGTCGAGGCCTCGGCCGGCGATCTGCTCTCGCTCGAGGGGATGGACGCCGAAACCGCGCGCCTGCTCGCCACCAAAGGCATCCATACCACCGATGACCTGGCCGAGCTGGCGGTCGACGAACTGACCGAAATGACCGGGCTGGACGAAGAGCACGCCAAACAACTGATCATGGCGGCACGCGCGCCCTGGTTCGCCCAAGGCTAAGAGGATTGCATGAACGTTGAACAATTCGCCCAGGAACTGAAACTGCCACCACAGCTTTTGCTGGAACAGTTGAAGGCGGCTGGCGTCAGCAAGAAGGATGTGGTCGACTCCGTCACCGAGGCGGACAAGGCACAACTGCTCGACTACCTGCGTCGGATGCATGGTGGCGGCGGCGAGGCCGGCAAGACCAAGATCACCATCACGCGCAAGCAGACCGGCGAGATCCGCAAGACCGACAGCACGGGCAAGTCCCGCACCATTCAGGTCGAGGTGCGCAAGTCGCGTACCTACGTGAAGCGCGATGCCGCCGCTCTGGCGGCGGAAGCCCAGGCTGCGGCCGTGGCGACGCCGGAGCCCGTCGCCGCCGAGCCGGCAATTCCGGAACCGGTAGCGCCGGCCCCCGTCGTGGAGCCGGTTGCCGAAGCACCGACCCCGCCCGCGGCGCCCGAACCGGTCGTCGCCGAGGCCGCGCCGGTCGAAGCGCCTGCGGAAAAAGCCGCCGAACCGGCGGCAGAAACCGCGCCCGCGCCGAAGAAGACGACTCGCGTCAAGAAGGCGACCATCCTCGGCGAAGCTGAAATCAAGGCGCGCGAGGAGGAAACCCGTCGCCACCAGGCCCTGCTCGAACGCCAGGCCGCAGACGCCAAGGCGCGTGCCGAGCGCGAAGCCCTGCGCAAGCAGGCGGAGGCGGCCCGCGAAGCGGCCAAACTCACCGAAGCGCAGAAAGCCGCCGCCCCCGCGCCGAGCGACAAGACGCTGCACAAGCCGGACAAGCCGGCGGCCGGCAAGACTGACAAGAAACCGGCGAAAAAGGCCGACACGGCCTGGAAGGACGACGCGGCACGACGCAAGGGTGGCCTCAAGACCCGCGGTGGCGCGACGCCCGACGCCGGCTGGCGCGGCCGCAAGGGCAAGACCAAGGGCGGTGCCCACGAAGAAAGCAGCTTTGTTGCACCGACCGAACCCATCGTGCGCGAGGTGCTCGTGCCGGAAACCATCACCGTGGCCGAGCTTGCACACAAGATGTCGGTCAAAGCCGCGGAAGTCATCAAGACAATGATGAAGCTTGGCAGCATGGTCACCATCAACCAGGTGCTCGACCAGGAAACCGCGCTGATCGTGGTCGAGGAAATGGGCCACATCGGCAAGCCCGCCGCGCTCGACACACCGGAAGCCTTCCTCACCGATACCGTGGAGGCGACCGAAACGGAAGCGCACCCGCGTCCGCCGGTGGTGACGGTGATGGGTCACGTCGACCACGGCAAGACCTCGCTGCTCGACACCATCCGCCGCACCCGCGTCGCAGTCGGCGAAGCCGGCGGCATCACCCAGCATATCGGTGCCTACCACGTCGAGACCGAGAAGGGCGTCATCACCTTCCTCGACACGCCGGGCCACGAGGCGTTCACCGCCATGCGCGCCCGCGGCGCGAAGGCGACCGACATCGTGGTGCTGGTGGTCGCGGCCGATGACGGCGTCATGCCGCAGACCATCGAGGCCGTTCACCACGCCAAGGCGGCCGGCGTACCGTTGGTCGTCGCCGTGAACAAGATCGACAAGCCGGAGGCCAACCCCGAGCGCATCCGCCAGGAACTCGTGGCGCACGGCGTCACCCCCGAGGAATGGGGCGGCGACGCCCAGTTCGTCGACGTGTCGGCCAAGGCCAACACCAACATCGACGGACTGCTCGACGCAATTCTGCTGCAGGCCGAGGTGCTCGAACTGAGCGCGCCGGCCGAAGGACCGGCCAAGGGCATCGTGATCGAGGCCCGCCTCGACAAGGGCAAGGGACCGGTCGCCACCATGCTGGTGCAATCCGGCACCCTCCGGCGCGGCGACATGGTGCTGGCCGGACAGGTGTTCGGGCGCGTGCGCGCCATGCTGGACGAAGCCGGCAAGGCCGTCAGCGAAGCCGGTCCGTCGATCCCCGTCGAGATCCAGGGCCTGTCCGACGTGCCGCACGCGGGCGAGGACATGATGGTGCTGCCCGACGAGCGCAAGGCACGCGAAATCGCGCTGTTCCGCCAGGGCAAGTTCCGTGACGTACAACTTGCGAAGAAGCAGGCCGCCAAGCTGGAATCGATGTTCGAACAAATGGGCGAAGGCGAGGTCAAACAGTTGCCCATCATCATCAAGGCCGACGTGCAGGGCTCCTACGAGGGCCTGGCGCATGCGCTCGCCAAGCTGTCGACCGAAGAGGTCAAGGTCAACGTCATCCACAGCGCGGTCGGTGCGATCACCGAATCCGACGTCAACCTGGCGCTCGCGTCCAAGGCAGTACTGATCGGCTTCAACGTCCGCGCCGACACGCAGGCACGCAGGCTGGCCGAAGCCAGCGGCGTCGACATCCGCTACTACAACATCATCTACGAAGCCGTGGATGAAGTGAAGGCGGCCCTGTCCGGCATGCTCGCACCGGAGAAGAAAGAAAACGTCATCGGTACCGTCGAGGTTCGCCAGGTGTTCCACATCTCCAAGATCGGCACCATCGCCGGCTGCTACGTCACCGACGGCGTCGTCAAACGTGGTGCAGGCGTGCGCGTGCTGCGCAACAACGTGGTCATCCACCAGGGCGAACTCGATTCGCTGAAGCGCTTCAAGGACGACGTCAAGGAAGTCAAGGCCAACTTCGAATGCGGTCTCTCGCTGAAGAATTTCAATGACATCCAGGAAGGTGACGTGCTCGAGGCGTTCGAGGTGGTCGAGGTGGCGCGTTCGCTGTGAGGACCGAGGATCTAGGAGCCTGTCGGACTTGAGCACGATCTACTGCGCCGGTGGGATAGCGGTCCATATTTGTCCATTTTTTCGTTACATAGGCCCACTATGCGCCTCAAAAATGGACAAATCTGTCCTCGCTCTCCCACTCGGCTCGCTACGATCGCTCAAGTCCGACAGGCTCCTAGGAGCCAGGATTTAGGATCTGGGGAATGAACGCGGCGCTGCCGCGCGCGTTTGCCCTAGCCCCTAGCCCCTGATTCCTAGCCCCTAAAAATGCCCAAGGACTTCCCCCGCGCCCGCCGCGTCGCCGACCAGATCCAGCGCGAACTGCCGGAACTCATCCGGCAGGAAGTGAAGGATCCGCGTGTCGGCATGCTCACCATCACCGAGGTGGAGGTGAACCGCGACATGGAGTTCGCCAAGGTGTACTTCACCACGCTGGGCGGCGAGGCCGAGCATGCCGCCTGCCTCGCGGGGCTACAGCGGGCGAGTGGTTTTTTGCGCGCGCAGCTTTCGCACCGCATGCAGTTGCGCGTCGTGCCCAAGCTCACCTTCGTCTACGACCGCTCCATCGAACGCGGGATCGCGCTCACCCAGCTGATCGAGAGCGCCGTCGCCGAAGACGCCACGCACCCGAAGGACGAGTGAAAGCGATACGCCAGGCGATGGCTGCGCGTGCGCTCCCCGACCCTCTGATGAAGCTACCAAGCGATCGACCAAGCCCGCAGGCGGGCAAGTCGCCGCTTATCCCGCAAGCGGGGGAGGGGGCAAACGCCAGGCCCAAAGCGATGCCCTCTCCCCAACCCTCTCCATCCAGGGCAAACCCAGCCTTGCCCCCCTCTCCCGCTTGCGGGAGAGGGCGGGGAGAGGGGGGAGAGGGGGGAGAGGGGGCAAACGCTAGGCCCAAAGCGATGCCCTCTCCCCAACCCTCTCCCCCGAGGGGAGAGGGGGCAAACGCTAGGCCCAAAGCGATTAACGGCGTGTTGCTGCTGGACAAGCCGGTGGGGCTCACCTCCAACACGGCGCTGCAAAAGGCGAAGCGCTTGCTCAATGCGCGCAAGGCCGGCCACACCGGCACGCTCGACCCGTTTGCCGATGGTCTGCTGCCGTTGTGCTTCGGCGAGGCGACCAAGTTTTCCGCCTATTTGCTCGATGCCGACAAGGGCTACCGTGCCGTGCTGCAACTGGGCATCACCACCACGACCGGCGACCCCGAGGGCGACGTCACCGCGACACGCGACGTGAACGCCAGCCGCGCCGACATCGAGGCCGTCCTGCCACGTTTCACGGGCGAGATCGAGCAGATCCCGCCCATGCATTCGGCCCTGAAGCACCAGGGACGCCCACTCTACGAATACGCGCGCGCCGGGATCGACATCGAACGGCCGCCGCGCAAGGTCACGATTCGTTCCATCGAACTGCTCGAATGCGCGCCGCCGCGCGTGGTACTCGACGTGCGCTGCAGCGCGGGCACCTACATCCGCACGCTGGCGCAGGACATCGGCGCAGCGCTCGGCTGCGGCGCCCATCTCACCGCCCTGACGCGCACTGCGGCAGGCGGCTTCGCGCTTGACGCAGCGCACACGCTGGACGAACTTGCGGCACTCGACATCCCGGCGCGCCAGACACTGCTGCTGCCACCCGACTGCCTCGTCGCCCACCTGCCTGCGGTGCGCCTGGACGAAACGGCCGCCGCAGCGTTGCTGCAGGGCCGCAGGATCCCTCACGCGCAACCCGCCACCGGTCTGGTGCGTGTCTACGCCGGCGCGGACTTCCTCGGACTGGCCGAAGCCGGCCCCGACGGGCTGGCGCCACGCCGTCTGGTGGCCACCGCCTGATTTGGTCGAACGGAGCTTTTCGCGTAAAATTTGCGATTTTCCACGAACGTGTCCCGCTCAGCCGCAGGCCACGCGATTCAGAAGGAGTGCATCATGGCTGTCACCACCGCGCAGAAGGCGCAGATCGTCCAGGATTACCAGCGCGCCGCCGCCGACACCGGTTCGCCGGAAGTGCAGGTCGCCCTGCTCACCGCGCGCATCAACGACCTGACCGAACATTTCAAGGTCAATATGAAGGATCACCACTCGCGTCGCGGCCTGCTGAAGATGGTGAGCCGCCGCCGCAAGCTGCTGGATTACCTGAAGCGCACCAATCTCGAAGGCTACAAGACCCTCATCGAGCGTCTCGGTCTGCGCAAGTAAGCGCGGCACACCCTCGGTGAAGCATTGCCACAACGTCATCGGCAACGGGGCCCCGGCGCGGCGCCCCTGAGCCTGCTGCGCCCCGCCCAAGGCGGGGCGTTTGCGTTTTTGGAAAGGAATTCGCGTGAGTGCAACCAAGAAAACATTCGCTTTCGGCCGCCATCAGGTCACCCTGGAAACGGGTGAAATCGCCCGCCAGGCGTCCGGCGCCGTCATCGTCAACATGGACGACACCGTGGTGCTGGTCACCGTCGTCGCCAAGAACGAGGTCAAGCCGGGCCAGGACTTCTTCCCGCTGACCGTCGACTATCAGGAAAAAACCTACGCCGCCGGCCGCATCCCGGGAGGCTTCCTCAAGCGCGAGAGCCGCCCGTCCGAGGGCGAGACGCTGACCTCGCGCCTGATCGACCGTCCCATCCGTCCGCTGTTCCCGGAAGGTTTCTTCAATGAAGTGCAGATCATCGCCACGGTGATCTCGTCCAACCCCGAGGTGAGCGCGGACATCCCCGCGATGATCGGGGCATCGGCCGCGCTGTCGCTGTCCGGCCTGCCGTTCGACGGCCCGATCGGCGCCGCGCGCGTGGGCTTCATCAACGGCGAATACGTACTCAACCCGACCCACACCGAACTCAAGGATTCGAAACTCGACCTCGTCGTCGCCGGCACTGCGACCGCCGTGCTGATGGTGGAATCCGAGGCCATGGAGCTGCCGGAAGACATCATGCTGGGCGCGGTGGTGTTCGGTCACACCCAGATGCAGGCAGCGATCGACGCGATCAACGAACTGGCCGACGAAGCCGGCGCCGATGCCTGGGAGTGGGAAGCGCCCGCCGAGGACACCGCGATGGTCGATCGCCTGAAGGCACTGGCCGAAGCCGGCCTGCAGCAGGCCTACAACATCAAGCAGAAGCAGGCGCGCATGACCGCGGTCGACGAGGTACGCAGCAAGGCCTTTGCCGAACTGATCACGCCGGAGATGGACACCGTCGCCGCCAACGTGGTGAAGGACGCCTTCCACCGTCTCGAAGCCGGCGTGGTGCGCAACCGCATCCTGTCTGGCCAGCCGCGCATCGACGGCCGCGATACCCGTACCGTGCGCCCGATCACCATCCGCACCGGCGTGCTGCCGCGCACCCACGGCTCGGCGCTGTTCACCCGCGGCGAGACCCAGGCGCTGGTCGTCACCACGCTCGGCACCGGCCGCGACGAGCAGACCATCGACGCACTCGAAGGCTCCTACTCCGACCGTTTCATGCTGCACTACAACATGCCGCCCTACGCCACCGGCGAGACCGGCCGGGTCGGCAGCCCCAAGCGCCGCGAGATCGGCCACGGGCGCCTGGCCAAGCGCGCGCTGCTGGCGGTGCTGCCCAGCAAGGAGGATTTCGGCTATACCCTGCGTGTGGTGTCGGAAATCACCGAGTCCAACGGCTCGTCGTCGATGGCTTCGGTGTGCGGCGGCTGCCTCTCGCTGATGGACGCCGGCGTGCCGGTGAAGAACCACGTCGCCGGCATCGCCATGGGGCTCATCAAGGAAGGCAACCGTTTCGCCGTGCTGACCGACATCCTCGGCGACGAGGATCACCTGGGTGACATGGACTTCAAGGTGGCGGGTACCGAAAATGGCGTCACCGCGCTGCAGATGGACATCAAGATCACCGGCATCACCAAGGAAATCATGCACGCCGCGCTGACGCAGGCGAAGGAAGGCCGCATGCACATCCTCGGCATCATGAAGTCCGCGGTGTCCGGCGCCCATGAAATGTCGGCCTACGCGCCGCGCATCATCGCCATGAAGATCAACCCGGAAAAAATCCGCGACGTCATCGGCAAGGGCGGCGCCGTCATCCGCGCGCTCACCGAGGAGACCGGCACGCAGATCGACATCCAGGAAGACGGCAGCGTGAAGATTGCCTGTACCAGCATGGAAGCCGGCGAACTGGCGAAAAAGCGCATCGAGGAGATCACCGCCGAAGTCGAGGTCGGCAAGGTCTACGAGGGCCCGGTGATCAAGTTGCTGGACTTCGGCGCCATCGTCAACGTGCTGCCCGGCCGCGACGGCCTGCTGCACATCTCGCAGATCGCCCACGAGCGCGTCAACGCCATCGGCGACTACCTCAAGGAAGGCCAGGTGGTGAAGGTGAAGATCCTGGAAGCCGACGAGAAGGGCCGTCTGCGCCTGTCGATGAAGGCGCTGCTGGACGCCGCCCCGGGCGACCAGGAACCCGCGGCCTGAGCGCCGCCCCGCCGCGGGGGCATGCCCGCTCCGAAAAAACGCGCCCGTGGGCGCGTTTTTTTGTCGGGTTCAGCCGCCGCCATCCGGCAGCGGCGGGAAACGCACCACGACGGTCAGGCCTTGACCGCCCGACCCCGCCTCCAGCTCAACCGTCGCTCCATGCAGGCGCGCGATCCGCTGCACGATCGCCAGCCCCAACCCCGCGCCGTCGGCACTGCCCGACAAACGATGGAAGGGCGCGAACACCACCTCACGCTGGCTTGCCGGGATGCCGGGGCCATTGTCCGACACGCGCCATATCACACCCTCGGTGGAAGCTCCCAGGCCCAGCGTAACAAGCCGTCCGCCATGACGCAGGGCATTGTCGACCAGATTGGCCAGCAACTCGCGCAACAAGTCCCGGTCACCGACCACCCAGGCCAGCTCGTCTCCCGTCTCGTCGAAGCCGATTTCAACGCCCTGCGCCAGCGCCTGCGGCACCCAATCCATGGCGACTTCGCGCATCAGGTCGCGCGCGTCGATGCGGCCGAGGTGCAGGGTGTTTTCGGCCGCGTCGACGCGTGCCAGGATGAGGAGCTTCTGCACCAGCTCGCCCATGTTCTTCGCGACGTGGGCGATGCGCCGCAGGGCCGCCTGCCCCTGGTCGGGCTGGCCGGCCGCCAACGCCGCTTCAGCCTGCGCACGGATGCCGGCGATGGGCGTGCGCAGTTGATGCGCGGCGTCCGCAACGAAACGCGATTGCGCCTCGACCGCTTCGGACAGGCGGGCGAGCAGCGAGTTGATTTCGTCGAGGAAAGGCCGCATCTCCGCCGGCGTTTCCTCCAGCGGAACCGGGCTGAGGTCGAACGCGGACCGCGCCAGCAGACGGTCGCGCAGGCGCCGCACCGGTTCCAGGCCGCGCCCGACGCCATAGGCGATCGCGCCGACCGCCGTCAGCGTCATCAGCAGCATCGGCACCACGATCGCCAGTGTCGCGCGCCTGGCGATGGCCGAGCGCCGTGACAGCGTCTCACCCACCTGGATCATTACCGTTCCGGCCGCGCTGGTTCCCTTGAGCGAAAGTGCGAACGCCACCACACGCACGGGCTGACCATCCTTCACGCCCTCGTAGATGCTCATCTCACCGGACCGGAGCGGAGCTTTTCCCGGAACCTTCGGCATGTTCAACTCACCCTCGACGACCCTGCCGTGCGGATCGACGATGCGATGGAACAACAGGTCTTCCTGGTCAAAGGCAAGGATTTCGCGCGCCGCGACCGGCAGGTCGACCCGCACCTGCCCCCTCACGACTTCGATCTGGTCGGCCAGCGCATAGGTGCGCCGGACCAGCGAGCGGTCGAACGCCGCATTGATGTAGTACAGGCTGGAAAAATAGGCGACCACCCACAGCAGAATGAGGATAGGCAGCATCATCGACACCATGCGCACGATCAACTGCCGCCGGAGGCTCGACGAGGATCGCCTCAAGATCCGGCCTCCAGCAGATAGCCCAACCCGCGCAGGGTGCGGATCGCCACGCCCGAATCGTGCAGCTTGCGGCGCAGCCGGTGAATGTAGACCTCCACCGCGTTCTCTCCCACACCTTCGTCCCAGCCGGCAAGACGGTCGGCGATCGCCTCTTTGGCCGTGACGCGCCCCGCATGCGCGAGCAGGATTTCCAGAACCTCGATTTCGCGCGCCGACAGCGCGAGCGGCGTGTCGCCGACAGTGGCCTGACGCCGCACACTGTCGAAGCTCAGGCGTCCCACACGGATCTGCGGATCGGCCCGTCCCTGCGACCGCCGCAGCAAGGCACGCAACCGTGCCAGCAGTTCGTCCAGTGCGAACGGCTTCAGCACGTAGTCGTCAGCGCCCGCATCCAGGCCGCGCACGCGATCCTCCACCGTGTCGCGCGCGGTGAGAATGATCACCGGCAGGATCGCGCCGCGCCCCCGTGCCTGGCGCAGGATCTCCAGCCCCTCGCGCCGCGGCAGTCCGAGGTCGAGCAGCATGGCATCGTAGGCGTAGCCCCCCAGCGCAAGCTCCGCCTGCACCCCATCGCGCGCCCAGTCGACCGAGAAACCCGCCTGTCTGAGTGCCAGCATGACCGCCTCGCCAAGGGTCGGATCGTCTTCCACCAGCAGAATCTTCATGGCGGCAGTCTGCCACAACCAGCACCTCCGCGCCGCGCGACCCGGATATCCACCCGTAAGGTTTGTGTAAGCCGGACGCAGCATAGTGCCACGCATGCCGTAGCACGGTGCAACGGCATGCCAAATCAATCACTGTATGGAGAAAGAGATGAGCAAACTGATGTCTTCCCTGCTTGCCGTTGCCGTTGCCGGTGCGTTCAGCATGTCCGCCATCGCGGCCGAGCATGGCACGGCCGCCCCCGCGGCAACGCCTGCCGCAAGCGCCGCCCCGGCAGCCGAGAAGCCGGCTGAAGCGCCGAAGAAGGCCTCGAAGAAGACTCACAAGGCTGAAGAGAAGAAGGCCGGTGCGTCCACCAGCGAGGCGCCCGCGAAGAAGTAAGCCGTACGGGCTGCGAGAAACCGCGCTCACGGGCGCGGTTTTTTCATTTCCGCAAGGCGTCGTGAAACGCCACTTTTTTTGCCCATGTCCGGAAGCGGGCAAGCGCGCCCTCCCCCGGCCCGCACGCCACTATTGATCCGGCACGAAGAAGTTTGAAACCGTATTGGTTTGCAAGGGCTTCAGGGGTGGACAGATTCGTTGAGCCGCCTCAATAGAACGATGTTTTAATTGATTATCGCTTCGGCCTGTTCGCCTTCCCGGCCTTGCTTCATCGAATCGGGTTTTCTGGCCACTTCAAACGGCAGCTAGCCGAATCAATAACAGGCGATCGACACGACCTCCCCGCCTTCGAGGAAGGCGAGATCTCGTTTCGCGACTTTCACGTCAACCGCCCAGGAACGCCTGCCACCAGCGCTTGCGCTGGCCGGTGACGATGTGGTTCACCTGGATTTCACGCGGCGGCGTCTTGCTCATGAGCCAGCCCGGCAGCACCGAGCTTTTCATGGAACTGGAGCCGCACGAACTGCCAAGATGGTTGGGATCGTAGATCTTGACGAAGTTGGGCGCATCGAGATCGTCGGCGTAGACGATCGCGCAATAATCCTCGTGATGCTCGCGGCGCAGCAGTTCGTCGAGTTCGCGCGTGAACTGCCGCACCTTGTCGGCCGGCGATGGTGCCTGCGGCACCTCGTGGCCAACTGCGTAGAGATACCATCCCGCCTCGGCGTCGAGCTTCTGCCAGAAGGCGGTGAGTTGATCCCAGCGCATGACGCTGTAGAGCAGCCCGTTGTAATAACGCTCGAATTCGCCGCTGTCGGACATGGCAGATTTACCTGGCAACCTGGCGCGCCATATTCATTTGGCGACCTGGCGCTCGCGGATTTCCTCGAGCGTCTTGCAGTCGATGCACAGGGTGGCCGTGGGACGCGCCTGCAGGCGGTCCAGGCCGATCTCGATACCACATGCCTCGCAGTAACCGTAGTCACCACTGTCGATCTTGGCGATCGTCTCGTTGATCTTCTTGATCAGCTTGCGCTCGCGGTCGCGGTTGCGCAGTTCCAGCGCCATATCGGATTCCTGTGTCGCGCGATCGTTGGGATCGGCAAACACGGTCTGCTCGTCCTGCATGGAGTGCAGCGTGACATCGATGTCCTGCGACAGTTCGGCTTTCCAGGCCTCGAGCATTTTGCGAAAATGCGCGAGCTGCTTTGCGTTCATGTACTCTTCGCCTTTTTTGGCCTTGTAGGGCTCAAAGCGCATCAAAGTTTCAGCCATCTCGTCCTCTTCGTAGGTCAGTGTGTTCCGGGCCGAGCCCAAACACGATTAAATAACAGAATCCTCCACGCGTCGCAACCCATATGACACTCCAAGCCCTGCTCTTCGACGTCGACGGCACCCTTGCCGACACCGAGCGCGACGGCCACCGTCCCGCCTTCAACCAGGCCTTTGCCGAAGCCGGTCTCGACTGGCACTGGGACGCTGCCCTGTACGGCAGACTCCTCGCCGTCACCGGCGGCAAGGAGCGCATGAAGCACTATATCGACCAGTATCGGCCGGACTATAGGAAGCCCGCCGATTTCAACGATCTGGTCGCCCGCCTGCACCAGGCCAAGACCCGCCACTACAGCGCGCTTGCCGCGCAGGGCGGCATCCCGATGCGCCCCGGCGTCAAGCGCCTGCTGCTGGAAGCGCGCACCGCCGGCATGCGGCTGGCGATCGCCACCACCACCACGCCGGAGAACGTCACCGTCCTGCTCGAACACAGCCTCGGTCCGGGCACCACGGAATGGTTCGAGGTCATCGCCGCAGGCGACATCGTGCCGGCGAAGAAGCCCGCCCCCGACATCTACCACTACGCGCTGGAAAGACTCGGCCTGCCCGCCGTTGAGTGTCTCGCGTTCGAGGATTCGGAAAACGGCCTGCGCGCAAGCCTCGGTGCCGGCCTGAAAACCCTGGTGACCGTCAACGACTACACCCACGACCACGATTTCCGCGGGGCCGCCGTGGTGCTCTCCGACCTCGGCGAACCCGACGCCCCCAACGCGCTGATCGCCGGCCCGGATCTCGGTCGGCCGTACGTCGACGTGGCGTATCTGCAAGCGCTGTATCGGGCTGGCGGGAGGATTTAGGGGGCAGAGGATGAGCGGCCGGAGGCCGCGAAATTTAATGAGCCCCTAGCCCCTAGCCCCTAGCCCCTAGCCCCTAGCCCCTAGCCCCTAGCCCCTAGCCCCTAGCCCCTAGCCCCCAGCCCCTAGCCCCTAGCCCCTAGCCCCTAGCCCCTAGGGATTGTGCATCAGCGCCGCTTCGAGCGTGTTCTCCAGCAGCGTCGCCACCGTCATCGGTCCGACGCCGCCGGGCACCGGAGTAATCCAGCCCGCACGCTGGATGGCGCCGTCGAAATCGACATCGCCGACCAGCTTGCCATCGTCGAGGCGGTTGATGCCAACGTCGATGACCATCGCCCCTTCGCGAATCCAGTCGCCCGGAATCATGCGCGGGCGCCCCACGCCCACCACCAGAATCTCGGCCGAGCGCACGAAGCTTTCCAGATCGCGCGTGGCGCTGTGGCACACCGTGATGGTGCAGCCGGCGAGCAACAGCTCCAGGCTCATCGGCCGGCCGACGATGTTCGAGGCGCCGACCATCACCGCGTTCTTGCCGCGCAACTCCTCGCCGGTGGCGCGCAGCAGCGTCATCACCCCGCGCGGGGTGGAGGGCCGCAGGGTGGGCATCTTCACCGCCAGGCGACCGATGTTGTAGGGATGAAAACCGTCGACGTCCTTGTCGGGGCGAATGCGCTCGATCACCGTCTCCGCGTCGATGTGCGCGGGCAGCGGCAGTTGCACCAGAATGCCGTCGATGACGGGATCTGCATTGAGCGCGTCGATCAGTGCGAGAAGTTCGTCCTGGGTGGTGATCGCCGGCAGGTCGTGCGACACGCTGGTGACGCCGGCGCGCTCGCACGCGCGCTTCTTGTTGCGCACGTACACCGCGGAGGCAGGATCGCTGCCGACCAGAATCACCGCCAGACCGGGACGGCGCTTGCCCTGCGCCTCGCGCTCCGCAACCTTGTCGTGAATCACCGCAAGGATGGTATCCGCCATCGCCTTGCCGTCGAGAATGCGTGCGCTCATCGGTGCCGTCCGGAAGCAAAAACGCGATTGTCCCGGAAGCCCTCCGCCGACTCAAGGGGACGCGCGGGGGAAAGGCAGAAAATTGACCCCGACACGCCACCAAGGTATAGTCTCGCCTCTCCGAAACGAGGCCCGCGTTGGCCGTCGGATTTCGGGGTGTAGCGCAGTCTGGTAGCGCGCCTGCTTTGGGAGCAGGATGTCGGAGGTTCGAATCCTCTCACCCCGACCACCCCCTATCCGACAAGTAAGAGACAGCGCCCGAGCAAGGATAGACTCTGCCCGTAGCTCAACTGGATAGAGCACCAGCCTTCTAAGCTGGGGGTTACAGGTTCGATTCCTGTCGGGCAGGCCAAGGTTTTCGCTGCCGGCCCGCCGGCAACGACAATGGTGGATGTAGCTCAGTTGGTAGAGTCCAGGATTGTGATTCCTGTCGTCGTGGGTTCGAGTCCCATCATCCACCCCATATACAAGTCCCCGGTACCGCAAGGCCGGGGGCTTTTTCTTTGTGACTGCGTGGGTGGAACCGCTCGACTATCATGTGTCAATTGGTCCGCAATTTCCCGCAGCCTCCGCTCATGCTGAAACGTCTGTCCCCCGTCGCGCTCGCTCTCGCGCTCGTGCTCACCGCCTGCGAGACACCTGCCCCCGCGAAGAGCGAAGCGTCCCCACTGGCGCAGCGCGTGAACGAGCTCGAGCACCGCGTCGAACGGCTCGAAGCACGTCCCGCCGTGCAGCCGCCGTTGCGCAGCAAGGATGAAATCGAGGCGCACATCAAGTCGCTGGAAGCGGAGCGCGCGAAGCTGCTGGTCGACTATCTGCCACAGCATCCGGCGATCCGCGACATCGACCGCCGCCTGGACATCCTCAACACGCAATTGAAGATGCTCCCCTGATCCACCCCCAACTGGGTTGGCCGTCCGGGTTGCGACCCGGTTGCTTATCCCGCCGCTTCGCGCCGCCTACGCTTGCATCGTGTTCTGACGCACGGTGCGCAGAGCGTGAAAACAAGGAGCGGAGCGATGAAGACGATGATGGCGATGATGACGGTGGCCCTGCTGGGTCTGGGCACGGCCCATGCGGACGGAATGGCGAATTCCGGCCCCGGCTTCGACCGGGTGGGCCGCGTGGCGGCGGAGAAGCCGCAAGCGCCGGGCGAACGGTCGGCCGCACCCGGCGAAAACCTTGAGGCGAGCGTGACGAGCTATCCCGCGCGCAAGCGCGAGATGGCGCGCCGCCTGGTGTGGCTGATGCTGAGCGCGCGCTGAACGCTCAGGACCGCATGTCGCCGTCGACGTAGAACCAGCGCCCGTCGATGCGTTCGAAGCGGCTGCGTTCGTGCAGCCGGTACGCGCGCCCGTCGATGCGGTAGCGCGCGATGAATTCGACGGTGGCATGCGTCGCATCGAGCGGCACGTGCGCCTTGATCGTGAGGCCCAGCCATTGGGGGCGCGGCGGCGCGTCGAGGTCAAGCGCGGCAGGACGCGTGGCCGGATGCCATGTCGCGAGCAAATACGCCTCCAGCCCCATCACATAGGCGACGTAGCGCGAACGCATCAATTTTTCGGCGTCGGGCGCCGCCTCGCCACGATGCCATCTGCCACAGCAGGCGTCGTAGGCGCGGCCCGAACCACACAGACAGGTCTCGGTGCGCGGTTTCATCGGCCGGGGCAGCGCAGCTTCGGTTTCAGGTAGGGCCACACGGCGTCGAGCATGGCGCCCTGCGCCTGCGCATTGGGATGGATGCCGTCGGCCTGCATCATGCCCGTATCGGTACCGACGCCGCACACGAAGCACGGCACATGCACCGCCTGTTCCGCGCGCGCCACCTCGCCGTAGATTTTCGCCACCGCATCGGCGTAGGCCGGCCCGTAGTTCGGCAGCACCGGCGCTTCCAGCAGCAGCACCCACACCCCGCTGGCGCGCGCTTGACGCACCAGCGTGGTGAGGTTCTGCCGGATGACGGCGGGCGCGATCCCGCGCAGCGCGTCGTTGCCGCCCAGCGCGATCAGTACCCCTTGCGGGCGCTGCCGCTCCAGCGCCGGGCCCAACCGTTGCAGGCCATTCTGCGTAGTGTCGCCGGCGACGCTGGCATTGATCGCACGCCACGCCGGTGCCGTTTTTTTCAGACGGGCATCGAGCCGGTCGACCCAGCCCTGCCCGGGCGCGAGGCCATAGCCGGAACTCAGGCTGTCGCCGACGATCAACACGGAACACGTTGCCGCCAGCGCCCATCCGGGCCACAACAGCAGCAAAATCCACCACAGACGATAATTCATGTCACAACCTTAACCGAGCCCATGCAATGACGCCACCCGACAGCCGCCGGTTCCCCGACGGCGCCGTTGTTTCCGCCCGTGGACTCGCGCAGCGCGTGACGACCGCCGACGGCGAACTCACCATACTCGCCGACATCGATCTCACGGTGGCACCGGGCGAGACGCTGGCGATCACCGGCGCGTCGGGTTCGGGCAAGTCGACGCTGCTGGGCCTGCTCGCCGGGCTCGACCGGCCCAGCGCGGGGGAGGTCATGCTGCTCGGCGCGGCGCTCAGCGAGTTGGACGAGGACGCCCGCGCACGCCTGCGCGCCGGCCGCGTGGGCTTCGTGTTCCAGTCGTTCCAGCTCCTGCCCGCGCTCAGTGCACTGGAGAACATTCTCCTGCCGCTCGAACTCGCCGGGCACCGCGACGCCCGCGCGCGCGCCGCCGACTGGCTGGCGCGCGTCGGTCTGGCGGAGCGCGCGAGCCACACCCCGCGCCAGCTTTCCGGCGGCGAGCAGCAGCGCGTCGCGCTTGCACGCGCGTTTGCCACCGATCCGCAGATCGTGTTCGCCGATGAACCGACCGGCAACCTCGACGCCGACACCGGCGCACGCATCATCGATCTGCTGTTCGAACTGAACGCACGCGCGGGCACGACACTGGTGCTGGTCACTCACGACGCGGCGCTCGCCACGCGCTGTGCGCGCCGCATGCATCTGGTCGCCGGACGCGTCGCCGCGCGCGCACCGGCATGAAGCTGCTGCGCCTGGGTCTGTGGCTGCTGCGGCGCGAGCGCGCGAGCGGTGAGTGGCGCGTGCTGCTGCTGGCGCTCGTCATCGGCGTCGGCAGCGTGTCGACGACGGGGTTTCTGGGTGACCGCTTCAAGCGCGCGATGCGCGACGAAGGCGCGCGCTTCCTCGGCGCCGATCTGCTCGTCACCAGCCCGCGCCCGGTGGATTCCTGGCCGGCGCATCGGCTCACGCACAGCGCGGCGCTCGAATTCGCCAGCATGGTGAGTCATGGCGACGCCTTTCAGCTCGCCACCGTGCGTGCGGTCGACGCCGCCTACCCGGTGGCCGGTACGGTGAAGATCGCGGCGCAGCCGTTCGCGCCGGGCATCCCTGGCCGTGCGTTGCCGCCACCGGGCGCAATCTACGCCGATCAGGAACTGCTGCCCTTGCTGGGGGCGCAGGTGGGCGACCGCGTGCAGCTTGGCGCCACCACCTTCCGCATCGCCGGCGTGGTCACGCAAGAGCCGGGGCAGCCCGGCGCAATGTTCGGCCTGGCGCCCCGCGTCTTTCTGCGCGCCGACGCGGTGGCGGCCACCCAGGTGCTGCAACCGGGCAGCCGCGTGACCTACCTCTACCAGTTCGGCGGCGCGCCGGACGCGCTCGCCGCCTTCTCCGAGGCAATGAAGCCGCGGCTGGACCGCACGCAGCGCCTGATCGGCGCGCACGAAGGCGTCGAAACGCTGCGCGGCGCGTTCGCCGATACCGACCGCTACATCCAGCTCGCCGCACTGGTGAGCCTGTTGCTGGCGGTCGTGGCCATCGCCATCACGGCGCATCACTACGCACTGCGCCATTACGATCAGGCGGCACTGTTGCGCTGCATGGGCGCCACCCGCCGCGACCTGCGCACGCTCTATCTCATCCAGTTCGGCAGCATCGGCCTCGCCGGCAGCCTCGCCGGGATTGCGCTGGGCGCGCTGTTGCAAACCGCGCTGGCGCACCTGCTGCTGCCGACAGCGGTGGCGCGGCTGCCCGCACTCGGACCCGCTCCGGTGGTTGCCGGCGTGGCGAGCGGTTTCGTCGCACTCGCCGGTGCCAGCATGCCGGCGCTGCTGCGCCTGCTGCATGTGCCACCGCTGCGCGTGCTGCGGCGCGACCTGCCGCCGCTGTCGGGCTCGGCGTGGGTGAGCGCCGGCGGAAGCCTCGTCCTGCTGCTGGGGCTCACCGCCTGGTACGCCGGCGAGTTGAAGCTGGTCGGTATTTTTGTCGGCGCGCTGGCGGGACTCGCGCTCCTGCTCGCGCTGCTCGCCCAGCTCGCCCTTGGTCTCGGCCGTGTGGTGCAGCGCATGAGCTACGGCCCGCTGCGCTTCGGTCTCGCGCAGCTCTTGCGCCATCGCTTCGACAGCACGCTACAGCTCGCCGCCTTCACCCTGGCGCTCTTCCTCGTCGCGCTGCTGGCGCTGGTAAGGAGCGACCTCGTCGACGGCTGGCGCCAGCAGGTGCCGGCCGATGCGCCCAACCATTTCCTCATCAACATCGCGCCGCATCAAGAGCAGGATGTCGCGGCGTTTCTCGCCCGCCACCACCTTGCCACCTCCGAGCTCTACCCCATGGTACGCGGCCGCCTGACGACGAAAAACGGCCAGCCCATCGAAGCGACCCTGCCACCCGGGCAGGCCGATGCCTCGACGCTGCGCCGCGAGCTCAATCTTTCCCACACCGTCACCCTTCCCGCCAACAATCGCATCATCTCCGGACGTTGGTTCGGCAACCGCCATGGCGCGGAGATCTCCGTCGAGGCGGGGATGGCGGAGCGGCTCGGCCTCGCGCTCGACGACGAACTCGGTTTCGCGATCGGCGACCAGACGATCAGCGCCACGATCACCAGCCTGCGCAGCGTACGCTGGGATTCGATGCAACCCAACTTCTTCGTGATCTTTGCCGCCGGGCCTCTCGACGCTCTGCCGGCCAGTTATCTTGCCGGCGTGCGCATCCCGGACGATGCCGGCAGCGTACTGCCGGAGTTCGTGCGCAGCTTCCCCGGCGTGACCGTGCTCGCGCTCGACAAGCTGATCACGCAGATCACCGGCATATTCAATCAGATCATCGCGGCTGTGCAGCTGCTGCTGGGTTTTCTCCTCGCCGCCGGCATGGCGGTCGTCGTCGCCACCCTGCTCGCCGGCCTCGACGCGCGCCGCCAGGAAGCGGTGCTGCTGCGCACGCTCGGTGCGCAGCGCGCCTACCTCGCACGTGCCCTGCTGAGCGAATTCGTCACGCTGGGGCTGCTGGCGGGACTGCTCGCTTGTGTATCGGCCGAAGTCGCCATGGCGCTGATCGCGGCACGCCTGTTCGATCTGCCGATGACGCTGCACCCCTGGCTGTGGTTTGCCCTGCCCGCGGCCGGGGCGGCACTGGTCGGCGCCAGCGGCTGGCTGACCACGCGCCACATCGTGCGCGTGCCGCCGATGCAGTCGATCCGCGCACTCGGCTGAGCAGCGGGTGGGCACGCGCGCGACCACGTTCCAACCGTGGTCATGATTGCGCACGCTGTCTCGCCCAGGCGCGCAAACTTTTTTCGCTTTGCCCACTCCAATCGTCTCGATTGATCCGACATCGTCCGTTTGGCCTCGCCAGGATCAATGACCCATCCATGCCGGCTCCGGCATGAGTGACTTTGTCGGCACGCATGCCGGCGCCTGCGCAGAGGAGAATCTCGCACCATGAAAGCCATCTTTCTCAGACGCGGCCTGCCCGCGCTTTCGATCGTCGCCGTGGCCATCGGCGCCTATGCCTGGTTGAACCACGCGCACGCACTGCGTGCGGATCGCGCACCCACGCCGCCTCCCGTCGTTCAGGCCGTGTCCGGCCTGCCCGACTTCAGCGCCATCGTGCAGGCAAACGGCCCCAGCGTCGTCAACATCACCGTCGCCTCGGGTGAGCGCGCGATGGACGCCCGCATGTCCGATCCCGGGCCGGACAGCCCGTTTTCCGATTTCTTCCGCCGCTTCGGCGTGCCGGCACCCAGCCCCGACAATCCGCGCATGGCCGAAGGTTCCGGCTTCATCGTCAGCGCGGACGGCGTGATCCTCACCAATGCCCACGTCGTGGACGACGCCCGCGAGGTGACGGTGAAACTCACCGATCGCCGCGAATTCAAGGCCAAGGTGGTCGGCCTCGACGCCGCGGCCGATGTCGCGGTGCTGAAAATCGACGCGAAGGGCCTGCCGACCGTGCGCCTGGGCGATCCCGCCAAGTTGCGGGTGGGCGAATGGGTACTCGCCATCGGCTCGCCCTTCGGATTCGACAACAGCGTGACCGCGGGGATCGTCTCGGCCAAGGCACGTGCGCTGCCGGACGCGAACTACGTGCCTTTCATCCAGACCGACGTCGCGGTGAATCCCGGCAATTCGGGCGGGCCGCTGTTCAACCTGCGCGGCGAGGTGGTCGGCATCAACTCCCAGATCTACAGCCGGTCCGGTGGCTACCAGGGTGTGTCCTTCGCGATCCCCATCGATATCGCCATGCAGGTGGAAAAGCAACTCGTCGAGCACGGCAAGGTCGTACGCGGATACATCGGCGCCGCGATCCAGGACATGAACCAGGAACTGGCCGGCTCGTTCGGACTTCCATCGCCCGACGGCGCGCTGGTGGCCTCCGTCGAGCCCGACGGCAGCGCCGCACGGGCCGGCCTGCGGGCGGGCGATATCGTGCTGGCCGTCGACGGCCGCCATATTGGTGCATCGAAGGATCTGCCCCCGCTCATCGCCAGTCTGCTACCCGGCAGCGAGGCGACGCTCGACATCTGGCGTGATCACCGGAATCAAAAGTTGCGGCTGAAAATCGGAGAGCTGCGAAGCCGTGCACAGACGGCCGCGGCCGAAGTCGGCGATTCCGGCGAATTCGGGCTCGCCCTGCGGCCGCTCAGCCCGGAGGATCGCGACCAATTGCACGCCGAGGCTGGCCTGCGGGTCGCGGAAGCGCGCGGTGCGGCCGCGCGCGCCGGGATCCGTGCCGGCGACGTGATCCTCGCTGCCAATGGCACGCCGCTGCGCTCCGCGGAGCAGTTGAGCGCGCTTGCCAAACATGCAGGATCCTACGTCGCCCTCCTGATCCAGCGCGGGAACCAGCGTCTCTTCGTGCCGGTTCGTACTGGCTGACGCGATGCGGAAAAATCATCCGCCGAGGCCGGAAGCAAGCGCACTCAGCACCCATATCCTGCCCACCGCCGCCAATCTGGTGGGTGCATGCGTGTGTGCGGTGCCCCTGGTCCAGTTGCTGCCTCGCCACGGGTGGGCGCAATGGCTCGACGAAACGTTGGTGCTCGCCGCGCTCGTCTTTATCGTGAGCGCAGGCATTTCCTATTTCAGCCTGCGTTTCAGTGGCGACCGCGCGCGGGTCGAACGGCTCGCCGAGCGCATCTTCCTGCTCGGGCTTCTCGTCGTGTTTCTCGCACTGGTCGGTCTTGCCGTGTTTTTTGCGTAGCAGCCAGGGGCAGGACGCGTCAGTTTGTCTGCCGCGGCACGACCCGGGCCTGGGCAGCCATCAGCGTCACCAGATTCTCGGTAGCCGCAAGCATCCGCTCGCTCAATTCGGCGACGCGGGGTGCGTCCTTGCGCATGTTCTCCGGCTCCCGGTTTGCAAACAGGACTTGCCGATAGGGCTCCCATTCGCGGCGGACGCGCGCCACGCCCGCCCGGACCTCGGCTGAGACGAGGGGAGAATTCTCGACCGCATTCAATACCGCGGAAAAATGCGCACTGCTCAGGTGCAGCTCCATGTCGGCGGCGGCATCGTAGAGATTCCAGGTACGATAGAAATAGAACTTGGCCATGCGCTGTGACAGCATGCGCTGACGCCCCGCGATACCCACCAGATGATCGAGGGGCACGAGGCTTGCCGTTTCGTAGGCCACCGTCGCACTGTGTGCCGCTTTCTGCAGTTCCTCGTTGGCGTCGTAGAGCGCCGCGGCCGTCGTACGGTCCGGCACGCCTGTCAGCATGGGTTTGCATTTCAACCAGGCATCCTCCAGCGCGCTGAGCGCATTCCTGACTGCGGGCGTCGGTTGATAGGTTTTCAGCGTGGAAAGCTGCACATCGAACTGGGTGATCGACTCCTGCAACAGCTTGCGCGGGTCACCGTCGGCGATTCCCTGTCCCAGCATCAGATAGGCCTTCACACTGCGCTGTGACAGCATGCGCTGACGTCCCGCGAGATTCACCGCCGTGGCGTTATCCATCGCAGCGGCCTTCGCCACCGGCACCTCGGCGCGCAGCGTCGCCGGCGCGTGCATCAGCGCCAGGATGGTGAGTGCACCGGCATAAAATCGCTTCCTGTCCACGAGATGTCTCCCACTCGAGCGCTCACACAGGCTGATTGCGCAACCCGCCGCAACGATCGGCGATCCTGCCAGGGCCCGTTCATACGGTAATGGCGGATCTAGAATCAGTATAACTGAAGCGACGGACACACTCCGCACTCACTCACAGCGCCCTTCCCGTGCCGACAATGCGGAAGCACATGGCGCACGTGAACCCGGCATCCCGGCAGGGTGCATCAATCCATCCGATTCCGGGCTGCCACAAGCGCGATCCGTGCACACCTGCGATGCGTCACTGCGCTAGAATTCGCATTCCATCCAGGAAATCGGAACGGCCATGAAAGCACTCTCCATCGTACTTGCCACCCTCTTTTTCACCACGACGGCGCTTGCCGCCTCGCCGGACTGCCTGGCTCTCGCCAAGGAGAAAAAGCTCGCCGGCGCAGCCGCGGCCAGCTTCGTGCGCAAATGCGTACGCGAGGGCTGCGAAACCACCGCCGCCGAGAAAAAACTGGCCGGTGCCGCGAAAGCCAGCTTCGGCACGAAGTGCCTGGCCGACGGTCTGCAAGGCTTCTGCACCGAACAGGCCGACGCCAAGAAACTGGCGGGTGCGGCACGAAACAGCTTCATGAACAAATGCCAGGCGGGAAAGTAAACGCCTGAGGACACGGCGCCCGTGCAACCGCGCGGGCGCGGGTCTGGCCCACGCGCGGGTGCGTCGGAGCGCATCGCCCCCAGCGGCTTTTTGATACCCTTCCAGCTTGCCCCGCCCGGCCGTCGCCATGAACGACTCTTTCAAGACTTTTGAGCACGCCCAGCAGGTCGCCGTCGAACTCGCGGTGCAGTTCGGACCGAAGCTGCTCGTCGCGCTGCTCATTCTCGTGACGGGTTACTACGTCGGGCGCTGGGTCGGCCGCATGACCGATTCGATGCTGGTCAGGCTCAATCTGGACGAGGCCCTGCGCCAGCTTCTGGTGCGCATGGTGCGTCTGCTCGTGTTGGGGCTGTTCCTCATCATGGCCTTGCAGAATCTCGGCGTGCAACTGCTGCCGTTGATCGCCGGCCTGGGCGTCGCCGGAGCGGGTGTGGCGCTGGCGATGCAGGGCGTGCTCGGCAATCTCGCCGCAGGGCTGACGATCATCTTCACCCGGCCGTTCCACGTCGGCGAATACATCTCCATCGTCGGCGAGGAAGGCACGGTCGAGGAAATCAGGCTCTTCAACACCGTGCTGAGCCATCCCGACCGCTCGCGGGTGGTGATTCCCAACCGCCGCATCGTCGGCGAAATCCTGCACAACTTCGGCACGCTGCGGCAGCTCGACGTAACCGTCGGCGTCGCCTACGACACCGATCTCGATCTGGCGCTCGCGGCGATTCGCGAAGTGCTCGCCGCACATCCGCACATTCTCGATGAGCCGGCACCGGTGATTCGCGTCCTCGCACTCGGCGAATCGCGTATCAGCATCGCCATCCAGCCATGGACGCACGTCGAGCATTTCTACACGGCGTCGAGCGACGTCACCCGGACGGTGCTGGAAACCTTCCGCACACGCGGCATCCGCATCCCCTTCCCGCAGCACGACGTCCGGCTGCTCAATCCGGCATGAAGCGCGGCGCAGCCAAGGCAACATACAGCGATCCGCTCGCCGACGTGCTGCGCCCCGGGCAGTCGGTCGAACTGCTGAAGGAACTGCACATCCTCACCCGCGACGGCAGACTCAACCAGGACAGCCGGCGCAAGCTCAAGCAGGTGTATCACCTGTGCCATTTCATCGAACCCTTGATCGACGAGGTGCTCGGGCGACAGGACACGCTCACCCTGGTCGATCACGGAGCCGGCAAATCCTATCTCGGCTTCATCCTCTACGACCTGTTCCTGAAGGAACGCCCCGCCCACATCCATGGCATCGAGCGGCGCGACGACCTGGTGGACAAGGCGCGCGCACTGGCGGCGCGGCTAGGCTTTACACGCATGTCCTTCGTCAACGCCACGGTGGCCGAGTCGATCCGTTCCGACGCGTTGCCCGAGAACATCGACATCGTCACCGCGCTGCACGCCTGCGACACGGCGACCGACGACGCCATCCAGTTCGCCCTGGCGCGGCGCGCGCACCACATCGTGCTGGTGCCCTGCTGCCAGGCCGAAGTTGCCGCCGTGCTGCGCCGCCACAAGAACACGGCCTTTGGCATGACCGCCTTGTCGGAAATCTGGCGCCATCCCCTCCACACCCGTGAATTCGGCAGCCTGCTGACCAACGTACTGCGCTGCCTGCAACTGGAATCGCACGGCTATCGCCTGAGCGTGACCGAACTGGTTGGCTGGGAGCACTCGCTGAAAAACGAACTCATCATCGCCACGCGTACCGGCGCACGCCACCGCAGCGCGCGCGAGCGCTTGCAGCAGATCCTGCGCGAGCTCAATCTCCAGGAACTCGAAGGCCGTTTTCTCGGCCCAATCCCTGACTAAAAATACCCTATCCTGAAAAGGGTACATTCAACAGGAGATCATGCATGCTCCGGTATCGCCACATCGTTGTCGCCGCCGCGACGCTTCTGCTCGTGGCATGCGCGACCCCCCAGTATCAGACACGCGTGCAGCTGATCCCGCCGGCGGATGCGGCGGGACGCGCCTGCGTCGCCGAATGCGAGGCGAAAAAGACGGCCTGCCAGGAGGCCTGTCAGGCGCGTTACCGCGAGTGCGCGCAGGCGCTGGAACCCCAGGTGGAGGCGCGTTATCTCGAAGCGCTCAAGCAGTACGAATTCGAACTCAGGCGCTACGCTGCCGACCTGCGCCATTACGAGACGCAATTGCAGTTCGAATGGCTGAATCGCCGTCCCTTCATCCATCCGTGGTGGGGGTGGGACCCCTGGCCGGGACCGTACTACCCGCCGCCCTATCCCGCACCGACCATGCCGACCCGGGAGAGCGTGCGCGCCCAGCTCGAAAAGACCCAGTGCAAGGACGATTGCGGCTGCCTGCCGGCCTACGACGCGTGCTTCGTCGGTTGCGGTGGGCAGCGGGTGACGGAAACGGTGTGCGTGAAGAACTGCCCGAAGGAGTGAGGTCTCAGGCGGGCCGCTGCAGTGTCGTCAGCTTCACCGGCACGTTGCGCGTTTCGGAGTTGATCCAGACTTCGCCGTCCTGCACCAGGCATTGCAGACGCATGTTGCGTTCGGCCAGGGCAGCGAGCGCCTGGCTGGTTTCGGCGGCAAGCTGCAACACGGTCAGGTTGGGGAAACGTGCCAGCTTGCTCGCGTTCTGTTTCCACCACACGCCGCAGCCGCTGCCGTAGCAGAGCACCAGAACCGCCGCCGCGCGATGGCACGCACGGCGGATGCGCGTCTCGTCGGGTTGCCCGAGATCGATCCACAAGCTGATGTCGCCCGCCAGGGTTTTCACCCACACGTCCGGTTCGTCGACCTCGGACAGCCCGCGGGTGAAGGCGATGCCCTCCTGCGCGTTCAGCGCATAGGCGAGCAGCCGCGCCATCATGCGCTCGTCGGTCTCAGAGGGGTGGCGCGCGATGGTCAGCGCATGGTCGACGTAGACGTGCCGATCCATGTCGGCGATCTGCAGGTCGGCTTTGTAGATGGTGGCCTTGAGTGCCATGGCTGCGCGCGTCAGAAAATCGGGAGCGAAAAAAACCCCGGCGAACCGGGGTCTTCTTTACATCCGTCCGGGTCGATTACGACACGATCTGGATGTTGGAAGCCTGCTTGCCCTTGGGGCCGGTCGTCACTTCGAAGCTGACGCGCTGGTTTTCCTTCAAGGTCTTGAAGCCGCTGGCGTTGATCGCGGAGAAATGCGCAAAGAGGTCTTCGCCGCCGTTATCCGGGGTGATGAAGCCGAAGCCCTTGGCGTCGTTGAACCACTTGACAGTACCTGTTTCCATCTCGTTTCCTATCCATTTCAAAAAAAACGGGCAACACGCCCCGTCAATCGAATTTCAAGGAAAACGCTTACCAGAGGTACCGCAATTTACCTCTTGAATCCAACAGACGCCGCATTGATAACACACTCCCGCAAATTGTCAAAGCGTTTTTTGATGCGCTGCCAGTGGGCGCAGTCGCAGCGTGTCGCCGCGCTGGGTGAATTCGAGGTGCTTCAGCACGCTCATGCCCAGCAGCACCTGGTTGCCGCCCATGCCGGGGTTGAGGCTGGCGAGCACACCGCGCACCTCGAACGGACCGAATGCCAGCGCATCGATACGCGTCGCACGCGTGGTGACCGTGCCGTTGGCGGTGACGCTGCGCATCGGCGCGCCCGCATCAAGGCCGAGCGTCCCGCCCAGATGCGCCGGCACCGACACGAGGGTGGCACCGGTATCGAGCAGGAAACTCACCGGCCGCCCGTTGATGGTGCCGGGAAACACGTAATGCCCGTCGCGACTGCGCTTGAGCACCAGTTCGCTGCCGGGTGCGATCTGCAGCGCGCGGTTGGGTGCGTTCTGTGCCTGCAGGCGCCCATCGAAAAAGACGTACAACATCCCGAGCAGCACCAGACTGGCGGCGAGCGCCATGCCGCGGCCAAGGCCACGGTGCGGATTCCGGGAGGGGGCGTCGGATGGAGCGTTCATATCGATGCAGACCGCACGCGTGCGGCAACGTTCACGCATCGGCTCTCATTCGCTGCGCGTACGGCACCATGCGTACAGGGCATCATAAATCACCATGCCCTGGTCGAGCAGCGCATGGTCGTCGGCGTAGTTGAGCGCCAGTCCCAGTGAAACCGCCAGCAGACCATCGCATTCGGGCGCGAGATCCGGCCGCCCGGTGTCCGCCCCGCGCACGATGCGGGCAAGCCGGACCAGCGCCGGGTCGTCGACAAGCCGATAGCGCTCCATGAACGCATCGAAGCTGCACCCCTCGCCATGGTGCCCGTAATCGACCCCGGGGATGTCATAGGGCGTGGCACCGGTATCCGCCGCCACCCGCAGCACATCGGCAGGCGGCACATAGAGAAACTCCGGCGCCGGATCGATGAAGCGCGCAATCAGCCACGGGCAGGCAATGCGGTCGATTTTCGGGCGCTCGCGCGTGACCCATTTCATTTTCCGACCCCCTCGCCGCCGGCCAACTGCTCGCTGGACGCATCACGGTCGGCGGCGCGGCGCCCATCGAGCACATATTTGCCGGTGGTTCCGGCCTTGAGAATTTCGGGTTTGATGGTGCGATCCATGGGCGAGTGCCTTTACAGCACGAGATAGGTGTAAATCAGGCCGACGGCCGCGCAGCCGGCGATCACACGCAGGATGTCTTGCCTGTACTTCCACAGCGCGAAAAACGCGGCCAGTGTGACGAGCGCGTAGAACCATTCGAACGGGCCGGTGAACGGCGCGGCCGCGGTGGCCTGCGGCCACAGCACGTGCCAGCCGAAGAACACGGCGAGGTTGAGAATAACCCCGACGACGGCGGCGGTGATGCCGGTGAGCGGCGCGGTGAACTTGAGATCACCGTGGGTGGCCTCGACTAGCGGGCCGCCGGCGAGAATGAAGATGAAGCCGGGCAGGAAGGTGGAGAAAGTCGCCACCGACGCACCGGCGAAACCGGCGAGGAACAGCATGTCCGGGCCGAAGATCTCCTTGCTCCAGGCACCGACGAAGCCGACGAAGGCGACCACCATGATGAGGGGGCCGGGTGTCGTCTCGCCCAGCGCCAGGCCGTCGATCATCTGCGCCCCGGTCAGCCAGTGGTAATGCTCGACACCGCCCTGGTAGACGTAGGGCAGCACGGCGTAGGCGCCACCGAACGTGAGCAATGCCGCCTTGGTGAAGAACGCCCCCATGTCGGCGAGCGTCCCCTCGGGCAGCGCCCCCATCGCTGCCGCCCACAGCGCGAAGCCGGTGGCGAGCAGCTTCGCCAGATGCGCGTGGCTGTGGCGCACATGCGCCGGTGGCGGCGTGTCGTCGTCGATCAGCGCCGGGCCGTAGTCGCGCTCGGCCATGCCGTGACCGCCCCCGAGCGCGAAGAACCGCGGCACCAGCTTGCCACCGACGAAACCGAGGAGGCCCGCTCCCAGCACGATGTAGGGAAAGGGGATTTTCAGCGTGAAGATGGCGAGAAAGGATGCGGCCGCAAACCCCCACAGCAGTCCGTTTTTCAACGCCCGCGCACCGATGCGCCAGGCGGCGAACACGACGATGGCGACCACCGCCGGCTTGATGCCGTTGAACATGCCCTTGACGAGGGTGAGATCGCCGAAGGCGAGGTAGACATAGGTCAGCCCGGCCAGAATGAACAGCGAGGGCGGCACGAAGAGGGTGCCGGCGACGATGCCACCCCAGGTGCGGTGCAGCAGCCAGCCGATGTAGATCGCCAGTTGCTGCGCTTCGGGGCCGGGCAGCACCATGCAGTAGTTGAGCGCATGCAGGAAACGGCGTTCGGATATCCAGCGGCGCTTCTCCACCAGTTCCTGGTGCATGATGGCGATCTGCCCGGCCGGTCCGCCGAAGCTGATGAAACCGAGTTTCAGCCAGTACCAGAACGCTTCACGGAAGGAGGGATGCGCGGGGCACACCTGCGGCGCTGCGAGCGATTTCATTCGATTTGATCCTTGTAGTGTTGCAGCAGCCAGTCAAAAACGTCGGACGCCCGCGCGAGCAGGGCATCGTCATCGGATTCCGCGGCGCGCAGCCCGGCCAGCAAGGCTTCCACGCCGGGGGCCTCGGCGACCGGCAGGCCGCCGACGTCGAGGGCGTGCACCAGGCTCGCCACGCGTTGCAGCGCCGGGTCGGATTCGAGACCAAAGCTCGCCATGAGCGTCTCGAAGGTGACGCGGACGCCGACGTGGGTGAACGTCGCGCCGTCGAAGTCAAAACCCAGCCAGTCGTTGTGGCAGTCGGCCGGCGATGCCAGCCACACGAAGCGCGCCTCGGGGTCGATGAAGCGGCGGATGAGCCAGGCGCTCGCCATTCGGTCGACCCACGGGCGCGCCCGCGTGGCCCAGGTGCGGCCGCGATAGTCCGCCCGGTCGCGCAGCGGCACCTCCGCCTGCGTCGGGCCAGGCTCGTCCGGGGACAGCATCCGGGCCACCGCGACATGCAGGACGCCCAGCTCCGCCAGGGCCTGTCGCTGCGCCTCACCGGCGAAGAAATCCACCCCGACGATCTGATCGAAGCGACGACGCAAGGCCTGCTCGCGGCGCTGCGCCACCGCGTGATCGAGGCCGTCCAGTTCCTCGCGCAACGTCCGGGCCTCGCCGACGACATGTGCGTAGTCTTCGCCGCGATCGAACAGCGCTTGCAAGGCCGCCGCCTGCAAACCGTCACGCGCAACCAGACGATAGATTTCGGCGTGGCCATTGACCTTCGCCGCCTCGTCGGCCACCTCGTCCAGCGCCGCATCGTGATCCGGTGTGTCCGGCAGCAGGTACACGCCGTCGCGCAGCGTCGCGCAGCCAAGCGCTTTCAGGGCGCGCCAGACCCGCATGCGTCCGCTGGACGCACGGGTGGGCAGGCTGACGACAAGCGCGAGATAGTCCACGACAGGGGCTTCCAAATTTAATGTTACATATCCTACATTATTGTTATATAGTATACAAGACCAAACCCGAAAACAAAAAAACCCGGCGATGCCGGGCGTCCAGGGGGCGAGGCAGCCGGTTTAGTGCCGCATGCGTGGCTGGGTGAAGCGGCAGTGCGGGGCGTCGCCAAAGAGCTCACGCAGATAACGTGTCTCGATGCGCAGCAGACGCTCATGGTCACCCGCCTCGAGGTAAAGCTCGGGCTCGGCCATCAGCGCGTCGTCCCAGACCATTTCCACGCCCCAGACGTTGGGCAGGCCGGGTATGACGCCGGGCTCGCATTCGGTGAACAGGCGGCTGACGCTCGCCTCGTCGGCCAGCGTGAAGTCGATGCCGTGATCGTGCCCCAGCCGGCCCAGATGCACTTCCTGGTCCGCGGGAATCATCGCCACCATCTGGCACTCGCGCCCGTCCAGCAGCACCCCCTTCGCCACGCGGGAAAGCGCCACACCTGCCGCGCGTGCGGTCTCGGCGCTGGTCTGGCTGTGCGGATGCGCCACGAGATCGAACGGAATCATGTGCGCGTCGAGAAAGCGTTCCATGCGGTGCAGTGCGTTCATGGCCGGCTCCTTGCAGAAATGAAGCGGCTTTTACTATAGACCAGCGTCCACCCCTGTCGCCCCCTCCGGAGCAGGGGCTTTGACGCCGACGCGCGCCGGCTCCGCGGCAGTCGCGCTCAGCCGTCTCCGGCTGGTATCACCGGCGCGCCGCGCGCGACGTCGCCACACTGCGCGCGATGGCGCAGCGCATGGTCCATCAGCACGATCGCGGTCAGCGCCTCGACGATGGGCGTGGCGCGGATGCCGACGCAGGGGTCGTGACGGCCGTGGGTGACGACCTCGATCGGCTGGCCGCTGCGGTCGACCGAGCGGCCGGGCAGGCGCATCGATGAAGTCGGCTTGATCGCGACGTGGGCGACGATGGCCTGCCCGGACGAGAGGCCGCCGAGTACGCCGCCGGCATGGTTGGAAAGGAAGCCCTGCGGGGTGATTTCGTCGCGGTGCTCGGTGCCCTTCTGGCGCGCGGCCTGCATGCCGTCGCCGATCTCCACACCCTTGACCGCGTTCAGGCCCATCAGCGCATGCGCGAGGTCCGCGTCGAGCTTGTCGTAGAGCGGTTCGCCCCAGCCGGGCGGCACGTTTTCGGCGACCACGGTGACTTTGGCGCCGACGGAATCGCCGGACTTGCGCAATGCATCCATGTAAGCTTCGAGCTCAGGCACGATGGCGGCACTCGGCGAGAAGAAGGCGTTGTCAGCCACTTCGCCCCACGACTCGAAGGGGATGTCGATCGGCCCCAGCGCGCTCATGTAGCCGCGGATCACGATGCCGTGTTTTTCCTGCAGCCACTTTTTGGCGATGGCGCCGGCACCGACGATGGGCGCGGTCAGCCGGGCCGACGAGCGCCCGCCGCCGCGCGGATCGCGAAAGCCGTATTTCTGCGTGTAGGTGTAGTCGGCGTGGCCGGGACGGAAGGTGTCGGCGATGTTGCCGTAGTCCTTGCTGCGCTGGTCTTCGTTGCGGATCAGCAGTGCGATCGGCGTACCGGTCGTTTTTCCTTCGTACAGGCCGGAGAGAATCTCGACGGTGTCGGATTCGCGCCGCTGGGTGACGTGACGCGAGGTGCCCGGCTTGCGGCGGTCGAGGTCGAACTGGATGTCGGCGGCATCGAGCAGCATGCCCGGCGGGCAGCCGTCGACCACGCAGCCGATGGCGGGGCCGTGCGATTCGCCGAACACGGTGACACAGAACAGTTTGCCGAGGGTGCTGCCTGACATGGGCGTGCGCAGGGGATGGCCGGTGAATGCGCCGAAGTCTAGCACAGGCGCCCCCTGCCGCCGGTCCGCCAGCCATGCCGTGAACTAACCGCAGCAGGCGTGTTCTATCCTGATACCAAGAATCAGGAGGAACGCACATGAATCCCACTCGCCACGTCACCACCCTCGGCCAGAGCCTGTGGCTCGACAACCTCTCGCGCAGCCACATCCGTGACGGCGTGCTCGCCCGCCTGATCGCCGAGGACGGGATCTCGGGCGTGACGTCGAATCCATCGATCTTCGAGAAGGCATTCGCCAGCAGCCCTTATTACGCGGACGATCTCGCGCGCCTGAAAGCGACCGAGCCGGATGCCGAACGGCGCTACGAGGCGCTGGCCATCCCCGACGTGCAGGCGGCGTGTGATCTGCTACTGCCCCTCCACCAGGCAAGCGGCGGGCGCGACGGCTATGTCAGCATCGAGGTCGCTCCGCGCTGGGCCTACGACGCCACGCACACGGTGGCCGAGGCGCAACGTCTTGCCGGACGGGTCGACCGGCGCAACCTCCTCGTCAAGGTCCCCGGCACGCCGGAAGGCCTCAGCGCGTTCGAGGCGCTGACGCAGCATGGCATCAATGTCAACGTCACGCTGCTGTTCTCGCTGGAGCAGACGCAGGCGACCTTCGAGGCCTACCTGCGCGGACTCGCCGCGCGTGTTGCCGCGGGAGGCGACGTGCGGCACAGCAAGGCGGTGGCCAGCCTGTTCCTGTCGCGCGTGGACACCCTCGTCGACAAATCGCTCACCGCCATCGGCACGCAGGAAGCACTGTCGTTGCGCGGCCGCACCGCGGTGGCGATGGCCAAGCTCGCCTATCAGCGCTATCTTCAACTGTTCCACGGCGCGGCGTTCGCCGAACTCGCACGCGCGGGCGCCGCGCCGCAATTCCTGCTGTGGGCGAGCAGCGGCGTGAAGAACCCCGATTACCAGGATCTCCTTTACGTCGAACCGCTGATCGGCCGCGAGACCATCAATACCCTGCCCGACAAGACCCTCGACGCCCTGCGCGAGCACGGCCGCCCCGCGCTGCGCGTGGAGGAAGGCGTCGCGGAAGCGCAGGCGGTGTTCGACGAACTCGCGCGCCTGGGCATCGATCTCGAACTGGTCGGCCACACCCTGCAACGCGACGGCGTCGACCTGTTCGAGACAGCGTATCAGAAGCTGTTGCAGCAGGCCGGTTAGCCGACCACCCCACCGCTCTCACCGACCCGCGAAAGGCGACCCCCGATCGACACGTGCCGACAAACTTCCCTTATGCCGTCGTAAAAATTCTTGAATGGACAGCCCGTCGATCCGGGCACAGCATTACCCCCTTCCCCCGCGCAGCGCGCGGCCGGGATCCTTGAAACGCCGATGCAAGGAGATACGCCATGAGCCAGCCGTACACCCGTCTGCCCTCCCGCAACCTGGACCGCACCGCGGGTCTGGTGCGGCCAGCCTGTGTATTGCCTGATCGTGTCACGCTGGACAATCCCGCGCTCGACGTGATGACCGATTTCCGGCGCCTCACCGCTTTCATCGCCACACCCGGCGATACCATCCAGCAAGCGGAGGAGCGCATGCGCCGCCGCAAGGTGCGCCTGCTGTTCGTGATGGAGGCGCAGGATCGCATGGCGGGACTGGTGACGCGCACCGACCTGCACAGCGAAAAACCGTTGCTGGTGGTGCAAAGCCGCGGCATCCGCCGCGACGAAGTGCTGGTGGCCGACATCATGACACCGGTGGAGCGCCTGGAAGCGATCGACTACGACGACATCGCGCATGCGCGCGTCGGCCATGTCCTGGAGACCCTCAAGGCGCGCGGCCGGCAACACGCGCTGGTGATCGAACAGACTGAAGGCCGGCAGATGGTGCGCGGCCTGCTGTCGCTGTCGCAGCTGTGCAAGCAGCTCGGCATCGTCGTGCAGACCACCGAAGTGGCGAGCACCTTCCTGGAAATCGAACAACACCTCGCGCACGCCTGATGCGCACGGGCCGGGGCAGCCCGGTCTTTCCCCCGCGCGGCGCAGGTTTTCCTGCGGCGCGTCTTGTGCTCAAATCCGCCTTTTGCCTGCATGGCCGCCCACGGTGGCGGCCGCATAGCGCGGATTGCAGCCCGAACACATGAACATCTCCGTCAGCGAACTCATCGTCAGGTATCTCGAACGCCTGGGGATCGACACCCTGTTCGGCATGCCGGGCTCGCATGTGCTGCCCATCTACGACAGCCTTTATGGCTCGACGGTAAAAAGCATACTGGTCAAGCACGAACAGGGCGCGGCGTTCATGGCGGGCGGCTACGCGCGCGCGGCGCTCCGTCCGTCGGCCTGCATCGCCACCGCCGGACCTGGCGCGACCAACCTCGTCACCGGCATCGCCAACGCCTACGCCGAGCGTCTGCCGGTACTGGCGATCACCGGCGAGACCTCGACCTATCTGTTCGGCCGCGGCGGCCTGCAGGAAAGCTCGGGCGAGGGCGGCGCCATCGACCAGGCCGCGCTGTTTTCCAGTATCACGCGCTATCGTCGGCTGGTCGAGCGTACCGACTACCTCGGCCAGGTGCTGAACCAGGCGACGCAGTCACTGCTCGGCCGCGAGTCCGGTCCGGTGCTGCTGTCGATCCCCTACAACGTGCAGAAGGAGCCCGTCGATCCCGGCGTGCTCGAACAGGTCCATTTCCCGCACAAGGCCGTCGCGCGCGCCACCGGGCCGGCCGACGCGCTCGCCGGCCTGCTCCGTTCGGCGCGCTATCCCGCCATCGTCGCCGGCTACGGCTGCGTCGCCTCCGGCGCACGCGACGCCGTCGCCGCGCTTGCGGCGCGCTTCAACATCCCGGTCGCCACCAGCCTCAAGGCCAAGGGCGTGGTGGCGGAAGGCTCGCCGCTGTCTCTCGGCTGCCTGGGCGTGACCTCCAACGGCGACGCCTACCGCTACATCACCGAACACGCCGACCTGCTGATCGTGCTGGGCGCCGGATTCAACGAGCGCACCAGCCACGTGTGGGACGCCCGCCTGTTCGCGGGCAAGACCATCGCGCAGGTCGACCGCAACCCCGCGCAGCTCGGCCGCGTGTTCCAGCCGCAGCTCGCCATCTGCGGCGACATCCGCGCCACCGTCGAACACGTGTGCGCGGCCCTGGATGACGCCGCGATGCCGCCCAAGGCGCTCGACCGCCTGAATGCCCACCGCGCCATACCACCGCCGCACCGGAGTGCGGCGGGCACTGACGACGACGAGAAGTTCCGCCTCATCCGCCTGTTCTACGAAGCGCTCGCCCGGCGCTTCCCGTCCAACACCCAGGTGTTCGACGACAACATCGTGTTCGCGCAGAGCTACTTCGACGTGTCCGACCATAACCGCTATTTTCCCAACACCGGCATCTCCTCGCTGGGATACGCCATCCCCGCGGCAATCGGGGCGCGCTGTCACGCACCCGACCGCCCCACCTTCGCCATCCTCGGCGACGGTGGTTTCCAGATGTGCGGCATGGAGATGATGACCGCGATCAACTACGGCATTCCGCTCAACGTCGTCGTCATCAACAATGCGACCCTGTCGCTGATCCGCAAGAACCAGTTCCAGCTCTACGGCGAGCGCTACATCGACTGCGACTTCAGGAACCCCGACTTCGGCCTCCTCGCGCAGTCGTTCGGCGTCCCGCATTACCGCATCGAGACACCCGCCGATCTCGACGCGATGTTCGAGCGCGCCGACCTCGTCGGCGGCATCAACCTCATCGAAATCCTGCTCGACAAGCAGGCTTTCCCGAGCTATCTATCGGCACGCTAGGCGCCCGGCTCGGGATTGGCGGCGTACGATAACGTTGCAGTCGTGCACCCGCGTTTTCTGCGCTGGCAGCTCAGAACGGGCCCGGCCGCTCGAACTCCAGCACCTCGCGCGTCACCGGATGGATGAACGTTAGCCGCCAGGCATGCAGCAGCAAGCGTGGCGCACGCGCCTGCAGTACTGGCTGCGCGTAGAGCGCGTCGCCCAGAATGGGATGCCCGAGCGCGGCCAGGTGCACCCGCAACTGGTGCGAACGCCCGGTGACCGGCTCCAGTTCGACGCGCGTCGCATCATGGCTGGCGTCGTGTTCCAGCACACGCCAGCGCGTCAGGCTCGGCTTGCCGATGGCGTGATCGACGATCTGGCGAGGCCGGTTCGGCCAGTCGCAGATGAGCGGCAGGTCGATGCTGCCCCATTCCTCCACCGGCGGTTTCATTCGCCCCGCCACCACCGCGAGATAGCGCTTGCGCACCGTACGCATCGCGAACGCACTGCTGAGCGCGCGCTGCGCGGCCGCACCACGCGCCATCAGCATCAACCCGGAAGTGTCCATGTCGAGGCGGTGCACCACCCGCGCATCCGGAAAACGCGCCTGCGCGCGCGCGGCGAGGCAGTCGGCCTTGTCGGGGCCGCGTCCCGGCACCGCAAGCAAGCCCGCCGGCTTGTCCAGCACCAGCAGGCTGTCGTCGACATGGACGATTGCCAGTGCCTTGCCCATCGGCGCCGTCAGTTCTTGCCGCTCAGTTCATCCAGCAGGGCGATTCCCCACGCTACGCCGAAGCCGTTGGCGTCACTCATCACCGCCCCCAGCCCGCCCTTGCAGCTATGGCCCGACAGGTCCATGTGCAGCCAGGGCGTATCGCCGACGAAGCGCGACAGGAAACGGGTGGCGAGGATGTGGTCGGCTTCGCCTTCCATGCTGCACTGCTTGACGTCGGCCACCGTGGATTCGAGGCTGGCGTCGTAATCCTCGGGATAGGGAAAGACGACGATGCGTTCGCCGCTCGCCGTGGCAGCGCGCGAGGCCTCGTGCGCAAGCGCGCTGGAACTGGCGAACACGCCGGACATGCGGCTGCCCAGCGCGTAGTGCATGGAGCCGGTCAGGGTGGCGAAATCGGCGATGAGGTCGGGTTTCGCTTTCGCGGCCAGTGCCAGGGTGTCGGCGAGCACCATGCGCCCCTCGGCGTCGGTGTGCACGACCTCGATGGTGGTGCCGTTGAGCGCTTTCACCACTTCGTTCTGCCGATACGCGGCGGGACTGATGTGGTTCTCCGCGAGGGCGAGCCAGCCGTCGAGCGCGACCGGCAACCCGAGGCGCGACGCCACCGCGAGGATGCCGAGCACCACCGCCGAGCCGTTCATGTCCTCGTGCATGCCCTGCATATACTTGGCCGGCTTCAAGTTGTGGCCGCCGGTGTCGAAGCAGATGCCCTTGCCGACGAAAGCCACCTTCTTCGTGCCTTTCCGGCTCCTGATTCCCGGTCCCGGATAGGTGATGCGCACGATCGCCGCGTCCTTCGCGGGCGAGCCCTGCGCCACCGCACAGAACGCGCCGGCGCCCATCTTCTTCAGCCTGTCGAAGGGATATTCCTCGACGCGCCAGCCATATTGTTTCGCCAGCACACGGATGCGCCGGCGATACGCGCCAGGCGTAAGTTCGTCCGGTCCCTGCACGGTAAGACTGCGAGTAAGCAGGTTGCCCTCGGCGAGCGCCTGCACGCGCACCAGGCCATCTGCCGATTTGTGACCATGCACGGCAATGGCTTTCAACACCGCGTCAGGCTTGGATTTGCGCGACGGCAGCGCCACGCCATTGACCAGCGCGACGTACGCCGCGGCCTGCGCCGCACGCGCCTTGAACGCGGCATCGCCGAACACCGCCAGCGCGAGTGACTGCGGGTGTTCCGCGTTCAGCAGCGCAAGCGCCTTGCGCAGGGTTTCGTGAGTCTCGAAGGTGGTGGCCTCCGGCTTCAGCATGACCGCGACGGCAAGCGTGCCAGCGGGCAACTGCACCGCGAGCGGCGACTTCGCCAGTTCGTCGGCCTTGAGCTTGCGCCGCTTCAGCGCGGCCTTCAGCGCGCCAACGCCAGGCAAGTCGGGCAGAGACTTGGCGTGGGGCAGCACGAGCAGGGCGTGGCCAGCCTGTTCGAGTGTTTTCTCGGTTATTTCAGCTTTGTTTTCAGTCAGTTTGGGCAACATCCGGATTCCTCGGGAAAGGCACGTTTCTTGATGGGTGACGGGCTTTGCCGGATAATCGCGCGTTCGAGTTTTTTCTCAGCGCGTTTTCCGACCCATCCGACAAGGGTAACCGAATGAAGATTGAAGACAAGAAACGTGTGCTGCGCGAAATGGTGCTGCATCGCCGTTTTGAAGAGCGCTGCTACCAGGCCTACATCGAACGCAAGATCGGTGGCTTCCTGCATCTCTATCCCGGCCAGGAGGCCTGCTGCAACGGCGTGATGGAGGCCGCGCGTCCCGGTCACGACTACGTGATCACCGGCTACCGCGACCACGTCCACGCAATCAAATGCGGGGCCGACCCCAAGGAAGTGATGGCCGAGTTGTACGGCAAGGAAACCGGATCCTCCAAGGGGCGCGGCGGCTCGATGCACATCTTCGACGTGGCGCATCGTTTCATGGGCGGCTACGCGCTGGTCGGCGGCCCCTTCCCGCTCGCCGCCGGCATGGCCAAGGCGATCCAGCTGAAAGGCGGCGACGAGATCGCGATCTGCTTCCTCGGCGACGCCGCCAACAACCAGGGTACCTTCCACGAGACCATGAACATGGCGGCGCTGTGGAAGTTGCCAGTGTTGTTCGTGTGTGAGAACAACCTCTACGGCATCGGTACCGCGATCGACCGCTCCACCGCCGTGGTGCACCAGCACAAGCGTGTCGCCGCGTACAACATCCCTGCCGACGAGTGCGACGGCCAGGACATCGAGGTCGTCTACGAACACGCGCGCAAGGCAGTCGACCATGTGCGCTCCGGCAAGGGCCCCTACTTTCTCGAACTGCTCACCTACCGCTACCGCGGGCATTCCATGTCCGACTCGCGCGGCTATCGTTCACGCGAGGAAGAGGAAATGTGGAAGCAGCGCGATCCCATCTTCATCCTGCGCGATCGTCTCATCGCCGCGGGTGAAATGACCATGGCCGATTACGAGGCGCTGGAAAAGGAAACCGATGCCTACATCGAGAACGAAGTGATCCGCTTCGCCGAGGAATCGCCCGAACCACGTGTCGAGGATCTCGAGAAATACGTGCTCGCCGAGCGTGAAACCCAGCTCCCATGGCTCACCGGCAAGGCCGCTTAAAGGAATCAGAAATGGCTCAAATCATGTACTGGGAAGCGATCCAGCGCGCCCACGACGAAGAAATGGCGCGTGACCCCCTGGTCATCTGCATGGGCGAGGACATCGGCGTCGCCGGTGGCACGTACAAGGCCACCAAGGGCCTGTACGAGAAATACGGTCCGCTGCGCGTGATGGACACGCCGATTTCCGAGAACGGTTTTACCGGCCTCGCCGTTGGCGCCTCTTTCCTCGGCGTGCGGCCGATCGTGGAAATCATGTCGGTCAACTTCGCCTGGCTGGCGATGGACCAGATGTTCAACTCGGCCGCGAAAGTGCGCTACATGTCCGGCGGCCAGCTCGCCGCCCCGTGCGTGTTCCGCTCCGCCGGCGGCGCCGCGCATCAGCTCGGCGCGCAGCATTCGGCACGCATGGAGAAGGTGTTCATGGGCATCGCCGGTCTGCGCGTGGTCACCCCGTCCAATCCGAAGCAGGCCTATGGTCTGCTGAAGTCGGCGGTGCGCTGCGACGACCCGGTGTTCATCAACGAACACGAACTGATGTACAACATGAAGGGCGAAGTGCCCGACGGCGAATACTTCCACCCGCTGGAAGGCTCGGAAATCGCGCGCAGCGGTACGGACGTCACCCTGTTCGGCTACAACATCTCGGTGCACTGGTGCCTCAAGGCCGCCGAGATCCTCGACAAGCAGTACGGCATCTCGGCCGAGGTGGTCGACCTCTATTCGCTGTCGCCACTCGACCGTGACGGGATCAGGAAATCCGTCAGCAAGACCCACCGCGCCGTCATCGCCGAAGAGGACGAAGCGCCGGTCGGCGTCGGCTCCGAAGTCATCGCCATCATCAACGAGGAGTGCTTCTTCGAACTCGACGCCGCCCCGGTGCGCGTGCACTCCGCGCTGGTGCCGCAGCCTTACAACCACACGCTGGAAAAGGCGGCGATCCCCGATCACGAGGATGTGGTGAAGGCCGTGTTGAAGATGTTCGGCAAGGCGTAAAACCCTTTTTGTCCGCGAAGAACGCGAAGGGACGCAAAGAAGAACAAAAACCGCAAAAAAACTTTCTGCAAAGCGATTACGGGCTGATATGCGCTGCGTTGGAAACAAAGCAATCCCGACTGCTCTTGAGTTGTTCTTTTGTGTTTTTCTTCGCGTTTCTTCGCGTCCTTCGCGGATGAAAGTTTTTCAGGAATAAATATGTCCCAACATTACGCCATCACGATGCCGCAGCTCTCGGACACCATGACCGAGGGTGTGCTCGTCACCTGGGAAAAGCAGCCGGGCGACCGCGTCGAGCGCGGCGATATCGTCGCCACGGTCGAG